>NZ_JBWLUW010000017.1:0-84414 GCF_057784245.1 Mesorhizobium sp. CNPSo 4671 | reverse complement strand
GTGTTGCAACCGTTCGGGAGGGGGGTCGGGCAGGGCTTGGGGGCGGCGGTCCCTATTTCAGCTCAAGCAGCCGTTCGAGATAGCTGCGCTCGATATCCGGGCTGAGCGCGTTGCCGAGCCGCTTGCGGATCGCTTCAAGGATCTGACGGGCGCGCTGGACGTCGATCTCGTCGGGGACTTTCACCGAATCGCCGAAATCAGGACCCTGGCTGGCGCGCGGCCGGCCGAGCGGGTCGCGGTCGGCATTCTGCTGACGCCCGCCTTCCTGGCTGCCGCCCTGGTCGCCCTGCATGGCCTGCATCTGCTTCATCATGTCCTTGGCGCCCCTGCGCAGCGCCTCGAGCGCCCGGCCCTGGTGGCCAACGGCCTCGTCGCCCTGGCCCTCGCCAAGCGCCTGCTCGGCACTGCCCATGGATTTGCCGGCCTCGCCAAATCCTTCATTGGGCTCCATACCCATGCCTTCGAGGCTCTTCTTCAGCCTATCGAGATCGCTTTTCAGCTGGCCCTGGCCTTCCTGAAGCTGCTTCAGCGCATCGGCGAATTCCTGCGGCGTCATCGGCTTCGGCCTGGCGAGCGGATCGCGGTCCTTGCCGACGCCGGGTTTGTCCTGGTCCTCGCCGCCGCCCTGGCCAAGTTGCTCGTCGCGGTTCTCTCCGCGCTGACGCTCGCCACGCTGCATCTGGTCCATACGGAAGGTGTCGTTCATCATCTCCTGCTGGCGCCGCAGGATCTCGCCGAGCTTGTCCATCTGCTGGCGCATCTGGCTGTCCTGCTCACCGCCTTGCTGCTGACGGCCGGCCTGGAGATTGTTCATCATGTCTTGCAGCTGCGACAGCAATTGCTGCGCCTTGTCGCGGTCGCCCGACTTCGCCAGATTCTCGATCTGGTCCATCATCCGGTCGATGTCGCTCTGGCGCAGTTCCTGGCCGTTCTGCTGCATCTGCGGCGCGTTCGGATTCTGCTTGGCGCGTTCGGCGAATTCCTGCAGGAACTGGTTCATCGCCTCGCGCAGTTCCTTCATCGCCTTTTCGATTTCCTGGTCGCTGGCGCCGTTCTTGATGGCGTCCTGCAGGGCCTGCTGCGCCTGGCGCAGCCGCTTCTCGGCGGCCGACAGGTTGCCCTCCTCGATGCCGAGCGCGATTTCCCAGAGATAGGCGACCTCGCTGCGCAACTGATCGTCGTTGCCGGCCAGCTTCAGCCGGCTGCGCGCGCTCATGATGGCGAGGTAGTGGGACATGTTGTCGAAGGTGTCTTCGGGCCGCAGCGTGATGGCGTCGATCAGGTCGAGCACGCGCGGCTTGGCATTGGCGTCGAGCGCCAGCAAGCGGCGCTGCTCGATCACCGCCCGCGCCAGCGGGTTGGCGAACGGCCGCTCCGGCATCACCAGCGTCTTGGTCTCGCTCGACGCGGTGTGGCCGGCGTCGTCGGTGGCGACCAGCGTCAGCTTGATGCTGCTGCCGGCCCAGACATGCTCGGTCAGGTCCTTGGTGGTCTTGGCGGCATTCGACTTGCCGCCGCGGCGCGGCAGCGCCAGCGGCATGTCGGGCGGGCCGTAGAGCGGGTGCGCTTCCGGCGCCTGCGGGTCGGCCAGTTCGAAGACCGCCTTGGCGGTGGCCGCGCCATAATCGTCGTCGATCTGGTAGTTGAGTTCGAAGGCGCCATTGGCGGCGCGCTTGGGCTCACCGACGAAGCGGATCTGCGGCGGCTTGTCCGCGATCACGGCAAAGGCCCAGCGTCCGAGCTGATCCTCACCCGATTTCAGCGTCAGCGTGCCGTCGCCGGTCAGCTTGCCCGTGAACTGGCGTATCTTGGTTGGCGCCGCCGGGCTTGCGGCTGGCTTGGCGGTGGCCGCCTGCGGCCCGGCCGGGTCGATGGTGCGCGCATTGCCATCCTTGTCGGCATAGGCGAGCGTTTCCTCGCCCGAGCCGCCGGTGACACGCAAGGAGACATCGCTGCCCTCGGGGACATGAAACGTCGGCGTCGCTTGGTTGGCGTCGGCGGTCAGGAAGATCGGCGGCTTGCCGGTGTAGGCCGGCGGCGTAACCCACGCATCGATGCGCGGCGGCACGGCATCGTGCGCGCCGTGGGCGCTGAAGCCGTCGCCTATCCTGCCGCCGGTCGGCCCGAAGGAGAAGGCAAAGGCGGTGACGAGCAGCAACGCCGCCACGGCGCGCAGCGCCCAGGGGTCGCGCTCCGGCACGCGTGTGCGCGGCAGGTCGGCGCTGAGGCTATCGAGCCTTGCCGCCATGCGCTTCTGGTGTTCGCGCCACAGCGCCTGCGAGAAGCTGCTTTCCCTGCCGCTTGGCCGGTCGGCCTGCACCAGCACGGGGCTGTGCAGCAGTTTGTTTGCGGCCTCGATGCGGCGATCGACCTCGGCGGCACCAGGCAGGCGGAAGAAGCGCAGCGGATAGAGCGCCGCCAGCCCCGCCACGCCGAACGCGACGACAAGGCCGATGCGCACCACATCCGGCAGCCGCGAGAAAACGCCGAACCAGGAGATACTCAGGAACAGGCTGGCGACAATGATCAGCGGCAGCAGCAACGGCCAGCCGCGCTCGACCATCATCGAGAGCCGCGTCGCCAGCCGGCTGAGCGCAAGGCGCCCGGCGAGACCGCGATCGCTAGAGGTGGGTCGTTGCGTCATCGGCCCTTCCTGGAATCAGGCAGGATAGCCCGATCCTCACGACTCGAAGAATACCAGCAAACACGGCAAAGGCGAGGCGCTTTCAAAAAACGTGAAGCTCGCCGCACTGGTTGCAATCAGAAATTGGCGGGGTTTGCGTTGGCGCCACAGACCAGCACGGCGACGCGTTCGCCAGGTGCCGGCGTGTAGCGGCCGGACAGGATCGCGGCGAAGGCGGCGGCCCCACCCGGCTCGGAGATGATGCGCACCCGGTCCCACAGCGCCTTCTGGGCGGCGATGATGTCGTCGTCGCTGACCAGGATGGAGCGTTCGACGAAGGCTTCGGCGATCGGGAACATCATTTCGCCGACGCGCTTCGGCGCTAGCGAATCGGCGGCTATGCCTTCCGCCGGGGCGTCGACGGGGTGGCCGGCCTCGAAGGCACGATGAAGCGTCGGCGCGCCCTCCGGCTCAATGGCGATGATGCGGATGCGGCCGGCATACCAGGCGGCGATGCCGCCGATCAGACCGCCACCGCCGACGGCGACCAGCAGCGTGTCGATCTCAGGCAAGTCCGCCTCGATCTCGAGCCCGAGCGTGCCCTGGCCGACCAGCGTCTCCTCCTGGTTGAAGGCGTGGATCTGCAAGGCGCCGGTTTCCTGCGCGAAGCGTTCGCTGGCGGCCAGCGCCTCGGCGTAGCGGGCACCGCCGACGACCAGGTCGGCGCCATAGCCGCGAATGCGGTCTAGCTTGGCCTGTGGGCTCACTTCGGGAACAAAGATGGTCGCCTTGTGGCCAAGCCGCATGGCGGCATAGGCGACGGCGGCGCCATGATTGCCGCCCGAGGCGGCGACGACGCCGGCCTTGGGGACTGGCCGTTCGAGCAGATTGGTGAAGGCGCCGCGCGCCTTGAACGAGCCGGAATGCTGCAGGCATTCGAGCTTGAGGTCGACCGCCAGCGGTGGCCGGTCGAAGTCGGCCATGTCGACGCGCAGCACCGGCGTGTGCCTGATATAGGGCCGGATGCGCGGTTCCATCGCGGCAATGCGCTCGCGTGTGACGGTGTTGCCCTGCGACATGGTGATCTCCTCGGGATTGACAGTAATTAGTAACTTGGCAAAATGGCTAAATGCAAGAGGTTGATGTCTTCAAGGCGATCGCCAACGAGCGCAGGCTGCAGATCCTCGACTGGCTGAAGGATCCGCGCGCGCATTTCCCGACCCAGGCGGACGGCGATCTGGTCGAGGACGGCGTTTGCGCGCTGCTGATCGCCGAGAAGCTTGGCATCACGCAAGCGACGCTCTCCGAGCATATGCGAGTGCTTACCCAGGCCGGCCTGCTGCGGCCCAAGCGCATCAAGCAATGGACGTTCTACCGCCGCGACGAAGACAGGATCGCCGACACAAGGGCGCTCCTCCAGAACCGGCTGTAGCGTCGCCGGACGGAGGCTTCTACGCAAGCCAGTCGGGCACCGAATCCAACCCGATCAGATCGTCATAGGTCAGGCGCGGACGCACGACGTGGAAACGATCGCCGTCGACCAGAACCTCGGGCACCAATAGCCGGGTGTTGTAGGTGCCGGCCTGCACGGCGCCGTAGGCGCCGGCCGTGGAGACGGCAACCAGATCGCCAGCCTTCAGCCTGGGCAAGTCACGGTCGAGGCCGAGATAGTCACCGGTCTCGCAGACCTGGCCGACCACGTCGACCATCATGCGCGGCGTGTCGGCCGGCGGCTGCACGACCGGTCTGATGTCGTGGAAGGCATCGTAGAGCGTCGGCCGGATCAGATCGTTCATGGCGGCGTCGACGACGAGGAAATTCTTGGCGTCGCCTTCCTTCACGAAGATCACTTCCGAGACGAGGATGCCGGCATTGCCGACGATCAGCCGGCCCGGCTCGAACATCACCTTCAGCCCGAGCTTGGTGACATGCTTCCTGACGACCTGGGCATAGGCATCTGGCAAAGGTGGCGGGTTGTTGTCGACACGATAGGGAATGCCCAGCCCGCCGCCGAGATCGACATGATCGATGGCATGGCCATCGGCGCGCAGCGCGCCGACCAGCTCGACCAGCAGGGCGAAGGCGTCGTCGAAGGGCTGCAACTCAGTGATCTGGCTGCCGATATGGGTGTCTATGCCGGTGATCTTGATGCCCGGAAGCGTCGCTGCCCGGGCATAGACCTGCCGCGCCCGCTGCCACGCAATACCGAACTTGTTCTCGGCCTTGCCGGTGGAGATCTTCTTGTGGGTCTTGGCGTCGACATCGGGATTGATGCGCAACGAGATCGGCGCCACCTTACCGAGCGCCACGGCGCGCGCCGAAAGCAGCTCAAGCTCCGGCTCGGATTCGACGTTGAAGCACAGGATGCCGGCTTCCAGCGCAAAGTCCATTTCGCGCGCGGTCTTGCCGACGCCGGAGAACAGGATCTTGCTGGCCGGGACGCCGGCGGCCAGCGCCCGGCGCAATTCGCCTTCCGAGACCACGTCGGCGCCGGCGCCGAGCCTGGCCAGGATGCGCAACACGGCCTGGTTGGAATTGGCCTTCATGGCGTAGCAGACCAGCGCGTCGAGCCCGGCGAAGGCGTGGGCGAACACGCGGTAGTGCCTGGTCAAAGTGGCGGTGGAGTAGCAGTAGAACGGCGTGCCGACCTGTGCGGCGATATCGGGGATTGCCACGTCCTCGGCATGCAGCACGCCGTCGCGGTAGTCGAAATGGTTCACGAGAGTGGTTCCGGAAAGTTGGAGCACGAAGAGATCGGGTTTAGAAGACCAAACCCGATCTGATCGGTTCTAGATCAGCGGGTCGAGGATGAACTTCTTGTCCTTGACCGGTTTTTCGGGCTCCGGCGGCAAAGGCTGCTTGGCCCTCTCGGCATCCTTGCGCGCCTGTTCGGCCGCCTCATAGGGCGTGTCGAGACCGGCCTTGCGGCCGCAGGCGGTCACGGCGGCCATCGCCACCAGCAGCGTCAGCGTCACCAAAATCCTGCTTCCGGTCATCGATCCATCCGTCCGAAACGTTTTGTCAGCCGCCGCTTTTAGCCGAGTTCTCGGCGCATTGCACCCCGGATATTGCCGGTTGCAATATCCCGGATATCGCCGTCGCAATATCGGGGCATCACGCCTTTGCGACGCGCTTTTTCCAATAGCGGATCTGCTTCCTCACTTCTGACGGCGCGGTGCCGCCGAAGCTGGTGCGGCTCTTGACCGAATTCTGCACCGCCAGCACCGAGAAAATATCCGATGTGATGCCGGGATTGATCGACTGCAGGTCCTCCAGCGAAAGCTTTTCCAGACTTACCTTCTTCTCCTCGGCCAGCGCCACTGCGCGGCCGGTGACATGATGAGCCTCGCGGAAGGGCAGGCCGAGTGTGCGCACCAGCCAGTCGGCGAGGTCGGTCGCGGTCGCATGGCCGGAACCGGCAGCCTTCTTCATCGCGGCGGCGTTGACCGTCATGTCCGAGACCATGCCGGTCATCGCCGCCAGCATCAGGTCGAGCGTCTCAGCGGCATCGAACACCGATTCCTTGTCTTCCTGCATGTCCTTGCCATAGGTCAAAGGCATACCCTTCATCACCGTCAGCAGGCCAACCAGATGGCCGTTAACGCGGCCGGTCTTGCCGCGCACCAGTTCGGCGGCGTCGGGGTTCTTCTTCTGCGGCATGATCGAGGAGCCGGTGGAAAACGAGTCCGACAGCCTGATGAAGCCGAACTGCGGCGTGGACCAGATGATGATCTCCTCAGCCAGCCGCGACAGATGCGTGGCGCAGATCGCCGCCATGCTAAGGAATTCCAGCGCGAAATCGCGGTCGGAAACGCTGTCCAGCGAATTGCGCATCGGCTCGCGGAAGCCGAGCGCCTTGGCGGTTTGGTGGCGGTCGATCGGGAAGCTGGTGCCGGCAAGGGCTGCGGCACCGAGCGGGCTCTCATCCATGCGCTCGATCGCATCGCGCATGCGCGACAGGTCACGCGAAAACATCTCGACATAGGCCATGCAGTGGTGGCCGAAGGTCACCGGCTGTGCCGCCTGCATATGGGTAAAGCCCGGCATCACCGTCGCCGCGTGCTCCTCGGCCCGCTCCAGCAGTGCAGTCATAAGCCCCTTCAGCGCCTCGGCGACGCGGAAGCACTCGTCCTTGACCCAAAGCCTCAAATCCACCGCCACCTGGTCGTTGCGCGAGCGCGCGGTGTGCAGGCGGCCGGCGGCCGGGCCGATCATGTCGGCGAGGCGGGCCTCGACATTCATATGGATGTCTTCGAGCTTGGTCGAAAACTCGAAGCTGCCGGTCTCGATCTCTTTCAGGATCGTGTTCAGCCCGTGAGCGATTTTTTCTTGATCGGCTGCCGAAATAATGCCCGTTTGCGCCAGCATCTCGCTATGGGCGATCGAGCCGCGGATGTCCTGCGCGTAAAGTTTGCGGTCGAACGAGATCGACGCGTTGATCGCTTCCATGATCGCGGCCGGACCCGAGGCAAATCGTCCGCCCCACATCTGGTTGCTGGTCTTCTTGTCGCTCATCGCTATAAAACCCGTGCTTCGGAGCAGTTTTGAGAAAATGGCAGACGGAAACAGATTTTTCCCGGCCCCGCGCCTGATCCTCGCCGCCCTGGTGGCGGGAGCGCTGGCCGGCGCGGTCGCGGTATATGTCAGCGAGAGCCGGTCTGGCAACAACGCACCGGCCCAGGTGGCGGTCGGCGGCAGCAAGGATGACGTCGCCTGCGCGGCCAAGAGCGACCGCGCCAAGAAGGTCGCCGCCGCGGCCACCGGCGAGGTCGCCGCGCTTTTGCCCGCCGATCCGCCGCAGTCGATGAAGAGCCTTGCCTTCAATGGTCCGGACGGCAAGCCGATGACCATCGCGGACCATGCCGGCAAGACGGTGCTGCTCAACCTCTGGGCGACGTGGTGCGCGCCGTGCCGCGCCGAAATGCCGGCGCTCGATGCGCTGCAGAAGGAAAAAGGCAGCGACACCTTTCAGGTGGTCGCCGTCAATGTCGATGCCGGCGACGATGTGAAACCGAAGAAATTTCTCAAGGACACCGGCGTCGAGGCGCTCGGCTACTACCGGGATTCGACGGTGGCGCTGTTCAACGACCTCAAGGCGCGCGGCCTGGCGCTCGGCCTTCCCGTCACCATGCTGATCGACGGCGAAGGCTGCCTGATTGCCCATATGAACGGCCCGGCCGAATGGTCGGGGCCCGACGCCAGGCGGCTGGTCGAGACGGCACTCGGATCGTAAGCGACTAGGCTGAGCGCACGCTTGGCTTGAGCAATACGAGACTGCCATCCCGACTGTCGGCGCGCACCGGAGTGCGCTTGCTGTGGCCGGTCAGGTCGTCGAACGCTTCGATGGGTGCCGGCTTGCCGAGATAGTAGCCCTGGCCGATCTCGCAGGCTTCCGCATCCAGGAACTTCAGCTCGCCAAGCGTCTCGACGCCTTCCGCAAGAACCGGCAGACCAAGGCCGCGCCCCAGCCCCAGCACGGCGCGCACGATCGCTGCGACCTGACCGTTGGTGTCGACTGCCTTGATGAAGGACGAGTCGATCTTGATCTTGTCGAAGGGGAAGGCGCGCAGGTTGGAAAGCGAGGAATAGCCGGTTCCGAAATCGTCCATGGCCACGCGCACACCAAGCGACTTGACCTGCCGCAGGGTTGCCAGCGCACGCGGCATGTCCTTCACCAGCGCGGTTTCGGTGATCTCAAGTTCCAGCCTTGTCGGGGCAAGACCTGTCTTCAGCAGGGTCTCGTGGACCTTGCGGCTGAAATTGGGATTGTGAAGCTGTACCGCGGAGACGTTGACGGCGACCGTCAGCGGATTTTCCCAGCGGGCGGCTTCCTCGCAGGCGGCGTCGAGCACCCAGTCGCCGATCTGCCCAATGGCGCCGCTGTCTTCGGCCACCGGAATGAATATTGCTGGGGAGACGTCACCGCGTTCGGGATGGCGCCAGCGGATCAGGGCCTCGAAGCCGACCATTCTGCCGCTGCTGATCTCCTTCTGCGGCTGGTAGACGAGGTAGAACTCGCCGCGCACCACGGCCTGGCGCAATTCGTGCTCCATAATGCGCTTGTCGCGGGCTTCGGCGCCCATCGACGCCTCGAAATAGCGATAGGTGTCCCGGCCTTCGGTCTTGGCGCGATAAAGTGCCGTATCTGCATGGCTGATCAGGCTGGTCTGGTCCTCGGCATCGAGCGGATAGACCGCGATGCCGATGCTGGCCGAGACCAGCCCGCCGCCAGCCGCGGCCCGGTTCTCCTCACGCATGGCGGCGAGCAGCGCCCCCGCAATGCGGCCCGCTGCCTGCGGGTCGGGCAGGTTGGGGGCGATGATGGCGAATTCGTCGCCGCCGAGGCGCGCAAGCAACTGGCCGTGGCGCAGAACGCCGGCAGCGCAGGTCGCCACCTTCTGCAGCATCGCATCGCCGGCGCCATGCCCGTAAAGGTCGTTCACCTCCTTGAAACGGTCGAGGTCGAACAGCAGAAGCGCGAGATGCCGGGGCTTGGCGCCCTTGTCGGCATTTGCGTTCCGGTTCATCGATGCGATTTCCGCGTCGAGACGGCTGGAAAAGGAGCGGCGGTTGGCAAGTCCCGTCAGCGGGTCGAAATGGGCGAGGCGAAGGATCTCCTCTTCCGCCTTCTTGCGTTCACGGATGTCACGGACAGCGATGACGTTATGAGGCTTGCCGCAATAGTCGATGCTTCGGGCGATCAGCTCGACGGGAATTCGCGTTCCGTCGCGGTTCCTCAACTCCGCCTCCCACGGCTGGCCTTCAACGCTCGCCGCGTCGCTTGCTGTGCGTTCGTCGAAGATCTCGCCCAACTCCATGCCGTTCAATGTCGCGGCCAGCGTGCCGGTCAGCTTGCCCATGCTGTCATTGGCGCTGACGATGCGGTTGCCGTCGCAGACGATCAGGCCCTCCACGGCGGCATTGGCCAGGCCGTGCATGCGGTCGACCTCAAGCTTCTGGCGACGGAAGCGCAAATCGATCCACAGCGCCGATGCCGACAGCACCAGGATCACCAGCGTGGCGGCGGCGGCCGCGAAAGCCTGCGAGGTCGGCTCGATCGTGTATTCGGATATGACGATCGAGGAATCGGGAAAGATCGAGACGGCCCCCATGGCGATGAAATGCAAGGTGCAGATCGCCAGCGTCAGCAGCACCGCGCCGACGGATGTTGCTGCCAAGGAGGGACGGCGCAAAACGACATGCAGCGCCAACGCCGCAAGCGTTACGCCTGCCAGCAAAGAAACGGCGACAAGCAACAGGTTCCATTCGATCCGGCCCTGGACCTCGAATGCCGCCATGCCGATATAGTGCATGGCCGCGATACCGCCGCCCAGAACGGCGCCGCCGACGAGGCGATACTCGAACTCGTCCCGCAAGGTGGCGATCCACATGCCGGCCGCCGTCAGCGCGACCGAGGCGGCGAGCGAAAGCACGGAAAGCCAGGGATCGTAGGCACTGGGTATGCCCGGCGTGAACGCAAGCATGGCGATGAAATGCGTTGCCCAGATGCCGAAACCGGTCGAAGTGGCCGCGATCATCAACCAGGCCAGCCGGTTCCGGTCTGTAGAGCGACTGATGTGGCGAAGCAGGCTGACAGCGGAGAAACAGGAAATCCCGCAGATCAGCGCGGCAAGTGCGACCAGTCTCAGATCGTGCTGGTTCACGATACAATTGTAGACAGTCAACATCTTACTTCCCCAAGCCCATTGGAAATAAAAGACGAAATATGACTGAATAATGCTTGGCTGTTGAAGGATCGATGAAGTCGGCTGCAACCGTAGCGTGCCTTCCCGGCGCAACATGGCTGCGGGGAAGACAGGCTTTGCCGACTGAGGCCAGCTATTTCAGGCGAATGGTCACCGCCAGGGCTTCATGATCCGAACTCGGACTGCCGTCCGGCAATATGGCGGCGATAGTGGCAGGCGCGCTGGCCAGGAGGCCGCGGGTGAAGAACCAGTCGATGCGGCCGACCGGCGTCTCGGGCTCACGCCGTTGGGTGGGCAGGTCGAGGTTGTTGGCGGCCTGCCAGTCAAAGCCGCTCCCGGCGAGGACCGCGAACAGCGGCTCGTGGCGTTCAACATCGATCAGCCGGCCCGGTTCGGCCGCGACCCGCGCCAGCCAGGCCGCCGGATCGCCATGGCGTTCCTCATGGCTTGCGGTCAGCGTGTTGAAGTCGCCGCCAAGCAGCACCGGCGCTTCCGGATCATATTTGTCGATGGCGTCGACGAGGTGGCGCGTCTGGATGGCCCTGCCGGCCGGATCGGTGCGGTTTTCCAGATGCACCGAGACGACCGTCACCCTGCGGTTGCCGATCTGCACTTGGCCACCGATCGCCATGCGCCCGCCGATGCGCGGCTGGCCGCGTTCCGGCCGGAACCAGCCGCCGGCGGCATCAAGACGAACCAGGAAGGGGCGGAGCAGCGGGACAGCGCTGGTCACGGCATTGCCGTGGAAGCCTTCCGCATTGGCGGCCTCGCCGGTGGCTGAACGCTCGGCCTCGTTGCCGCCGCCGAGTTCGACGAACTCGACGCCGTAGGCGAAAGCATGGCCGAGCCGGTCGGCCAAGGTGCGCAGCGGATGGCCGTTGCCGGAGCGCGCCATGCCCTGGTCGACTTCAGACAACAGCACGATGTCGGGAGCCTGTACGGCAAGCGTTGCCGCGATGGCATCGACATGACGCAGCCGCTCGACGTTCCAGGTCACCACCTTCAGGTTCTCGTCGGCGCTGGCGCGCGACGCCGTGCCGCCGATTTCGATCTGGCCGAGGGCCGGGATGGCGGCGGCATGCCGCAAATGGGTGGCGCTGTCGCGCGGGCCCTCGCGCATCGCCTGCCTGTCGGCGATGGACACATGCGTCAGTTGCTGCACCAGCATTTCATCATCCCTTTAGCCGGATAATCATGGTCTTTACGTCCCCGACAGTCGCCCTAGCTACCTAGGACGCCGGTGTGACGTTTTGATGCCGGCCAAGCCGCCGAGGGAGAGGGGAGAGCAGCTGTGCAAAGGCCGGAGGCCCACAACAGAACTGTCACATACCTTCTCTAAGAGAGCGGGCAAGGACTTGCGCAAGACCCTTGTCACCAGCCACTCAAGAGGGAAAACCATGACCATGATCAAGCGGGGCTTTGCTGCCCTTGCCGCTGGCGCGCTCAGCACCGCGCTGGCGATGCCTGCCTTTGCAGAGCCGGTAAAATTCGATTTCTGGTTCGGCCTTTCGGGCGATCTCGCCCGCGTCGTCGACACTTTGTGCAAGAACTTCAACGCCTCGCAGACCGACTATGAAGTCGTCTGCACCAGCCAGGGCAATTACGACGCCACGCTGCAGAACACGATCGCCGCCTTCCGCGCCGGCAAGCAGCCTGCCGTCGTCCAGGTCTATGATGTCGGCACCGCCACCATGATGCTGTCGGGCGCCTACAAGCCCGCCGACAAGCTGATGGAAGAAAATGGCTACAAGATCGACTATGCGGACTATTTCCCCGGCATCGCGCGCTACTACGCCACGTCGAAGGGCGAGATGCTGTCCTTCCCGTTCAATTCCTCGACCGCGCTGCTGTACTGGAACAAGGACGCCTTCGCCAAGATCGGCAAGACCGAAGCGCCGAAGACCTGGGAAGATGTCGGCGCCGACCTCAAGGCGATGAAGGATGCCGGCTATGAATGCCCGATGGCCATCAACATCTCGGCCAACGAGAGCTGGCAGCTGATGGAGCAGTTCTCGGCCATCCACAATCAGCCGATCGCCTCCAAGAACAACGGCTATGACGGCCTCGACGCGCGCCTGGAAGTCAACAAGACTAAGTTCGTCCAGTACGTCACCGATCTCAAGAAGTGGTATGACGCCGGCCTGATCAAGATCAAATCCAAGGACCTCGGCCAGGATATGGTCCAGGCATTCGCCTCGGGCACCTGCCAGGTCATCATGACCTCGGTCGGCGACCACGGCACCGTCGGCAAGACGCAGAAGGAAGGCATGCACTGGGATGTCGCCGAACTGCCGGTCTATGCCGGCACCGAGCGCAAGAACTCGCTCGTCGGCGGCGCGTCGCTGTGGGTTCTCTCCGGCAAGTCGGATGCGGAATACAACGGCGCCGCGGCGTTCCTGAACTTCATCCACGATCCCAAGACGGCTTTGTTCTGGTCGACCAACACCGGCTACATCCCGGTGACCAAGTCGGGTTTCGACTACATGAAGTCCAGCGGCTTCTACGACAAGGCGCCCTACAAGGGCCGTGAAACCGCCATCGCCAGCCTGACCGCGTCCGAGCCGACCGAAATCACCCGTGGTGTGCGCCTGGGCAACTTCACCCAGATCCGCGCCGAATTCGGCACGCAGATGCAGGCGATCTTCGCCAACAAGGTCAGCGTCCAGGAAGGCCTCGATACGCTGGTCAAAAATGGCGACGCCATCCTCGACCGCTTCCAGCAGACCTATCCGGGCAAGACCCTGCCCTAATCCAGGATAGCGGAACGGCCGTCCGTCGAGAATCGACGGGCGGCCATTTCACATCTAGTCTTCCGCTGTGAAAGCGGACTGGCGGTTCAACAGCATCGGCGGATCGATGGAAAAACGCGTCACTTTCAGCAAATGGAGAATCGGCATCCTTTTCGCAGTGCCGCAGCTCCTCCTGATCTTCACGTTCTTCTACTGGCCGGCCGGCCAGGCCGTGTACTGGTCGCTGACGCTGCAGCAGCCCTGGGGCGGCGGCAACATCTGGGTCGGGCTCGACAATTTCCGCTCGATCCTGTCCAACGCCGACTACTGGAACTCGATCACCGCCAGCCTTGTCTTTGCCGGCATCAGCACCGGTCTTGCGATGTTCATCGCGCTGGTGCTCGCCGCCTTGACCGACCGTCAGCTCGCCGGCTCGCGGCTCTATCGCGTGGTGTTGATCTGGCCCTACGGCATCGCCGCACCGGCGCTGGCGATGGCATTTCGCTTCATCCTGGCGCCGGAAGCCGGCTTCATGGCTGTCGTCAACCAAGTCTGGCCCGGCTTCTGGGATCCCGGCCTCGACGGCACCGACGCCATGGCCTCGATCATCGTCGCCTTCTCGTGGAAGTATGTCGGCTACAACTTCATTTTCTTCCTGGCCGCGTTCCAGGCTATCCCGCGTTCGCTGATCGAGGCCGCCGCGATGGACGGGTCGGGCGTCATCAGACGTTTCTGGGACATCCAGTTCCCGCTGATCACACCGACCATCTTTTTCCTTTTGGTCATCAACATCACTGAGAGTTTTCAGGATTCCTTCGGCATCGTTGACATCATGACCGCCGGCGGTCCGGCGAACGCGACCAATCTGATGGTCTACAAGATCTATTCCGACGGCTTCAAAGGTTTGGATTACTCGGGTGCCGCCGCGCAGAGCATCATCCTGATGCTCCTCATCATCGTGCTGACCATCTTCCAGTTCCGCTTCATCGAGCGGCGCGTGCACTACAGGTGAGATGGCCATGGTCGAGCGCACCCCGTTCCTCAATTTCTTCACGCATCTGATCCTGTTCGTCGGCTTCGTCTTTTGCGTCGCGCCGTTCGTCGTCGTCGCCATCGCGGCCTCGCACAACCTCAGGGATGTCAACGATGTGCCGATGTCGCTGCTGCCGGGAAGCGATTTCTGGGTCAACATCAAGACGGCCTGGACCACCGCCGATCTCGGCCCCAAGCTGCTGAACAGTTTCATCATGGCCTTCGGCGTGGCGGCGGGCAAAGTGATCATCTCGGCGCTTACCGCGTTCTCGATCGTCTATTTCCGATATCCCGGGCGAACCTTCATCTTCTGGCTGATCTTCGTGACGCTGATGCTGCCGCTGGAAGTACGCATCGTGCCGACCTATGCGGTCGTCGCCAACGTGTTGTCGCCTTATCAGGCCATTCTCGACGTGACAGGCTTGAGCTGGCTGATCGAGAAGGTGTCGGGTGTGCAGGTCTCGCTCAGCCTCGGACTGCTCAATTCCTACACCGGCCTGGTCATGCCGCTGATCGCCACCGCCACCGGCACCTTTCTCTATCGGCAGTTCTTCCTCACCGTGCCGGATGAACTGACCGAGGCGGCGCGTATGGATGGTGCGGGTCCGCTGCGTTTCTTCATCGATGTCCTTTTGCCGCTGTCGCGCAACAATATGGCAGCGCTCGGCACCATCATGTTCCTGTGGGCCTGGAACCAGTATCTGTGGCCGCTGCTCATCACCACCGATCAGTCGCATGCGACCGCGGTCACCGAACTCAAGCAGCTGATCCCCAATGTCGGCGGCATTCCGGAATGGAACATCGCCATGGCCGGAACGCTTATCGTCATGCTGCCGCCGCTGATCGTCGTGGTGCTCATGCAGCGCTGGTTCGTGCGCGGCCTGATCGCCACCGAAAAATAACAGGAGACAAACAATGGCCTCCATCGCCATACGCGGCGTCAAGAAAAACTACGCCAAGACGCAGGTCGTGCACGGCGTCGACCTCGACTTCGCCTCGGGCGAATTCGTCGTCATCCTGGGACCGTCGGGCTGCGGCAAGTCCACGCTGCTGCGCATGATCGCCGGGCTGGAGGACATTTCCGACGGCACGATCGCCATCGACGGCACCGTCGTCAACAAACTGGAACCACGCGAGCGCGGCTGCGCCATGGTGTTCCAGAACTATGCGCTCTATCCGCATATGAGCGTGGCGCAGAATATCGGCTATTCGCTCAAGGTCGCCGGCGTTCCCTCGGCCGAGCGCACCCAGCGCATCCAGGCGGTCGCGCGTACGCTGGAGCTCGAACACCTGCTCGACCGCAAGCCGATGGCGCTTTCCGGCGGCCAGAGACAGCGCGTCGCCATGGGCCGGGCCATGATCCGCGAGCCGAAGGTGTTCCTGTTCGACGAGCCACTGTCCAATCTCGATGCCAAGCTGCGCGTACAGATGCGCTCGGAAATCCGCAAGTTGCACCGCCGGCTGAACGCCACCTCCGTCTTCGTCACCCACGACCAGGTCGAGGCGATGACGCTGGCCGACCGGCTGGTTGTGATGAATGGCGGCCGCGTCGAGCAAGTCGGTACACCAGGTGAGATCTATACCCGCCCGGCCAGCCGCTTCGTCGCCACCTTCGTCGGCGCGCCGGCCATGAACATTCTCGAAGGCACGGTCGAGCTCGACGGGCTGTCGCTGCTCGGCGGCAGCCGGCGCCTGACGATGACACGCGCCGGCCTTCCGGTCGGCACCAAGGTCGCGATGGGCATCCGGCCGGAAGCCGTCCGGCTGGTGGCGCCCGACACCGCAGGCGCACTCAAGGCCACCGTCGACCTGGTCGAGGAACTGGGCGCGGGCCGGGTCATCTATGTCGATCTCGACGGCGCGCCGTTTTCGGTGATGACGTCGGAGGCCATCCACCCCGAACCCGGCAGCCCGGTCGGCCTGAAGATTTCGCCAGAGGAGATGCATTTCTTCTCGTCGGAGACAGGAACCCGCCTCGATGTCTTCAAGGCGTCCGTACCCGAACCGGCGCTCTGATTCTCGAGCCTCGCTGAGCCGAATACGGAAAACGCATCATCGCGCGATCGCGCCACTGCATGCCGGGCGCAGCGCCGTCAGACCTTCAAGCGAACACATGCGCCTTTCCCGACACGGTGAGCCGCACGATCTCGCCGACCGCCGGCGCATCCATGCCGGATTTGCGCAGGATCAGCGGCGTGTTGCCGATCGCGGCGGCGTCCGGCGGATCGGCATTGTTCAAGAGCCGCACCGCGACTGTGCATGTCGACCCGGCGAATTCGGATTCCGTCACCTCGCCAAACAGCATGTCAGGGGTGCCCGACATGCCTTCGCGCGAAGTTCTCTTCAGGGCAATCTGCTCCGGCCGCAGCATGATGCGGGCGACATCGCGGCTGTCGGACGTGTCGACTGCGATGCGGCCGAGCGGCGAGTTGGCGAAGCCGCCGGAGATGCTGGCCGGCAGGATGATGGCGTCGCCGAGGAATTCGGCGATCATCCTGTCCTTCGGCTTGAGGTAGAGATCGCGCGGCGTGCCGACCTGCGAGAATATGCCGTCGCGCATCACCGCCACTTGGGCAGCGAAGGACAGCGCCTCGGCCTGGTCATGCGTCACCAGGATGGTGGTGATGCCGGCCGCCTCCAGAAGTTCGGCCACCGCCTTGCGCATCGAGGCGCGCAGGCCGGTATCCAAGGCCGAGAACGGCTCGTCGAGCAGCATCAGCCTCGGCTTCATCGCCATGGCGCGGGCGAGCGCCACGCGCTGCTGCTGGCCGCCGGAGAGTTCGTGCGGGCGGCGCCTGAGGATCGCCTTGTCCAGCCCGACGATGTAGGCGAGTTCGACGATGCGCTCGGTGCGCTTGTCCTCGCCCCGGCCCAGACCGAAACCGATATTGTCTGCAATGGTCAGATGCGGGAACAGGGCGCCGTCCTGCGCCACCACGCCGATGCCGCGGCGATGTGCCGGGACGGCGGCGCCGCCATTGGCCAGCACCACGCCGTCGAGCACGATGCTGCCCTGGTCCGGCGCCTCGAAGCCGGCGATCAGCCGCAGTAGGGTCGTCTTGCCGCAACCGGAGGGGCCGACAATTGCGGTACGGCTGCCGCTGGCGACATTGAGGTCGACGCCGGCGAGTGCTGCGACCGGGCCGTAATGCTTGTGCAGGCCGCTGATTTCGAGAAAGCTCATCGTCCGGCCATCCGTTTCGACTGGACATAGAGCAGCCAGGTCAGCGGCAGCGACATCGCCACCATGATGAAGGCGTAAGGGGCCGCCGAGGCGTAGTCGATCTCGCCGCTGTAGGACCAGAACGCCATCGCCAGCGTGCGGGTGCCGTTCGGCGCCAGCATCTGGGTCGCGGTCAGTTCGTTCATGATGCCGAGCGCCACCAGCGCCATGCCGGCCGCCGCACCCGGCGCCGACAGGCGGATGGTCGTCGACCACAGCGCGTTGAGCGGACGCCGGCCGAGGCTGGACGCGGCGCGCTCGAGCTCGACCGGGGCCTGCGCGATCGAGGCGCGCAGGCTGACCAGGGCTCGCGGCAGGAACATGAGTGCATAGGCGACCAGGATGGTGAACAGCGTCTGATAGAGCGGCAGTGCGATGCGCACGGTGATGGTGACCAGCGCCAACGCGATGACGACACCCGGTAGCGAGCCGACGATGTAGTTGCAACCCTCCAGCAGGCGCTGCAACGGTCCCGGCGCGCGGATCGAGATCCAGGCCATCGGCATGGCGGCGATGGTGGCGAGCAGCGCGCCGACAAGTGCCAGGAACAGCGTCTGACCGAGCGCCAGGCCGATCTCGTCGAGACGCCAGACATCGGCACCGCCGGCGATGAGCCAGCGGCTGATGGTGACGAACGGCACGCCAAGCGCCAGCAGCGTGGTGACGACAAGCAAGGCCACGCTCGGAATGGTGGCGCGGCCGAGGCTTGTGCGCTGCTGGAAGCGCGCCGCGCCGGAGCCGACACGGGCGTAACGCTCCTCGCCGCGCACCAGCACTTCGAGGCCCAGAAGCACGAAGCAGCAGGTCACCAGCACGCCGGCCAGCATGTTGGCGGCCGGTCCGTTGAAGGTCGACTGGAACTGGTCGACGATCGCGGTCGTGAAGGTGTCGAAGCGGATGAAGACGTAGAGGCCGTATTCGGCCAGCAGATGCAGCCCGACCAGCAGCGAGCCGCCGCAGATGGCGAGCCTGAGCTGCGGCAGCACGACACGCCAGAACACGCGCCAGGGGCCCAGGCCAAGGGCTGCGGCCGCATCCTCCAGGGCCGGATCGAGGCGGCGCAGCGCCGCCGATATCGGCAGATAGAGGAAGGGGAAATACGCGATCACGGACACCAGCACGCCGGCCCACAGGCCGTGCAGTCCCGGCACCATGGTGATCCAGGCATAGGAGTGCACGAAAGCGGGAATGGCGAGCGGCGCCACGCACAGCCAGGCCCACAGCCTGGCGCCGGGCAGATCGCTGCGCTCGGTCAGCCAGGCCAGCGCGACCGACAGCACGATGGCGATCGGAACGGCCAGCAGCACCAGCAGCGTGGTGTTGACCAGCAGTTCGCCGACACGCGGCCGGAAGACCAGTGCGGAGACAGTTTCCCAACCGGTCTGCACCGCGATCCAGATGATGAAGGCGAGCGGCACAAGGGCGAGCAGCGAGACGAGAACAGCGGCAGTGACAAGCCAGGGTGCCGCCCGCCGCTGCGGCCTTCTGCGCATCTTCGGCGGCAGGCCCGGGCGCGTGAGATCAACGGCGGACTGCATCAGGTCAGACGCCGTGCCGCTGCCGTCCAGCGGCAGCAATTGAAGAACCGCGATCGCGGCCAGGAACGCAGCGTGTCGTCATCGACGAATGCCATCTCGAAAACAAAACGCTCCCGCGGCAGTCCCGCGGGAGCACGGTCTGACGTCCTTATCAGGACGAACGGCAACTAAAGCAAGCCGGCTGCCGTCATCAGGTCGGTGACCTTCTTGGAGTTCAGCGTCGTGGGATCGATCTTCGGCGCCTGCAGATCGACCAGCGGCACCAGCTTGGGGTTGGACCCGGCACCCTTGCCGACCGCGTATTCAAAGGAGGTTCCGTTCTTCAGCACCTCCTGGCCGCCCTTCCCGGTCACAAACTTCAGGAACGCCTGGGCTTCCTTCGGATGTTTGCTCGAGGCGAGCACGCCGCCGCCGGAGACCGAGACGAAAGCGCCCGGATCCTGGTTCTTGAAATAGTGCAGCGCGACGTTCTTGCTGTTCTCGCCGGTCTTGGCCTGGTCGCCAAAATAGTAATAGTGGTAGATCACGCCGCCTTCGATCTCGCCGGCGTTGACCGCCTTCATCACCGTGCTGTTGCCCTTGTAGGCAGTGAAGTTTGTCTTCATGGCCTTCAACCAGTCCGCCGTGGCGGCCTCACCCTTGAGCTGCAGCAACGCGCTGACGATGGCCTGGAAATCGGCGCCCGAGGGCGAGGCCGCCCAACGGCCCTTCCAGCTCGGATCGGCGAGGTCGAGCAACGACTTGGGCAGCTGGTCGGCCTTGAGCTTGGTCGTGTTGTAGGCAAAGACGGTGCTGCGCGCGGCCACGCCCACCCATTTGCCGCTGGCGGCCTGGTAGTCCTGCGGCACCTGAGCCAGCGTGTCGGCGTCGACCGGCGCGAACAGGCCGGCATTCTCGACCAGCACCATGGCCGGAGAATTCTCGGTCAGGAACACGTCGGCGGGCGAGGCGGCCCCTTCGGCGACGATCTGGTTGGAGAAGTCGCTGTCGCCGCCATTGCGCAAGGTGACCTTGATGCCGGTTTCCTTGGTGAACCCTTCGGCCCATTCCTTGGCCAGGCTTTCGTGCTGGGCGTTGTAGACGATGATGCCGCCGTCCTCGGCCATCGCCGGACAGGCAGCCAGGCTGATTGCAAGTGCGGCGGCACCAGCAAGGGCGGAAAGGGTGAATTTCATGGCGTCATCCTCGACATCGTTGGTCTTTGCACGCTGCACCTATCGATACCTGACAGGCATAGTCAACATTGTTGATCTGCTTCAATCGGTCGCTGAGGCGCAAAGGTCGACGCAAAGCGGACAATTCCATGTGATGGCGGCCTGGATCGACGGTTTCTCGCGAAACGGGATCGCAAGACCTGTAAGGTGACCCGGTATGCGGCGGCGCCTTCAGGACCCGCAAACTTTCGTGATTTGCCCGTAGTTTGGCTTGGACATTATTTCGCCGGCCACGTAACAAATCAGTGCCGAGACACGAAAATCGGGGGAGTGAACTCTTGTGAGCGGCAAGGACGAGGCCGAGCTTTCCCGGCTGTTACGGGCCGCGATCGCGGGAGATGAAAGGGCCTACGCCGACTTTCTGCACCGGATTGCCGCGCTGGTGCGCGGTTTTGTCCGGCGCAAGATCGTGCAGGGCGGGGTCGATCCCGAGGATGTCGTGCAGGAAACCTTGCTGGCCATTCATGTGAAACGGCATACCTGGCGCCAGGATGCGCCGGTGCTGCCGTGGATCTATGCGATCGCCCGCTTCAAGCTGATCGATGCGTTCCGGCGGCGTGGACGACGCATCGAGATCGATGTCGACGATATCGCCGAAACCTTCGCCGAGCCGGAGACCGAAACCGTCAGCGAGCGCGACATCAACCGGGCCTTGGACGGGTTGCCGCCGGCGCAGCGCTCCGTGGTCTCGGCCGTATCGGTGGAAGGCCGCTCGATCGGCGAAACGGCAGCGAAGTTCGGCATCAGCGAGACGGCGGTGCGTGTGTCGCTGCATCGCGGGCTTGCCGCCATAGCCAAGCGATTCGGGCAGGGCCGGTTTGGGCGGGAGTGACATGAGGACCGAGGATCTCATCAAGGCGCTCGACGCCGATGCAAGCAGCAAGGCGATGCCTTTGCGCTCGGCCTGGTGGCTGGCTGCCGGTGCGGCCATTGTCATCGCGGCAGTCGTTTTCCTGCTGACGATCGGCCCGCGCCCCGACTTCA
Source organism: Mesorhizobium sp. CNPSo 4671 (assembly GCF_057784245.1). Lineage (NCBI taxonomy): Bacteria > Pseudomonadati > Pseudomonadota > Alphaproteobacteria > Hyphomicrobiales > Phyllobacteriaceae > Mesorhizobium > Mesorhizobium sp. CNPSo 4671. Next base: position 63,365 of record NZ_JBWLUW010000017.1, on the reverse strand, counting down.
TGGTGGCCACGCACACGATGCGGTTCCTCTCCAAGTTCGTTTTCACCATCGTGCTGGCCGTCAGCGCCTTCGCCTTGATTCGCGCTTTGTCGACGCCGGGTGCCTCGACACGTTGGGCGATGGCAGGGATGCTGGCCGCGCCGCTGCTGGTGGCCGTGGCGGTGGTGCTGGAACTCTTCATGGTGCCGGAGGCGTTGTGGGGCACGCGCATGGTGGGTTCCAACATGATGATCTGCATGGGCTTCATCCCGCTGATCGGCATCGGCCCGCTGGCCATCTTCCTATGGATGCTGCGCTACGGCGCGCCGACACGGCCGGTGCTTGCCGGCGCGGTGGCGGGGCTGCTCGCCGGCGGGCTGGCGGCGACCTTCTATGCCGCGCACTGTTTCGACGATTCGCCGCTTTTCGTCGCCACCTGGTACACGATCGCGATCGCAGCGCTGGCCTTGCTTGGTGCGCTTGGCGGGCGGTTGTTCGTGCGCTGGTAGCAGGATACCGGCGGCTATACCCGCGAATACCGATCCTTAATCATGCCGGCAATTGTTTGCCGGTTGTCCATGTCACCAGTACCCCCAGCGCAACCTTTCCTTAAAATCGATCCTTCAGGGTTTTAACGGGAAAAAGCGATTGCCCACGGGGGTGGCACGGATCGTGAGATTACCAGGACCCATCAGGTTCCACAAACATGCAGCGCCGGCGCTGCTTGTGGCCGGCCTCGCCGTCGCGGTGGCCTCGGTCGTGCCGCAGCGGCTGGACCTTGGCGCCGAGGCACTCAGACTTTGTCTTCAGATATCGGTCGCCATTGCGGGCGGCGCGCTTTTCCTCGCCGGGCTGTTTGTCATTCGCATCTCCGACGACAGGCGGCAGATCGCGCAGAGCGAGCAGCGCTTCCGCCAGGCCATGCAGGATTCGGCGATCGGCATCGCCATCGTCGGGCTGAACGGGCGTATTCTGGAAACCAATCCGGCCTTCGCCTCAATGCTTGGCTACAACCGCGAAGAGATCGAGGCGCTGACCTTTTTCCAGATCACCCATCCTGACGACCTGCATATCGGGCGGGAAACCATGGAAGGCATCAAATCCGGCGCGGTCAACGCCTTCCAGTTCGAAAAGCGCTACCTCAAGAAGGACGGCACAGCTGTCTGGGCGCATCTCGCCGGTTCCGTCATTCGTGACGAGAAAAGCGGGCGCCCGCTCTATCTCGTCTCGCAGATCGAGGACATCGACGCGCGCAAGCAGGCCGAGGCGCGCATCGCGGAGGCCGAAACGCGCTGGAATTTCGCGCTCGCCGGCGCCGGCCAGGGCGTGTGGGATCTCGACGTGCGCAAAGGCGGCACGACCTATTCCTCGACCTGGGTCAAGATGCTGGGTTATGCGGATGGCGAACTCGACGGCGATCCGGATCGCTGGCTGACCATGATCCATCCCGACGACCGCGAGACTGTCGCCGAGGCGGATCGCGAGCATCTCGCCGGCAAGACGGAGTTTTTCGAGGCCGAGTTCAGGATGCGCCACAAGGATGGCCGCTGGGTCTGGATCCTCGACCGTGGCAAGGCCATCGAGCGCGATGGGGACGGGCGCCTGATCAGGGCCATCGGCAGCCTGACCGACATCACCCGGCGCAAGGAGGCCGAAGAGCGCCTGACCCTGTCGGCGGCAATGCTGGCCGACGAGAAGGAGCGCCTCCGGGTGACGCTGCAGTCGATCGGCGATGCCGTCATCTGCACCGATGCGGCCAACCGCGTCACCTTCATGAACCCGATTGCCGAGAAGCTGACCGGCGTTTCCGGGGAAGCGGCTCTCGGCAAGACGCTCGGTCATGTCTATTGGGCGGTCGACGAGGAGACAGGTCACAGGATCGGCGTGACACGGCCGGCGATCGGCGCGGAGGCGCCTTCCGACCAGAACAGCCGCGCCGTGCTGATCCGCCGCGATGACACGCGTTGCAGCATCCGCCAGGTCGTGTCGCCGATCATGAACGAGCGCAACGAATTCTGCGGGCTGGTCATCGTCTTCCAGGACTTCACCGATGCGCGCGCCCTGCAGCGCCAGCTTGCCCATGCCGCTGCGCATGATGCGCTGACCGGCCTTGCAAATCGCTCGAGCTTCATCCGCACCATGGAGGGATTGGTCGATCAGGCGCGCAAGGACGGCACGGCGGCCGGGAGCGGCCATCAGTTCATGTTCATCGACCTCGACCATTTCAAGCTGGTCAACGACACCGGCGGGCACGCCGCCGGCGACGCCCTGCTGAAGCGGGTCGCCGAGGCCGTGCGCGGCGTGCTCGGGCCTGAAGACATCGTCGCGCGCCTGGGTGGCGACGAATTCGCGGTCGTCCTGAAATCGGGTTCGACCGCGGGCGCCAGGATCGCGGCACGCTCCATCATCGATGCGATAGCCGGCCTGAACTTCACCTGGGATGGCCGACCGCATGCGATCGGCGCCAGCATCGGGCTGGCGGCGATCAACGGCCATTGCGGCGAGGCGGACGAGATCATCGCAAGGGCCGACGCCGCCTGCTACGCGGCCAAGGCTGCCGGCCGCGGATGCGTTTCCGTGGCGCCGGATGACAGGCTCACCGACGACAAGCCAGAGCCGTTTGCCGCAGCCTCCTGAGGCGAGATTTCCCGAAGATCGTAAGGCTCAGCGCGTCGGAACGGGGTGCTCGCCGCGATAGTCGTAAAAACCGCGCCCGGTCTTGCGGCCGAGCCAGCCGGCCTCGACATATTTGACCAGCAGCGGGCAGGGGCGGTACTTCGAATCCGACAGGCCGTCATGCAGCACCTGCATGATCGACAGGCAGGTGTCGAGGCCGATGAAGTCGGCCAGCTGCAACGGTCCCATCGGATGATTGGCGCCCAACCGCATGGCCGTGTCGATGGCATCGACCGAGCCGACACCCTCATAGAGCGTGTAGATCGCCTCGTTGATCATCGGCAACAGGATGCGGTTGACGATGAAGGCCGGGAAATCCTCCGAGACCGTGATCGTCTTGTCGAGCTGCTTCACATAGGTCTTCGCTGCTTCGAAGGTCTGGTCCTCGGTGGCGATGCCGCGCACCAGTTCGACCAGCTTCATCAGCGGCACCGGGTTCATGAAATGTATGCCGATGAAGCGCTCCGGCCGGTCGGTCTGTGCCGCAAGCCGCGTGATCGAGATCGATGAGGTGTTGGTCGCCAGTATGGCTTCGGGGTTGAGCTGCGGACAGAGCTGGGCGTAGATCTTGCGCTTGACCGTCTCGTCTTCGGTTGCCGCCTCGATCACCAGATCGGCGCCGGCGAGATCGGCCATCGCCGGTGCCGAGGCAATACGCGCCATCGCCTGGTTGCGCAGCTTCTCGTCGAGCTTGCCGGAGCCCACCTGGCGGGCCATGTTGCCGCTGATGGTGGCAATGCCCTTCTCGATGCGGTCGGGCGAAATATCGTAGATCAGCACCTTGTAGCCCGATAGCGCGGAGACATGGGCGATACCCCCGCCCATCTGGCCTGCGCCGATGATGCCGATCGTCTCGATCTTGCTCATTACACCGATCCCGTCCAAAGGCTTTTGCAGCCTGCTTTTTGTGCGGTGCAAACTAAAAGGGCGGGGCGACTTCGTCTACCCCACCCCAAGCATTTAATACGCTTTGTCTGAGAGCGTCAAAGCGCCTTCTGCAACTCCGGCAGAATGACGAAGAGATCGCCGACGAGGCCGTAGTCGGCAACCTGGAAGATCGGCGCCTCTTCGTCCTTGTTGATGGCGACGATAACCTTGGAATCCTTCATGCCGGCGAGGTGCTGGATGGCGCCGGAGATGCCGACCGCGATGTAGAGATCCGGAGCGACCACCTTGCCGGTCTGGCCGACCTGCCAGTCGTTCGGCGCATAGCCGGCATCGACTGCGGCGCGGGACGCGCCAACGGCGGCACCGAGCTTGTCGGCGACCGGCAGGATGACCTCCTGGAATTTTTCCGAGGAACCGAGCGCGCGGCCGCCCGAGATGATGATCTTGGCCGAGGTCAATTCCGGACGGTCGGTCTCGGACAGCTTGTTCTCGACGAAGGAGGAGAGGCCGGGATTGGCCGCCGCCTTGACGGTCTCGACCGCGGCCGAGCCGCCCTCGGGCGCTGCCTGGAAGGAAGCCGTGCGCACGGTGATGACCTTCTTGGCGTCGGTCGACTGCACGGTCTGGATGGCGTTGCCGGCATAGATCGGGCGCTTGAACGTATCCGGCGAGACCACTTCGATGATCTCGGAGACCTGCGCGACATCGAGCAGGGCCGCGACGCGCGGCGCGACGTTCTTGCCCGACGAGGTCGCGGGTGCGATGATGGTGTCGTAACCGCCGGCCAGCGACACGACGAGTGCGGCCGTCGGTTCTGCGAGGCGCTCGGCGAGCTCGTCGGCTTCGGCGAGCAGCACCTTGCTGACGCCCTTGAGCTTGGCTGCGGCGTCGGCCGCACCCTTGGCGCCCTTGCCGGCGACCAGCACATGCACGTCCGAACCGATCTGCAGGGCGGCCGAAAGCGCCTTGGCGGTCTGGTCGGAAAGGCTGGCGTTGTCGTGTTCTGCGATGAGGAGAATGGTCATTTTATCTGTTCCTTCCGATCTCAGAGCACGCCGGCTTCGTTCTTGAGCTTGTCGACCAGTTCGGCGACACTCTTGACCTTGACGCCTGCCTTGCGGCCACCCGGCTCCTCGGTCTTGATGACTTTGAGGCGCGGCTTGACGTCGGCGCCGTAGTCGGCCGGGCTCTTTTCATCGAGCTGCTTCTTCTTGGCCTTCATGATGTTGGGCAGCGAGGCATAGCGCGGCTGGTTGAGGCGAAGATCGGCGGTGATGATCGCCGGCATCTTCAGTTCCACCGTCTGCAGGCCGCCGTCGACTTCGCGGGTCACCTTGGCCTTGTCGCCGTCGAGCACCACCTTGGAGGCGAAGGTGCCTTGCGCCCAGCCGAGCAGGGCCGCCAGCATCTGGCCGGTCTGGTTCGAGTCGTCGTCGATCGCCTGCTTGCCGAGGATGACGAGGCCGGGCTGTTCGGCGTCGACGACACCCTTCAGCACCTTGGCGACGCCGAGCGGCTCGGTCTGTTCGTCGGTCTTGACCAGGATGGCGCGGTCGGCGCCCATGGCGAGCGCGGTGCGCAAGGTCTCCTGCGCCTGCTGCGGGCCGATCGAGACGACGATGATTTCCTCGGCCTTGCCGGCTTCCTTCACCCGGATCGCCTCCTCCACCGCAATCTCGTCGAACGGGTTCATCGCCATCTTGACGTTGGCGAGTTCCACCGCCGAACCATCAGCCTTCACGCGAACCTTGACGTTCGCATCCACAACCCGCTTCACGGGCACAAGGATCTTCATTTGCCTGTCACCTCTTCACGCTAGTTGGGCGCGCTATAACAGCTTGCGCCCCTTCTGAGTTGTCGAAAGCCGACATTCCTGACTGAATTCCGGCCAGACCGAATTCTGGCCGGATGGAAATTCTGGTCTTTGCCCGTCTTGGGCTGCTCCTTAACAGCCTTGGGGCTCAGACGGAGACGTTTCCGTAGTTTGGGCAACCCCCGCCGTCAATACGCTGAAAGCGGCTCAAATCGGTTCAGTTTGGACCAGAAGGGTTTCCCCGGCCCCAGCGCGTCGTGGTGGCCGGCGCTTCAGGCGCCGCTGGTTCGGCGGCAACCGGCGGCTGGTCTGATGTGGGAACCACCGTATCCTCGTCGGCACCAGCAAAAAGCGGCACGCCGCGGCTACGCAGGACCAGCACCAGCACGGCACCGGCAATGATGCCGCCGATGTGGCAGGCCCAGGAAATCTGGTCCTCGCCACCAGCGGCGAACATGAAGACCTGGAACAGCACCCACAGGATAAGCGGGATGAAGGCCGGAATGCGCAGTGGTATGCGGGCAAAGGCAAGCACCCAGACCTTCACCCTGGGATAGAGGATCAGGTAGGCGACGACCACTCCGGCGATGGCGCCGGAGGCGCCGATCAGTGGCACCTGCGAATTCCAGGCGACGAGGCCCTGGAAGGCGGCGCCGGCGATGGCGCACAGAAGGTAGAAGATCAGGTAGCGGGTGTGGCCGAGCGCGTCCTCGACATTGTCGCCGAACACCCACAGGAACAGCATGTTGCCGCCAAGGTGGAAGATATCGGCATGCAGGAACGAATAGGTGAGGTAGCTCAGGCTTTCCGGAATGATGATGAACCGAGGATCAAGCTCGGCCGTGTTGTGAACGACCGACGGAATAAAGCCGAGGCCAAGCACGGCGGCATTGGTGAAGTTCTCGCCGCCCAGTGCCGTGGCGCAATAGACCAGCGCATTGGCCACGATCAGGCCGATCGTCACATATTGCAGGCGGATGTGGCGCAGCCTGTTGGTGTCGTAAAGCGGGATGAACATGCGTGCCTGGCCCCTCCGCTTTATGGTCCGTTCAGCGGTTCTTGCCGGGAACCCATAGCACGTCGGCATTTCCATTGTCATTGACCGCCCGGGCGGCGACAAACAGGAAATCCGAGACGCGGTTGATGTATTTCAGCCCATCGCGGTTGACGTGCTCGCTCGGGTCTTGAGCCAGCGCCACCATCAGCCGTTCGGCCCGCCGCGCCACCGTGCGGGCGAGGTGAAGCGCCGCCGCCGCCGGCGTGCCGCCGTTGAGCACAAAGGATTTGAGCGGCTGCAGATCCTTGTTGAGGAGGTCGATGTCCTTTTCGACGCGATCGGTCTGCGTGGCCACGATGCGCAGCGGCTCATAGCCAAGCGGCTTGCCGTCGTCAGGCACGGCCAGATCGGCGCCAAGGTCGAAGAGATCGTTCTGGATGCGCGATAGCATGGCATCGATCGCCAGGTGGGTCTGCGCCGTGTGCACGCGTGCCATGCCGATGCAGGCGTTGGCCTCGTCGACCGTGCCGTAGGCATCGACCCGCAGATCGGATTTCAGCCGCCGCTCACCGGTGCCGAGACCCGTCGTGCCGTCATCGCCGGTGCGGGTGTAGATCTTGTTGAGCTTGACCACATCGCCTCTCCGAAAGCCCTCACTTGCGGGTGAAATACACGGCCAGCAGGATCAGCATCAGCGCCACGGCCTGCAGCATGACGCGTGCCTGCATCAGCTTGTTCGAGGTGACGCCGGAACCGCCGCGCATCATGTTGATGAGGCCTCGGATCAGCACGATCACCACGGCGGCCATGACCAGAATGGCGAGGATGTTGAAGACGGTTGCCATCGTTGCGTTTCCAGTTGTTTCGCGTTCAGGCGCGCTTGGCCATCAGGCGGTAGAGTATCGATGCAGGCAGGACGCGTTTGAGTGCGGCGCCGATCCTGGCCGGCACCGTTACCACATAGTGCGGGCGCGGGCGCCGCGACAGAAGTGCATGGCGCAGAACCTTGTGGACCACTTCCGGCCCAGGCTTCAGCGCCGACTGGCTGCCGCCGGCGCGCAGCCGCTCCAACTGCGCGGCATAGTCGGCGCTGTGCACGGAATTCTCGATGTCGATGTTTTTCAGGAACCAGGGCAGGCCGTTGCTGGCGATCTTCGATTTCACCGGCCCCGGTTCGATCAGGCAAACATGGACGCCGCTGCCTTCCAATTCCTGGCGCTGACAGAGCATCAGCGCTTCGAGTGCATGTTTGGATGCCGAATAGGCACCACGAAAGCGTACCGGCACGAGACCAAGGATCGATGAGCAATGGACGAGGCGGCCTTGGCGCTGGCGGCGCATCACCGGCACGAGACGGCTGGTCAAATCATGCCAACCGAAGAAATTGACCTCGAACTGCTCCTTGAGCACTGCCACCGACAGGTCTTCGACGGCGCCGGCCTGGGCGTAGGCGCCGTTGTTGAAGAGCGCGTCCAGCCTTCCGCCCGTGCGCTCGAGCACTGAAGTCACCAAAGCGGCGATTGAGTCCGGTTCGCTATAGTCGAGATAAAAAGCCTCGATGCCGTCCGTTTCGAGGGCGGCGATGTCTTCCGGCTTGCGCGCCGTGGCGAACACGCGCCAGCCCTCGGCCTTCAGCGCTCGCGCGCAATAGGCGCCTATGCCTGAGGACGCACCGGTGATGATGATGGTGCGCAACTCGGTCGCTGGAGAATTCGTGGTTTGACTCAGGGTTGCCATTTGCCGCATTCACTTCCCATATTCGCGGCGTCGAGACAATCGAAGGGAGCGCGCGTCCTTGCTGCGGAATATTGTCGCCCTGCGCCGCGTGCTCTACGACGCGCTCGGTCATTTCAACACCGATGACGGCTGGGCGATGGCCAGCCATCTGGCGATCACCTCGCTGATGGCGCTGTTTCCGTTCCTGATCTTCGCCACGACGCTGGGCAGCTTCCTCGGCGCCCAGGCCTTTGCCGACACGGCCGTGCACCTGGTCTTCGACACCTGGCCGGATCAGATCGCCAAGCCGATCGCGCATGAGGTGCTGAACGTGCTGACCGTCCGGCGCACCGATCTGTTGACCTATGGCGTGCTGCTTGCCGCCTACTTTGCCTCGAACGGCATCGAGGCGCTGCGCACGTCGCTCAACCGCGCCTATCGGGTCACCGAGACGCGCGGCATCATCTATCGCCGCGTGCAGAGCATCTTCTTCGTGCTGATCGCGACGGCCGGTTTCCTGGCGATCAGCGTGCTTCTGGTGTTCGCGCCGTTGCTGGCGCGGTTGGCGGAAGCGCATTTCGAATGGATCAAGCCCTATACCGGCACGATCACGCTGTGGCGTTACGTCATTGCCTCAGCCGTAATCATCGGCGGATTGTTTGCCGTACATTACTGGCTACCTGCCGGCAAGCGCCGCTTCGTCTCGCTGGTGCCCGGCATCGTCTTCACGCTTGCGGCATGGCTCATCGGTTCGACGATGTTTGCCACCTATCTCGACCATTTCTCGTCCTATGTGACGACTTATGCTGGTCTCGCCTCGATCATGATCGCGGTGGTTTTCCTCTACATCGTCTCGGCGATCTTCATCCTTGGGGGCGAGCTCAACGCTGCCATCAGCCGTTATCTGGAGGCGCGGGCGCGGGTTGGATGAGGAAATGAGGAACTGGAGAGTTGAGGAGCTGAGGAACTGAGGAACGAGCACACAGCGCCAGATATGGCCGCTTTTTCTTCAATTCCTCTATTCCTCAATTCTTCAGTTCCCCAATTCCCAGCCCCACAGCTCTCCCCTTGGCCTGCCGCGCCGTCGCCAGGCCGACGCCGAAGGTGGTGATCGCCATGCCGACGATCTGCAGCGCGTTGAGCTGTTCGTCGAACAGCGCCCAGGCGATGATCGCCGTCACCGCCGGCACCAGGTAGAACAGCGAGGCGACTTTCGACATTTCGCCGTCGCGGATCATCACCATCAAAAGGAAGATGGCGCCGAGCGACAGCACCAGCACCAGCCAGGCCATGGCGAAGATCAGTTCGCCGTTGATGATGACGGTGTGTGTTTCGAAGGCGAGCGCGGCCAGGATCATCAGCGCGGCGCCGCCGACATATTGCCACATGGTCGCCGCCACCAGGTCACCGCCGGAAGCAAAGCGCTTTTGCCAGATCGTGCCGGCGCTCATGCCGAGCACCGAGACCAGCGAGGCGGTCAGTGTCGCCGCGGTCACGCCGCCGCCCAGCGCGCCAAGCTTTGGCCACAGCACGATGACGATGCCGATCAGGCCGATGCCGAGGCCAAGCCAGTGGCGCGGCAGGATGGCCTCGCCCAGGAACTTGCCGGCCAGGACGGCCGTGATCAGCGGTTGCAGGCCGACGATCAGGGCCGAAAACCCGGCCGGCATGCCCCTGTGGATGGCCCAGAAGACGGCGCCGAGATAGACGCCATGCATCAGCACGCCGGCGCCGGTGGCGTGCAGCGCTTCCTTTCGGGTGGCTCGTTTCGAGCCTAGGACGGGCATCAGCACAGCCAGCAGGATGGCCGCAATGACGAAACGGGCGGCGAGGAAGGTGAACGGCTCCGCCCACGGCATGGCGTAGCGCGCGCCGATGAAGCCGGTCGCCCACAGGACGACGAAGGTGGCGGGGATGAACCGCTTGATGCTGTGCATTTTCGGGAGACCGCGACGCTGGTGAGAACTGAACGTGGCGTTGCTCTAGCCCCGTTCAAGCCGGCGTGCAAAACGAAACGATTGATCCATGCATCACGGGAATTCAATCGGTGGCGGGTTCTGCGGGTGGTTCTCCCGATCTCGCAGCCGTCAAAGTCCGACCATTCGCCTGATATCGTCGGGGCTAGCGCCGGCCCCGCGCAGCTTGGCAAGGCCGGTGTCGCCAAGGCTCTTCGATAGTTTTCGCCCGTCCGGTCCGAGGATAAGCCGATGGTGGAAATAGGCGGGTTGCGGCAGCCCAAGCAGTTCCTGCAGCAGGCGCTGCACGCCGGTGGCGGAAAACAGGTCCTGTCCGCGCACGATATGGCTGACGCCTTGCAGGGCGTCGTCGACAATGACGGCGAGGTGGTAGCTGGTCGGGATGTCGCGGCGCGCCACGATCACGTCGCCCCAGTCCTGCGGACGCGCTTCGACCGAACGGGTCGCGGACAGCGTCTCATCGGTGAACTCGGTCCATGCGAGGTCTCTGCCGACATGCGCCATGGCGGCGCCGATATCCAGCCGCCAGGCGAAGGGCGCATTTTCGGCGATGCGCCGCTTGCGCTCGCTCACGCTCAACGCCTTGTCGGACGGAGGGTAGAGCGGCACGCCGTCGGGATCGCGCGGCCAGTCGCGCCCGCGCTTTTCGCCGTCGGCGATGAAGGCCCTGATCTCGCCACGGCTCATGAAGGCGGGATAGACGAGTTCTTCTTGGATCAACCGGTCGAGCACCGCCTCGTACTCGGCGAAATGCTCGGACTGGCGGCGCACCGGTTCCTCCCAGCCAAGCCCCAGCCATTTCAGATCGGCAAACACGCCCGCCTCGAATTGCGGCGTGCAGCGCGTGGTGTCGATATCCTCGATGCGCAGCAGCAGGCGGCCGCCACCGGCCTTTGCCAGCTTCTGGTTGAGCAGCGCCGAATAGGCGTGGCCGAGATGCAGTTCGCCGTTGGGGCTGGGCGCGAAGCGGAATGTCAGGAGCGTCATGTTTCAGGCGGCAATCGGGTTGTGCTGCGGTTTCGGCGGTTGCTACTTTGCGGCACATTCGCGGACAAGGATACCATGCAACGCATCGCCACACTGGACGACATTGCGCTCGGGCTCGATGCGCTTTGCATCATCGACCCGCGCCTGGAAAAGGTGCGTGGCATGGCCGGCGAAGTGCCGCTGCGGCTCTCCGAGCCTGGCTTCAGGAGCCTCGCCTCGATCATCGTCTCGCAGCAGGTCTCCCGGGCGAGTGCTGATGCCATATTCGGCCGGCTGACGAAGCTGGTCGATCCGCTGACGCCGCAGGCGATCCTGGCCGCCGGCGAGGACATGTTTCGCGAGGCCGGCCTGTCGCGGCCCAAGCAGCGCGGCCTGATCGCGATTGCCCAGGCCGTGGCCGACGGGCTCGACCTCAATCACCTCTGTTCGCTCGATGCAGAGGAAGCGATCACGGCGATGACGGCGGTGCCCGGTATCGGTCCCTGGACGGCGGAAGTGTACCTCCTGTTCGCCGCCGGGCACCCCGACATTTTTCCCGCGCGCGACGTCGCGCTGCAAACGGCGGTCGGCCATGCGCTCGGCATCGACCCGCGTCCGCCGGAGAAAACACTGATCGCATTGGCCGAATCATGGAGCCCGTGGCGAGGTGTCGCATCGCGGCTTTTCTGGTCCTATTATCGCGAAACCAGGGGCAGGGACGCCGCACCGCCCGCCTGAATCCGCAAAAAAGCATAAAAATCATGCTTTTTTGGCACGTCGCGCGAACCACAATCCGCTTCACATCCCTGTCATGTCGGGCTTACAGTATCCGCGCCGTTCGGGTCTAGAACCAAGGAGGTAAACACGTGACGGTTGCCGTATCTCCGGATGGGCTTCCAGCACTGGTGCTGAATGCGGATTACCGTCCGCTCAGCTATTACCCCTTGTCGCTCTGGTCTTGGCAGGACGCCATCAAGGCGGTGTTCCTCGATCGGGTGAACATCGTCGCTGAATACGAGCATGCGGTGTCCTCGCCGACCTTCTCGATGAAGCTGCCGAGCGTGGTCAGCCTGAAGGCTTATGTGAAGCCGTCAAGGCATCCGGCCTTCACCCGCTTCAACGTCTTCCTGCGCGACCGCTTCCAGTGCCAATATTGCGGTACGCCTGACGATCTGACCTTCGACCATGTCATCCCCCGCCATCGCGGCGGTGCGACGACCTGGGAGAATGTCGTGGCCGCCTGTTCGCCCTGCAATCTGAGGAAGGGCGGCATGATGCCGGCGCACGCCAAGATGTGGCCGCTGCAGAAGCCCTATCAGCCGACCGTGCATGATTTGCACAACAATGGCCGCCTGTTCCCGCCGAACCATCTGCATGAAAGCTGGATGGATTATCTCTACTGGGATGTCGAGCTGGAGCCATAGAGTTCGGCAGAAATCCGCCATGCTGGCCGCCTGACGCAGCTTTCTGCGCTTCCGGTGCTCACGCACTTATCGGACCAGCTTGGCCGTGCTCACTTATCTGCGGCTTCGCATTTACCGACCGGCTTCCCCACTCCGTCGCTGCTTCGCAGCGCCACCTCTCCCCCCTCCGGAGGGAGAGGAAGGGAGCCTGTTAGCGGCCTGGAGTAGAGAGCCTGTTGGACGAGCGCTGGCTACAACAGGCTCGCGCCCTTCCTCTACCCCGTCGATCGGGGGAAAGGTGGCTCGGCGAAGCCGAGACGGACTGGGGGTCGACCTGGCTCGGGCGTCGAAAGCCGCGCCACGCGACTCAGCCTACCGAATTTTGCTCGAACCCTGCGCCGTGCGACTCAATCGAATTTGATCAATCGCTGGCCAGCGCGCCGCGGAAGGCGACGGCCGCGAGGATCAGGCTGGCGATGGCGTTCCAGCCGGCCAGCGACAGGCCCAGGATGCGCAGCGCGGCCTTGTCGCAGGAGGGCGGCACGAATTTGTCGAGCGCGTCGAGCACGCCCTTGCCGCCGGTGTCGACCGGGCCAGCGCCCGCCGTGCAATCGGTCGGGCCGGCCCACCACTGCCATTCGACGCCGGAATGGTAGACGCCGAGATAGAGGCCGTAGAGCATCAGCAGGCCGCCAATGCCCAGCAGGCCACGCGTCAGCCAGACCGGCGCGCGCAGCATCGAGGCAATCACCGCCAGCACCATCAGCGGTGCGCCGATATAGTAGGGGGTGCGCTGTTCCAGGCAGAGGTGGCAGGGGATATAGCCGCCAATGTACTGGAAGCAGAGCGCCGAACCAACGGTCGCGGCCATGGCGACGGCGAGAAACAGGGCGGTTCGCGTCCGCTGGCGTCCGGTATCGGCATTCATGGTCGCTGTCATGGGTCTTTCGTCCATTGAGTTCGCCGCCCGCTAGGTCCGCTTGCCGTCTCAAAGCCGTTACCCGGTTTTGACGAGGCCTCAGAGGGCGTATTTGACGACGATATAGAGCAAAATCAGGGCAGCCGCCGCGGCGCCGACGATCAGGCCGAGGCGCTTTTCGATGAACTCGCGGATCGACTCGCCGTAGCGGCGCAACAGCCAGGCCAAGAGTAGGAAACGGGCGCCGCGCGCCACGATGGCCAGCGCGATGAACAGCGCCAGATTGACGCCGATAACGCCGGACAGGATCGTCACCACCTTGATCGGCGGCAGGTGCGCCGCGCCCGAGGTGATCAGCATCAGGATGATGAAGCCGACGCCCGACGAGACGCGCAACTGCTCGAACTCGTCATATTTGCCGTAGAATTCGAGGATCGGCCTTGCCACCGCCTCATAGGCGTAGTGACCGATGAACCAGCCGGCAATGCCGCCCAGCACCGAGGCGACGGTGGCGATCAGCGCATAGCGATAGGCGCGATCCGGCCGCGACAAGGCCATCGGCAGATAGAGCACGTCGGCCGGCACCAGGAACACCGAGCTCTCGACGAAAGCGATGAAGGCCAGCCACCATTCGGCGGATTTGCGCGCCGCCAGCGACAGGGTCCAGTCGTACAGTCCGCGAAGCATCGGCTCTCCTATGCGTGTCGCCCAAAAGTGCGCAGATGCCTGGGGTGAAACAAGACCCAAACCGTGCGCGGCCATCCTTCAGATGCGCCATGCTGCATGCGCCGCCTGTCTAGAAAGATTTTCCGCGCTGCACAATGGCAGCACAGTCACGAAATCAAAAGGCGAAGATTGGTCGCATCCGCGCGCCTGGCTCTCAAATCGAATATGCGGCTACGAGTCTCCGTTGAGTGGGGCGTCGGATTTTCCCGAAACGGGCCCCAGCGCTGTCGAAGGGATGATTTGATAGAGCACCGCACGGCTTTTCCAGAGGGACGGCTGTTTCACTCAGTGCTGCCGGCGAAATAAATGCCAATGCATTGCAAGTATCCAAAATAGGGATAAAGTCGATGTCACGCAGAAATTCTTTTAGTATTGCAGCGCAGCATCTCTATTATTGAGAAAGGCGGTTTGCGTGAGCAACGCGGTCGATCGGTTGAAAATGGCGACATCTATTTTGGACTTTGCGGCGCGGAGGGAGAATGGACATCTTGCGATTTGCAAGTTGCCCTCGGACGATGGGGGAGGTTCCTACATATGATGCGGGTCGAAGGCGTGACGTATCGACGGTATGTGCAAAAATGGCTGGTCGTAGCCGCTTGTGCCATGATCGGACATGCCGCATCCGCCGGATCCCTGGCGCCAGTCGGTGGGCCTTGGCAGAGCGAGGCCGGGCTGCCGTTCAAGAAGAAGACGCGTCGATCGGTGAGTGGAATCGCCTGTGCGGTTCAACCGGCTCCGCAAAGATGCCTGCTGGCATTGGATGAGGGTTCCGCCACGCGCACGATCCTGTTGGGAGACGAATCCTTCGCGGTGGACGAAAAACCACTCGACTTGCCGCTGGACGGCGCGGAGATGGACGCCGAGGCGGCTGCCGCGGACAGTGGGTTTTACTATCTGCTTGGCTCACACGCCCGCAAGCGCGAAAGCTGCGAGTTCAATCCGGCCAGCCACCATTTGCTCCGCCTCGGTTATGATCCGGCCAGCGGAGCCGTTCTGACAGACGCCAATGGCAAGATAAGCGATATCACCGACGCCACCGGGCTGGACAAGGTTTTTGCTGCCGTTTCGGGCGTTAAAGAGCATCTCGACGACTGTCTTGATGATGGCCAAGGCGTGGACATGGAAGGTATGGCCGTCATGGGGCCGAAGCTGTATCTGGGCTTTCGGGGACCGGCAAACGCCGGCTATGCGCCAATTCTGGCTCTCGACAAGAAGGCCCTGTTCGCCAATGAACCCGCCTCGCCCGAATTGACCAATCTAGAGGTTGGCAAGGGGCGCGGCATCCGTGATCTGGCAGCCGTCAAGGACGGTATCCTGGTCCTTGCCGGGCCAGGAGATGCGGAGCTGAGCGCTGGTACGTCTCCGCCAACATGGACCTTCAGCCTGTGGGATGGCTCGCATGATGACGGCGGCAAGGCCACGCCCAAATTGTTGACCGAACTTGACCTGTCAGGGGTCGCGCTCCGCGACGGCGCGGGCTGTGACGATAAGGAAATCAAACCGGAAGGCATTGCCGTGCTCAGCGATGAGCCGCATCGCCTTAAAATTCTGGTCCTGTCCGACGGCATGTGCGATGGCGGCCCCCTGGTCTTCTCCGTCGATTTCTAGAGGCATCGCTATCACGGAAACCAGTGGCGAAATCTGGCGGTATCCGGGATCGTCGGCAATTGGCCAGTTGACGAACAGGCCTCCAACCGTATAGTCCGCGCCCATCCAGGCCGCCCGGCCTGAGCCCCTATGGCGGAATTGGTAGACGCGCTCGACTCAAAATCGAGTTCCGCAAGGAGTGCTGGTTCGATCCCGGCTAGGGGCACCACCCTATTTTTCAGGCACTGATTTTGTTCAGTTTTTCGCCTGTTTTTGCCGCCATTTTTTTCAAGCTCTGAATCCGGTGGGACAACTTCACCGGCGACGACGCGCCGTTCATTCGATGGAATGGGACTGGTCGAGCGCGGGATCATTCGATGAGCCCGCCTCATCCAATTGATGGATGAAGCCCAACATGCGCCAGTGCTATTTTGGACGCATGGCTCGCGACTTACCTCCGGTCTGCGGAGGCTCGCTGGCTTGGGTGGCCAAATATGAGCAAGACGACACTCGTTGCTATCACTGTCCTAGCTATCAGCATCGGCTATGCCGAAGCCAAGGACAAAGACCGACCGGTTTGCGCTGCGTCGAGCCCGCTTTTCAAAGTTCTCGGCAACAAATGCATTCTCGTGAAAGGTTCGATGATCTATGGCGACATTGCGGACCTGTCCCAGATAGTCCGCTTTGGCTGGTAGCTTCGCTCTTCGAGCTTCGGATGGCAGGCCATCCGAGGCTTGTCAGACGAAGGAGTGTCCTCGGAAGCCTTGGCGAAAGAGGACTGGCACAGATTTCGGCTCAGCGCGCCGCCAAGGTGCACCGTCTGAACTGCGCGTTGCCGGTTCGGGCTGTCCGGAGCGGTGGATTTCGCCGCTCCGGATGCAACTGACAGATGGATGAAGGCCTGTGCCAAAGCCAAGCCTTAACTCTCGTCAATCCACTCAGAGCGAATGCTTATAGCCGATCCCGATGTTCCATTTGTCGCCGGCGAGATCGTTGTAGGGGGCCGAAATGGTATCGGTCTTCTTCCAGGAATAACCGACGCTGGCACAGACAGCGTTGGTGGAGTCGATGTTGTAGGTCACGCCGGTGGCCAATTTCGGCGTTTCCCAGGTGGTGCTGAAGGCATTGCGGTAGCGGAAGTTGAAGACGTTCCAGGTCCACTGCTTGGAGACCTTCCAATCGCCCGCGATGTACAAGGCGTAGTAGGGAACATTCGCGTTGGCGTCGCCGTCCTTGATGATGCCCGTATCGTGCCAGGTGTAGCCGAGCCCGAGGCTGGGGGTCAGGCTGAAGGCATCCGTGACCTTGATTTTGTAGCCGAGGCTTGCTTCGGCGTAGTACTGCGACTTTCCGCCGGTCTTGAAGGTCGGCTGGATAAAGATCCCGCCGACGAAGTTGTTGTCGAAATTGTGCGAAACGCTGAGCTTGAAATAGGTGTCGGCAAGCGACCGGGCGGTGTTGCTGCCATTGTCGATGGCGTAGAATTCCGGGTCCCCCTCGATTGCGATCGTCCAGGTTGGCGCTGCCGGTGGCGGGGCTTCGACCAGGTCGCCTGCAAAGGCCGATGTGGCCATGGATAAGCAAACGCCCAATGGGGCGATGATGGTGCGCAAAAGCATGGTCTCGAGATGTGGCGGCGCATCGGGATGGAGCGGCGCGTTGGGATGTGGCGGCGATTTAGCTAGGCGCGCGCTACTACAGTTATGTGACGATGTGCCATTCGTCTGGACGGCTTTGTCCAAACGGCTCTCGGCAGGAAATCGGCGATGCGGTTTGGCCACACAAGCGAGGCGGCGGCGGCAAGAACCTCTTCGATGAGAACGGTTTTATTGCCTTGGACGACGGAGCGGCATCAGGCGGTTGTTTCGCGCGTCTTCGCGGTCGAGATGCCTATCGCATGTTCCCGGTGTGGCCCTGCGAGTATCTGCCGGGCTGCGGCCAGACCGTCAGGCCGTGAGGCTCGACGCCGACCCGGATTTTCGTCACGGCGCCCGAGGTCGTGTCGATCATGTAGACCTCGCTGTCGAAGCGGCCGGACAGCCACAATTGCTTGCCGTCGGCGCTGACATTGCCCATGTCGGGGCTGCCGCCACCCGGTATGGGCCATTGCGCGACGACCGAGCGCGTGGCGAAATCGATGACGGTCACGCTGCCCGGCCCCTTTGCACGGCCTTGCTCCATCTTGTGCGAGCCGCGGTTTGAAACATAGAGCTTCGTCCCGTCACGGCTCACGACAAATCCGTGCGTTCCGATGCCGGTGGCGATGAAGCCGATTTCGGAAAAGCTGTCTCCGTCGATCAGGAACACGCCGTCGTTCATCATGTCGGCGACATAGAAGACCTTGCCGTCGGGAGAGAGCCTGACGTCCTGTGGCATGCCCATCTTCGACAGAGCGAGGTGGCCGAGCACCTTCTGGTTTTTCAGGTCCACCTTCAACAGGCCGCCATCGCCATATTCGCAGGTGAAGATGGCGTAGGCATTGTCGGCGGAAAAATCCGCGTGGTTGATACCCGGGCAGGTAGGTGTCGGTATCGTCGATTTCAGCGCCATCGTCTGCGGATCGCGCAGGTCGAGCCGCTGGTAGGCTTCATCGACGATGACGGCCGAACTTCCGTCAGGCATGAAATACATGTTGTAGGGGTCGTCGACCGAAATTTCGTGGCCCGGCTTGGCGGTCTTGGGGTCGATTGATGTCACGCTGCCCTTGCTGGTGCCGCTGGCGTTGTTGGCGACCCAGAGCGTCTTAAGATCCCAGGACGGAACGACGTGCTGCGGCTTGCTCCCGACAGGGAACCTGTCGACTTCCTTGAGGGCCACGGGGTCGATGACCGACACGCTGTTGGACGAGCGGTTCGGAACATAGACACGTGGCAGCGCGCCTGCCGTCGCCGGGCTCAAATGATCGGAAGTTGTCTGGCTGTAGATATTGATCGGAGCGCGGGGCGGCGGCTCGCTGCAATCTTCCGGGCACGAGCCGGCTGAAGCCGATACCGACGCGAACAACAACACGAGCGGCGCGCACAGGCTCGTGAACCACCAATATGCCTTGATCATTTGGGCTGCTGCTTTTCGATGAAGCTGCGGATCGCCTCGGTCGTTCCGTTGACGATCAGGTCCACGCCGAGCTGGCCAAACGCGGCTGATGATCGTGTCGGATCGCCGCCATAGACGCCGTCGCCGGCATTGAGCTTCGGGGCGGCCGCAAGGCGATCCTTGCGCACCATGGACGGGTCGATGGCGAGCATGAGCGATGTGTCGGCCAATCCAGCGTGGGTTCCGATTTCCGGCCGCGTCGCGCCGGCCGACAGGAGCTTGTCGACATAGGCGCCCTGGGTGATCTGATAGTATTCGAGCGCCGCAAACACCCGGACCGGGGTTTTGCGCCATTCGGTATTCAGGCGATCGGCGACATGGCGCTCGTCGGCCTGATAGCCGCCATGGTCGCCGATCAACACGATGGTCTTGAAGCCATGCAGCTTGAAGCTGCGGGCCGCGGATTCGAGCAGCTCCTCGAAAGTCTTGTCGCTGACGGTGATCGTGCCGGGAAACCGCATATGGGCGGTCGGCGGATCGATGGTTCCTTCCGGAACATAGGAGATCACGGGCGCGACCAACGCGTTGCCCAATTGGCCGGCTATTTTTTCAGCCAGGAACTTGACCCGCACATTGTGCTTGCCCAAAGCCATGGCGGGGCCGCTCTGTTCAGTGCCACCTATCGGGACAATGATCGTCGTCGTTCCGGCGCCGATCCGATCGCGCAGTTCGGTCCAGGTCTGGTCCTCAAGGAAGACCGATGTATTGGCGGCGTTCGCAGTCGATGCCAGACCCGACAGAAGCCAGAGGCCGATGGCGGTGCCTGCGAACCGTGCAATCGTTCCAGCCTTTGCGCCATATGTCGCGCTGAACCGCGGACGCCCGTCCATTGTTGTTGCGCCATTTGTGTGAGGGGCAGGGGGCTCGGCAAGGTGCCTGCAGTCGCGGAAGTTCGCGATCATGGTCTACCGCCGTCTTAGCAGGCTCTTCATGCGGTTGCGCAGCAGGCGGGCCATGTTGCGGGTCTCGCGGTAGAGATGCAGCTGCGAGGCGGCCTGGCGGGCGAGACGGTCGGCGTCCGGCGTCAGCCCGATCACCAGCGTGCCGATCGGCTTGCGCTCGCTCCACAGCCTGCTCATCACCGGATGGTCCGGCACCGCACAGGAATCGGTCATCATGATGTTGGGATCGTCGAGATGCTGCCTGGTGACCTCGATCATCAGCAGCGTGCCGGGCGAATAGGCTGATAGCGTCTCGTCATAGGCGGTCTTCCAGGTATAGGCGACGCCGGCCTCGACGAAGACGATCAGGCAGGCGATGGTGCGGCCGTCGAGCGTCAGGGAATGGATGCGGCACATGTCCTGCTCGGCGAGCCGGTGCACGGCCTCGCGGGCAAAGGCGGCGCGGAAGCGGTCGATCGCCATGGCGGTGCGCTCGCGGCCCTTCCAGCCGGACGCTTCCAGCGTCAGAAAACTTTCGATGGCGTGGCGGATTTCTTCGGGGCCGCGCGCCACCACATGCTCCAGCCTGCCTTGGTCGGCAAGGCGCCGCTTCAGGCGGCGGAACTCGCGATAGTGGTGCGAACGCAGCGATGCCTTCAGATAGTCGTCGCCGTCGAGTTCGCTCTGCAGCACGGGTCGCGAGGTCTGACCGGTGGTGACCAGCGTCAGGCCGCGCGTCTCGGCCACGGAGTCAAGCAGGCTTGCCACCGGACCATCGAGCCTGATGTCGGGCAGCACGAGGACTTTCGGCATCTTGAGGTGCGGGCGCGACAGCATCGAGAAGAAATCCTCGACGACGCCGATCGGATCGTCGCGGTCGATCAGCGGCGTGCCGAGCGGACCGAACGGGCTGGCCCAGGTGCGCATCACCGGAACGCCGAGCGGCACCACCGGACGCTCCACCGAGATCGGCACCAGCAGGCGCAGCCGGTTGCGGTATTCGTCGCCGTCGCGGATTACCGCCAGCCGCACCTCGCGATCCTCCAGCCGGGGCATGGCCGGCGCCAGGAAGCGCGGGTTGAAGAAGACGTTCGGCTCGATGGTGCGGGCGCAGAGATAATCCAGCTCCTCGACCAGGTCGAAGCCGGCGGACGCCGGATAAATGGCAAGCTTGCGCTCCGGGCGGTTGTTGGCGAGGATTTCGATATGGGCTGGGTCGGGGTCGCGCGCCAGTCCGGCAAGGCCGGACACCATGGCGCCGGCGGTGCCGCCGCTGGTTTCCTCGAGCAACGGGATGGCGGCCATCAGGCTACTCCTTTGGCAGGCACGAAGATCGCCATGACGATGCCGAGCTTGCGCCAGACCGTGAAGGACAGTGCGCTGGCCTCGAAGATCATGGCAAAGGCGGTGGCCATGGCCGCGCCCCACAGGCCGAACATCGGGATCAGCACCACGTTGAGGCCGATGTTGAAGGCCAGCGTCATGGCATAGACGGCGGCACAGATGTTCTGGTTGCCGCTCATGGTGAGCAGGCTTTCGCAAGGGCCGACGGCGGCGCGCGCCACGACGCCGAAGACGAGCAGGAACAGCAGCGGATAGCCCGATGTGAATTCGGGGCCGAACAGCACCAGCATGGGCTTGCCCAGCACCAGCACCAGCAGCGCCATCAAGAGCGACGGCCAGAAGGTCCACGACACCGTCTCGCGGGCGAAGGCGGCAAGCTTTTCCGGCTCGCCATGGGTGAATTGCGCATAGCGCTGGGCGACACCGGCCTTGACGGCGAAATAGACGAAATGCACCAGCGCCAGCGTCTTGACCGTGGCGAAATAGACGGCGACGTCGTTGGGATCCATATAGGCGCCGACCATTAGCACGTCGGCATTGGTGAGCAGGAAGAAGAAGCTCTCGACCAAGAAGATCGGCAGCGAGACGATGAACCATTGCGCGAAATGCACTTTCATCGGCCCGGCCGGGATCTGCCTTTCCATGCGGTGCGTGACGCCGATCAGCTGCGCGAGCGTGGTGACATAGGTGGCGGCGATCGAGGCGAAGATCGCCGTCCTGGCATCGGCGGCGTAGCCGGCATAGAGCATCAGCGCCATGAACAGCAGGATCAGCACCGGCCGTATCAGATAGGTCGGCGACAAAGCGAAAAGCGCCCAGCTGTTCGCCCTGGCCTGACCCTGCAACAGATCCGACACCGCGATCATCGGCAGGCAGATGACGCCGAGGATAAACGGGATCACGTAGTAGTTCTCGATCCAGGGCGCCGCCAGCCAGACGCCGAGCGCGCCGAGCCCGGCGATGACGGTCGAGGCGATCAGCACGAACAGGCGGCTGGCCACGACGATGCCGCGCAGTTCGTCCATCATTCCGCGCTCGCGGTATTCGGGGATGAAACGGATGACCGAAGTGTGGAAGCCGAGGCAGGCGAGGTTGCCGACGATGACCATCGTCACCCAGACGAGCACGAAGATGCCGTATTCGAACGAGCCCATCCAGCGCGCCATCAGCACCTGGCTGATGAAGGCGATGACGGCGCTGACGATGCGGATGGAAAAGGCGATGACCGACATGCGGCCGGCCTCGCCGCGTTCATCGGCGGTGAACAGTACGGCGTCGATGCGGCCAAGCAACGGTTCGACGCGCAGCGCCAAACGCTGCGGCAAGAACCGCCCGGCAGTCGTGGCCGCGGAAAAGCGCACCCCGATCTCTCTCCGTTTTCCGCCTCTTTTTCAGGCTTTGGTGTAGCGGAGACACATTAAGAAACGGTTGGGTGCGGACCACGCCTCACCCCCCGTGAACGGGGAGAAGGAAGAGGGCGTCCCTTACGCAAACGCCCCATGACAATGCTTGTACTTCTTCCCCGAGCCGCAGGGGCAGGCTTCGTTGCGGCCGACCTTGCCCCAGGTGGCCTGGTTCTTCGGGTCGCGGTCTTCGGGGGCGACGATGGCGTTCTGCTCCTGGCGCACCAGGAGGGCGGTTTCGCCGCCTTCGAAATCGTTCTCGCCGGTGGTGCCGTCAATATGGGTGCCGAACATGTCGGGGGCTTCCGGGGGCGGGGCTTCGGCGGCCTGGCGGACCAGCTCGACGCGCATCAGCTGCGCGGTGACGGCCTGGCGCAGATTGCCCAGCATCGCCTGGAACAGCTCGAACGCCTCGCCCTTGTATTCCTGCAGCGGATCGCGCTGGGCGTAGCCGCGGAAGCCGACGACCGAGCGCAGATGGTCGAGGTTGACGATGTGCTCGCGCCACAGATGGTCGAGCGTCTGCAGCACCACGGAGCGCTCGACATAGGTCATCACCTCGGGGCCGAAGCGCTCGGAGCGCTCCTTGGCGGCGGCGTCGGCGGCGGCAGTGATGCGCTCGCGGATGTCGTCCTCGGCGATGCCTTCTTCCTTGGCCCATTCGTCGACCGGCAGGTCGAGATTGAGGAATTCGGCGACCTCGGCCTTCAGCCCCGCAACATCCCACTGTTCGGCATAGGCGTTTTCGGGAATCGCCTTGGCGACGATCTCGTCGATGACGCCTTCGCGCATCTCGGCGATGATCTCGGTCAGGCCTTCGCCGTCCATCAGCTCGATGCGCTGCTCGAACACCACCTTGCGCTGGTCGTTGGAGACGTCGTCATATTTCAACAGGTTCTTGCGGATGTCGAAGTTGCGCGCCTCGACCTTCTTCTGCGCCTTTTCCAGCGCCTTGTTGATCCACGGGTGGATGATCGCCTCATCTTCCTTGAGGCCGAGCTTCTGCAGCATGCCGTCCATGCGCTCGGAACCGAAGATGCGCATCAGGTCGTCCTGCAGCGACAGGAAGAATTTCGAGCGGCCGGGGTCGCCCTGGCGGCCCGAACGGCCGCGCAACTGGTTGTCGATGCGGCGCGATTCATGGCGCTCGGTGGCGAGCACGTAGAGGCCGCCGGCGGCTAGCGCCTTTTCCTTCAGGCGCTCGACGTCGGCGTAGATCTCTTTTTCGCGCGCCTCGCGCTCGGGGCCTTCCGGCATGTCGCCCAGTTCGTCGGCGATGCGCATTTCGGCGTTGCCGCCGAGCTTGATGTCGGTGCCGCGGCCGGCCATGTTGGTGGCAATGGTGATGGCGCCGGGCTTGCCGGCCTGGGCGACGATCGCCGCCTCACGCTCGTGGTGGCGGGCGTTCAGCACCTCGAAATCCTTGAAACCTTCCTTGCGCAGGCGCTCGGCCAACTGCTCGGACTTCTCGATCGAGGTGGTGCCGACCAGCGTCGGCTGGCCCTTGGCGCTGGCTTCGCGGATCTCCTTGACGATCGCCTTGTACTTCTCCTCGACCGTCCGGTAGACCTCGTCGTCCTCGTCCTTGCGGATGACCGGCAGGTTGGTCGGGATCTCGGTGACTTCGAGGCCATAGATGTTGCCGAATTCCTCGGCCTCGGTCAGCGCCGTGCCGGTCATGCCGGACAGCTTCTTGTAGAGGCGGAAGTAGTTCTGGAAGGTGACGGAGGCGAGCGTCTGGTTCTCCGGCTGGATCGCCACATGTTCCTTGGCTTCCAGCGCCTGGTGCAGGCCTTCCGAATAGCGGCGGCCCGGCATCATGCGGCCGGTAAATTCGTCGATGATCACGATCTCGCCGTTGCGCACGATGTAGTCCTTGTCCTTCTGGAACAACCGGTGCGCCTTCAACGCGTTGTTCACATGGTGGACGATGGCGACGTTCTCGACGTCGTAGAGCGACTCGCCCTTCAACAGGCCGGCATCGCGCAGCAGGTTCTCCAGCTTCTCGGTGCCTTCCTCGGTGAAGATCGAGGTCTTCTGCTTCTCGTCGATCTCATAATCCTGCGGCTGCAGTTGGATGATGAAGGTGTCGATGGTGTTGTACATTTCCGAACGGTCCTCGAGCGGACCGGAAATGATCAGCGGCGTGCGCGCCTCGTCGACCAGGATGGAATCGACTTCGTCGACGATCGCGTAATTGTGGCCGCGCTGCACCATCTGGGCGCGCTCATACTTCATGTTGTCGCGCAGATAGTCGAAGCCGAGTTCGTTGTTGGTGGCGTAGGTGACGTCGGCGGCGTAGGCGACGCGGCGCTCCTCGTCCGAGAGGCCATGGACGATGACGCCGACCGAGAGGCCGAGGAATTTGTAGACGCGGCCCATCCATTCGGAGTCGCGGGTGGCGAGATAGTCGTTGACGGTGACGACATGGACGCCGTTGCCGGCCAGCGCATTGAGATAGACCGGCAGCGTCGCGACCAGGGTCTTGCCTTCGCCGGTGCGCATCTCGGCGATGCCGCCATTGTGCAGCACCATGCCGCCGATCAGCTGGACGTCGAAGGGGCGCATGCCGAGCACGCGGCGCGCGGCCTCGCGGGCGGTGGCGAAAGCCGGGACCAGAAGGTCTTCAAGGCTGGCGCCATTGGCAATGTCCTGGCGGAATTTTTCCGTACGCCCGGCGAGTTCGGCGTCGGAAAGCGCCCGCATCTCGTTTTCCATGGCGTTGATCGCCTCGACGCGGGGCCGGGTCGATTTGACCCGACGGTCGTTGGAGGAACCGAAAACCTTACGGGCGAGACCGCCGAGACTGACCATCCAATGGTCCTTTCGATAGAATTCTCAATCTTCAGACGAGCGCCGGCCGGCCCCATCACATCCGCGTGAACGCACCGCCTGAATACGGGCAAACACAAAAAGCGCCCGGAAAACGGTTCTGGACGCAAAGTCGTTGGACAGATAAGAGGGGGCTCAACTGATGTCAACGCCGCGCTGGCCCTGCCGGTCGCGCCAAATTCCGCCACAATCTGGCTGATCTGGAAGCCACCCCTCCTTACAATCCTTCCCCGGAGTCATCCTTATGCCCTTGTTGTTCCGCCGTGCGTCGCTTGCCAGCCTTGGTCTGGCCTTCGGCCTGTCGGCTCTTTGCCTGTCGCCTGTCATGGCGCAGGAGACCGCTCCCGCTGCTCCGGCCGATGCCGCCGCGGCACCGGCGGCAGCGCCGGTCGATCCGAATGCCGTGGTCGCCACGGTAAACGGCCAGCCCTTGACCGAAGCCGATCTGGTGCTTGCCGAAGGCGAGCTGTCGCAGCAATTCGCGCAACTGCCGCCCGACCAGCGCCGCGCCGCGGCCCTTTCGGCGGCCATCGAAATCCGCGTGATGGCCGCCAAGGCCGTTACCGACGGCCTTGACAAGGATCCCGACTTCCAGCGCCGCATGGCGTTCCTGCAGCAGCGCGCGCTGCATGGCGAGATGGTCGAGAAGGGTGTCGTCAACAAGGTCACCGACGCCGAGATCCGCGCCCGCTACGACCAGGAAATCGCCAACACGCCGCCGGTCAACGAGGTGCATGCCCGTCACATCCTCGTGAAGACGAAGGAAGAGGCTGAGGCGATCATCAAGCAGCTCGACGGCGGCGGCGACTTCCAGAAGCTCGCCAACGAGCACACCAGCGATCCCTCGGGCAAGTCCAATGGCGGCGACCTCGGCTGGTTCGGACCTGGCCAGATGGTGCCGGAGTTCGACAAGGCCGCCTTCGCGCTTGAGGTCGGCAAATACACCAAGCAGCCGGTGCAGACGCAGTTCGGCTGGCATGTCATCAAGCTCGAGGACAAGCGCGCCAAGCAGCCGCCGGCCTTCGACGACGTCAAGGACCAGGCAAAGCAGGCGGTCATCCGCGACAAGTATTTCGCGCTGGTCAAGTCGCTGCGCGCCGGCGCCAAGGTCGAAATCCCGGACGCCAAGCTGAAGCAGGCCGTCGATACGATGGAAGCCGGCAAGTAGGCCTGAACGATTTTTTCAAAAGGGCGCGGCAGCCAAGGGTTGCCGCGCCCTTTTTGTTGGCCGCCATTATCTGCCTGATGCCGCTATGCCTCGCAGGAGATAGCGGACCATCTTGCGTATCGTCGCCTCAGGCTCGTCGAGCCGGTTGGTCAAGAGATGCCGCCAGGCGTAGGAAGCGATGAGATCGGCGACCACACCCGGATCGATATCGCCGGCGATCTCGCCGCGTGCCTTGGCGCGCTCGATGATCTGGCCGGTGTGGGTACGGCGCGCTCCGGCATAGCCGGCCAGGGCCGCGGCCGCGGTTTCATCCGACTGCGCCTCGGCGATCAGCGATTTGAAAACACTGCCCGACGATGTCTCGCGCCAATGCGTGAACAGATTGATCAGGAAGCCGACGAGATCCTCCTCCAGGCTTCCGGTATCGGGAATGTCGACGCGCTTCTGGCGCTGGTAGACTTCGAGCAGCAGCGCCGCCTTGCTTGGCCACCAACGATAGATGGTCGGCTTGCCGGCGCGCGCACGCCGCGCCACCGCCTCGATCGAGAAGCCGGCATAGCCGGCCTCGATCAGCACGGCTTCGGCAGCCTCCAGAATCGCTTCGGCGCTGTCGGGATTGCGCCTGGCGCCAATCGATTTGCGTGCCGGATCGGCGATTTCGCCCATTGGCCGTTCCTCCTGAAGCGGTTTCTCGTCTAAAACGACAACCCACCGGCAACTGTTTGCCTTTTACGGACTAAATGAAGCCATTTGGCCGCAAAATGCGCCGCTGCCAAGAGATGCTCACACATCGAGATGTTCATACATCATCGCTTGACGAAACGGAACGGTTCGTTCTATTCAACGAAACGTTTCGTTCCGATGGAGATCGTCATGACGGCTGTTATCTCACCCGGCCCCGCCCCCGCCGAGACGACGATTTCGAACTGGATGACCTTTTTGCTGGCCGCCGCCTGCGGGCTGATTGTCGCCAATATCTATTATGCACAACCGCTGATCGGCCCGATCGGCGCTGAACTTGGCCTGCCGCCACATGCCGCGGGCCTGATCGTCACGATGGCCCAGATCGGCTACGGGGTGGGTCTGCTGTTTGTCGTGCCGCTTGGCGACCTCATGGAAAACCGCAGGCTCGTGCTTGGCATCCTCGCCGTTGCAACGCTTGCCTTGCTGGGCGCGGCGATTTCAACACAGCCGGCGACGTTTCTGGCCGCGATGCTGTTTGTCGGCCTTGGCTCGGTCGCGGTGCAGACGCTTATCCCCTATGCGGCGCACCTGGCGCCCGAAGCCAGGCGTGGCCGCGTGGTCGGCAATGTCTCGGTGGGATTGCTGCTGGGCATCATGCTGTCACGGCCGTTCTCCAGCTTCATCACCGCGCTGTCGTCCTGGCATGTGGTCTACCTCACCTCTTGCGCCGTCATGATCCTGCTGATCGCGGTGCTACGGTTTGCGCTGCCCAGGCGCGTGCCGACGGCGCGTCTGAGCTACGGCGCGCTTTTGGCGTCCATGGTGCATATTGCGCGCACGACGCCGGTGCTGCGGCGGCGGGCTCTCTACCAGGCGTTCCTGTTCGCGGCTTTCAGCCTGTTCTGGACGACGACGCCGCTGCTGCTGGCCGGGCCTGATTTCGGCTTGACGCAGCGCGGCATTGGCCTGTTCGCGTTGGCCGGCGTCGCCGGCGCAATCGCCGCGCCGCTCGCCGGAAGGGTTGCCGACCACGGATGGGGCCGGCCGGCAACCGCCTTTGCCATGCTGTGTGTCGCTGTCGCGTTTCTCATCACCCACATCGCCCGCAGCGGCTCGACGCTTTCAATGGCGCTGCTGGTCGCAGCGGCAATCGTGCTCGACTTCGGTGTGCAGACCAACCTTGTCCTCGGCTATCGCGACCTGTTCGCGCTCGGCGCCGCACATCGCAGCCGTTTGAACGGCCTCTACATGGCGACGTTCTTCATCGCCGGCGCGATCGGCTCGGCTGTCGGCGGTTGGGCGTATGCGCAAGCCGGCTGGCCGCTGGTGTCCTGGATCGGCCTGGCGCTGCCGGCTGCGGCACTGCTCTGTTTCGCTATCGAATTCATGTCGCGCCAGCGCGCGTGAATTCGCACCCGGATCGGGTTATCATTGCATCGCTTGCGAGGTTTCGGACTCGATGCGCCATCCACCTTCGGCCTTGACCAGCCCGAGCGTGACGCGCGCCTTGCCGGTCAGCCGGGCCGCCGACTTGTCCTTCGGCACATAGTCGTAGCGCATGGCGAAGGCGGCCTCAGTGCGGTCCTCGCCATGCGGGGTAACTTCCAGGCTGCCAGGTTCCAGCCCGAGCGACCACGAGGCCCATTGCGCGAACCAGTCGGTCTTCACCTTGACGATGGCATCGGCGTCGTAGCGCGTGCCGAAAATGGTGGCGGACGAGCCGTAGATCCGTTTGACCGTTTCAGCCATCGTCCTGGTGTCGGGCGTCAGATAGTCTCGGCGCAGGAAACTTTCGATCGAGGCCTTGTCGTCGCCCACGGAGCGCTCCAGCGCCGCGACCTGCGAGGCTGGTGCTGGCTCAGCCGCCGGCTTCGGCTCCGGAGCGGGCCCTTCACCCGGGACGAATTCGAAGCGTTCGAGCAGCGAGCCCTGTTCCCAGGGACGCTGGCCTTCACCGGTTTGCGAAACGACGTCGCGGCGCACCGCGATCATCATGTCGTTGATGCTCTGGCCGGGTTCGGCGATATGCCGCAAAAGCGCTGCGGCAAATGGCGAGTTGCGCCCGGTGCCGTCCATGGCAACCGCACCCGGCGCCGTCGAAAAAGCGATGAACGAGCCGCGCGTCGAATCGAATTGCGCCAGGCCTGCCAGCGCCGTCGCCGAACGCGTGGTGGCGGTGCGGCTCAAGCTGCGGGCAAACGGATTGTTGCGGCAGGCGTCGAGAAACACCAGGCTGACCTTGGTCTGCTGCTCCATGATGTCGAGGACTTCGTCGATCGGTACGGCCTCGAGCTGCAGTTTCACCGGCATGTCGAGCCTGGCGTCGACCGGCACGATGTAATTGCGGCCGTCGACCTGCAGGCCGTGGCCGGCATAGTAGAAAAGCCCGACGCCGGCGCCTTCGAGCGCATCGGAGAATTCGCCGATGCTGCGTTCGAGCTCGCGTTTGCCGAGATCGTTGCCTTCGATGACCTCGAAACCGATGGAACGCAGCTTGTCGGCGATGTCGAGCGCGTCGTTGACCGGATTGGCCAGCGTCCCGGCCTCGGCATAAGTGCCGTTGCCGATGACGAGCGCCACGCGCCGCGCCGGCTCAGCGTCGGCGCTCAGCAGCAGAAGTCCCAGAAATGCCCATGCGAGGATCGCAAGCCTGCCCATGGGGCGTAATCATAGCGCCACGGGCCCCGGCGACGCCAACAGATTTGAAATGCAGGCTTAATCCGGCGTGGTTCGCTGCCCCGGCAGGCGCGGCGAAAACGCCCTTGCGCCCGCGCGCCGTATCGGGCAAACCGGCCTTCCCTTGCGATTTTCCCGCCCGAGGTCCCCATGTCCACGACGATTTCGCCGCTCGCGCCGAAGAAATACCCCAAGATGCCGGTCATCGAAGGGGTGCGCATCGCCACCGCCGAAGCGGGGATAAAGTACAAGAACCGCACCGACCTGCTGGTCATGGTGTTCGACGCCGGCACCGCGGTCGCCGGTGTGTTCACCAAGTCGAAATGCCCCTCGGCGCCGGTCGATTTCTGCCGGCAAAACCTTGCCGCTGGCAAGGCGCGGGTGCTGGTCGTCAATTCCGGCAATGCCAATGCCTTCACCGGCCAGAAAGGCCGCGCGTCCACCGCGCTGACCGGCGAGGCGGCGGCCAAGGCCGCCGGATGCACGCCAAGTGAGGTTTTCCTGGCCTCGACCGGGGTCATCGGCGAACCACTCGACACGACCAAGTTCAGCCATCTGCTCGCCGGGCTGGTCAGCGACGGCAAGCCAGACCTGTGGACCGAGGCGGCGAAGGCCATCATGACCACGGACACCTATCCGAAAGTGGCGACGCAGACGGTCAAGCTTGGGGACACCGATGTCACCATCAACGGCATTTCCAAGGGCGCCGGCATGATCGCCCCCGACATGGCGACGATGCTGTCCTTCATCGCCACTGACGCGCCGATCGCCGCCCCTGTGCTGCAGGACCTGTTGTCGCGCGGCACGGCCAAGACGTTCAACGCGGTGACCGTCGACAGCGACACCTCGACCAGCGACACGCTGCTGATCTTCGCCACCGGCAAGGCCGCCAAGCGCGGCGCGCCCGAGATCACCGACCCCAAGGATGCCCGGCTCGGCCAGTTCCGTCGGGCGCTCGGCAAGGTGCTGAAGTCGCTGGCGCTGCAAGTGGTGCGCGACGGCGAGGGTGCCCGCAAGCAGGTCGAAGTCACCGTCACCGGCGCGAAATCGGCGCGCTCGGCCAAGCGCATCGCGCTGTCGATCGCCAATTCGCCGCTGGTCAAGACGGCGGTCGCCGGCGAGGACGCCAATTGGGGCCGCGTGGTCATGGCCGTCGGCAAAGCCGGCGAGCCGGCCGACCGCGACCGGCTGTCGATCTGGTTCGGCGACAATAGGCTGGCGCATGAGGGCGAGCGCGACCCGGCCTATTCGGAAGAAAAGACCTCGGCCTATATGAAGCGCGACGATATCCGCATCCGCGCCGATATCGGCATCGGCCGCGGCAAGGCGACGGTGTGGACCTGCGACCTCACCAAGGAATATGTCGCCATCAACGGCGATTATCGGAGCTGACGGTTTTGGCTTCCAGGCATCCGGCAAGCATGCTTGCGATCGTGCGCCGCTACGAGGCGGCCGGCTTTCGCGCCTGGCCGGCGGCCGCCGTCCATTATGACGGCACCTGGGTGGTGCGGCTGACGGCCGGCCATCCGGCCAAGCGGCTGAATTCGGTCAATCCGCTCGATCCCGGCGACACCCAGCACATCGCCGACCGCATCGGCCGGGCCAGCCGCCGTTTCGATGCCTATGGCAGGCCGCTGACGTTCCGCATGTCGCCGCTGTCTGGCCCCGATCTGGCCAGCCATCTCGACAGAGAGGGCTGGAGCCGGTTCGACGAATCGCTGGTCATGCGGCTGCCTCTGGCCGACGCCCAGCTCGATGCCGCGATGGACCAGATTCCGCTCAAGGACATCAGCCGCTTCATCGGTGCGTTGCTCAAGGTCAACGGCTCTGATGTTTCGCTGCGGCCCGGCCTGTCCGAGATCATCGGCGCCATCCAGCCCGAGGCCGGGCTGTTCGCGCTCGAAGATGGGGTCGAACCGCTGGCGACGCTGATCTGCGTGCATGATGGCGATCTCGCGGGCCTGTTCGAGGTCGCCACCGACAGATCGGCGCGCAACAAGGGCCATGGCCGCAACCTGATCCTGTCAGCGCTGAAATGGGCGCGGCTGCGCGGCGCGCGGGAAGCCTGGCTGCAGGTCGAGGCCGGCAATGTGCCTGCGCTGGCGCTCTATCGGTCGCTCGGCTTCGAGGAAGTCTATCGCTACCACTATCGTCGGCCGCCTGGTCATGAGTGAAATAGGGCATGAATGATCTGGCCAATACCGGCAAGCGCCTGCTGCTGGTCGCCGCCTGCGCGCTGGTCGATGCCGACGGCCGCGTGCTTTTGGCGCAGCGGCCGGAGGGCAAGCAGCTTGCGGGCCTGTGGGAATTTCCAGGCGGCAAGGTCGAGCCCGGCGAGACGCCGGAACAATGCATCATCCGCGAACTGCATGAGGAGATCGGCATCGAGGCCGAGATCCCGTGCCTGGCGCCGCTCACCTTCGCCAGCCACTCCTATGACGACTTCCATCTGTTGATGCCGCTGTTCGTCTGCCGCCGCTTCCGCGGCATCGCCCAGCCCCGGGAAGGGCAGGCGTTGAAATGGGTGCGGCCCAAGCAGATGCGCGACTATCCGATGCCGCCGGCCGACGCGCCGCTGATCCCGTTCCTCATCGACCTGCTCTGAGGGGGCGGCGACGGACCGGACCACGATTCATATCAGCCAGCGTTAATGGAAGATTTATCTCATCATGAAAAATTGATGCATGGCCGTGTCCTCGCGGCCG
Organism: Mesorhizobium sp. CNPSo 4671; assembly: GCF_057784245.1. NCBI lineage: Bacteria > Pseudomonadati > Pseudomonadota > Alphaproteobacteria > Hyphomicrobiales > Phyllobacteriaceae > Mesorhizobium > Mesorhizobium sp. CNPSo 4671. Next base: position 30,933 of record NZ_JBWLUW010000017.1, on the reverse strand, counting down.
CGTCGCCAATTGGCTGGGGAGCGATAGGATGAGCCTGGACAAGGATTGGGATTCGATCCGGCCCGACCGCAGCTTCCGTGCCGCCGATGCGGGCATGGGCATTCTGCGCGTCGCGCTGCTGTTCGGCTCGGCCGCGGTGGCGCTGGCGCTGATAGCGACCCCTTTCCTCGACAGCCAGACGCGTTCGCAATCGGCGCGGGATGATGTTCCCGGCGGTCTCGATATGACGGCCACCGGCTCGATCAGCCATCGCAGCATTTATACGGTGCGCCGCAGCGTGCTGCAGGCGCAGCCGGGTTCCGTCTGCATCATCGGCTCCGACGGCAAGACGAGCGGCGACTGCTGACATGGTTAAGATATTCGCGAAAGGGCGGCCGTTTCACCGCCTGTTAAGCCTTTGCCGTTAACCTTTCTTAACAGATCGGCGGTAAGGTCCTGGTAATGGGGATCGAGGTGATGAAAACAGTGCTGCTGCGTTTTCTGACGGATGAGACCGGCGCTACTGCCGTCGAATATGCCCTGATTGTCTGTGTGCTGTCATTGACCATCATCGGCGGCATCGGCCAGGTTTTCAACCAGATCACCTGGCTGTTCAGCGACAACACCAGCAGGCTTGCGAACGCCTTTGCATCGCCTTGATCGCAATCGCGACGGCCGCCTAAAGCGTTTTTATGCATGTCGTCTTCCCAAAACCGAGGTCACGTTTGGGCGACATGCATCAGGATTCGCCGGAACCCTCCAGTATAGCTTTCAGCGAGACCTTGGCTGAACCGGGTTTCAGCGGTTTCTGCTGCGACGCATCGGGCGCCCAGCCGGACATCCAGACCATCGAGAAACTTGCCCGGATCCGGCCGTCGGGGTCGGAAAACCGCTCGGCGTAGATTTCCGCGGCACGGGCAAACAGCCGGCGCGTGCCTGGCCGCCGGCTGCGATCGGCAAGCGCGCTGGTTTCACCCATGGCGCGCAGATCGGCCATCAGGGCAAACAGATTGGCATAGCGCACCGTCACCGTCTCGACATCGGCGACCGGCAGAGCGAGACCGGCGCGCTGCAAAAGCGCGCCGGCATCGCGCACGTCGGTGAAGGGGATGACGCGCGGGCTGGCGCCGCCGTAGAGCTCGGTCTCGGCCGCAAGCAGGCTTTCGCGCAACTCGCTGAGCGTGCCGGCTCCGGCAAAGGCGCCGAGAAAGAGGCCATCCGGCCGCAGCGCGCGGCGGATCTGGATCAGCATGCCAGGAATATCGTTCATCGCCTGCAGCGACAGAAGCGACGACGCCAGATCGAGACTTTGCGGCTCGAAGGGCACAGTTTCCAGCGGCGCGACCAGGCCGGCGGCACCATTCAGGAAAGCCGCGTCCGTCTCGACACGGACGATATCCGTCACCTTGCCGCTCGCGGCGAGCACATCGGCCGCGGCCGGCGTCTGGCAAAACAGCACCGCCGCCTTGCCGAACCGGCGCTCGACGGCGCCCAGCCGGTCGGCAAGGTCCTCGGCGGCGCGGTTCATGAGAAAATCGGCGCCGTCGATCGGATGGGTGAGCGCGCGCCGCTTGTGCGCCAGCCAGAGATCGGTATCCATTATCGGGTGCAACGGGCGGATCCTTGTTTGTCCACGCCCTGATATACTTGGTATACACGGTGCGCAGGACCAACCACGTGGCCGATCCCATGTCCAAGATCAAGTCCATCGGGATCAGGAACCTCACCCGCTCGGCTCTCGGCTGGCCGGCGCGCATCCTGTTTCCGCCGGTCTGCGCCGGCTGCCGCCGGCATGTCTCGCAGCCCGGCGTGCTGTGCGGAGCCTGCTGGCCGAAGCTGCGGCTTTTGGAACGGCCCTGGTGCCCGGTGATGGGCACGCCGTTCACCCATCATATGGGTGAGGGCTTTTTGTCGGCCGAGGCGATCGCTGATCCGCCGCCCTTCGAACGGGCACGGGCGGCAGTCGCCTATTCCGGCGTCGCCCGCCAGATGGTGCAAGGGCTGAAATACCAGGATCGCACTGATCTCGCCCCTTGGATGGCGCGCTGGATGGTGCGCGCCGGCGCCGATCTCATCGCCGAGGCCGATGTGGTGGTGCCGGTGCCGCTGCACTGGCGGCGTTTTTTCCGGCGGCGGTTCAACCAGTCGGCGGAACTGGCGCGCGCGGTTTGCGAGCTCAGCGGGCTGTCTTTCGCGCCTTCCGCCATGCGGCGCGTAAAGCTCACCCGCCAGCAAGTCGGGCTGGAGCGGCAGGAGCGCGAGGAGAATGTGCGGGCCGCCTTCCGTGTGCCGGCCGAGGCGGAAATCGAGATCGCCGGCCGCAGGGTGCTTCTGATCGACGATGTCTACACCACGGGCGCCACGGTGCGTGCGGCGACCAAGGCGCTGAAAAAAGGAGGTGCGGCCGCCGTCGATGTGCTGACCTTTGCGCGGGTGTTGCCGGGGGACTTTCGGGCGGACGAGTCCGCGACTATATAAGTCGGCAACGAAAGCGGAAATTCGTCATGGTCGATGTCACGATCTATACACGCATGATGTGCGGCTATTGCACGGCGGCCAAGCGGCTGCTGGAGCGCAAGGGCGTCGCCTTTACCGAGCATGACGCTTCGTTCTCGCCGGAATTGCGCCAGGAGATGATTTCGCGCGCACACGGCCGCACGACCTTTCCGCAGATTTTCATTGGCGACACGCATGTCGGCGGCTGCGATGACCTCCACGAGCTGGAAGCCGAAGGCCGGCTGGACAGACTGCTCGCCAACGGCGCAACGATTTGAGGGTGTGATGATGGGTGTTTTCAAGGCTGCGTCGGTCCAGATGCGTTCAGGCGAAAGCCCCGAGCGCAATGCGGTCGATCTCGAACGGCTGGTGCGTGAGGCAGCCGGCCAGGGCGCGACCTACATCCAGACGCCGGAAATGACCGGGGCGCTGATCCGCGACAAGGAAGCGCGTGCAGCCTCCTTCACCTCCGAGGACAAGGACATCATCGTCGCGACCGCGCACAGACTGGCGCGTGAACTCGGCGTCTTCCTGCATATCGGCTCGACCGCCATTCTGCGTGCCGACGGCAAGCTCGCCAACCGGGCGCTGTTGTTCGGTCCGGATGGCGCGACGCTCGCCACCTATGACAAGATCCACATGTTCGACGTCGATCTCGACAATGGCGAAAGCTGGCGCGAATCCGCCGCCTATGAGCCAGGCACGGAGGCGGTCGTGACCGAGGTTGCGGGCGCCAAGCTGGGTTTTGCGGTCTGCTACGACCTGCGTTTCCCGCAACTGTTCCGCGCCGAGGCGCTGGCCGGCGCTGATGTTTTGACCGTGCCTGCCGCCTTCACCCGCCAGACCGGCGAGGCGCACTGGCATGTGCTGCTCAGAGCCCGCGCGATCGAGAACGGCGCCTTTGTCGTCGCCGCCGCGCAAGGCGGCCTGCACGAGGACGGCCGCGAGACGTTTGGCCATTCGCTGATCGTCGATCCCTGGGGCCGTATCATCGCCGAAGCCGCGCATGACGAGCCCGCCGTGATCGTCGCCGAGATCGACCCGGCACAGTCGCTTGCTGCGCGCAAGAAGATCCCCAATTTGAAGAATGCGCGGGATTTCACCATCAATGCCGGCGCGGTGGACGCGCCGCTTCTGCGGGGTGCAGCCTCTTGATCCGCTTTTCCCTGATCTGCGAGAACGAGCACGAGTTCGAGGGCTGGTTCCGCAGCAATGACGATTTCGACAGCCAGAAGAAGCGTGGCTTTGTCGATTGCCCGAGCTGTGGCTCGCACAAGGTGCAGAAGGCCCTGATGGCGCCCGCCGTTTCGACGGCCCGCAAGCAGGAGACCATAGCGCTCGCCATGGGCGAGGCGCAGAAGCAGGCCCTGGCGCAACTGAAGGCGATGGCCGAGAAGGTGCGCGAGAATGCCGATTATGTCGGCGACAAATTCGCCGAAGAAGCGCGAAAAATCCATTTCGGCGAAACCGACCCACGCGGCATCTATGGCGAAGCGACGCTGGAAGAGGCCAAGGGCCTGGCGGACGACGGCGTCGATTTCATGCCGATCCCGAGTTTTCCCGACGAACGGAACTGAGCGATCAGCTCACGCTTTCGATCAATTTGCCTAGCAGCTGAGCCAGCGTCTCCCGCTCGGCGCCGGTGAGGCCGGCGAGGATTTCATGCTCGTTGGCGACGTGGGCGGTCACGGCGTCATCGATCAAGGCGAGCCCTTTTTCGGTCAGCTGCACGACAATGCCGCGCCGGTCATTGGGGTGCGGGCCGCGCAGGATCAATCCGGCCTTCTCCAGCCGGTCGAGCCGGTTGGTCATGGCGCCTGACGTCACCATCGTCGCTTCGTAAAGAGCGGTCGGCGTCAGCGTGTAAGGCGCTCCGGAGCGGCGCAGCGTCGCCAGTACGTCGAACTCGCCGGCCTGCAATCCGAATCGAGCAAACAGCGGAGCGAGTCGATCGCGCGCGATCAGCGACGAGGCCTCGTTCAGCCGCCCGAGCACGCCCATCGGCGAGACATCCAGGTCCGGCCGCTCCCGTTTCCACTGCTCGATCGCTTTTGCCGCGCGATCCATCTGTCTCACCGTTAAATATCTTGACGTTAAGAATCTTTGTATTATCTTACCTCAAGATACAGAGCCGGCCAAGCGCGGCAAGTGCCAAATTTCGCAATTGAGTGACGGGACCATCCGATGAATATTCTCTGGGATTCGGCGCTCGGCCTGCTGGTCGTCACTGGCGGCCTGCTCGGGCTGACGCTGCCCTTCGGCAAGCTCGCCACGGCGGCCGGCGTGCCGGCCATGGTCTGGGCCTTCGTCATCTCGCTCGGCGCCGGCGGCGTGCTTTTGTGCGTGCTCTTGGCACGCGGTCAGCGCGTCCGGCTCACCCCCCACAAACTGCGCTATTTCTTCGTCACAGCGGCCGTGTCCTATGCCGTGCCCAATCTCTTGATGTTCTCGGCCATCCCGCATCTGGGCGCCGGCTACACCGGCATCATGTTCACGCTGTCGCCTGTCATCACGCTGTTGTTTTCGATCCTGCTGCGCGTCCGGCGCCCCAACATGCTGGGCATTGTCGGTATTGCCGTCGGCTTCGTCGGCGCCGTCATGGTGGCAGTGACGCGCGGCGAGGCCGGCCAGCCGGCCGATCTGTTCTGGGTGGCGCTCGGCCTGCTGATCCCAGTCAGCCTTGCCGCCGGCAACATCTACCGCACCGTCGACTGGCCGGAAGATACCGGGCCGATCGAGCTTGCCGTTGGCAGCCATCTGGCGTCGGCGACGCTGCTGCTCGCCGGCATTCTTGCCCTGTTCGGCGTCAAGGCCTTCGCGCCGCTCGGTGCCGTGCCGCTGGTCGTCGTTGCGCAGGTCGCATCCGCGTCGGCGATGTTCGCCTTCTTCTTCCGGCTGCAGGCGGTCGGTGGCCCGGTCTATCTCAGCCAGATCGGCTATGTGGCCGCCGCCGTCGGGCTCGTTGCCGGCACGATCTTCCTTGGCGAGCACTATCAGCTGCTGACCTGGGCCGGCGCCGTCGTCATCACCGCCGGTGTCTTCGTCACCACGAAGGCGCAGAGTCAGGCCGTCGCGAAGCTGCAGCCTGCGTAAACGTCTTCAAAGTTTTTCGCCGCCGGCATCGCCGCTGGGCTCCGGCCTTGGATGCCGGCGGCGGTGCGTGGCAGCGGCGCGCGCCGCCTGTTCGTAGATGCCGGTCATCAGCTCGAGCGTGCGCGCGACATCTTCGAGCTTGTCAGCCATTTCGGGAATGCGCGTCACGGCATCGATGAGCAAGACGGAGCGGATGTCGGCGTAGCGGTCGGTCACGCGATGCCCGAGCGGCGTCACTTCATAGGTGACGCCGGCCCTGCCGCTGCCGGTGCGGGTGATCAAACCGCCCTTGAGCAGTTTGCGCAGGCTGTACTGGATGTTGGGAATGTCGTCGCGGTTGGTCATCTGGGCTAGATCGCGCACGCTTTTCGGGCGGTCGTTCATCCGGATAATGTGGAGCAGCGCGTTCTCGGGTCCGCTGGCGGAAAACTCGATCACCGTAGCAAGGCATTCGGCCTGCCAATGGCCGAAGGCCTCGTAGGAGCGCATCAGCGCGTACTCGACTTCGGTGACGTCGATTTCCAGCGGCGTGCGCGCCAGATGCCAGCCGCGATCCAGCAGCTCGGCCTGTGTTTCCAATGATTTGCGCCGATCGTTCATCTGTCTGTTCCCCACGACCAACATGCGCTGATCCCAGTGATTGCGTCTACATGGATTTATGATAGACTTTCTATCATAAATTATAAGCAAAAATGAGGAGAACGTCACCCATGAGCATGCTCGACAAGACCGCGCGTCATGCGCAGCCCTTCTTTCTCGGCACTTTCGCGTCAAATTGTTCCGGCGGCATGACCGTCACCAAGGTGCCCGAGCGCTGGGTCAGCTCCTGGGACAACAATTTGCGGCTGGCGCATCTGCTCGACGAGGCCGGCATCGACTTCATGCTGCCGATCGCGCGCTGGATCGGCTATGGCGGCGAGACCAATTTCCACGGCAATGTGCTGGAAACGATCACCTGGGCGGCCGGGCTTCTGGCGCTCACCCGCAACATCACGGTTTTCGCCACCACCCACACCGCGGCCAACCATCCCGTCGTCGTTGCCAAGCAACTGGCGACCATCGACCAGATCAGCCGTGGCCGCATCGGCCTCAACATCGTCGCCGGCTGGAACAAGCCGGAATATGAGGCGCTTGGGCTGACACTGCCCGATGACCACGTCACGCGCTACGGCTATGCCCAGGAATGGTTCGATATCGTCCAGGCGCTATGGAGCCGTACGGAGGCCTTCGACTGGGACGGCACCTGGTTCAAGCTCAAAAACGTGCTTGGCGACCCGCGCCCGTCCTCGCGGCTGCCGATCCTCAACGCCGCCGGGTCTGATGAGGGCCGCAAATTCGCGGTCCGCAATGCCGATTTCCTGTTCACGCCGGCGATCGACCTGGCGCGCTCCAGGGATGAGATCATTGCGCTGAAGGAGCAGGCGAGGGCCGCCGGCAGCGATGTCGACGTGCTGACCTTCGCCCATGTCGTGTGCCGGCCGACCGAAAAGGAAGCTACGGACTATCTGGAACATTTCGGCCGCAGCAATGCCGACTGGGCGGCGGTCGACAATCTGGTGCGGCTGCAGTTCGCCCATGCGCAGTCGTTTCCGCATGATCTCTTGGCGCTCATTCGCGACCGCATGGCGGCGGGCCATGGCGGCTTCCCGCTCACCGGCACGCCCGAGCAGGTCGCCGACGGGATCACCGCTCTGCATGAGGCCGGGTTTCGCGGCTCGACGTTGTCCTTCGTCGATTATGCCGAGGAGTTCCCCTATTTCCGCGACACCGTGCTACCCATTCTCGAACAGAGAGGCATCCGCATCGCGCCGGCCGCGATGCAGTCGGCGGCTTAGAGCAATTCCAGGAAAAGTGTGAAACGGTTTTCCGTCCGGAATTGCGTCCAGGCTGCAAAGGAGGATGTTATGTCCACAGTCTCGAGAGAGGGGCCGGTCGACGTCGCCGACTTCCGCGCCGCCATGCGGCTCATCGTCGGCAATGTCAGCGTCATCACCGCCGGCGTCGGTGACGACTGCTCCGGCCTTGTCGTCATTTCGGTGGTCTCGCTGTCGGCCGAGCCGCCCAAGGTGATCGCTTGCGTCAACCGATCGTCATCGACCTGGCCGGTGATAGAGCGTTACCGGCATTTCGGCGTCAATTCGCTCGGACCTCAACACCAGCGCGTGGCGGAGCGGTTCTCCGGCTTTGGCGGCATCAGGGGCAAGGACCGTTATGAGGGCGCCGAATGGGTGACGCTGAAGACCGGAGCCGCGCTGCTTTCGGACGCGGTGGCCGCCTTCGACTGCAGCCTCGACGAAATGATCGACCGCGGCACGCATTCCATTGTCATCGGTTCGGTCGAAGCGGTGCGCACCCACGATGCCGGCCAGGCGCTGATCTACTGGCGGGGCGGCTATCGGCCGCTCGATTCGGCCTGACCCGAATCTCAACACGTCCTCGGCGCGAATTCCGCGAACGTGGTCAGACCGATCCTTTTTCCGCCAGCACCATGTAGTTGACGTCCATGTCCTTCGACCGCGCCCAGCGATCGGCAAGCGGATTGTAAGTGACGCCCGTGCGGTCGATGATGGTCAGACCGGCGCCGCCGAGCGCCTTTTCCAGCTCTTCCGGGCGCACCAGCTTGCCGAACTGGTGCGTGCCGCGCGGCAGCCAGCGCAGCACATATTCGGCGCCGATGATGGCGAGACCCAGCGCCTTCAGCGTGCGGTTGATGGTGGCCACGAACATGATGCCGCCGGGCCGGACCATCTGTCCGCATTTGGCGACGAACAAGTCGATGTCGGCGACATGCTCGACCACTTCCATGTTGAGGATGACGTCGAATGTCTCGCCGGCGTCGGCAAGGTCCTCGGCCGTTGTGGCGCGGTAGTCGACGCTGACATTGCCTTCGGCCGCGTGCAGTTTCGCCACTTCGATGTTTGTCCCGGAAGCATCCGCTCCGACGACCTCGGCGCCAAGCCGCGCCATCGGCTCGCACAAAAGACCACCGCCGCAGCCGATATCGAGGATGCGCAGTCCCTCGAACGGCCGCGCGGCACGCGGGTCACGGCCGAAGCGCGCCGCGATCTGGTCGCGGATATAGGAAAGCCGGACCGGATTGAATTTGTGCAGCGGCCGAAACTTGCCGTTCGGATTCCACCATTCGGCGGCAAGGGCGGAAAAGCGCTCCACTTCTCCGGCATCGATCGTCGACCGTCGGGGCTCTGGCATTGGTTGGTCTCCTAGAGCTCTTTGATTGTCGTAATTCCGGACGGAAAACCGTTACACACTTTTCCTGGAATTGCTTCAGAGCGCTAGGAAGTCGGGCGTGGGAGCCGGAAAGTCAAGGCAACAATTTTCCTGTGCCGACAGGGCGATGCACCCTGTCAGGGCATGTCAGCTGCCGTGTGCGGCGGTGAAACACAATTGGCCTGGCGGGCGAATGAAAGGCATCGTTTTGCATTCGAGGAGTGGGCGATGACGGTCACGACGGCTTCGATCCTTTGGCGCCGGCTGGATGTGGAGGGTCACGACGCCTGCCTGCTTTCGCAAGCCGATGGTGCGCACAGCCTCGAGGGACAGGCCATCTTCGTCCAGGACGGCAAGCCATGCTGCCTTGCCTATGCGGTGATTTGCGACACCGGCTGGCGCACGCGATCGGCGCGGGTTGATGGTATTCTCGGCATGCGCGAACTGCACTACGCCATTGAACGACGAGCCCACGGCGCGTGGATGCTGAACGGCGAGCCTCAGCGGGGCGTTGCCGGCCTTGTCGATGTCGACCTCGGCTTCACGCCGGCATCGAACCTGCTGGCGATCCGCCCGTTTAACCTCGGCATCGGGGAGACGACACCCGCTCCAGCCGCCTATCTAAGCTTCCCCGCGATCGAGATGGTGCTTCTCGAGCAGAGCTATCGGCGTCTCGACGCAATCCGCTACGCCTACAGCGCGCCTATGTTCGGCTATGAAGAGATTCTCGATGTCTCGCGGCACGGCTTCGTCGTCGACTATCCCGGCCTGTGGAAAGCCACGGCGCAGCCGGGCTGACCCGGTCCGGGAAGGGCGGCTGATCGGGTTCCCTTAACATCAAATTTACGAGGTTGGCGGTTTCCTGAGGCACGAGCGGGATTCGGCATGTACATTGCCTTCCCATTGATTGGGATGGCTTGGTGCGGATCAAGACCCAGATTGTTGCCACCTTGTTGAGCGCCGCGGCCTTGATCGGCCTGGTGGGCGGCATTGCCATAGTCTCCCAGATGTCGCTGACCAGATCCGCCGCAGTGGCCGAGGCGACAAGCGTCGGGCGGCAATTGGCCGAAGCGATTGCCTTCAAGGCTTCCGATGCGCCGCATTCCCTGTTCGAAAGAGCGGACGCACTGCGCGAATTCGTGAAATCGCAGCACAGCGACTCGAAACGCGATCTCGTTGTCGTCAATCATGACAAGGTCATCCTTGCCGACGTCCCGGGCGAAGAAAAAAATATCGGCACACCGTACCACCACGATCCCGGCAATGAAGTCGGCCGGACGATCGAGGACGGCGCGCCGCGCGACTTCATCGAAGACAGCGGCGATGTGGCTGAGCCGATTAACCTGGTTGCGGTGCCGATCAAGGATGCTGCCGGCAAGACGGTCGGCGCAGTGCTGTTCGAGTACACGCCGCTGCTGCACGCCGCCCAACAGCGCACCAACAACATGCTCTGGCTTGTCGGTCTGTGCACCGCAGCCGCCGTGTTGATCTCAGCGATCTCGACTTTTTTGTTGCTGCGGGGCTTCGGCGCCGGTCTTTCCGGCCTCAACCGCGGCATCGAATCGCTGGCGCGCGGCGACGCCGGGGCGCGTATCGGCCTGACCTCCAATGATGAGTTCGGCCAATTGGCGCGAGGGTTCGACAGCATGGCATCCGAACTCGAATCCTCGCGTGGGCAGCTCGTCGAGCAGAAGACCTATATCGAGGATATTGTCCGCACTGTCGCGGAAGGCATTGTCGTCATCGACGGCAATGGCCGGATCGTCTCGGTCAATCCGGCGGCCGCCGAGATCATCGGGCGGCGCAATGACAAGATCGAGGGCCAGGATTGGCCGTCGGTTCTCGATATAAGGGGACTGTCGGGAGACAGGCTGGGGCAGGCAACATCCCCGATCGAGCTGGCGCTGACCACGGGTCGCGGGCATCAGGCCGAGGTGCGGCTGGTAAAGCCGGACGGATCGTACCTGCCGGTGATTGCGAGCTGCAATCCGCTCAATCGCTCCGACGGCGGGATCGTGCTGACGTTGAACGATATCAGAGAGTTGCGCAGCGCCGAGCGGGCGGTCAGCGATCGCGCCGAGGAACTGGCGACGCTGAACCGCGAACTGAAGGAAACGTCCCAGGCAACGACCCGCCTGGTCAAGCTCGGCGAACTGCTCCAGGCGTGCGTCACCTTCCATGAGGCATTTTCCGTGGTCGGTTCGGCCATGCCCGATTTCTTCGGCGGATTGAGCGGAACCGTGCATCTGACCAGTGCCTCGCGCAATCTGGTCGAGGAAATGGAGCATTGGGGTGCTGTGCGTTCGAGCGTTGGCCAGTTTGCGCCGGAAGATTGCTGGGCGCTGCGGCGCGGTCAGGAACATGTGGCCGGCCCCGGCATGCTGACGCCGCGCTGCAATCACATCACCGAGAATGGCGGCCGTGGTTACGTCTGCATGCCGTTGGCGGCGCAGGGGGAGACGCTTGGCATCGTGCATTTGTGCGAACCGGATGCCGCCGGCAGGCCGGACTGGCTGACCGAGCGGCAACAGATCCTGCGCGGCGTCGTCGATACACTGGCACTGGCCCTGGCCAATCTGCGCCTGCGCGAAACATTGCGGCAGCAATCGATCCGCGATCCGAATACCGGGCTCTACAACCGCCGCTACCTCGAGGAAACAAGCAGCCGCGAACTGAGGCGCATGGAGCGTTCCGAACAGCCGTTGGCGATGATCATGCTCGATGTCGATCATTTCAAGCAGTTCAACGACACGTTCGGCCATGAAGCGGGCGATCTCGTGCTCAAACAGGTCGCCGCCACGCTGCTCGACCATGCCAGGGAAAGTGACGTGGTGTCGCGCTACGGTGGCGAGGAATTCGCCCTGATGATGCCGGGGACGTCGCTCGCCGATGCCGCCGAGCGCGCCGAGGCGCTGCGCAAGGCGATCAAGCAGCTGCATCTGGCGCATCGCGGCCGCACGCTTGGAACCATCACGGCCTCGTTCGGCGTGTCCGCCTTCCCGGAACTCGGCGCGTCATGGGTCGAGATCGTCAACGCCGCGGATCGTTCGCTCTATCAGGCAAAAGCGGACGGCCGCGACCGCGTCGTTACCGGATTGGGCAGGGTTGATCCCCAGTGGGACCTTTCGACGGCCAGCCAAAGCGTGGGCTAATTCGACAGAACGAGTTCGGCATGCTTCATGTCGACACTGGCAGGATCGATGGCGCGCATGGCCTCGCAATCACCGATCTCGGACATGATCCGCCCGGCTGCGGTGAGGGCCTACTGGCGGCTCTGCCCGCGCACGATATCGACCCAGCCGCCATCATCCCGCCGGGCCAGGCAACGGCTGACGAAACCCGGTTGCCGCGCCAGCCAGTCGCTGACCAGGCGGTTGCCGGCGGCAAAGCCCGCTTCGGTTCCGGGCTTGAGGCGAAAATTGACGATTTCCAAGGTTTCGGTCATGCCAGCTATCCCTGTGCGTCCAGCACTTCTCGCAGCTTGGCCTCGAGCTGCTCGATAGTGAACGGCTTGGCCAGGAAGTGCACGTGATGGTCGAGCACGCCGTTGTGGACGACGGCATTCCTGGTGAAACCCGTGGTGAACACGACTTTCAGACCGGGTTGGCGCGCGACCGCTTCCTCGGCGAGCTTGCGGCCGTTCATCACCGGCATGACAATGTCCGTGAAAAGCAGGGCGATGCCGGGTGTCGCGGCCAGCTCCTGAAGGGCCTCCTGGCCACTGCCGACGTGGATGACGGTGTAGCCGAGTTCGCGCATCGCGTCCGTCGTGGCGGCCCGCACGCGGGCGTCGTCCTCGACGACGAGGATCGTTTCGGTGACCTTGGCGGTGCTCTTGCCGCGCCCGGCAAGTGCTGCCGGCTCCTCCGCCCCGAAAAACCGGGGCAGATAGATCCTGATCGTCGTGCCTTCGCCCAGTTCGGAGTAGATCTTGACGTGGCCGCCCGACTGCTTGACGAAGCCGAACACCTGGCTCAGCCCAAGTCCCGTGCCCTTGTCGACCGGCTTGGTCGTGAAGAAGGGTTCGAACGCCTTGGCGATGACCTCGGGCGACATGCCCGCGCCGGTGTCGGTTACCGCGATCATCACATATTGGCCTGGCGTGACCTCGGCATGCGTGGCGGCGTAGGCGTCGTCGAGGTGGCTGTTGGCGGTCTCGATGGTCAACTTGCCGTCATTGTCCATGGCGTCGCGGGCATTGACGGCAAGGTTGAGGATGGCATTCTCGATCTGGCTGGGGTCGGCGTGGGTTTTCCACAGGCCGCCCGCCAGCACCGTTTCGACGCGGATGCCTTCGCCGAGCGCACGGTGCAGAAGGTCGGACATGCCGGTCACCAGCCGGTTGGTGTCGACCACCTGCGGCGCCAGCGGCTGCAGACGGGAGAAGGCAAGCAGCCGGGAGGTTAAATTGGCGGCACGGCTGGCCGCGTCCGTCGCCGCCTCGATGAATTTCTCGATATCATTCTCGCCGCGCTTCAGCTTGCGCTGGGCAAGGTTCATTGCGCTGAGGATCACCGCCAGCATGTTGTTGAAATCATGGGCGATGCCGCCGGTCAGTTGGCCGACGGCCTCCATCTTCTGCATCTGGCGGATCTGGGATTCGGCCTTTTCACGTGTCTGGATCTCGCTGCCGAGCTCGATGTTCTTGCGCATCAACTCTTCCTGGGCGGTGGCGACCTCGCGGAAGCGGCGGCGGGATTGGCGGATGGTGTAGGCGCCGAGCAGGAAGATCGCCAGCAGTGCGACAAGAGACCCGATACGCAGCCAGGCCTCGACCTGGTCGGTATGCTCGTCGCGCGCGGCGATGTCGGCAGCGCCGATGCGCCGGATCGTGTCTATACTGGCGCGGATTTCGTCCATGGCCGCCTTGCCCTGGCCACTGCGGACCAGTTGCAATGCCTTGGCCGCGTCGCCCTTGTCGTAGAGCGTGATCGTCACGGCCAGTTCAGCCTGCTTTTGCGCCAGCGCGTCCTTGATGTGGCTGATCTGCGGGGCGAGCTGATCGTTGGATGAGGTCATGGCATCGATGCGGGCAAGTTGCCCCGGGATTGCATCGACAGCCTTCTGGTACGGTTCGAGGTAGGATTTCTCGCCGGTCAGCAGATAGCCGCGCTGGCCGGCCTCGGCGTCCTGCGCCAATGAAAGCAGTCCGGAAAGCTGTTCCTGGTATTCGATTGTCTCGCGCGCGGCGGCACGATTGGCCCTCTGGCCCTCGACCAGCAAGGCGCGGGTGCCGACGATCAGTGCCAGCACCGCGAAGCCGGCGGCAAGCGGCAGCGATTGCAATCGCATGGCGCGCCGAAGACGAGCAATCATCTGTTATGCCGGACCAAAAGGAATTCCCCGCGGGCAGCATTTGGTAAGCGGCGCCGGCCTGGAAGGCAATATCCATCTTCTTGAAGCCGGCAATCCGCCGCCAGCCTTGCGAAACCCAAAGCATTTGGCTAAGGAGGCCGCGCATTCAGCGGCCGGCGCCAGCCGGGCGCTTTCCTTCGTTTTCGGCTCCAGGCCGGCTTCAGTCAAAGGCATTTCGCTTCCATGGCGCGTATCGTGATGAAATTCGGCGGAACCTCCGTCGCCGACATCGCCCGCATCCGCAATGTGGCGCGTCACGTCAAACGCGAGGTCGACGCCGGCCATGAGGTGGCGGTGGTGGTCTCGGCGATGGCCGGCAAGACCAACGAACTGGTCGCCTGGACGCGCGAGGCCTCGCCGATGCACGACGCACGCGAATATGACGCGGTCGTCGCTTCCGGCGAACAGGTCACGGCCGGTCTGCTGGCCATCACCTTGCAGAACATGGGCGTGCATGCGCGCTCCTGGCAGGGCTGGCAGATCCCGATCAAGACCGACAACGCGCATGGCGCGGCGCGCATCCTCGACATTGACGGCGCCTTCCTGATCAAGCGCTTCGGCGAGGGCCAGGTGGCTGTCATCGCCGGCTTCCAGGGCATCGGGCCGGACAATCGCATCGCCACGCTTGGCCGCGGCGGTTCCGACACCAGCGCGGTCGCCATTGCCGCGGCGGTCAAGGCCGACCGCTGCGACATCTACACCGACGTCGACGGGGTCTACACCACCGATCCGCGCATCGAGCCCAAGGCGCGGCGGCTGGCCAAGATCTCGTTCGAGGAAATGCTTGAAATGGCCTCGCTCGGCGCCAAGGTTCTGCAGGTGCGTTCGGTCGAGCTTGCCATGGTGCACAGGGTGCGTACCTTCGTGCGGTCGTCCTTCGACGATCCCGACGCGCCCGGAATGGGGGATTTGCTCAATCCCCCGGGAACGCTCATTTGCGACGAGGAAGAGATCGTGGAACAGCAGGTCGTCACCGGAATTGCCTACGCCAAGGACGAGGCCCAGATTTCGCTGCGCCGCGTCGGCGACCGCCCTGGCGTCGCCGCCGGCATTTTCGGGCCGCTGGCCGAGGCCAACATCAATGTCGACATGATCGTCCAGAACATATCCGAGGACGGCAAGTTCACCGACATGACCTTCACCGTGCCTTCCGGAGACGTCGACAAGGCGCTGGCCGTGCTCGACCGGCTGAAGGCCGAGGTCGGCTACGATGTCGTGCAGTCGGAAGCGGGCATGTCTAAGGTCTCGGTCATCGGCATCGGCATGCGGAGCCATGCCGGTGTCGCCGCCACCGCCTTCAAGGCGCTGGCCGACAAGGCGATCAATATCCGCGCCATCACCACCTCCGAGATCAAGATTTCGATACTGATCGACGGTCCGTACACCGAACTGGCAGTTCGCACTTTGCATTCCGTCTACGGTCTGGATAAGCAGTAGCAAGACTGAATCAGTTGTTGCGCGCATGCCGGCAGCGGCGGAAACTGCGCCGGCAAGTGTTTCATTGGAGAAGAAGCCGCGATGCGTGACCAGGCCAGCGGCCCGCGCGTTTTGCTGAAACGGCTCCGCGAGCTCATGCAAGAGCCGCTGGAGCCGCAGGAGCGGCTTGACCGGATCGTGCGCGACATCGCCTCCAACATGGTCGCGGAAGTCTGCTCGCTCTATGTGCTGCGCGCCGATTCGGTGCTCGAACTCTACGCCACCGAGGGTCTGAACCCGAACGCCGTCCACCTGGCGCAACTGCGGCTCGGACAAGGTCTGGTCGGCACGATTGCCGCCAGCGCGAGGCCGCTCAACCTGTCCAACGCGCAGGAGCATCCGGCCTTCGCCTACCTGCCGGAGACCGGGGAAGAGATCTACAATTCCTTCCTTGGCGTGCCGGTGCTGAGGGCAGGGCGTACGCTCGGCGTCCTGGTCGTGCAGAACAAGACCATGCGCCATTATCGCGACGACGAGGTTGAGGCGCTGGAAACCACGGCGATGGTGATCGCCGAGATGATCGCCACCGGCGATCTGGCACGGCTGACCCGGCCTGGGCTGGAACTCGATTTGCGCCGGCCTGTCAGCTTCACCGGCCTGTCCTTCAACGACGGCGTCGGGCTTGGCCATGTCGTGCTGCACGAGCCGCGCATCGTCGTCACCAATCTGTTCAACGAGGACAGCGAGGAAGAAGTCAGGCGTCTCGAGACCTCGCTCGGTTCGCTCAGGCTTTCCATCGACGACATGCTGGAGCGTCGCGACGTCGCCTTCGAGGGCGAGCATCGCCAGGTGCTCGAAGCCTACCGCATGTTCGCCAATGACCGCGGCTGGGTACGCCGCCTGGAAGAGGCGATCCGCAACGGCCTGACGGCGGAAGCTGCCGTGGAAAAGGTGCAGAGCGACATGCGCGCGCGCATGCTGCACATGACCGATCCCTATCTGCGCGAGCGGATGAGCGACTTCGACGATCTCGCCAACCGGCTCCTGCGCCAGCTGATGGGTCGCGGGCCGGAGGATGTCGCGGCCTCGCTGCCGAAGGACGCCATCATTGTCGCCCGCTCGATGGGGGCGGCCGAACTGCTCGACTATCCCCGCGACAAGATGCGCGGCCTGGTGCTCGAGGATGGCGCCGCCACCAGCCACGTCGTCATCGTCGCGCGCGCCATGGGCATTCCTGTCGCCGGCCAGATGAAGGGTGCCGTTTCCATGGCGGAAAACGGCGATGCCATCATCGTCGACGGCGAAGAGGGCGTAATCCATCTGCGGCCGCAATCCGATCTCGAAGCTGCCTATGCCGAAAAGGTGCGGTTCCGCGCCCGCCGGCAAGAGGTCTACCGCGAACTGCGCAAGAAGCCGTCGACAACCAAGGACGGCGTCCAGGTCGACCTGTTGATGAATGCCGGGCTTGCCGTCGACCTGCCGCAGCTGGCCGAGGCGGGTGCGGCCGGCATCGGCCTGTTCCGCACCGAATTGCAGTTCATGGTCGCTTCGACCTTTCCGCGCGCCGAGGCGCAGGAGAAACTCTACCGCGACGTGCTCGAGGCGGCGCGCGGCAAGCCGGTCACTTTCCGCACCATCGATATCGGTGGCGACAAGGTGCTGCCCTACTTCAAGGGCGCCATCCAGGAAGAGAATCCGGCGCTTGGCTGGCGGGCGATCCGCCTGACGCTTGATCGGCCGGGGTTGCTGCGCACCCAGATCCGCGCCTTGCTGAAGGCCAGCGGTGGGCGCGAGCTCAAGCTGATGCTGCCGATGGTGACCGAGCTTGGCGAGATCGCCCAGGCGCGCGAAATCATCGACCGCGAGGTACGGCATCTCTCGCGCTTTGCCCATCATCTGCCGACCAGTCTCAAGCTGGGTGCGATGCTGGAAGTGCCGTCGCTGCTGTTCCAGCTCGACGAATTGATGAAGGCCGTCGACTTCGTCTCGGTCGGTTCGAACGACCTGTTCCAGTTCGTCATGGCGGTCGACCGCGGCAACACGCAACTGGCCAACCGCTTCGACACGCTGTCGGCGCCGTTCCTGCGCGTGCTCAAGCAGATTGCCGATGCCGGCATTCGCAACCACACGCCGGTAACGCTGTGCGGTGAACTCGCCGGCAAGCCGATCTCGGCGATGGCGCTGATCGGCCTCGGCTTCCGTTCGATCTCGATGTCGCCGGCCTCGATCGGCCCGGTCAAGGCGATGCTGACGGAATTGCCGCTGGATGAACTGACGGCGTTCTTCGACGACAATCTGATGGCGCCGGCGCAGGGGTTGCCGATGCGGGCGCTGCTGCAGGCCTTCGCCGACGACCGCTCGATCCCGTTGTAGCGCCCTCACCATGGTCAATTTGCCCCGCGATCGTATGGATCAAGTCGTCAAGCGTTTCGAGATGCTCGAAGCGCAGATGTCGGCCGGCCCGGCGCCGGATGCCTATGTGAAGATGGCGTCGGAATATGCCGAGCTGCAGGACATGGTGGCCAAGGTCAGGGAATTGCGCTCGGCCGAGCATGAGCAGGCCGACCTCGAAGCGATGCTCGCCGACAAGGGCACCGATGCCGAGATGCGGGCGCTCGCCGAGGCGGATCTGCCCGGGGTGGAGCAGCGCATCGAGGCGCTGCAGAAGGACATTCAGGTCCTTCTGTTGCCCAAGGACGCTGCCGACGACAAGAACGCCATCCTCGAAATCCGTGCCGGCACCGGCGGCGATGAAGCGGCCCTTTTCGCCGGTGACCTGTTTCGCATGTATGAGCGCTATGCCGCCGAGCGCGGCTGGCGGTTCGAGACGGTGTCGGCCAGCGACGGCGATGCCGGCGGTTTCAAGGAAATCATCGCCACCATTTCCGGCCGGGGGGTGTTTGCTCATCTGAAATTCGAATCCGGCGTGCATCGCGTGCAGCGTGTGCCGGCGACCGAGGCCAGCGGGCGCATTCATACCTCGGCGGCAACGGTGGCCGTGCTGCCGGAAGCGGAAGAAGTCGACATCGAGATCCGCGCCGAAGACATCCGCATCGACACGATGCGCGCCTCGGGCTCCGGCGGCCAGCACGTCAACACCACCGATTCGGCGGTCCGCATCACCCATTTGCCGACCGGCATCATGGTGGTGCAGGCGGAGAAGTCGCAGCACCAGAACCGGGCGAAGGCCATGCAGATCCTGCGTGCCCGGCTCTATGACCTGGAGCGCAGCAAGGCGGACGAGGAGCGCTCGGAATCACGCAAGTCGCAGGTCGGTTCCGGCGACCGCTCGGAGCGCATCCGCACCTATAATTTCCCGCAAGGCCGCGTCACCGATCACCGCATCAACCTGACGCTCTACAAGCTCGACCGGGTGATGATGGGCGAGCTCGACGAAGTCATCGACGCGCTGATCGCCGATCACCAGTCGAAGCTGCTGGCCGATATCGGCCTTGATGGCTGATCCTCTGCCCGAGGCGCTGGGAGCGCTGCTGCGGGAGGCGCGGGCCAGGCTTGCCATGGCCGGGGTCGATGATCCGGCGCTCGATGCGCGGCTGATCGTTGAACATTTTTCAGGCACGACGCGTACGCAGGCCATTGCCGACCCTGAGCGCAGGATCGACGGAACGGTCATCACCGCGATCGATGCCGCCCTGACACGGCGAGCCGGTGGCGAACCGGTGCATCGCATCCTCGGCTACCGCGAATTCTACGGTTTGCGCCTGTCACTGTCGCCGGAAACGCTGGAACCGCGGCCGGATACCGAAACGCTGGTCGAGGCGGTGCTGCCCTTCGTCAAGGCAATGGCCGCGCGGGAGGGCACCTGCCGCATCCTTGATCTCGGCACCGGGACGGGCGCCATCGCGCTGGCGCTGCTGAGTGCCGTGCCGACCGCGACCGCGACCGGCGTCGATATTGCTGCCGGCGCGCTGACAACCGCGGCTCGCAATGCTGGGGAACTCGGACTTGGCGATCGGTTCACGGCGGTGCAGTCGGACTGGTTCGAAAAAGTTTCCGGCCGATACCATGTAATTGCCGCAAACCCTCCCTATATACCCTCCAGAGATATTGGAAATCTGCAGGACGAGGTCCGCGATTTCGACCCACGCCTGGCCTTGGATGGTGGCGTGGATGGGCTGAACCCCTACAGGATCATTGCCGCCGAGGCGGCACGGTTTCTTGAAGCCGAAAGCAGGATTGCGGTCGAGATCGGCCACACGCAACGCAATGGGGTTACGGATATATTCAAGGCGGCTGGTTATGCATCGGCTGCTGCTATGCGTGATCTCGGCGGAAACGACAGGGTTCTTGTCTTTCAATGGGGATAAGCCTTGACGCAGTGCGAAAAAACCGCTTGGCAATACCGGGGAATGCGGCTAGGGTCGCCTCAACCGGATGAGACGAAGCAGGCAGTGCTCTTAGCGATTCGGTCCTCCTTGGAAATAGCTGCCTTCTTGCGCAAACGACGCCCAAGCTTCGTGCGGGAATCGTCCGGCAAGTGATGTAACCGGAACAGGATGGCACGTGGCGCCAACGCAATTGATGCGGGCGAACGCCGGTGAAGAAACGAAACGGCTGGCTGCATGAGCGCCACCGTTCGTAACGAGTTTTCGAAAATTTCAAGATGAAGAGAGTCGAATGAGGCCACAACAGCAGAACAGGCGCATGCGCGGTCGCAACAACAATGGCGGCGGCGGTGGCAACAACAATAACAACAACAACCGCAAGGGCCCGAATCCCCTGACGCGCAACTACGAGAGCAACGGCCCGGACGTGAAGATTCGTGGATCGGCTCAGCAGATCGCCGAAAAATACGCCACCCTGGCCCGTGACGCGCAAAGCTCCGGCGACCGGGTCATGGCGGAGAACTACCTCCAGCACGCCGAACACTACAATCGCATCATTGCCGCCGCGCAGGCGCAGATGCCGATCCAGAATACGCAACAGAATCGCGACGATTTCGACGATGACGGCGATGAGGATCGTGATGACTTCGACAATGCCGGCAACAACGGCAACAACGTTTCCGATGCTCAGGCCAACCATGGCGCCGGCCCGCAGCCGGTCATCGAAGGCATGCCTGCCGAAGTCGCCCTGAACCGGGAAGGCGGCCGCGATAATCGTGATAATGGTGGGCGCAACAATGGCGGGCGCGACAACAATGGCGGGCGTCACCGCGATCGCCGTCCCAATGGCGGCTATGGCCAGAATGGCCAGCGCGATTATGCTCCGTCGACCGAGCAAGGCGGCCAGCAGCAGCGCAACGAGACCCCGGTCCAAGCAGACACCCAGGCAGAGGTGCAGCTAGAGCCCGGTTTGCCGATCGAGACCGTTGCGGCAGCCGCGCCGGCTCCGCTATTCGAGAGTTTCTCGCCGGCGGCCCTTGCCGCCCAGGCCGAGCTCAACGAGGCGGCCGCCGAGAGTGGTGCTGCCCGTCGCCCGCGTCGTCCGCGCCGCCCGCGCACAAATGCCGACCAGGTCGATGGCGGTAGCGACAACGCCGATGCCGGCGATGCGGCCGCCAGCCCAGTCGAAAACGGCAATGCCGAACCGGTGATTGTCGATATCGACAACTGATCGAACAGCATTTCAAGGCGTTGAACGGCGGAGAGCAATCTCCGCCGTTTTCGTTCGGGCTGACGTGGAATATTATGCATTGACCGATATCAAGGCGTCTTGAGACGGCATGGCCTATGCACCATATCTCGGCTGAACAGGATCCGGCTCGAATGGGCGGGTCCGTCACCGCAATCTGATCCGGTGCCGCAAAGCGGGCCGGTGACGGAAGGAGACAGATATGAACCTTGAGAAATACTCCGAGCGCGTGCGCGGCTTTATCCAGTCCGCGCAGACCATGGCGCTCTCCCGCAACCACCAGCAATTCACCCCCGAACACATTTTGAAGGTTCTCGTTGACGATGACGAGGGTCTGGCCGCGTCGCTGATCGAGCGCGCCGGCGGCAATGTCCGCGACGTCAAGCTCGGTGTCGAGACGGCGCTCGAGGCGATGCCCAAGGTGGAAGGCGGCAACGGCCAGCTCTATCTGGCGCAGCCACTGGCCAAGGTGTTCTCTACCGCCGAAGAACTGGCCAAGAAGGCCGGCGACAGCTTCGTCACGGTCGAGCGGCTGCTACAGGCGCTCACCATGGAAAAGTCGGCCAAGACCGCCGACATCCTGGCCAAGGCCGGCGTCACCGCGCAGGCGCTGAACCAGGTCATCAACGATGTCCGCAAGGGCCGCACCGCCGATTCGGCGAGTGCCGAGCAGGGCTATGACGCGCTGAAGAAGTACGCGCGCGACCTGACGGCCGATGCCCGCGCCGGCAAGCTGGACCCCGTGATTGGCCGCGACGACGAGATCCGCCGCACCATCCAGGTGCTGTCGCGCCGCACAAAGAACAATCCGGTGCTGATCGGCGAGCCGGGCGTCGGCAAGACGGCGATCGCCGAAGGCCTGGCGCTGCGCATCGTCAACGGCGACGTGCCGGAATCGCTGAAGGACAAGCAGCTGATGGCGCTCGACATGGGCGCGCTGATTGCCGGTGCCAAATATCGCGGCGAGTTCGAGGAGCGGCTGAAGGCCGTGCTCTCCGAAGTCACCTCGGCCAACGGCAACATCATCCTGTTCATCGACGAGATGCACACGCTGGTCGGCGCCGGCAAGGCGGATGGCGCCATGGATGCGTCGAACCTGCTGAAGCCGGCGCTGGCGCGCGGTGAACTGCACTGCGTCGGCGCGACCACGCTCGATGAGTACAGAAAACATGTCGAGAAGGATCCCGCCCTTGCCCGCCGTTTCCAACCGGTCTTTGTCGATGAGCCGACGGTGGAAGACACCGTCTCGATCCTGCGCGGCCTGAAGGAAAAGTACGAGCAGCACCACAAGGTGCGTATCTCCGACTCGGCGCTGGTGGCGGCGGCGACGCTGTCCAACCGCTACATCGCCGACCGCTTCCTGCCGGACAAGGCGATCGACCTCGTAGACGAAGCCGCGTCGCGGCTCAGGATGCAGGTCGATTCCAAGCCCGAGGCGCTGGATGAGATCGACCGCCGCATCATGCAGCTCAAGATCGAGCGCGAGGCGCTGAAGGTCGAGACGGATGATGCCTCGAAGGACCGGCTCGCCCGCCTGGAAAAGGAACTTGTCGGCCTCGAGGAGGAATCGACCGAGATCACCGCCAAGTGGCAGGCCGAGAAACAGAAGCTCGGGCTCGCCGCCGACCTGAAGAAGCAGCTCGACGAGGCGCGCAACGACCTCGCCATTGCCCAGCGCAAGGGTGAGTTCCAGCGCGCCGGCGAGCTTGCCTATGGCAAGATCCCGGAACTGGAAAAGAAGCTCAAGGAAGCCGAAGCCCAGGACGGCAAGGCCGGCATGGTCGAGGAAGTGGTCACGCCCGACCACGTCGCCCATATCGTGTCGCGCTGGACCGGCATTCCGGTCGACAAGATGCTGCAGGGCGAGCGCGACAAGCTGCTGCGTATGGAAGACGAGATCGGCAAGCGCGTCGTCGGCCAGGGCGAAGCGGTGCAGGCCGTTTCCAAGGCGGTGCGGCGCGCCCGCGCCGGTCTGCAGGATCCGAACCGGCCGATCGGCTCGTTCATCTTCCTGGGACCGACGGGTGTCGGCAAGACCGAACTGACCAAGGCGCTGGCAAGCTTCCTGTTCGACGATGATAGCGCCATGGTGCGCATCGACATGTCGGAGTTCATGGAGAAGCACTCGGTCGCCCGGCTGATCGGCGCGCCTCCCGGCTATGTCGGCTATGAGGAGGGCGGTGCGCTGACCGAAGCGGTGCGGCGCCGGCCCTATCAGGTCGTGCTGTTCGACGAGATCGAGAAGGCGCATCCGGATGTCTTCAACGTGCTCTTGCAGGTGCTCGACGACGGCCGGCTGACCGACGGGCAGGGCCGCACGGTCGATTTCCGCAACACGCTGATCATCATGACGTCGAACCTCGGCGCCGAATATCTGGTCAATCTCGGCGAGGACCAGGATGTCGACGCCGTGCGCGACGAGGTGATGGGTGTGGTCAAGGCATCGTTCCGGCCGGAGTTCCTCAACCGCGTCGACGAGGTGATCCTGTTCCACCGGCTGCGCCGCAAGGACATGGACCGCATCGTCGAGATTCAGCTCAAGCGGCTGGAAAGCCTGCTTGTCGATCGCAAGATCACGCTGTCGCTGGATCATGAAGCGATCGAGTGGCTGGCAGCCAAGGGTTACGACCCGGCCTATGGCGCGCGGCCACTGAAGCGGGTGATGCAGAAGGAACTGCAGGACCCGTTGGCGGAGAAGATCCTGCTCGGCGAGATTCTCGACGGCTCGACCGTCAAGGTCACGTCCGGCTCCGACCGGCTGAACTTCCGCTCGAAGCCGACGGTCGTCGCGACCGAAGCGGCGGCCTGATTCCAACGCCGCGCGTCCGCCCTGGACGCGCGGCGTTTTCATAATAAGGGTGGGGGCGGGCGGATGACGCTGGATGATTACAACGGCTTCTGCGCCTCACTGCCGGCGACCAATCATGTCGTCCAATGGGGCGGCGCCCATGTCTGGAAGGTTGGGACCAAGGTGTTCGCGATCGGCGGCTGGGATCAGGGCCAGCAGCTCTTCGTCACCTTCAAATGTTCCGACATCGCCTATGATGTGTTGAAGGAACAGCCGGGCCTGCGGCCCGCGCCCTACCTTGCCTCGCGCGGCATGACATGGATCCAGCGTCGGACAAGCCAGAGCATGGATGATGCTGCGCTGAAGGACTATCTGCGCGAGAGCCATCGCCTTGTTGCGCTAAAGCTGACGAAGCAGGCGCGCAAGGAATTGGGGCTCGCAAGCTAGCTAGTATTCCTCGATGCGCCGGAAAACCGCCATCTTCATGCCCGGTTCATATTGGAACCATATGGTGGGTTAACTGGTTTGCTGGCGAAGGGGTTCGCCCAGAGAACAATGCCGGGCGGCGGCAATTACGGACCGGAGAGTTTGGCCACAATGTTCCGCACGATCTTTGCCCTTTCGGCGCTTGCCGCCGGGCTTGTGTCTTCTGCCGCGCTTGCCGCGCCGACGCGGGACAATGCACCAAGGATTGTCCGCGCTGCCGACGATGGCGGCATTCTCGTTGCCCAGGACGGAAATCTGGACATCTACTACGACGCCCGCGGCAACCGGGTCATCGTCGATGCCGATACCGGCAAGGTCATCGCCATCCAGCCGCCGGGGACACGGCTCGACCGTCGTGCGCTGCGCCGCGAGACAAGGCTGCGCGAGTTGGGCCGGGCTCCCGCCGATGATGATCGCTACTATCTCGACGATCCGGAAGACATGGCGCGGTTCCGCCGCAAGCAGCTGGAAGAGGAGGGCCGGGTCATCCCGCCGCCGGTGGATGAGTCCGACCCTTATGGCGACAACTCCGTCGACGCCTATCCGCCGGCGCCGCAGGACGACGGCAGCTACGACAACACCTATCCGGATGCGCCGCAGCCGGCAAAGCCGGGCACCATCAAGCGCCAGCCGCTGAACGAGGCTTCGATCGATCAAGCGCAGCCGGACGTGCAGCAGGCCAATCCGGAGTCGCAGTCGTCCCTGCCGCCGGACACTGGCGGCAAGGCCGCCGTCGATCCGTCGCTTACGCTGGGAGCCCGCCAGGATGTCGCAGCGCTTCAGGTGCTGCTCGACCGTGGTGGTGCTTCGCCAGGCGTGATCGACGGGCGCTTCGGCTCTAACGTCGACAAGGCTTTGGCCGCCTATAATGAGATCACCGGCAGCAATCTGAAGTCGACCGATACGGTCGGTATCCAGGCGGCACTTTCACAATCCGGTGGCGACGCCTTTGCCAGCTACACGATCACTGCGGAGGATGCGGCCGGCCCGTATGTCGCCTCGATCCCGGAAGACTACGGCCAGAAGGCGCAGCTCAACTGCATGTGCTACACCTCTGTCACCGAAGCGCTGGCGGAGCGCTTCCACATGGACGAGAACTATCTGAAGTCGATCAACAAGGGCCTCGACTTCAATAGCCCCGGCACGATCATCAAGGTCGCCAATTTCGGCAAGCTGGTCTCGACACCGGTCGCGCGGATCGTCGCCGACAAGACCAAGAAAGAAGTGTACGCCTACGATGCGGGCGGCAAGCTGGTCGCAGCCTATCCCGCCACCATCGGCTCGGCCGACACGCCGTCGCCCACCGGCATTCACGCTGTGTCGCGCATCGCACTCGACCCGAACTACACCTACAACCCGAACATCAATTTCAAGCAGGGCCAGAACGACAAGATCCTGACCATTCCGCCAGGCCCCAACGGACCCGTCGGGTCGGTCTGGATCGCCCTGGACAAGCCGACCTACGGCATCCACGGAACGCCCGAGCCGTCGAAGATCGGCAAGACCGAAAGCCATGGCTGCGTGCGCCTGACCAACTGGGACGCGCGCGAACTCGCCAAGCTGGTGTCGCCAGGCGTCACCGTGGAGTTCGTCGGCGGACCTTCAGCCGATGACGTTGCGCAGCAATGAACCGCGCAGCGCAGCGGCATAGATCAGCTGCACCGCCAGGATAAAGACGACGCTGAGCAACGGGTTGATCAGGCACAGTGCGGCACCGATCGCCCACAAGATCTGCGCCTTGACGATGCGCTGATAGACCGTGCGCGTCGTTTCAGCGTCGACATCTTCCGCGACAAAGCCGTTCTTCTCCGCGTAGCGCCAGCTGGCGAACAGGGTGACGCCGAGCATCAGCAGGTTGAGCCAGTAGACCAGCACCGCGGTCCTGAATTCGAGGAAGTCGGCCAGAAGGTCGGTCGAGAACGGCAAGAGCGCGATGAAGGCGAGAAAGCAGAGGTTCAGCGTGGCAAGCCGTCGGTCGGATTTGGCGATGAGCCCATGTTGCGCCTGCTGGCCGAACCAGAAGATGGTCAGGGTCAGGAAACTCAAGGCATAGGTCAGGAAGCGTGGGGCGAGTGCCGCAATGGCGGCAAGCAGATCGCGCTCGGAATGAACAACCTCATGCGCCGGCACCCTGATCTCAAGCACGATGAGCGTGAGCGCGATGGCAAAGACGCCGTCGGTGATGCCGACAATGCGGCCGCGTCCTTCCGGCGATGCTTCAAGTGGGCGCTTCATTGATTTCTCCCCGCCTGCCGAGTTCCGGAACTTAGCATGGCCGCCGCCATTTGCATCCCGATAGGATGTCTCCTGGCAATATGGCTGGTTTCAAGGACTGCAGGCTGCTGGCTGGTTGTTGCCAGCACGGCGGCGGTCTAAGCAGAGTGCCATGCATTCACCCGATGAAGCCGCCGCAGTCCCGCTGATCAGTCCAGTCACGAACGGCACCTTCTGTTCGCAATCGCAACGGCGGTTCGTATTGATCGCAGCGATCCTGGCCTCGGCGCTCGGCTTCATCGATGGTTCCATCCTGGCCATTGCCATGCCGGCGATCCGCGTCAACCTCGGTGCCAGCCTTGCCGAGGCGCAGTGGATTTCCAATGCCTATGCGTTGACGTTGTCGGCGCTGATCCTTGCCGGCGGGGCCGCTGGCGACCGGTTCGGGTTGCGCCGCGCCTTCGTGGCCGGCATTGTGCTGTTCGTCGCAGCTTCGCTCGCCTGTGCGCTCGCGCCGAATGCTGTCGTGCTGATCGCGTTTCGCGCCCTTCAGGGCATCGGTGCGGCGATCATGGTGCCCGGCAGCCTCGCCATCATCGCCAAGGCCTATCCGAAAAAAGAACGCGGCCGCGCGATCGGCATCTGGGCCGCCGCCTCGGCGCTGACGACGGCGCTCGGGCCGGTGCTGGGTGGCTTCGTCCTGTCGACTTTCGGCGACGGTATCTGGCGGGCGATCTTCGCCGTCAACCTGCCGCTTGGACTGCTGTCGGTCTATCTTCTGCTGACCAGGGTTCCGGCCGACGCGGCGACGGAAAGGCGAAGCCTCGACCTCGGCGGCGGGGCGCTGGCGACGCTGGCATTCGGAGCGCTGGCCTATGGGCTGACCTCGATGAGCGCCGAGGGTGGCGGGCACGTGTCGGGGCCGAGCATCGTCGCCGGTCTTGTGCTGCTCGTCGCCTTCATCGCCTTCGAGCGGTGGCAGCGCGAGCCGATGATCGACCTGTCGCTGTTTAGAATCCGCGCCTTCGCCGGCGTCAACGTCGCGACATTCTTCCTTTATTTCGCACTCTCGGCCAATCTCTTCTACCTGCCGATGCTGCTGATTGCCGGCTGGGGGCTGAGCACGGCCGAGGTCGGCTTCATCTTCCTGCCACTGTCGGCATCGATTGCACTTTTATCGGGTCCGGTCGGCCAGCTTTCCGATCGGATCGGACCCCGTTTCCCGATCGCCTGCGGCAGCCTGATCGTGGCTTTCGCCTTCGCCGGACTTGCCTTGCTCACCCATTCCGGCATTCACCATTTCTGGACCGGGACATTTCCGCTGATGGCGCTGATGGGGCTCGGCATGGCGCTGGTCGTCTCACCGCTGTCGACCGCGATCATGACGGCGGTGGAAGACAAGGATACGGGGGCCGCGTCCGGCATCAACAATGCCGTCTCGCGCATTGCCGGCCTGATCGCGGTGGCGGCAATGGGATCGCTGGCCGCCTGGGTCTATTCGACGATGCTCGACACCAGCGTCAGGCCGGGTATTCCGGGTTTTGGCGAACCGGTATCGACAGGCTTGCCGCCCGAACTTGAAGCAACGCGGCTTGCCGCCAGCGACGCGGCTTTTTCAGCCATATCCTTGACGACCGCTGTGCTCTGCCTGCTTGCCGCATTCATCGCCTGGATGACCGTTTCGGGTCAGGCATTGCCCTGGTCGCGCCGCACCGATGAATCGTCGGCCGATTCGTCGCGGAGCTGATTCTCCATGTCGGATCGGTCGAAGATCAGCCTTCGATCTTGGCGCTGGCAACCTTCAGCGAATTGCCATCTTCCTGCTTCAGCAGATCGTCGATGCGCTCGCGCTCGCGCTTGAAGGCGACGAGGTCGTCGCCCTTCAGCACTTTGCCGACCGGCAGGCGGACACGCATCGAATCGACCTTGGTGCCGTTGACGATCAGCTCGTAGTGGAGGTGAGGACCTGTGGAGAGACCGGTCTGGCCGAGATAGCCAATGACCTGGCCTTGGCGAACATGGACGCCCGGCGCGATGCCTTTGGCAAAGGCGCTCTGGTGATTGTATGAAGTCTCGTAGCCATTGGCATGGCGCAGGATGATCTGCTTGCCATAGCCGCCGGCCCAGCCGGCTTTCTCGACGACACCATTGCCGGCTGCGATGATCGGCGATCCGATCGGGGCGGCCCAATCGGTACCTGTGTGCATGCGGACGTAGCCGAGGATAGGATGCTTGCGCGCACCAAACCCGGAGGTGAATCTCCCGTTGGGCAGTGGGTTGCGCAGCAGAAACTGCTCGGCGCTCGAGCCATCCTCGTCGAAATAGTCGGTGCTGCCGTCCTGCATCTGGAAGCGGTAGAAGTTGCGCGTTGTGCCACCGAAGGTCGCCGAGACATAGAGAAGCTCGGAATCGTCTGATGTCTGGTCGTCGCCGTCGGGCTGCGAGAACAGCACTTCGAGGCGATCCGACGGATTGAGTCGCGACTGGAAGTCGACGCCAGACGCCAGCAGCTTGATCAGCCGCTGGGTCATCTTCTTCGACATGCCGTAGGAATAGGCAGTGCGGTAGATGCCGTCATAGACATTGGGCAGGTTGCCGCGCACCACCACCGGTGCCGACGAATCATCGAATGCGGTCAGCAATTCGGGATTCGGATCCGGCTCCTGCGCCGGAACGTATTGGCCGCGATCGTCGAGCGCGATGGTGACGATATGCGTGGTCTTGTCGTAGACGCTGGTGCGCACGACCTTGGCGGCATCGCCGTGAACCTCGAGGCCGACGCGCAGCACCGTTCCGGCTTTGAGCGTCGGCGCGTTCAACAGCTTGGCGATCGCTTCGGCCATGCCGGTGGCGTCGTCGCCTGTGTAGCCCGAATCGGCAAAGGCCTCGGTGAGGTCGGTGTCCTTGGTGAAGGGAATGATTTCCTCGGCGAAAGCCGGCGCCTGGTCGTCGGTGGCAGCACGTGGCGACACCGAGACGTTTTCCGGCACAATCTTCACATCGTAGGAGCCGGCCATCGACTCGGCAAAGGCTTCGCCGAATCGCTGCGGATCGACATAGTGGAGTGAAGCGACCTGCACCGCGCCGTCGCTGAGGTCAGTGCCGGCTTCGCGCACCACTTTTTCCACCTCGTCGGCGGACAGGTCGCTCTTTTCGTCGAAGGAGGCCGTCTCGAAGGGGAAATCGACGGTCTTCAGGCTCATCTCGCTTTCGACCTTGGCGCCATAGATCTGGCCGGACGCAGCGGAGGCCGTCGCCGGTTGCGCCGGAGTATCGTCGCCGTCGTCGCCGAACACCTGCATCGGGTCGAAGGGCGGGTAGGGTCGGCTGGTGGTGTGGCCGGCGGCGAGCGCCATCTTGATCTGCACGAAAGGCATGGTGTGGATGACATCACGGTCACCGACCTTGGTGACCATCGACACTTCCATGCGGCGGCGGTCCTTGGCCTTGGCGATCTGACGCGGCGCCACCAGCCTGGTCGTCTTGGCCACCTCGCCGGAATCGCCATTGCTGGTAAGGCCGATCAGTTCCGCGATCTCGGGTGGGGTCGCCAGTTGCTGGCGCCCGTCAAGGGCGGCAAACAGCGCCACGCCCATCAGCACGCTCGAGGTCACGCCGGTCAGGAATGTGCCCGACAGCCAGCGCGCAGAAACCTCACGCCGATCGGGCGGGCCGCTGCGGCCATCCGCGATAAGCGGCGGCTCATTGCCGAGTTCGGCTATGACATCTTCCGTGTCTGGCATCCAGAAAGGCTGCTTCTTCCCCGGGCGGAACGGCTTGTCGCTTTTGTTGTGGCCATGACATTTGCCTGTCACGGCAGGTTAAGTCAACGAAGCCTCAGGCCCCGGTCGAATTCCCCTCGCGCACTTCTCTTATAGAGCGCTCTGCAAAGTGGGCGGCGTGCCTTCTCTATAAGGCTCATCGCGCGCGCTCTTATGAGGCTCCTAAAAGAGGGCATTGCACGGCTGTGCCATGGCCTCTTTTGTTGGCCTTGGTGTCGAACGGCAATGCGGCGGCAATAGGGCTCGTTCATGGCCGGCCGCGTGTTGTCCTTTGTTCCCCTGCGGCAGCCGGCTATCGACAAAGCGTGCCCGAAATTTCTGTCGCAAAAAGTTCAAAAACTTTCGAATGGTGTGTTGACAGTTTGGATTGGTGGCGACTATATACGCCTCACGAACGAGGGCGGTGCGCCGCTGGCGACGAAGAAGTTTGCTTCTAAGACTGCCCTCCGCGAAATTCAAGAGAGCCGCGTAAGCGACACTCGGACGGCCCCGAAGCCACAA
>NZ_JBWLUW010000016.1:0-116525 GCF_057784245.1 Mesorhizobium sp. CNPSo 4671 | reverse complement strand
GCCTTCCAGCCGCTTCAGCGCCTGGTGCGCGGCCTCGACCGGCTTCAGCCCCCTGGCCAACTCGCGCGCCACCAGATGCGCCACGACCTCGGTGTCGGTCTGCGAGGAGAAGGAATAGCCGTCGCGGACCAGTTCGTCGCGCAGCTCGGAAAAATTCTCGATGATGCCGTTGTGGACGATGGCGACGCCGTCGGAAAAATGCGGATGCGCATTGGTCTCGTTGGGCACGCCATGGGTGGCCCAGCGGGTGTGGCCGATGCCGATCGTGCCGTCGAGCGGCTCGTCCTTGAGCCGGCGCTCGAGGTTGATCAGCTTGCCTTCGGCGCGGCGGCGGGCAAGCTCACCACGCTCGATGGTGGCGACGCCGGCCGAGTCATAGCCGCGATATTCGAGCCGCTTCAGCGCATCGACGATGAGCGGCGCAACCTGCGAATGGCCGACGATTCCAACGATACCGCACATGCAGACAGTCCCCGATTCCCCATGGAAAACCAGCGCTATTTAGGGATGGCCGGCCTGCCGTGAAAGTCACATTGCATTTCGTCCGCTGTAACGGACGCTTGCAGAGGCATGCACCATGCCAGACCGCTCTTGCAATCCGGTTACTGCAATTGTTCGGTTTTCAGGCATCCGGTTTTCGTTCCGGCAATATTTGGCTAAGCTTCAGCCATGAATGAAACCCAGCCGACGATTACACTCTGGCGTCCTGTCGGACC
Source organism: Mesorhizobium sp. CNPSo 4671 (assembly GCF_057784245.1). Classification (NCBI taxonomy): domain Bacteria; kingdom Pseudomonadati; phylum Pseudomonadota; class Alphaproteobacteria; order Hyphomicrobiales; family Phyllobacteriaceae; genus Mesorhizobium; species Mesorhizobium sp. CNPSo 4671. The sequence goes on along the minus strand of NZ_JBWLUW010000016.1, from coordinate 115,809 downwards.
TCAGGAACTGAAACTCATCGAGGCGTCGGAGATGCAGGCATTTCCGCCACGCCTGCCTGAACAGCCGATCTTCTATCCGGTTCTGTCGGAAGCCTATGCCGTGCAGATCGCGCGCGACTGGAATGTTCCGGCCAGCGGCGCGGGTTTCGTCACCCGGTTTGCCGTGCTGAAAAGCTTTCTCGACCGCTACCGGGTCGAGCATGCTGGCAGCAAAGCGCATCTGGAATACTGGATCCCCGCCGATGACCTCGATGACTTCAACAAGGCCATCGTCGGCAGGATCGAGGTGACCGCCACTTTCGGTGGGGACACTGCGCCGGTCGGCTGACCGTCAGTGGTCGGCGCCAGCCGCCTTCTTCTTCGCCGCCGCGGCCGAAGCAAAGCGCTCGCGCAGTTCTTTACCTTTGCCGGGGATCGTCTTCTGGCGAGCGCGGCCGAAGGCCAGCGCGTCGTCCGGCACGCTTTCGGTGATGACACTGCCCGACGCGATATAGCCGCCCTTGCCGATCGACACCGGCGCCACCAACGAGGAATTCGAGCCAACGAAGGCACCCTCGCCGATGTCGGTGAAGAATTTCGAATAGCCGTCATAGTTGCAGGTGATGGTGCCGGCGCCGATATTGGCGCCCGCGCCGACCCGGGCATCGCCGATATAGGTCAGATGGTTGACCTTGGCGCCTTCCTCGACAACGGCCTGCTTGACCTCACAGAAATTGCCGACCTTTGCTTTGTCCCGGAGATCGGCGCCCGGCCGCAGCCGCGCGAACGGCCCCACGTCGCAGTTTGCGGCGATGGTTGCGCCTTCGATATGGCTGAAGGCATGGATCTTGGCGCCGCCGGCGATCTTCACGCCTGGGCCGAACCAGACGTTTGGCTCGACCAGCGTGTCGGCGCCAATCTCGGTGTCATGCGAGAAATAGACGGTCTCCGGCGCTAACAGCGTCACGCCCGACAGCATCGCCTCCTGGCGGCGGCGTGCCTGCCAGATGCCTTCGGCCTGCGCCAGTTCGGCGCGGTTGTTGATGCCGAGCGCATTCTCGAAACTGGCCTCGGTGGCGACGACATCGAGGCCCTGCGCACCGGCGATCTCGACGATGTCGGTCAGATAGTACTCGCCCTTGGCATTCTTGTTGCCGACCGCGTCGAGCAGCTTCAGCGCGTGCGCGCCGGCCACTGCCATCATGCCGGCATTGCAGAAGCCGATCTTCTTCTCTGCCTCGGAACAGTCTTTTTCCTCGCGGATGGCGATCAGCTTGCCGCCTTTTTCGACCAGTCGGCCATAGCCGTTTGGAACAGGCGGACGGAAGCCGATCACCGCGACGGCCGCACCTTCGGCGAGTTTCGACCGCGCGACGTTCAGCGCTTCCGCATCGATCAGCGGCGTGTCGCCGAACATCACCAGGATGTCGTCATAACCTCTTGATATCGCTTCACGAGCGGCAAGAACGGCATGCGCCGTACCCAGGCGTTTTTCCTGCACGAAGGTCTCGGCCTTGGGTGCGAACTTCGCCACCGCCTTGCGCATCTCTTCCGCGCCATGGCCGATGACGATCGCATCGCTGTTGGCACCGGCGGCGTCGGCCGCCTTCACCACATGAGCGACCATCGGCAGGCCGGCGATCTGGTGCAGCACCTTCGGCAGCGCGCTCTTCATGCGCGTGCCTTCGCCGGCGGCGAGGATGACGGACAGGCAGGATCTCTGGCTCATGGAAGGCAACCATCTGAAAAGGGTTGGGAATCAAATCATGCTAGCAGCGGCGCCATGTTGCACCAATGCGGTTAAATTCCGGTGAGATGGTCGGGCAAGTGACTATCAATCAGGAAGTCCACTGCCAGATCCTTTGCAGAAAAGCAGTGGTGAACTCACCCCAGCCGGCCCAGCACCGGGAAATTCTCCAGCAGCCAGTAAGACACCGTCTGCACCCCGCCGGTGAGGAAAAACACGCCAGCGACCACCAGCAGCGCGCCGATGGCCTTTTCGACGCGGCCGAGATGGACGCGGAATTTGCCGAGGAAGCGCATGAAGGCGCCGGAAAACAGCGCCGCGATCAGGAAGGGTATGCCCAGCCCAAGCGAATAGGCGGCGAGCAGCAGCGCGCCCTCGCCCACGGTTTCGCGCCCGCCGGCCAGCGTCAGGATCGGCCCCAGCACCGGGCCGATACAAGGCGTCCAGCCAAAGGCGAAGGCGAGCCCCATGACATAGGCGGCGATGGCACTTGCCGGCTTGCCCTGCGACTGGAACCGCGCCTCGCGCGACAACAGCGGGATGCGCAGGATGCCGAGGAAATTCAGGCCCATAAAGATAATCAGCACGCCGGCGCCCATCGCCAGCGATTCCTGCCAGACGCGCAGCAGCCGCCCGATGGTCGAGGCGCCGGCGCCAAGCGCCACGAACACCGTCGAGAAGCCAAGCACGAAGGCGATCGAGGAATAAAGCAGCGCGCCGCGCGTACCTTCGCGGGCTGTCACGCCCGCATTGCCGCGAAAATCGTCGACCGAGACGCCGGCCATATAGCAGAGATAGGGCGGCACCAGCGGCAGCACGCAAGGCGACAGGAACGAGATCGCCCCCGCCCCGACCGCGCTGACATAGCCGATATCCAATGCCATCCCAAAGCTCCGACTGTTTGGCGACGATATAGCGACGCTGTGATCTGTGCGCCAATCACCAATGTGTGGCAACCGGTCGCTGTTCGGGCAATCGCACTGGCCCTGAATTCAGCCGCGCCACCCGTCTAAGTACGACCGAACCGAGTGAATTGTTACTGGCAACTACGCCGGCCAGCTACCGACATCGGGAAGAAACCCCGGCCGGTAGGCGTTGATACAAAGAGGCCGCGATTTCCCGCGCGCCTCCAGCTATCAGCCAGGGAGATTTCCATGAAAACCATAGCCACAGGGCTGGCCGCACTGCTTCTCAGCACCGCCGCATCCTTCGCCGCCGAGGCGTGGAAGGAAGCCAATGTCGGAGGCACCAAGATCTACACCGATGCCAAAGGTATGACGCTCTATACCTATGACAAGGATGAGAAGGGCAAGTCGAACTGCTACGACAAATGCGCCGCCAACTGGCCACCGCTGAAGGCCGAGGCCGGCGCGAAGACTTCCGAAGGATGGACGATCGTCGACCGTACCGACGGCACCAAGATGTGGGCCTATGACGGAAAGCCGCTTTACACATTCATCAAGGACAAGAAAGCCGGAGATGTGAGCGGCGATGGCGTCGCCGGCGTCTGGCATACTGCCAAAGCCGACTGAACCCTCAGTGCCATATCCCACTCGCTGGCGGGATATGGCGCTGGTCGCCGGACATCCTTCCTCGATCCGGCGGCCAGCTTGTTTCTGAACCATAGCGCCAACGCCTCGGTGCGGCATTGCAGCGGATTCTTCCTCGACTCGATGCAAATATGAACCGAGCCATTTCAGCCGACTTGGGACAGCCATCTTCTCCAAGCGAAAATCTGTGATTTTCTCCATACACTCTAAGAGTGTATTGCTGCCGGCAGCCTCGCAATTTGGGCTCTTCCCCTTGACCGGATGCAAAAGCGCGGCCATGTGAGCGGCAAATAGAACGAGATTTCGTCGCGCGCAGCGGAATTCTTCTGCCGCACCACAGCTGATATGAGACCTCATGGACGTCGTCGTCGTCGAATCGCCGGCCAAGGCGAAGACAATCAACAAATATCTCGGCAGGAACTACAAGGTTCTGGCCTCGTTCGGCCATGTCCGCGATTTGCCAGCCAAGGATGGCTCGGTGCGTCCGGATGAAGACTTTGCCATGTCCTGGGCGGTCGACACCGCTTCGGGCAAGCGTCTCGCCGACATCGCCAAGGCGGTCAAGGATGCCGACGGCCTGATCCTCGCCACCGACCCTGATCGCGAGGGCGAGGCCATCTCCTGGCACGTGCTGGAAGTGCTGAAGCAGAAGCGCGCGCTGAAGGACAAGCCGGTCAGCCGCGTCGTCTTCAATGCCATCACCAAATCGTCGGTGCTGGAAGCCATGGCCAATCCGCGCCAGATCGATGGACCGCTGGTCGATGCCTATCTCGCCCGCCGGGCGCTGGACTATCTCGTCGGCTTCACGCTGTCGCCCGTGCTGTGGCGCAAATTGCCCGGCGCCCGTTCGGCCGGCCGTGTCCAGTCGGTGGCGCTGCGCCTGGTCTGCGACCGCGAATCCGAAATCGAACGCTTTATCCGCGAGGAATATTGGCAGATCGCTGCCATCCTCGGCACGCCGCGCAACGAGACTTTCGAGGCGCGGCTGACCGCCTTCGAGCGCAAGAAGCTGCAAAAGCTCGACATCGCCAACAAGGCGCAGGCCGACGACATCAAGGCAATGCTCGAAGGCGCGACCTTCAAGGCGCTGTCCGTCGAAGCCAAACCGACCAAGCGCAATCCCGGCCCGCCCTTCACCACCTCGACGCTGCAGCAGGCCGCCTCCTCGGGCCTCGGTTTTTCCGCCACCCGCACCATGCAGGTGGCGCAGCGGCTCTATGAAGGCATGGAGATCGGCGGCGAAACCACCGGCCTGATCACCTATATGCGAACCGACGGTGTGCAAATGGCGCCGGAGGCGATCGACGCCGCCCGCGACGCCATCGCCAAGGAATTCGGTCCAAAATACCTGCCGGAAAAGCCGCGTTTCTACACGACCAAGGCCAAGAACGCCCAGGAAGCGCACGAGGCGATCCGCCCGACGGATTTCATGCGCACCCCGGCATCGGTCCGGCAATATCTCGATTCCGACCAGCTGCGGCTTTATGAGCTGATCTGGAAACGCGCCATCTCCAGCCAGATGCAGCCGGCCGAGATCGAGCGCACCACCGTCGAGATCGAGGCGGTCAACGGCGCCCGCACCGCCGAGCTTCGCGCCGTCGGTTCGGTCGTTCGCTTCGACGGCTTCATTGCCGCCTACACCGATCAGAAGGACGACGACGCGGAAGACGAGGAAAACCGTCGCCTGCCCGAAATCCGCGCCGGCGAGCAGCTTGCCCGCCAGGCGATCAACGCCACCCAGCACACCACCGAGCCGCCGCCACGCTATTCCGAAGCGACACTGATCAAGAAGCTGGAAGAACTCGGCATCGGTCGCCCGTCGACCTACACGGCGATCCTGAAGACGCTGGAAGACCGCGACTATGTCACGATCGACAAGCGCCGGCTGGTGCCGCAGGCCAAGGGCCGCCTGCTGTCGGCCTTCCTCGAAAGCTTCTTCGAACGTTACGTCGAATACGATTTCACCGCATCGCTGGAGGAAAAGCTCGACGAGATTTCCGACGGTAAGCTCGCCTGGAAAGATGTGCTGCGCGACTTCTGGAAGGATTTTTCCGGCGCCGTCGCCGACATCAAGGAACTGCGCGTCACCGACGTCCTCGATGCGCTGAACGAGGAACTGGCGCCGCTGGTGTTCCCGACGCGGGAAGACGGCTCCAACCCGCGCATCTGCCCGAAATGCGGCACCGGCAATCTGTCGCTGAAGCTCGGCAAGTTCGGCGCTTTCGTCGGCTGCTCGAACTATCCGGAATGCTCCTTCACCCGCCAGCTCGGCGACGCCGCCAACCCCAATGGCGAGAATGGCGGCGGCGAGGAGGGCACCAAGGTGCTCGGCAAGGATCCTTATACAGCCGAGGAAATCACGCTGCGCTCGGGCCGCTTCGGCCCCTATCTCCAGCGCGGCGACGGCAAGGAAGCCAAGCGCTCAAGCTTGCCCAAGGGCTGGACGCCCGAATCCATCGACCATGAGAAGGCGCTCGCTTTGCTGGCGCTGCCGCGCGATATCGGCAAACATCCTGAAACGGCCAAGATGATCTCGGCCGGGCTCGGCCGCTACGGCCCGTTCGTGCTGCACGACGGCACCTACGCCAATCTCGACAGCATCGAGGATGTGTTCTCCATAGGCCTCAACCGCGCCGTCACCGTGATTGCCGAGAAGCAGTCGAAGGCCAAGGGTGGCCGTAGCGGCGGCACTGCAGCCGCCCTCAAGGAACTTGGCGACCATCCCGACGGCGGCGGCAAGATCGTCGTGCGCGACGGCAAATACGGGCCTTACGTCAATTTCGGCAAGGTCAATGCCACGCTGCCCAAGGGCAAGGATCCGCAATCGGTGACGATTGAAGACGCGCTGGCTCTGATTGCCGAGAAGGAAGCCAAAGGCGGCGGCGGCAAGAAGCCTTTCCGCAAGGCGGCAGCGGTCAAAGCGCCGGCAGCCAAGAAAACGGCGGCCAAAAAGCCGGCCGCGAAGAAAAAAGGGTAAGACGGCGTGGCGCGCAGGATCACCGGACGAAGCCACGGCGATCCGCGCACCGCCGACACGAGGGCCAAGGTCAAGGATGACTACAGGCCCTCGCGCGACGAAATCCTCCGCTACATCGCCGAAAATCCCGATCGTGCCGGAAAGCGCGACATCGCCAAGGCCTTCGCGCTGCGCGGTGACGATCGCATCTGGCTGAAGGACATCCTGCGCGACTTGCAGGATGAAGGCGTGCTCACCAAGGAACGCAAGCGGCTGGCCCGCGTCGGCGCCCTGCCCCATGTCGCCGTGCTCGACATTTTCGGCCGCGACGGCGACGGTGTCCTGCTGGCGCATCCGGCCGAGTCCGTGGGCACGGGCGAGCCACCCGTCGTCTCGATCCGCGTGTCGCGTAGCGGCAACGGTCCTGCACCGGGCATCGGCGACCGCGTGCTGGCCAAGACCTTTCCGACCGACGATCCGTCCGGCCCCGCCTACACCGGCCGGGTGATGAAGATTTTCGAGAAGCGCACCGATGCCGTTCTCGGCGTCTTCCGCGTGCTGAAGGACGGCACGTTTCGCATCGAACCGGTGGAACGCCGCCAACCCGAACTGATCGTCGACAAGGAATTCCAGAACGGCGCCAAGAATGGCGACCTGGTCGAGGTCGAGCCCGCGCGCGCCTCCCGCTATGGGCTGCCGCGTGCCAAGGTGCTCAACGTACTGGGTTCGCTGACCAGCGAAAAGGCGGTCTCGATGATCGCCATCCACGCCCACGACATCCCCCACATCTTCCCGGCCGATGTCATCGCCGAATCCGAAGCCGTCAAGCCGGCAACGCTTGATCACCGCGAGGACTGGCGCGACCTGCCGCTGGTCACCATCGATCCGGCCGACGCCAAGGACCATGACGACGCGGTCTTTGCCACGCCCGATCTCGACGAAAAGAACCCGGGCGGTGTGATCGCCACCGTCGCCATCGCCGATGTCGCCGCCTACGTCCGCTACGGCACGGCCCTCGACCGCGAAGCCTTGAAGCGCGGCAATTCGGTCTATTTCCCGGATCGCGTCGTGCCGATGCTGCCCGAGCGCATCTCCAACGATCTCTGCTCGCTGCGCGAAGGCCAGGACCGTCCGGCGCTGGCGGTGCGTATGACCTTCTCCGCCGATGGCCACAAGATCAGGCATTCCTTCCACCGCGTCATGATGAAATCCGCGGCGAAGCTCGCCTACCCGCAGGCGCAGGCGGCGATCGACGGTGCGCCGGACGACAAGACCGGCCCGATCCTCGACACGGTGCTGAAGCCACTATGGGATGCCTATGCGATCCTGAAACGTGGTCGCGCCGGCCGCCAGCCGCTCGAACTCGACCTGCCGGAGCGCAAGATCATGCTCAAGCCTGATGGCACGGTCGACCGCGTCATCGTGCCGGAACGGCTCGATGCTCATAAGCTTATCGAAGAATTCATGATCCAGGCCAATGTCGCCGCCGCCGAGACGCTGGAAGCGAAGAAGCAGGCGCTGGTCTACCGCGTCCACGATGCGCCGTCGCTCGCCAAGCAGGAATCGCTGCGCGAATTCCTGCAGACACTTGGCCTGTCGCTGGCGCGCGGCGCGCAGATGCGGCCCAGCCAGTTCAACGGCATTCTGGAGCGCGTGCGCGGCGCCGACAATGAGGGGCTGGTCAACGAGGTGGTGCTGCGTTCGCAAAGCCAAGCTGAATATTCGCCCGGGAATATTGGCCATTTCGGCCTCAATCTCAGGCGCTACGCGCATTTCACCTCGCCGATCCGCCGCTATGCCGACCTGATCGTGCATCGCGGGCTTATCGCCGCACTTGGCCTCGGTCCGGGAGGTCTGACGCAGGACGAAGCAACCCGGCTCGAAGACGTCGCGGTCCTGATCTCCGGCACCGAACGGCGCGCCATGGCCGCCGAGCGCGACACGGTCGACCGGCTGATCGCGGCCTATCTCGCCGAGCGTATCGACGACCGTTTCGACGCCCGCATCTCCGGCGTCACCAAATCAGGACTATTTGTCCAATTGCCGCAATATGGCGCTGATGGCTTCATCCCCGTGTCAACGCTGGGCGGCGATTACTATATATACGACGAAACCGCCCGCTCCCTGTTCGGAGAACGCTCGGGCAAAGGCTACCAGCTCGCGGACCACGTCGAGGTCCGGCTCGTCGAGGTGGCGCCAATGGCCGGCGCGATGCGCTTCGAGATGCTGACCGACCCAAAGCCCCTGCCAGGCTCTACCAGGTCGTTTCACAAGGCTAAGGGCCGCGCCCGTGCGTCGCAATCGCGACCGGGTTCGCGCGGCAGGAGACGATGATGCCAAAAGAATTAGGGATACAAGAACAGGTTTTCGGCGGTGAACATCACACGGGCCGGGTTGCCCGCCCCTTGTGGACGGCGATGAAGCGCGGCCTGTTGGGCCGCTGCCCGAACTGTGGCGAAGGCAAGCTGTTTCGCGGCTTCACCAAGACCGTCGAGACCTGCAGCGTCTGCGGCGAGGAGATCCACCACCATCGCGCCGACGACCTGCCGGCCTATCTGGTCATCGTCATTGTCGGCCACATCGTTCTCGGTGCCTTCATGGGCGTCGAAGCGACATCGGCGCTCTCCACCTGGCAGCACATCGCCATCTGGGTGCCGCTGACCATTATTTTGGCGGTTGCGCTGCTGCAGCCTGTCAAAGGCGCCGTCATCGGACTGCAATGGGCATTCTATATGCACGGATTCGGTGGCGAAAAGGATGGGGCGGAGTCTCACCACGGCGCCTGAAGCGCTACTGGCGCAACATACCGACCGTGAAAGGCCACTTTCGTTTGCAAGAAGTTTCCGCTAGGTCCAGCGCATGGAAGCAATGACCAAGGCGGATGTCGACAAGCTCGACAAGGGTCTTGCCGCACATGGCGGCCGGCCCCTGCGTCCGCGTGATGCCGCGACCCTGATCCTGCTCGACCGCAAGGACGATGTGGTGCTGGTGCTGATGGGCCGCCGTCACGCCGGCCACGCCTTCATGCCTGGAAAATTCGTGTTTCCCGGCGGCCGCACCGATCCGGCCGACAGCCGCATCGCGACGGCCACCGCACTGCATCGCGACGAGGAAGCAAAGCTGCTCGCCGGTCCCGGTCGCACCAGTGCCGCGCGAGCCCGCGCTGTCGCCCTGTCAGCAATCCGCGAGACCTATGAGGAAGCCGGTCTGCTGATCGGCAAGAAGGCCGCCTTTTCGACCGACAAGCGCGACTGGCAAGGTTTTGTCGAACACGGCGTAAGACCTTCGCTTGAAACGCTGCGCTTCATCGCGCGCGCCATCACGCCGCCCAACCGGGTTCGCCGCTTCGACACGCGTTTCTTCAGCGCCTGGCGCAGCGATGTCGCCGTCGAACTGCCGGGCGGCGGCCCGACCAACGAACTCGAGGAACTGGTCTGGCTACCACTTGCCAAGGCAAGGGAAGCCGATATACCCGACATCACCCGAATGATCCTGGACGAGCTGGAAAAGCGCCTCGCACGTGATCCGCTGCTGCGTCCGGGTGGCCCCGTCCCCTTCTACCGGCTTGTCCGCAACCGCTTCACCCGCGAACTTCTGTAGAGCAATTCCAGGAAAAGTGTGACGCGGTTTTCCGCCCGGAATTGCGTAAGATCAAAGAGACAGAGTATTCAGCATCCCATGACGGTCGATACCCAACCACAGGGCGACGAACGCGTACACTGGCTACCGATGGTGGCGGCGATTTCGTCGATCAGTGTCGTCGGCATCGCCATTGGCCTCGGTATGCCGCTGCTCAGCGTCATCCTGGAAACGCGTGGCCACTCGGCTTCGATGATCGGCCTCAACACGGCCGTCGCCGGTCTGGCCTCGATTGCCGGTGCGCCGCTGGCGACACCGCTCGCCATGCGCTTTGGCGTCGCCTGGACCATGATCGCGATGATCGCCACCGGCGCGCTGGCCTTTGTCGGCTTTCATTTCGCGCCCGACTTCTGGATGTGGTTTCCGCTGCGCATCGTGCTGCATATCGCGTTGACGGTGCTGTTCATCCTGTCGGAATTCTGGATCAGTACGTCGGCACCGCCGCACCGGCGCGGCCTTGTCCTTGGCATCTACGCCACCGTCCTGTCGCTCGGTTTTGCCGCCGGTCCGTGGTTGTTCGCCCATCTCGGCAGCTCCGGCTTCAGGCCGTTCGGCGTCATCATCGCGCTGGTCACGCTGGCCGCGATACCGGTGCTGGCCGCGCGCAACGAAAGCCCCAGCATCGTCGCCGATGGCGAAACCAGCAATTTCCTGCGCTACATCTGGCTGGTGCCGACCGCGACTTTTGCTGTGCTGGTGTTCGGCGCGGTCGAGACCGGGGGCTTCGCGCTGTTCCCGGTCTATGGCAACCGCATCGGCTATTCCGAAGCCGACGCCGCATTGCTGCTGACCATGATCGGCCTTGGCAATGTGCTCTTGCAGATTCCGATCGGTATGATCAGCGACCGCGTTTCGGACCGGCGCTATCTACTGCTTGCCTGCGCCACGGTTGGCCTTGCCGGCACGCTGTTCATGCCCTTTTTTGCCGCGAACTGGCACTTGATGGCAGCGCTTCTGTTCGTCTGGGGCGGCGTCGTCGCGGCCATGTACACGATCGGCCTCGCCCATCTCGGTTCGCAGCTCTCCGGCCACGAACTGGCGTCGGCCAACGCAGCCTTCGTGCTGTGCTACGGCGTCGGCATGGTGCTTGGCCCACAGGCCATCGGCATCGGCATGGACAGTTTCGGGCCTTCAGGCTTCGGCTGGTCGCTCGGCCTGTTCTTCGCCGCCTACATGGCGCTGGTTGGCGTCAGGCTCGTCCGCAAGATTCTCCTTTGACCCTTTGACAAGCGACCGCTGCTGACAGAACCGTGTCAGGAGCCTCAGGGTAAAAGAGTGTCCCAAAACATCGGAAGTTGAGGACACTCCCATGATCGACAGCGGCTTTGAAACCACATCCCTGCGCATGACGCTCCTGTTGCTTGTGACCTTCCAGGCCCCGGCCGCGGATGTCGACCGCATCATGGACGCGGTGGTTGCGATCGCCCCGCTGGCCATGGGCAAGTATGACCGCAACGCCTATCAGTCGGCGCACGGTATCGAGCGCTACAGGCCGCTCGAAGGTGCCGCGGCCGGCACCGAAACCGAATTGCGCCGCCGCCCGGGCACGGTCGAGGTCTCCTTCGAACTGCCCGACGACCAGGCGCTGGCTGCCCGAGTCGTCGAGGCGATTTTCCAGGCCCATTCCTATCAGGAGCCGGTGATCCGTATCCAGCCGATCCTCGCCAGCCGCTCCAAGGGGCTCGACGACCGCGCCAATCCGAATCGCTGGTGGAACACGACCGGAGACTGGAAGAAGGTTGCGGTGCCCGAAGCGGAAACCGCCTGATTTATGCGTAATGGACAGACCGGGCGAGTTACATCGGGTCCGCCGGGCTTGACTTTCCGGGCACGTTCTTTATGTGTCGCGCCAAGTTTCCCGCGTCCGGGTGTTTTCCCGTGCTCCAGCGGCCAAAACCCCACGAACATAACGGACTGATATCATGGCCAAAGCCGCAAACATCAAGATCAAGCTTCTGTCGACCGCCGACACCGGTTTCTTCTACGTCACCAGCAAGAACAGCCGTACCAAGACCGACAAGCTGTCGTTCCGCAAGTACGACCCGGTCGCCAAGAAGCACGTCGAATTCAAGGAAACCAAGATCAAGTAATCTGGGTTTTCCCCTTGCAAACTAAAACGCCGCCCATCGGGCGGCGTTTTAGTTTGCAAGGCAGAGCCTGCGGGCTGAGTTCCCTCAGCCCGGCTGAATTTCCCTCAACCGATGCGGTCGCCGCTTTTCGGGTCGAACAGATGCAGCGACGCCGGATCGGCGGCCAGCCGCACGGTATCGCCAGGCTTCACGCCGGCGCGCCCCATGGCAAAGACACAGAGCTGCTGGTTGGCCAATTTGACGTAGAACTGCGTCGAAAGCCCGAGCGGCTCCACAACCCCAACCTCGCCCTGCAGCGCACCGTCATCGGCCAGCCTTATATGCTCGGGTCGCAGACCGATCGTGATCGCGTCGCCGTCCGTGAGCGGCAGGCCATCCGGCAGGCGCAGCTTCTGGCCATCGGCAAGCACGGCGTCCACCTTTCCGCCCTTAGCCACCGTCGCCGGCAAAAAGTTCATGCCCGGCGAGCCGATGAAGCCGGCAACGAACATGTTGGCCGGGCGGTCGTAGAGGTCGAGCGGCGCGCCGACCTGCTGGATCAGCCCGTCATGCATGACGACGATCCGGTCGGCCATGGTCATCGCCTCGATCTGGTCGTGGGTGACGTAGACCGAGGTGGTCTTCAGTTGCTGATGCAGTTCCTTGATCTCCGTGCGCATCTGCACGCGCAGCTTGGCATCGAGGTTCGAGAGCGGCTCGTCGAACAGGAACACCTGCGGGTTGCGCACGATGGCGCGCCCCATGGCGACGCGCTGGCGCTGACCACCGGACAGCTGCCGCGGCAGGCGTTGCAGGTAGGTGTCCAGGCCGAGCCGCTTGGCCGCACCGTCGACCCTGGCGTCGATCGTGGACTTCTGCGCCTTCTTCAACAGCAGGCTGAAGCCCATGTTCTTCGACACGTCCATATGCGGATAGAGCGCGTAGGACTGGAACACCATGGCGATGTCGCGGTCCTTCGGTGCGACGTCATTGACCAGCCGCTCGCCGATGCGGATTTCGCCGCCGGAAGCTTCCTCCAGCCCCGCGATCATGCGCAAAAGCGTGGACTTGCCGCAGCCGGACGGGCCGACCAGGACGACGAATTCGCCGTCGGCGATTTCAAGGTCGACCGCATGCAGGACGCGGACGGCGCCATAATCCTTGCGGACCTTATCGAGCGTAACAGAAGCCATCGATCTATCCTTTGACGGCGCCGGCGGTCAGGCCGGTGACGAGATAGCGTTGCAGGAAAGCGAAGAAGATGCAGACCGGGATCAGCGCCAGGATCGACGCCGCCATCATCTGCCCCCAGTCGACGGCGAACTTGCCGATGAAGGTAAGCAGGCCGACAGCAAAGGTCTTCTGGTCGTCGCTGGAAATCAGCATCAGGGCGAACAGAAGCTCGCTCCACGCTGCGGTGAAGACGAAGCCGAGGGTTGCGCCCATGCCGGGCAGCGTCAGCGGCACGATCACCTTGCGCATCGCCTGCGCGCGGGTGCAGCCGTCGATCATCGCGGCTTCCTCCAGATCCTTCGGGATGCCGTCGAAGAAGGACTGCATCAGGAAGGTGGCGAAGGCGGTGTTGAAGGCGGTGTAGATGATGATCAGCCCGGTCAGGCTGTTGATCAGGCCGATCTGACCCATGACGCGGTAGATCGGCGGAATCACCATCACCAGCGGAAAAGTCTGGGTCAGAAGCAGCATCAGCGCGAGAGCCGCCTTGCCCCGAAACGTAAAGCGCGACATGGCGTAGCCGGCAAGCGTGGCGATGACCGTCACCAATGCGGCGGTCGACACCGAGACGATGACGCTGTTCAGGAAATAGCGTGGGAAATCGGTGGCCTCGAGCACGGTGACGAAATTTTGCAGCGTCATGTGCGATGGCCAGAAGGTGATGCCTTCGGAATAGAGCAGCCGCTCCGGCGTCACTGAGATCTTCAGCGTCCAATAGATCGGGAACAGGGCGAAGACCACATAGGCCGCGATCGCCGCGTAGAGGCCGACGCCGCCGAAGAACCGTTGTGAGGTTGAGCGTCCCGCGATCATCAGACGTGCCTCACCAGCGAGCGGCGGATAGCGATCAGCGCGATTGCATAGGCGATGAGCAGCACAAGCAGCAGCACGGCCACCGCCGAGGCATAGCCCTTGTCCAGCGATTTGAAGGCGCTGACATAGATGTAGACCGGCACCGTGTTGGTCGAGCCGGCCGGCCCGCCCTCGGTCATGACGAAGATCAGGTCGGCGAAGGTGGCGATCCAGATGGTGCGCAGCATGACGGTGATGGCAATGGTCGGCGCCAGGAACGGCAGCGTCACCTTGGTGAAGCGCTGCCAGGGCGAAGCGCCGTCGATCGCCGCCGCCTCATGCAGTTCAGACGGAATCGATTTCAACGCCGCCAGCAGCGTAATGGCGAAGAACGGAATGCCGAACCAGACATTGGCAATGATCGGCCCCCACATGGCCGTGGCAGGATCGGAGAGCACATTGGTCGGCTCTGCCTTCAGCCCTAGCGCGAACAACCAGTGCGGCAGCGGCCCGACGATCGGGTTGAACAGCCAGGCCCAGGTCAGGCCCGACAGGAAGGACGGCACCGCCCATGGCAGGAACACCAGCGCCTGCACCACCTTGCGGCCCCAGAACGGCTTGTCGAGAAGCAGCGCCAGGCCAAGGCCGAGGAAGAACTGGAAGAACAGGCTGGCGACCGTCCACCACAGCGTGTTGACCAGCGCCTGCCCCAGCACCTGGTCCGACAGCATGGCCTGATACTGGCCGAGCCCGACATATTCGGATTTGAAGGCCGAGAATTTGCGGAAGGAATAGCTGATGCCGATGACCAGCGGCACCAAAAGCACCACAACCAGCAGGACGATCGCCGGGCTGAGATAGAGCCAGGGCTCGAAATTTGCGTAGGAAAGCCGCCTCTTTCGCGGCTGGCCTGCGGATCGGATTTCGGACACGGCATAGGTCATTGGCTGTGGAACGGCTCCAAGAAGCGTCAGGATTGGTGACGAGCGTCCTTCTCCCCGTTCACGGGGAAAAGATGCCGGCAGATGAGGGGCAGCGTGAGCCTTGGGGGGCTGGCGCCGCCCCTCATCCGGCCCTTTCGGGCCACCTTCTCCCCGTGAACGGGGAGAAGGAAGAAGGCGATTACTTCTTGTTCTTCGCCAGCCAGTCCTGCTGTTCCTTGGTCAGGAAAGCAGCCCATGCGTCGGCTGCTTCCTTGGCCGTCTTCTGGCCAAGCAGCACTTCCTGGAAGTTCTTGATCGCCACCTGGTCGACGAAATTGCCGAGGTTTTCCAGATGCGTCGGCGGCGTCACCATTTCATATTTGGAGGTGTCGCTGAGCTCGGTGAACCAGCCCTTGAACTGCTCGGTCTTGAAATGGGGATCTTGGTCGGCGCCTTTATGGATCGGCACGACGCCGACTTCCTTGGCCCATTCGAGATTATCCTTGGGCGAGAGCAGCGTCGCCATCAGCTTCCAGGCATCATCCTTGTGCTGGGAGTTGGCGAACATCGCCCAACCGGCATAGCCGAGCGTCGGATAGGATTTTCCGCTCGGTCCAACCGGCAGCGGCGCCACGGCGAAGTCGTCGGCGCTCATCTTGTCGGCGATGCCGAGCAGCGCGTCCGGATCCTGGTTGAGCATGGCGCAGGTGCCGGAATAGAAGCCGGTGACGGTTTCGTTGAAGCCCCAGCTCACGGCATCCTTCGGCGCCAGGCCGTCCTTGTACATGTCGGCCAGCATCTGCAGGCCCTTGACCGAGCCCTCGTCGTTGATGGTCGAGGTGCCATCCTCGTTGAAGTAGCCGCCCTTGCCCTGGGCGATGTTCATGAACATGTGCATGCCGTTGAAGGCGCCGGGGCCGCCGCGCAGGCAGTAGCCGTACTTGCCCGGAATGGCCGAGATCTTCTTGGAGTCGGCGACGAACTCGTCGAGCGTCGCCGGCGGGCCGTCGAGACCAGCCTGCTTGAACAGCTTCTTGTTCCAGAACAGCGCGTTCACATAGTAGCCGTACGGGATCATGTACTGGGTGTTGTTGACCGTCGAGCCGAACTGCTTGGCGCGGTCGCCGAGCGTCTTGGCGTCATCCCATTTGGCCATATAGGGGCCGAGGTCCTCGAGCTGGGCATTGTTGGCATAGAGGCCCATCCAACGCTCCGGCATCTCAACCACGTCGGGCGTGTCGCCAGCCTGCACCATGGTGAGGAATTTTTCAAAGGCCTGGCCCCAGGGCAGCGAGACCAGCTCGACCTTGACGCCGGGGTTAGCGGCTTCGAACTCGGCGATCTGCTTTTTCAGGAATTCGGTGCGCGGCGGGCTGGTGATGACTTCGACCATTTTCAGGGTCGAATCGGCCAGCGCGCCTCCGGCGGAAATCGCCAGCCCCGCGACGGTGGCAAGCATGACGGTCAGTTTTTTCATGTTCAAGACTCCCATTTTGAACCCGCTTGTTATTTTCTGGCTTTTTCGAAGGCCTGGGCGACATCGGCCCAGAGGTCTTCGACACTTTCCAATCCGACATTGAAGCGGATGGTTCGAGGGCTGACGCCGAAGCGCGCCATCGAATTCAGTCCCGGCGTCTGCTCCAGCGACGCCTTGGCCGGCACGACCAGGCTCTCATGCCCGCCCCAGCTGACGCCGATGCGGAAATATTTCAGCGCGTCGACGAAGACGGGGATGTCGATATCGTCCGTCACCTCGAAGGAGAACAGTCCGGCATAACCGGCCAGCGTCGCCTTGCCGGGATGGTTCGAATAGACGGGATGGTTGACGCGCTCGACATTGGCATGCGCCTTCAGCCGTTCGGCTATGGTCAGCCCGCTCTTCATGTGGTGCGGCAGGCGCAGCGGCAGCGTGCGCAGCCCGCGCAACAGCAGCCAGGCCTCGAACGGCGACAGCTTGCCGCCGAGATAGGAATAGGTCTGCTCGTTGATGTGCTTGATGTGCGCGGCCGAGCCCGCCACCACGCCGGCGACCGTGTCGCTGTGGCCACCGAGATATTTCGAGGCCGAATGCAGCACCAGGTCGACGCCATGGCTGATCGGCTTCTGGAACACCGGCGAGGCCCAGGAATTGTCGATCGTGGTTATGATGCCTTGCTCTTTCGCCAGCCGAGCCAGATGCTCGATGTCCTGCAGCTCGAACATCATCGAGGTCGGGCTTTCCAGGTAAAGCAGCTTGGCACCGGGAAGTGCCGCCGCCACCGCATCCGGATCGGAGCCGTCGACATAGTCCACCTTGATGTTGAGGCGCGGCAGGAGCCGCTCGAACAGCCGGTAGGCATCGCCATAGCAGTTGCGCACCGCCACGATACGTTCGCCCGCCCCGACAAAGGCAAGCACCGTGGCACTGATCGCGGCCATGCCGCTGGAGAAGCCGCGCGCGGCCTCGGCGCCCTCTAGTGCTGCGACGCGCGCCTCGAACTCCATCACCGTCGGATTGTCGCCGCGCGAATAGATCGGCTGCTTTCGTTTGCCGGCAAAGGTGTCAGCCATTTCGGCATAATTGGCAAAGGTGAACAGCGAGGTTTGGTAGATCGGCGGCACCACCGCGCCACCCGGAAACGGTTCGTCATGCGCCAAAAGCGTCGCCGCCTCGGCAAGATAATCATGGTCGAAACCTGAGGGATGCTCGTTCATGTATGGCTCGAAAGTTTGAGTTTGGCAGCACCGCGCTTCAGATCGTCCTCGACGGTGGCGATCAGCTTGAGCGCCTCGGCGCGGGCACCTTGCGGGTCGCGCGCGGCGATGCATTGGTAGATGGTGCGGTGATAGGGAAAGCTGGCGTGGCCGAAATCACGCACGCCGAGCGGATGTTCCCAGAAGCGATGGAACAGTTCGTGCATGGCGGCAATGATCTGCTCAAACAGCGGATTGCCGGAGACCCGGTAGATCGCCTGGTGGAACTCCCAGTCCTCTTCCGACGACATGCCGTCACGGGTGCGGAACGCCTGCTCCATGATGTCGAGCTTGCGCTCGATCTCGGCAATGTCGGCCGGGCTGGCGCGTTCGGCGCAGAGGGCCGCCGCCTCCGCTTCCAGCGCACGGCGGATTTCAAGCGTATGCATCAGGCTGGTGAAGTCGTTACCGCCGGCCAGCGTCAGCGGCATGTGCAGCATATCGGGTGACACGGCCGCCTTGAGATAGGTGCCGCTGCCTTGCCGGCGCTCGACGAGACCTAGCCCCTCCCAACGCGTCAGCGCCTCGCGCACCGTGTTGCGGCTGACCTTCAGCCGCTCGGCCAGGATGCGTTCGGTCGGCAGCCGATCGCCGGGCTGCAGCGCCTCGGCGCGAACAAAGCCCACCAACGCCTTCAGAACGGCGTCGTCACGCGCCGTCGTCTGAATGGGTGGCAGGCTGTTCTGGTCCACGCTCTCTCCAAGTGGTCCAATGGTCCAACCAATTTCTGCACGGACGGAGAGTCGTGTCAACAGCTGAAAACGAAGACGGGCCGAACGGCGCCCCATGGCGCTGTTCGGCCCGTCGGTTCAAGCGTGGCTTCACGCTGGCGTGGCGGCTGAGGCGCGCCAGCGTGCGAACATGTCCTCACGAACCCGCCTCGAACCCGCGAGCCGCTTCTTCGCTTCCGTCAGCACGGAAGGCGAAGCCTGTGCGGGCGTGCCCGATTGGAACGGAGGAGCCGGGGCATATTCGAGCGAGAGCTGCACCGTTTCGGCCTCGGCCTGACCGAGAAGCCTGGCGACCAAAGCGAGACCGAAATCGATCCCCGAGGTGACGCCGCCGGCGGTTATCAGGTTTCCGTCCTCGACAATTCGCTCGTCGACGGGAATGGCGCCGAATTCGGCCAGGAAATCATGCGCGTACCAATGCGTCGTCGCCCGCTTGCCCTTGAGCAGGCCTGCGGCGCCGAGCACCAGGGCGCCGCTGCATACCGAGGTGACATAGCGTGCCTGCGCAGCGCGCTCCCGCACGAAATCGAGGACGGCCTGGTCCTCCAGCAGCGGGTTGACGCCACCTCCACCCGGAATGCACAGCACATCGAGCGGCGGGCAATCGTCGAAGGTCGCCGTTGGGGTGAGCGACAGCCGCGTCGACGACATCACCGGATTGCGATCCTTCCAGATCAATTCCACCTCGGCGCCCTTTGCCGATGCCAGGACTTCATAAGGGCCGGTGAGGTCGAGTTGCTGGACATTTGGGAAGACGAGGATGCCGAAACGAAGGCTCATGGAACTCTCCATAGGTTGACTTCAGCCAATCTAAGGCATCATGTTTTGGCACGATCGCCAATCACCCCTCATTTCAAGCCAAATCGCCATGCGCCATGTCGAAATCCTTGCCTATCCCGACATCCAGCTCCTCGATGTCAGCGGGCCGCTTCAGGTTTTCGCCAGCGCCAACGACTTCAGGATGCAGGCCGGCGAACCAGCGCCCTACGAGGTCGCGGTCGTCGCCGCCTCCCCGCGGATCAGGACATCCGCCGGCCTCGTGCTCGAGACCGCGGCGCTGCCACCGCATGGGTCAAGGATCGACACGCTGATCGTGCCTGGCGGATGGGGCGTCAACGCGGCCTGCGAGGATCCCGAACTCGTCCAATGGGTAGTCGCCCGCTCGCGCAACGCCACGCGAACAGCGTCCGTGTGCAGCGGCGCCATGCTTCTGGCGACGGCAGGACTGCTTGACGGCCGGCGTGCAGTTACCCACTGGGGACGCTGCGCCGAGTTCGCGCGGCGCTTTCCGGCGGTCCGCCTCGAACCCGACCCGATCTTCATCCGTGACGGCAATGTCTGGACGTCGGCGGGTGTGACGGCGGGCATAGATCTCGCCCTTTCCTTTGTCGAGGCCGACCTTGGCCGGCGCGTGGCGCTTGCGGTGGCGCGCGAGCTGGTGGTCTTCCTGAAACGACCCGGTGGCCAGGCGCAGTTCAGCCAGACGCTCAAGCTGCAGCAAGGCGACGAACGCTTCGACCGGCTGCATGGCTGGATCCAGGATAATCTGGACGGCGATCTTTCGCTGCCGAACCTCGCCGCGCGCGCCAACATGAGCCCGCGCAGTTTCTCCAGGCACTATCGGGAGGCAACGGGCCGCACACCTGCGCGCGCGATCGAGGAGATCCGGATCGAGGCGGCGCGACGGATGCTGGAACAGGGCAAGGCCGTCAACCAGACGGCCCGCCGCTGCGGCTTCGGATCGGAAGAGACGATGCGGCGCGGCTTTCTACGCGTCCTCGGCACCAACCCGCGCGATTATCGCGAACGCTTCTGACCTGCGGCACCCGCGCCAGCCCGCTTTGATCGTGTCGCTAACGCGCGAGGGGCGGCCCGAACCAGGTGGTCAGCGCGTCGGCCAGTCCCTGTTGGGTTCCGCTGCCGACCCAGGCCACATAACCATCGGGCCGGATCAGCACGGCGTCGGGCGCGGCGACGGGCCCCAGGGCCGGCAGCTCCCAGGTGCCTTCATATCCAGCCTCGATCTGGCGGACCCGATCCGCCCAAGGTGCGATGTCCAATCTGCCTGGTTCACCAAAATTGAGAAGCAACGGCCGGGCATCGTGCAGCAAGCTGAAGACCCCCACCGGACCGTTGGCCGTGGCCAGGTCGAGGTCGGGCATTCGCCGCCCGAGCAGAGGATGTCCCTCACCGAGATCGTAGTGGATACTCAGGCCGGACATCTCCGCGGCGATCCGCTTGCGTGGCTCTTCCATGCCAAGCAGCTCGGTAAAGATGTCGCCCAAGGCCTTGGTGCGGTCATCCATGCGGCGAAGGGCGACCTGCGCCATCGTGTTGCGCAACACACGAGCGGCGATCGGATGACGTTCGGCGTGATAGCTGTCAAGCAGGCTCTCCGGTGAGGTCCGCTTGACCACCTGGGCCAGCTTCCACCCCAGATTGACCGCGTCCTGCACGCCGATATTGAGCCCCTGCCCGCCCATCGGCGGATGGATGTGCGCGGCGTCGCCGGCCAGCAGGACACGTCTGTCGCGGTAGGCGGCGGCCTGCCGTGTCATGTCGGTGAAGCGGGAGAGCCAGGTCGGGCTGTGGACACCGAAATCGGTACCATAGACAGCGACAAGCGCCTCGCTGAGGTCGGCCAACGTCGGTTCGCCGCCGATGGTCAGTTGCCTCTCGGTCAGCACGACACCCACCCGGTCGCTGTCCTCGATTTTGCCTATCGCATGAATACCGTAAGCGTCGCTGCGAAAGCCCAATGCCGGTTCTTCCGACGTCTCCACCTCGGCAATCATCCAGCTCATCGTCGCATCCCATCCGGGGAACTCGATGCCAGCCGCCTTGCGGATCGTGCTGCGTCCTCCATCGCAGCCGACGATATATCGCGCTCTCAACCGTTGGCCACCGGACAGTTCCACATCAACACCGTCATCATCCTGCGCGAAGCTCGTGACCTCCTGTCCGCGATAGATCGGCACCCCCAGCCCGTTGACCCAGTCGGCCAATATCCGTTCGATATGATTTTGCCGCAGCGCCAAGAGACAGCTGTGCCGGCCGGGAAAGTCGCTGATATCCAAACGGATCATGTGGAAGCCGACGGTCGGGAAGCTTTGCCCCTGCGAGACAAACCGGTCGGCAATTCCGCGCTGATCGAGAACCTCGATGGTGCGCGCGTGCAGGCCACCCGCGCGCAAGCCGACCAGCTGATGGTCCGGGCGGCGCTCGACGATGGCGACATCGACGTCTGCCAGCGCGAGTTCCCCCGCCAGCATCAATCCTGTCGGACCTCCCCCGGCGATCACCACCGCATGCTCTGAAATCATCAATCGTCACTCCCGTTTCGCGCCTGATCTGCGCCGCTTTTTACGGGAGGAGCCGGGTCTTGCCGCAAGCCCCTTGTGCGCCATATGTACGAAATGGAAGGGGTACTCTCCTGTGCGGATCGCTTGGGACGGCCGACAGCCGTGGATCGAAGACGGGAGCCCGGATTGCCTGCAGGCAAAAAATCAGTGTCCTTCGTGCCTTGGCACGAAGTTCTGATGTTGTGTTTGGAAGAAGGGGGCCGGTCGGCGTTTGGCAGCGGTACGAGGAGGCCACTATGTGCCAGCGCCGGCCGGCCGACCCCACGGACCCAGGAGATGCGGCGGACCTGAGCATCATGGGGTATTTCTAGGGATCGAGCCGGCTATGTATCCTCCTGCCGGCTTCGTCTTGGCCTGCACATTTGCGCAAGAGCTTATGAAAATCAACAGTTTCTTAACCAAGGCTCGCGAATCGCTTGGATTAAGGTAAATAGCTAACCTTATTGGATTGACCGTAGAATCGGTCGCGATCGCTCACGCCGCCTTGGCAACCACGCGGTTGCGGCCGCCGCTCTTGGCTTCGTAAAGCGCGAGATCGGCGCGCTTCATCAGCGCAGCCACCGTATCCACGCCTTTCAGCACCGACGACACGCCAACGCTGACGGTGACCTCGATCGTCTTGCCGTCGGCGCCGATGGCGAAAGGCTTCTGGGCTATTTCGGCGCGGATGCGTTCGGCCACTTTCTCGGCCACGGCGCCATCGGTGTCCGGCATCACCACCACGAACTCCTCGCCGCCGAACCGGCAGGCAAGGTCGATGCCCCTGACATTCTTGCGCAGCCGCCGTGCGAACTCCCGCAGCACCTCGTCGCCGCCATCATGGCCGTGCGCGTCATTGATCGACTTGAAGCGGTCGAGATCGGTGATCATCACCGACAGCGGCCTGCGCCGCGCCACGGCGCGGTCGAATAGCGTCTGTAAATGGCTATCGAGATAACGGCGGTTGTGCAGCCCGGTCAGGCCGTCGGTGACCGCCATCTCGATGGTCTGGGTCACACTGGCGCGCAATTGGTCGTTGTAGCGCTTGCGGCGCACCTGGGTGCGCAGCCGCGCCGTCAATTCCTGCTGGTCGATCGGCCGCATCAGATAGTCGTTGATGCCAAGTTCGAGGCCGCGGATGATGCGCTCCTCCTCGCCCTCTTCCGCCAAAAGGATGATCGGCACGAAACGGGTGCGGTCGAGCGAACGCAATTGCGAGCAGAGTCTCAGCGGATCGAAATCGGCGAAGGCCGTCGAGATCATCACGCATTCATAAGACGTCTCGGCCGCCTGGAAGAAGCCGGTATGCGGATCGCCGACAACATCGAGGTCGGCGCGGTCGCGCAGCATCTTCTGGACACGCTCCACCGACGATTTGCGCTCATCGATCAAAAGCACTTTCGGAACCGTGTCCTCGGACGCGAAATTGCGGCTGAGCAGCTCTTCGATGCCGATGTTGCGCGTCGTCGAGGCGCGCAGCCTAAGCTCGTCGGTGAGGGACTTCAGCCGGACCAGGCTCTTGACGCGCGTCATCAGCTGCAGGTCGTTGACCGGCTTGGTCAGGAAATCGTCCGCGCCGGCTTCCAGCCCGCGCACGCGGTCGGACACCTGGTCAAGCGCGGTGATCATCACCACCGGAATATGCGACGTCGCCGGATCGCTCTTCAGCCTGCGGCAAACCTCGAACCCGTCCATGTCGGGCATCATCACGTCGAGCAGCACGACATCGACCTTGCCGTTCTCGCAGGTCTCGATCGCATCGGGCCCGTTGGTGGCGGTCAGCACCTCGAAATATTCGGCCAGCAGCCGGACCTCCAGCAGCCTCACATTGGCAGGGATGTCGTCGACGACGAGGATCCGCGCGGTCATTTCACAAGGCTCCGGCTCGGCTGGAAAGGCACATCAGGCATCGCCCAGGTAAGATTTGATGGTTTCGATGAAACGCGGCACCGAGATCGGCTTCGAAATATAGGCCTCGCAACCGCCCTGGCGGATGCGCTCCTCGTCACCCTTCATGGCGAAGGCGGTCACCGCGATGACCGGGATGACGTGCAGATCATCGTCCTCCTTCAGCCATTTGGTCACTTCCAGCCCCGACACTTCGGGCAGTTGGATATCCATCAGGATGAGATCGGGCCGATGCTGGCGCGCCAGATCGAGCGCCTCCAGACCATTGCGGGTTCGCACCGTCTCGTAACCACTCGCTTCGATGAGGTCCCGAAAGAGCTTCATGTTGAGCTCATTGTCCTCGACGATCATGACCTTCTTAGGCATCGACATCCCGTCCCGGCCGTCCCTCCGCTCGAAGGCGGCCGTCATGCGCTCGTCCTGAACGCACCAAACCCTGCTTCACTATACGGCAATATGATTGACGAAACGGAAACCCTCGGACTGCAAAGCAGCGCGAATTCCACCTCGCCTGCCTGCGCGTCCAAACGGCGCGCCACGCTGTAAAAGCTTGCCGCAAGCAATTCTTGCCATTACTGCGGAAGAGACTCATTCCACATACCGAAGGTAGTGATGGCAAACGCGGCGTCAATGCGCGAAGAGGCGGAAACCATTGCCGTGAAGGCGCTGGGCTTCGTTGCCTCCGATCCGGAGCTGTTGCCGCGCTTTCTGGCGATCACCGGAATAGAGGCGCATTCGATCCGCAAGGCCGCCGGCGAGCCGGGTTTTTTGGCCGGCGTGCTGCAGTTCATTCTCGCCCATGAGCCGACCCTGATGCGCTTTGCCGAGGAAACCGGCACGCCGCCGGCCGCCGTCGGCAAGGCGTTGCGCGCCCTGCCGCTCGGCGACGACAACCATGAGCATTCCATATGAGCGATGATCCGGAGACCGCGCGGCAGATCGAGGAACTTTCGGCCGACGACCGGCCGCTGCTGGTGCTCGACGTCGATGACGTCGTGCTCGAATTCATCCGCCCCTTCCCGCATTTCCTGAAATCGCGCGGCTATGGCCTGACGCTGGCCTCCTTCCGGCTGACCGGCAACATTGCCGAAACGGCCAGCGGCCGGCTGATCGAACAGCCCGAGGTCACGGCGCTGCTGGGCGACTTCTTCGACGCGCAAGCCGATTGGCAGAGCATCACCGACGGCGCCGCGGAAGCCCTGGCGAGGCTTGGCGACCGCGCGGAAATCATATTGCTGACAGCCATGCCGCACCGGCATCGCGCCGTGCGCCGCGCCCATCTCGATGCGCTGGGGCTGAGCTATCCGCTGCTGACTACCGAGATGGCCAAGGGACCGGCAGTGGCCAGGCTGCGCGGCAAGAACGGCAGGCCTGTGGTCTTCGTCGACGATCAGCCGCACAATCTGGCGTCGGTGCGGGAGAAGGTCACTGATGCCAGTCTTTTCCACCTGATGGCCGACAATTCGCTGCGGGCGTTCCTGCCGCCGGTCCCGGACGAGGTCATCGTCGTCCAGGACTGGCACGAAGCCGCACCGAAGATCGCGGACGCGCTCGGGCTGTAGAGCAATTCCAGGAAAAGTGTGAAACGGTTTTCCCGGGAAAAGCGCGTAGCGCTTTCCCTTGGGAATTGCGTCAAGACTTAGAGCCGAACCCTCAAGGGTTCAGCTTCGCACCGGCCCCGCCATTATCGCCGCTGCCGCCATTATCGCCACCGCCACTGTTGGCGCCACCAGCATTGCCACCGCCACTGCTATCGTCAGCGCCGTCACCATCATCGACGCTGTCGTCCACCGCCGGATCGGCGGGCTTCAGCATGACACCATTTACGGTGACCGAGCCATCGGCCTTGGTGCTGACGGCCCATTCCAGCCGGCCGTCCGGCAGTGTCTTGGCAAAGCCCTTCACCATCAGGGCTGCAGGCACATACTGCCCCAGCTCCGGCTCCGTCTTTGCCGCTTCCTGCAGATGCGCCATGATCTTGTCGAAGCCGGCGACATCGACAGTGAGATTCGCGTCGGGCTTCTGGCCGAAGCTCGTCATCTCGCCTTCCAGCGCGATCTCCATGTCCTTGTTCTTCACGGTGCTGTGGCCGATGACAACCTTCGGCGCCTTGGCCAGGAAGTCTGCCTTGAGCTGGTCGCCGAACTCGGCCGACAGCGGCGGATCCTGATTGAGATCAAAGGCTTCGATCGCCTTCTTCGCCATGCTGTCGAGATCGATATTGGCGCCGCCGAAGTTCAGGTCGATATCGGTGGGCAGCAGCGCCACGCTCCAGCTCGGCAAAAGTTGCTGCGGTACTGTCAGCCCCGACGCCTTGATGCCGTAGGTGATCTTGCCGCTCTGGGAAACGCCGTCGCTGCCGAACGCGGTGCTGAGCTGCGTCGCCCCGAAAGTGCCGATCGGGCTGTCGACAGCGAAATCCTTGAAGCCATAGGTGCCGTCAATGCGCTCCCACACCGGAAGCGCGGCGAGCAGAAGCGACTTCAGCTGCGCCTGGTTTGCCTTCAGCGTCTTCTCGTCCTCATTGGCCACGGCAAATGCCAGGAGGTCGAGCAGCGGCCTGGTCTGCACGCCCTTGCCGCTGGCTTCCACCGACAACTCAGGCGACTTGATGGTGACCGGGAAATTCAACCCGCTCTCGGGATCGTCCAGTTTGACCGCCTCGACGAAATTCGAAATTTTTTGCGACATCGTGAAGTCGACGCCGCCATTAGCAGCCTTGGTGGCGGCAATGGTCGCGGTGCCGGCACCAGTGCTGGCCTCCATCTGCTGCTTGGCATCCTTCGACGCCATCGTCATGCCGGCCAACGAACTGGCGCCGCTGATGAAGGCCGCCAGATTGGGGTCGTAGACGCCGGAACCCTTGCCGTCCTTGACCGAGAACTGCGTGCTTTGCAGCCCTTCGGGCCCGTTGAACTCGAAGGATCCGTTTTGCGAAAAATCCATCGAGACATCCCAGGTCCCATCGCTGCGCGGCTTCACCAGCACCGCGTAGGGCGCGAAGTCGAGTTTCACCTTTCCCTCTGCGGGAACCGTCGCAGCAAGCGCCTTGAGATCGAACACGATCTTGTAGGCGTCGCCTTCGACCGAAACCTTCAGAATGCCCTTGTCGAGCGCCTGTTTGCCGACATAGCGGGACAGGTCATCGGACAATTGCTTCGCGCCCTTACCGTCGACGGGCTGGCCGAAGGCGGGCGCGCTGAGCAGAAGCGCGGTAAAGGCGACTGGCAACATACGGTTCACGGCAATTCTCCGTTGGGTCCAAAAGGCAAAAATCGTTTCGTACTTCTGGTAGGGAAATACCATCACAACTGCAAGATGATGACAGTCAGGAAACCGGCGTCGGCATCGGCCGCATCGGTAGCCGATGGACTTCGCGACGAGTGGCCCGCCAATCTCTTATCGGCGCTCTGAGCTACGCCCTCAAGGGCTCTGCTTCGCGCCTACACCGGCGCGATCGGCGGGCTTCAGCATGGTGCCATTGACGACAAGCGACCCGTCTGCCTTGGCATTGATAATCCATTCCAGCCGGCCATCCGGCAGCTTCTTGGCAAATCCTTGGGCGGCCAGCACAAACGGGAAATATCGCGCGGCTTCCGAATCCGATCTTGCCGCCACCTGAAAGCTCTCAATGATTTTGTCGTAGCCGGCGACATCGAAAGTAAGATTCGCATCGGGCTTGTAGCCAGGAAATGTCATCTCGCCCTCCAGCGCGACTTCGGTGCCTGCGTTCTTGAAGACGCTGTGGCCGACGATGAATTTTGGCTTGTTGGCCATGAAATCGGCGTTTACCTGATCGCGAAACCCCGCCGGCAGCTGCGGGTTCTTGTTAAGATCGAATGCCGCGATCGCCTTTCTAGCCATGCTGTCGAGATCGATGTTGAACCCGCCGAACCTCAAATCAAGGTCGGTCGGAAGCAATGCGGCGATCCAGCTGGGCAAGACCTCGGGGAAGGTCATGCTGGATGCTTTGATTGCATAATCGAGCTTACCGTTCTGGGCGACGCCATCAGCTCCGAACGCGACGCTCAATTCCGCTGCGCCCCAACTGCCTGCGTATGTATCGAACGCAACGTTCTTGAATGCATAGGTTCCGTCTATCCGATCCCACAGCGGCAGCACGGCAAGTAGAAGCGCTTTGAGTTCGGCCTGGTCAGCTGCTTTCAACTGGACCCCATCATGGGCCACGGCAAATGCCAATAGATCCAGAAACGGCTTTGTTCGAACGGCCTTGGCGCCTACATCCACGACGAGATCCGACGCCTTGACCCCTCCAACGGTCCGACCATCGATTTTGATCGCTTCGACGAAGTTGGCCATCGCTTGAGTCAGGCCAAGATCGACACCACCGTTCGACGACTTGCTAGCGCTGAATTTGGAGAAGCTCGAACCGGCGGTCAGCTCCGTTTGCTGCCTGGGCATCCGTGATGTCATAGCTATGCCTGCTATCGAACTGACACCATCGGTAAATGCTGCCAGTTCGGGGTCATAGACACCCGTGAACCTGCCACCATTGATAGCGATCTGCGCGCTTCTCTGGCCATTCGGATCGTCCACCTTGATTGAACCGCTCGTCGAAAAGTCCGAGGAGACGTCCCATCCACCATCGCCGCGCGGTATGACGAGCAGTGCGATAGGCGGAAAATCGAATTTCGGCAGATCCTGCTTTGGCAAGCCCACCGCGATCGCCTTCAAATCGAAAGTGATCTTATAGGCATCGCCCGCGGCCGAAACCTTCAAAATGCCTTCGTCGAACACCTGTTTACCGACATAGCGTGACAGATCATTGGAGAGCTGCTTTGCACCTCGATTGTCGATGGCCTGCCCCCAGGCGGTTGCGCTCAGAGCAAAAACAAAAACAACGGGCAGAACACGCTTCACTTCGACTTCCCCCTTTTGGCCCGGATGCAGAAAATCGCTTCACCGCTAGAAAAATACTGATGTAATCGCAAGATGCGTTCACTTTTGCAGCACCAGCCGCATCAGCGGCCGGCCTACCTTGCGCTCGACCAGTCTCTCGAACCCGGCCTTCTCGAAGACCCCCGACGAGCCGACGAACAGACCGATCGAGCGCGAATCGCGCGACAGGTCGATCGGGCAGGCCTCGACAAGCCGTGCTCCGCTGCTGCGGGCGAAATCGATGCCGCCTTCGACGAGGCGATGCGTGATGCCGCGACCCCGCGCCTTGGCGCGGATGAAAAAGCAGGAGATCGCCCAGACGGCCGGATCGGAAGCGTCGGCGGGATCGATGGGCGCCGAGCCCCTGCCCTTGTTGTTCCATTCGGGCACGTCGGCGCGCGGCCCGATCTGCATCCAGCCGACGGCCTTGCCGTCCTCGAAGGCCAGCAGGCCGGGCGGCGGGCCGGCTTCGATGCGCGCCTTGATATGGTCCTTGTTGCGTTCGCGGCTGCTCTCGCGCCGCGCCGCCGGCGCCAGCCGGAAATGCGTGCACCAGCAGCCGTAACAGGCGCCCTGCTTGCCGAAAAGGTCCTCGAAATCAGGCCAGAGCTCAGGTGCCAGCGGCACTATGGTCGTGCTCATGCGGTTCTCCCCAGGCCAAGCTTGTCGCTGGCCTTGCACTGTCGTACCATTGCTTCTGTTCTCTTTATGTTCGCAGTGATGGCGGCCCCTGTCAACAATCCCGATCACGGTTTTTGCCGAGACTGCCTGACGTTTCAGCGCAGTGAAACGCGCCGCTGCGAGCGTTGCGGCAGCCCTCGCCTTGCCCGCCATCCCGAACTTTACCGGCTGCATCTGGCCCATATCGATTGCGACGCCTTCTACGCGGCGATCGAAAAGCGCGACAATCCGGCGCTCAAGGACAAGCCGCTGATCATCGGCGGCGGCAAGCGCGGGGTCGTCTCCACCGCGTGCTACATCGCGCGCATCCGGGGCGTGCGCTCCGCCATGCCGATGTTCAAGGCGCTCGAGGCCTGCCCCGAGGCGGTCGTTATCCCGCCCAACATGGAAAAATATGTGCGTGTCGGACGCGAGGTGCGTGCCATGATGCAGGCGCTGACGCCGCTGGTCGAGCCGTTGTCGATCGACGAGGCGTTTCTCGACCTCGCCGGCACCGAGCGGTTGCACGGCCTGCCGCCGGCCGTGGTGCTGGCGCGCTTTGCGCTGGCCGTCGAGAAGGAGATCGGCATCACCGTTTCGGCCGGCCTCTCCTATTGCAAATTCCTCGCCAAGATCGCGTCCGATTTCCGCAAGCCGCGCGGCTTTTCGGTCATCGGTGAGGCCGAGGCCGTCGGCTTCCTGGCGACGCAGCCGGTGACCATGATCTGGGGTGTAGGCAAGGCGTTCAACGCCACGCTGGAACGCGACGGCATCCGCACCATCGGCCAGCTTCAGACCATGGAGCGCGGCGACCTGATGCGCCGCTACGGCACGATGGGCGACCGGCTCTACCGGCTTTCGCGCGGTGAGGATGTCCGCCGCGTCGACCCCGACCAGGACGCCAAGAGCGTATCGGCCGAAACCACCTTCGACACCGACATCGCGTCGCTGGAAGATCTGGTCTCGGTACTGAGAGGTCTGTCGGAAAAAGTCTCGGCGCGGCTGAAGAAGTCAGGCATCGCCGGGCGTACCGTGGTGCTGAAACTGAAGACCCAGGATTTCAAGCTGCGCACCCGCAACCGCCAGCTCGGCGATCCGACCCGGCTCGCGGACCGTATCTTTCAGACCGGGGTGGAGCTTCTGCGCAAGGAAACCGACGGGACGAAATTTCGGTTGCTCGGCATTGGCGTCAGCGACCTCTCGGACGATGACAAGGCCGACCCGCCGGACCTGGTCGACGTCCAGTCACGCAAACGCGCCATGGCAGAAGGCGCCATCGACGCGCTGCGCGACAAGTTCGGCCGCAAGGCGGTGGAGACCGGCTATACGTTCGGCCGAGGCCGCGACGCCCACCCGCCGGAACCGCTGGAGGACTGAGCGCGGTCAGGTTCGCGTCAAGTCTATACGGCTCGTCACCACGCTCTTGCCGGTTTTCGGATCGGTATCGGTGACCGTCAGCCGGATGCCGTTCTCGCCTCGCTTCTCGACCGTCATCTGGGCCTTGCGATCGCCGTTGACCTCCTTCGCCCAGCGGATGCCAAGATTGATCGCGTTGCCCGCTCGGCTGCCGTTCAGCTGTGCCGGTCCGGTGCGGGACCCGACGTAGATGCCGCTGTATTTCGCGCCCGTAACCTTCAGATTGGCGCTGATGGCTCGAGACACCACAACGAGACCGCGACAATTGCCATCCAGTGAGAGCGAGGTTGAGGTCGCATTCGAATTGAAGCTGCAGGAAACACTGACATTCGGAACATCCGTGGTCACCTGGACAGTGCCCCTGCCGGCGAAATTACCTTGGAACGACTGGAGAAATTTGGTCTCGTCGGCACGAACTGCACCCGCGACAATCACGAGGGAGCCGGCGAGCGCGACTTGCGCGAATGGTCTCATGAAACTCTCCTTGTCGATATTGGAAAGGCGGGTTTGCAATGCAGGGACAAAATATCGGGACTCAACGTCCATGGCCGTATCGGGTTCCGCCCGCGGCACGACTGTTTTTGCAACGCCATCGCTGCGACTGGCCCAGAAGAATGGAGCAACTAACGATTGCGGGAGAGGCCTGGGCCTGCGAGATAGCTGCCATGGCACCCACCCCCTCGATCCCCAAGGCCGCGTTCTGGATGGCGCTGTCGATTACCTCGTTCCTGGTGATGTCGGTCGCCGGCCGCGCCACGACGGCCGAGCTCAACGTCTTCCAGGTGCTGGAACTGCGCTCGGTGATCGGGTTCTTCATTCTGCTGCCGCTGGTTATGACGAGCGGCGGCTTTGCGGCAATGCGCACACGGCGCCCCGTCGCCCATATCGCCCGCAATGTCATCCACTATACCGGCCAGGCGGCCTGGCTCTATGCACTGACACTGATCCCGCTGGCCGTGCTGATCTCGATCGAATTCACCACGCCGATCTGGACCGCAATCCTGGCGGTGACGTTTCTCGGCGAACGGCTGAGCCGGCCAAAACTGGCGGCAGTTGTGCTCGGGCTGATCGGCGTGGTGGTCATCGTTCGCCCCGGTGTCGGCTCGGTCGATCCGGGACATCTCGTCGTGCTCGGTGCCGCGGTCTGCTTCGGCATCTCGGTGGTCATGGTCAAGTCGCTGACGCGCACCGACAGCGTCGTGCGCATCATCTTCTGGATGCTGATCATCCAGTCGGTGGTCGGCCTCGTTCCGGCGCTCTATACGTGGCGCAACCCGCCACTGGAACTGTGGCCGTGGATCGTACTGATTGCCTTCACCGGCATGTCGTCGCATTTCTGCATGGCCCGCGCGCTCGGCTATGCCGACGCCACCGTCATTTCGCCGATGGATTTCCTGCGCGTACCGCTGTCGGCCCTGATCGGCTGGCTGCTTTACCACGAGCAGATCGACGCCTTCACCGCCGGCGGCGCGCTGCTGATCCTGATGGGCAATCTGCTCAACCTGCAGCGCAAGCCTGCACAAGCGGCCGAAGTAGCGGCATCGTAGCGCTGCCGCCGGTCAGTCGCCTGCATCCGGTATGTTGAGAACATGCCCGCAGGCCTTGCGATGCCAAAGCCGCCGTCCGCGTGTCCACGGCCCTCAAGCTTCCAGCGAATCGGCTCTATACAAGCTCCACTTCGACCACGCCGGGCACGGCGCGCATCGCCGAGGCGATCTGTGGCGAGACGCGGTAGCCGCCCTGCAAGGCGATCTCGACCTCGCCCTGCGCCTCTTCCTTGATGACGATGATGCTCACCTGGCTTTCGCCACGCTGGGTGAGCTGGGACTGGATGATCGGGGCCGGTCCATCATTCCTGACGAAAATGCGCAGCGCCTTCTGGATGCGGCTTGCCTCGTCCTCCAGCGATTGCACGGAGTTGATGCGCAAATTGACGCCCTCGGGCCTGTCCTCGGCCGCGACGGTGATGACGACGGAGCGGCCGGCTTCCAGGAGGTCACGGTACTGCGCCAACGCTTCTGAAAACAGCACGGCCTCGTACTGGCCGGAGGTGTCGGAAAAGGCCACCACACCCATCTTGTTGCCGGTGCGCGTCTTGCGCTCCTGCTTGCTGGTGACCGTGCCGGCCAGGCGGCCGGCAGAAGCGCCGCGCTTGACGGCGGCCGAGAACTCCGCCCAGTTCTGCACCCGCATCTTCTGCAGCGCCGCCTTGTACTCGTCGAGCGGATGGGCCGAAAGATAGAAGCCGACGACCTGGAATTCGCGGTGCAACCGGTCGGCTGCGAGCCACGGATCCGTCTGCGGCAGATTGAGCGCTTGCGACTGTGCGCCGAGCGAGGCGCCGAAAATATCGGCCTGGCCGGAAACGGCATTCTGCTGGGCGAGCGACGCCAGCCCCATCATCCGTTCGACACCGGCCAGCATCTGGGCGCGGTCGTGGCCGAAACAGTCGAGCGCGCCGGCCATGATCAGGCTTTCGAAGACCCGCTTGCCGACGATCTTGGGATCGACCCGCTCACAGAAATCGGCGAGGTTCTTGAACGGCTTTTCGCCACGCACGGCAACGATGTGTTCGACCGCCGCATCGCCGACGCCCTTGAGCGCCGCCATCGAATAATAGATGCGGTTCTCGCCGACCTCGAACGGCCGGAAACTCGTCATCACCGACGGCGCCAGCACCTCGATGCCGAGGCGCAGCGCATCCTGACGGAAATCGGCGAGCTTATCGGTGTTGCCCATGTCGAGCGTCATCGACGCCGCCAGGAACTCGACCGGATAATGCGCCTTGAGATAGGCAGTCTGGTAGGAGACGACGGCGTAGGCGGCGGCGTGCGATTTGTTGAAACCATAGTCGGCGAATTTGGCCAGCAGGTCGAAAATGAAGTCGGCTTGCGGCTTGCCGACGCCGCGCTCGACAGCACCGGTGACGAAGCGCTCGCGCTGCTTGTCCATCTCGGCGCGGATCTTCTTGCCCATGGCGCGACGCAGAAGGTCGGCTTCGCCGAGCGAATAGCCGGACAGCTCCTGCGCGATCTGCATGACCTGTTCCTGGTAGACGATGACGCCTTGCGTCTCCTTCACCAGATGGTCGATCTTGGGGTGGATCGACGCCATCTCCTCCTCGCCATGCTTTCTAGCGTTGTAGGTCGGGATGTTCTCCATCGGGCCCGGCCGGTAAAGCGCGACCAGCGCGATGATGTCCTCGATGCAGTCGGGCCGCATGCCGATCAGCGCCTTGCGCATGCCGGCACTTTCCACCTGGAACACGCCGACCACTTCGCCGCGCGACAGCATGGCATAGGTGTCGGGGTCGTCGAGCGGTATCGTCGCCAGGTCGATGTCGATGCCGCGCCGGCGGATCAATTTCACCGCCGTCTCCAGCACCGTCAGCGTCTTCAGGCCAAGGAAGTCGAACTTCACCAACCCGGCCTGCTCGACATATTTCATGTTGAACTGGGTGACCGGCATGTCCGAACGCGGATCGCGGTACATCGGCACCAGCTCCGACAGAGGCCGGTCGCCGATGACGATGCCAGCGGCGTGCGTCGAGGCGTGGCGATAGAGGCCTTCCAGCTTCTGCGCCATGTCGAGGAGTGTCTGGACGATCGGCTCCTTCTCGGCCTCTTCGGCAAAGCGCGGCTCGTTGGCGATGGCGTCCGCCAGTTTGACCGGATTGGCCGGGTTCTGCGGCACCATCTTCGACAGCTTGTCGACCTGGCCATAGGGCATCTGCAGCACGCGGCCGACGTCGCGCAGCACGGCGCGGGCCTGCAGCGTACCGAAGGTGATGATCTGTCCGACCTGGTCGCGGCCGTATTTCTGCTGGACGTAGCGGATCACCTCTTCGCGGCGATCCTGGCAGAAGTCGATGTCGAAGTCGGGCATCGACACGCGATCCGGGTTGAGGAAGCGCTCGAACAGCAGTGAGAAGCGCAGCGGATCGATGTCGGTGATGGTCGTCGAATAGGCGACCAGCGATCCGGCGCCCGAACCACGGCCCGGCCCGACCGGAATGCCTTGCGCCTTGGCCCATTTGATGAAGTCGGCAACGATCAGGAAGTAGCCCGGAAATTTCATCTTCTCGATGATGCCGAGCTCGAATTCCAGCCGCTCGCGATATTGCTCGACCGTGTAACCCGGCGTCGGTCCGTGCAGCGCAAGCCGCGCGTCGAGCCCCTCGCGCGCCTGGCGGGCGAGTTCGGCGGCCTCGGCCTTTTCGGCCGCGTCCTTGTCGGAGGCATCGCCGCCGGTGAAGCGCGGCAGGATCGGACTGCGGGTCTTTGGATAGTAGGAGCAACGCAGTGCGATCTCGACCGTGTTGTCGATCGCTTCCGGCAGGTCGGCGAACAGCTTTGCCATGTCGGCCTGGCTGCGCAGGAAATTGTCCGGTGACAGCCGGCGGCGGGTGTCGACGGCGACAACGGAGCCCTCGGCAATGGCGATCAGCGCGTCATGCGCCTCATAATCGTCGCGCGAGGAGAAAAACGCCTCATTGGTGGCGACAAGCGGAAGTTCGTGCGCATAGGCGAGATCGATCGTCTGATGTTCGACGACCCGGTCGTAACCGGCAACCCGGTCCAGTTCGACATAAAGCCGGTCGCCGAACAGTGCCTTGAGCGTCAAAAGCCGCACTTCGGCCAGATCGCGGCGATCCTCCTTCAAGGCGTTGCCGATCGGGCCGCGCGGCCCACCGCTGAGGCAGATCAGCCCATCGGCCTTGCCCTCCAGCATCTCGGTTGTCAGGTGCACCGCCTCGCCGGGGGGTGTTTCCAGGTAGACGCAGCTGACAAGCCGAACCAGATTCGAATAGCCGGCTTCCGTCGCGGCGAGCAAGATGACCGGCCGCATCTCCGGACCTTGCCGCCGGCGGTCACGCTGGCCATCGCTGTTTTCGCCGGAAAAGGCGAGCGCGATCTGGCAGCCGATGATCGGCTGGATGCCGTCCTTCACCGCCTTCTGCGCGAACTCCAGCGCGCCGAACAGATTGTTGGTATCGGTGACGGCGATGGCCGGCGCCTCGTCCTTCACGGCGTGGCCGACGACCTTGCCGAGCTGAAGCGCGCCCTCGAGCAGCGAATAGGCCGAATGCACGCGCAGATGGACGAACGGCCGCGCCGGCACCTCCGGCCGCGCCGCCGCAATCGCTGCTTCGCGCTTCAGGGGATCGCGTGGAAGTCTGTCATCCGCCATGGTTTCTCGCGCTGCCTAAGGCTTTGAGTCGATGGAGATGTATTGTCCGGGACGGGGCGATACCAGTCCAGCACAAACGACCGCCGACCACAGAGTTCCAGCCTGGTCAGGCGAATTCCATGATCACAGCGTCGACGGCCAGGCTGTCGCCCGGCTTGGCGTTGAGCTTCGACACGACGAGATCGCGTTCGGCGCGCAGCACGTTTTCCATCTTCATCGCCTCGACCACGGCCAAGGTCTCGCCGGCCTTGACCTCCTGGCCTTCGGCAACGGCGATCGACACCACAAGGCCGGGCATCGGACAGAGCAGCAGCTTCGACGTGTCCGGCGCCACTTTTTCCGGCATCAATCTTTCAAGTTCGGCGATGCGCGGCAGCATGGCACGAGCGGTCACCGACATGCCTTTCCAGGCGATGCGAAGACCGTTGGCGACAGGCCGGATCTGGGCGACAACGGAGCGCTTGCCGACCGTGCCGCGCCAGATCAGCTCGCCCGGCCGCCAGTCGGATGAAATAGTCAGCGCCTTGCCGCCCTCGATCGACAGGTCGATCTCCATCGGGATGGAAATCATGCCCTCGAGGATGGACGCCAGGAGATAATCGTCGCCGAGCTTCACCACCCAGTCGCGCTTGAGCACTCCTGAATGCGGCGCCAGCCGCCCGCCCAGCCGATCGAGCCGGTCGCGGCGCAACAGTTCCACCGCGGTCACGATCGACGCCAGCACGGCCTTTTCTTCGCTGTTCGGCACGACAGGCGCAAAGCCGTCGGGATATTCCTCTGCGATGAAGCCGGTCGATATCGCCCCTTCCCGCCAGCGCGGATGCTGCATCAGCGCCGCCAGGAACGGAATGTTGTGCTCGATACCATCGACGACAAAGCTATCGAGCGCTTCCGACATGGCATCGATGGCATCGATGCGCGTCGGCGCCCAGGTGCAGAGCTTCGCCAGCATCGGGTCGTAGAACATCGAAATCTCGGAGCCTTCGGTTACGCCGGTGTCGTTGCGGATGACGACGTCGCCAAATTTCCCCTCCTCAGGCGGCCGGTAGCGCGTCAGCCGGCCGATCGACGGCAGGAAATTGCGATACGGATCCTCGGCATAGAGCCGGCTTTCCACCGCCCAGCCATTCAGCTTGATGTCGCTTTGCTTTATCGAGAGCTTTTCGCCGGCGGCGACGCGGATCATCTGTTCGACCAGGTCGATGCCGGTGACAAGCTCGGTCACCGGATGCTCGACCTGCAATCGTGTATTCATTTCAAGGAAATAGAAGTTCTTGTCCTTGTCGACGATGAACTCGACCGTGCCGGCGCTCTGGTAGTCGACGGCCCTGGCCAGCGCCACCGACTGCTCGCCCATCGCCTTGCGTGTCTTGGCGTCGAGGAATGGCGACGGCGCCTCTTCCGCCACCTTCTGGTTGCGGCGCTGGATCGAGCATTCGCGCTCGCCGAGATAGAGCGCGTTGCCATGCGCGTCGGCCAGCACCTGGATCTCGATATGGCGCGGGTCGACGACGAATTTTTCGATGAACACGCGATCGTCGCCGAAAGAGCTCTTGGCTTCCGAGCGCGCGCGGTCGAAGCCGTCACGCACTTCCGACTGGCTCCAGGCGATGCGCATGCCCTTGCCGCCGCCACCGGCCGAGGCCTTGATCATCACGGGATAGCCGATCTCGCCGGCGATCTTTTCGGCATGGTCGGCATTCTCGATGACACCGAGCCAGCCGGGCACGGTAGAAACCTTGGCGGCGTTGGCGAATTTCTTCGATTCGATCTTGTCGCCCATCGCCTTGATCGCCTTGGGCTTCGGGCCGATGAAGACGATGCCTTCCCTCTCCAGCGCTTCGCAGAAGGCCGCCCGCTCCGACAGGAAGCCATAGCCGGGATGCACGGCCTGAGCCCCGGTCTCCTTGCAAGCGGCAATGATCTTTTCAGGGACAAGATAACTCTGCGCGGCGGGCGAAGGCCCGATATGCACCGCCTCGTCGGCCATCTCGACATGCACGGCATCGCGATCGGCGTCGGAATAGACGGCGACCGTGGCAATCCCCATCTTGCGCGCCGTCTTGATGACACGACAGGCGATCTCGCCGCGATTGGCGATCAGGATTTTCGTGAACATGCTGAGGTCATTCCCCTCCGGTCAGTCGTTCCTTTTATGGCCTGTGCTTGCGGGGTCAAGCCGACCATGCAAATCACTGCCTTTCAATCGATTTGCGATTCCAATTCATCGCTGTGGCCCAGTCTCGGCACCAGCTTCCAGTTGATCGTGTCGATAAAACCTGAAACCTTGGAAAAAAATTCGCATTGGAGGACGCCTGATGAAAACCCGCGCCGCTGTCGCTGTCGCCGCCGGAAAGCCGCTGGAGATCATGGAGGTCGACCTCGACGGTCCGCGCGACGGAGAAGTGCTGGTCGAGATCAAGGCGACCGGTATCTGCCACACCGACGAGTTCACCTTGTCGGGTGCGGATCCCGAAGGCTTGTTTCCAGCCATTCTCGGCCATGAAGGCGCCGGCGTGGTGGTCGATGTCGGCAAGGGCGTCACCTCGGTCAAGAAGGGTGATCATGTCATCCCGCTCTATACGCCGGAATGCCGGCAGTGCCCGTCCTGCCTGTCGAGAAAGACCAATCTGTGCACGGCCATCCGCGCCACGCAGGGACAAGGCTTGATGCCGGACGGCTCGTCGCGCTTCTCGATCGGCAAGGACAAGATTTTCCACTATATGGGCTGCTCGACCTTCTCCAACTTCACCGTTCTGCCCGAGATCGCGGTGGCCAAGGTCAACTCCGACGCCCCCTTCGACAAGATCTGCTACATCGGTTGCGGCGTCACCACCGGCATCGGCGCCGTCATCAACACCGCCAAGGTCGAGCAAGGCGCGACCGCTGTCGTCTTCGGCCTCGGCGGCATCGGCCTCAATGTTATCCAGGGTCTGAAGCTTGCCGGCGCCGACATGATCATCGGTGTCGATCTCAACAACGACAAGAAGGAATGGGGCGAGCGGTTCGGCATGACGCATTTCGTCAACCCGAAGGAGATCGACGGCGACATCGTCCCTCACCTCGTCAACATGACCAAGCGTGGCGCCGACCAGATCGGCGGCGCCGACTACACATTCGACTGCACGGGCAACACCAAGGTCATGCGCCAGGCGCTTGAAGCCTCGCATCGCGGCTGGGGCAAGTCGGTCATCATCGGCGTTGCCGGCGCCGGCCAGGAAATCTCGACCAGGCCGTTCCAGCTGGTCACCGGCCGCACCTGGATGGGCACCGCCTTTGGCGGCGCGCGCGGCCGCACCGACGTGCCGCGGATCGTCGACTGGTACATGGACGGCAAGATCCAGATCGATCCGATGATCACCCATTTGCTGAAGCTGGAAGACATCAACAAGGGGTTCGACCTCATGCATGAGGGCAAGTCGATCCGAAGCGTCGTCGTTTACTGAAGCAAGCCACACGCCGCCGACCGACCGGCCAGCGACCTCTGTGGTTCAAAACTGGGAGGAGAAAAGAATGGCGGAAAAACTGCATCCGAAAATCGATAATGGCCTGCCGAAGGAGAGCGCGAGCTTTGCCGGCGGCACGCTGGTCTGCGCTTGCACCAGCAAGCCGGTCAAGGTGAAGGTCAAGGGGCAGATCGCCCACAACCATGCCTGCGGCTGCACCAAATGCTGGAAGCCGGAAGGTGCCATATTCTCGGTGGTTGCCGTTGCCGGCACCGGCGACGTCACCGTCACCGAGAACGGTGACAAGCTGAAAGTGGTCGACGCTAGCGCGCTGATCCAGCGCCATGCCTGCACCGGCTGTGGCGTCCACATGCACGGCCCGGTCGAGCGCGACCATCCGTTCAAGGGCTTGTCCTTCATCCACCCCGAGCGCTTCCAGGAGGATGGCTGGTCACCGCCGGGCTTCGCTGCCTTCGTCTCGTCGATCATCGAATCGGGTATCGACCCGAAGCGCATGGACGGCATTCGCGCGCAGCTAAGGACAATCGGGCTCGAACCCTATGACTGCCTCAACCCCGGCCTGATGGACTATATCGCCACCTGGACGGCGAAGAAGTCAGGCGCCTTGCCGGCCTGAACGAATGCGGGCCGATCCTTCCAGGTTCGGCCCGCATTAGCAGCGCGAAAGCTGTAGCCTCATGGTCACGATCCGCATCAAATTTCGCGACTGGCAAACCTCAGATATCCACCGTATTCGCAATTTCGGCGAAGACCTCTGGCGAACATTTCGTCACAACAAACACGTCAGCATCGACATCGGCGAAATCGATAGCTGTGTCGACGAAATCACATTCAGCGCCAGAGGCTCTTATGTGAGAAGAGCGGTCAGGGAAGCCGAAATGGTTATGCGTGAACATATGGTCGACAAGGAAGCCGAGATCGTCGTCGGGGACGGTATCACGCAAGCATGAGCGAGCGCCCTGCCATCTACGTCGACGCCGATGCCTGCCCGGTCAAGGCCGAGGTCGAGAAAGTGGCCGAGCGCCTCGGCGTCGTCGTCACCTACGTCTCCAATGGCGGTTTGCGGCCATCGCGCGACCCGATGATCCGCAATGTCGTGGTCTCCAAGGGCGCCGACGCCGCCGACGACTGGATCGTCGAGAATGCCAAATCCAACGATGTCGTGGTGACCGCCGACATTCCGCTTGC
This sequence comes from Mesorhizobium sp. CNPSo 4671, assembly GCF_057784245.1. NCBI lineage: Bacteria > Pseudomonadati > Pseudomonadota > Alphaproteobacteria > Hyphomicrobiales > Phyllobacteriaceae > Mesorhizobium > Mesorhizobium sp. CNPSo 4671. Next base: position 75,388 of record NZ_JBWLUW010000016.1, on the reverse strand, counting down.
CGCCCGTGCGGTGGCGCTCGGCGCGCATGTGCTTGGGCCAACCGGGCGCCCGTTCACGCCGGAGACCATCGGCATGGCGGTGGCCATGCGCGACCTCAAGCAGCATCTGCGCGAGACCGGTGAGAGCAAGGGCTACAATGCGAGCTTCGCACCGCAGGACCGTTCGCGGTTCCTTGGTGAACTCGACCGCATCTTGCGGCGCGCGCTGAAATCCGCCACACCCAGCTAGAAACCGAGCGCCATCCAGGGTGGAGACCGCCATGGCCGCCGCGATCCAGAAACCCATGCAGCGCCATATGCTGTTCGCAATGTCGGCGTGTTTCGGTGCGTTTGCGCTCCTTGTGGCATTGCTGCTGCACGCCCCGCTCGCCTACTCGATCGGCGCCAACGCCTTTTTCGCCGCTTACGTCATTCTTGTCGTCAGCCATATGCCAACATTCACCGGCAAGTATCTGAGCAAGAATGCGCGTGCCACCGACATGCCAGTGCTGGTCATCTTCGCGGTGACGCTTGTTGTCGTCGTGTTCGCGGTTATCTCGTTGTTCCTGCTGATCAATCAGAAGGACAGAGGCAACTCCGTCGAGCTCGGCTTCGCGCTGCTGTCGATCCCGCTCGGCTGGTTCACCATCCATGCGATGGCCGCACTTCATTATGCGCATGTCTACTGGATGGACGGCGATGCGGTCGACGTTGAAACCAAGAAGAAAATCCCGGTCGGCGGATTGCTGTTCCCAGGCGACAAGCGGCCGGAAGGCTGGGATTTCCTCTACTTCTCGACGGTCATCGGCATGACGGCGCAGACCGCCGACACCAATATCTCGACGACGCATATGCGTTGTGTCGTGCTCGTCCACTCGATTCTGTCGTTCTTCTTCAACACCGTCATCGTCGCGGCGGCCGTCAATCTCGCCGTCAGCCTGGGTGGTCCGTAATAAATCCGTGATCGGATGAAACATCGGTTTGGATCGCGACGTATCAGGAGGACAATGAACGCGCAGGCCACGCCGTGAGGCCGGGAGACGAGACAAGATGGAATCCGTTGCCAGAAGCCAATCCGCCACCGGACCGGACGCTCCCGTGTCGAGCGACAGCACACTGATCTACCGGCAGTCGCGCTGGACGCGGCTGACGCACTGGATCTGGGCGATCTCGCTGTTCTTCATGCTGCTTTCCGGCCTGCAGATATTCAACGCCCGGCCGCAGCTCTACATCGGCAAGCAATCCGGCTTCGGCTACAACAACACCATCTTCGAAATTGGCGCGGTGAACACCGATACCGGTCCGCGCGGCTACACCGAAATCTTCGGGCACCGCTTCGACACGACGGGCGTGCTCGGTTGGTCAGGTCCGCCAGGCAACGAAACGGCGCGCGGCTTCCCATCCTGGGCGACCATCCCGTCCTATTATGATCTCGGCACCGCCCGCGTCATCCATTTCTTCTTTGCCTGGATCCTGACGACGACCTTGCTCGTCTGGCTGGTCGCCAGCCTGGTCAACGGCCATATCAGGCGCGACCTCGCCCCGCGCCTTGACGACCTCAGGCGCCTGCCGCGCGACATCGTCGACCACGCCAAGCTGAAATTCCACCACACGCGCGAATACAACACGCTGCAGAAGATGGCTTATGGCGGCGTGCTGTTCGTGCTGTTGCCGCTGATGATCATCACCGGCCTTGCCATGTCGCCCAGCATGAATTCGGTGCTGCCGTTCCTCAACGAGCTGCTCGGCGGCCGGCAGACGGCACGCACCATCCATTTCACCGTCATGCTGCTGCTCGTCGGCTTCTTCATCATCCACATCCTGATGATCCTGGCCGCCGGCCCGATCAACGAACTGCGCTCGATCATCACCGGCTGGTATCGCACCGACCCTCCCGCGCATGACGACAAGACGACCGAGAGGAGTGCCTGACATGGCGAAGTTTGAGATCAGCCCCAATTTTCAGATCAGTCGAAGGAAATTCCTGACCGCCGCCAGCCTCGGCGCCTCCGGCATCATGCTGTCGGGCTGCGACGCCTTCGACAGCCAGTTAAGCATCGGCAGCGGCCTGCGCGGTTTCCTCGAAAACGCCAATGGCCTGACCTATCGCGCGCAACGCCTGCTTGCCGGCCGCGATGCATTGGCGCCGGAATTCACAGAAGCCGATATCCGCCAGCCGCAGCGGCCGAATGGCGTCACCGCCCCCGACGATGACACCTACAAGGGTCTGCTCGCGAACAATTTCGCCGACTGGCGGCTGGAAGTCTCGGGCCTCGTGGAAAAGCCGCTATCGCTCAGCCGCGAGCAACTTCAGAACATGCCGAGCCGCACCCAGATCACCCGCCACGACTGCGTCGAAGGCTGGAGCTGCATCGCCAAATGGACCGGCACCCCGCTGTCGCTGGTGCTCGACCAGGCGGTGGTCAAGCCGCAGGCGCGCTATGTCATGTTCCATTGCCTCGACACGATCGACCGCAGCCTGTCCGGCGATATCAAATATTACGGCACGATCGACCTGATCGACGCCCGCCACCCGCAGACGATCCTGGCCTACGGCCTGAACGGCAAACCGTTGCCGGTCGAGAACGGCGCGCCGTTGCGTGTCCGTGTCGAGCGCCAGCTCGGCTACAAGATGCCGAAATATCTCTACAAGATCGAACTGGTCGACAGCTTCGCCAATGTCGGCGGCGGCCGCGGCGGCTATTGGGAAGACAATGGCTATGACTGGTATGGCGGGATTTGATGACCGCTCGCATAAAGGCCGAGCACGATTTGTCGCCGATAGAGTTGAGTTCGCTCGAGGAACGTCTCCACAGCGACAACCGACGTGCGACAGACTGCGCCGATGACCGTGGCTTGGCTTTCGTTACTCGCGACGGTGCAGGAAACGCAGTCGGTGTTGCTGCCGGGTACTCTTGGGCGAGCACGTCCGAGCTGACATTGATGTGGATTGACGAGGCCTATCGAGGCCGCGGCTATGCAAGGCAGTTGCTCAGCGCTTTTGTCGCCGAGGCAGCCGAGCGCGGCGTCACGAGAATTTGGGTCTCCAGCCACGACTTCCAGGCACCGGGCCTCTACGAGAAGGCTGGCTTCCAACGCATTGCCGAACTCGCGGAATGGCCCGAAGGCCATTCCAACATCATCCTCTGTAAAACGATAGCAGCGGACGGCGCGCTTTAGGCAACCTTGTCGAGCAGCGGCCTCAACGCGGGATGGATCTCCGGCGAGGCATGCTTGATGAGCATCAGTAGCGCGCGCTCGTTTTCGTAGAGAGGCCGGTTCGCCCCGATATGCTCGACAAGCCATTTGGCTTCGCCGGCATCGATCGTCTCGGCGTGGCGGGCCAGCGCCTCGGCCGCCCTGTTCTTGGCCTCCCATTCGGCCTCGATGTCATCCGGGGACCGATAGGCCTCGATGATGCCAGCAAGACCACCGGAAACCATGCGGCTGAAGAAATCGCCGATTTGCGGATCGGCGTGTTCGAGGAAGTTTTCCTGGCGCAGCGCCACGTCGCGGGTCGGCGCTTCATAGCCGGCCGAGCACATCACGAAATTGGCGATCGCCTTGACGAAGAGGTCGTTCCAGGACGGATCGTTCTTGGCCTGCGCGGTCTGTTCGTTGATCTTGAACAGCACCTCGGCCTCGCCCTGGGTGATGGCGATGTTGCCGTCACCGCCATGGGCGTGGAGGATGCGGCGCAGCAGCTCGACTTCAGCCTTGGCGATCAGTCCGGGCACCAGCGCGCCACCCAGCATCAGCGGCCCCTTGCCGTCGATAACGGCGTGGGCAACCTGTTCCAGTGCATAGACGCAAAGCTTGCCAGGCGAGGATCTCGCCTCTTCCAGCACATGGACCAGCAATTCGAGTTCGGTGCGGCTGTCGACCATGCCGTCGCGCGAGATGGTGCGGACCAGCCAGTCGGCATTGTCCTGCGAAATGTAGCCCAACGGCTTTTCCTGATGGACGATGTAGTCGGTCACCGCCTCGACGAAGAAGGGCGCCCACTCCGCGCACTTGTCCCGCGCCGTCTGGTCGAGCGCGAACAGCGCCTCGGCCTCGCCTCGGGTCACCACGCCATCGGCGAACACGTCGCAGCGCAGCATCACCACATCTTCCGAGGCAATGCGATTCTTCGAGGTCAGCCCCGCCATCGGCGCGCTCATGATCAATTCGCCCATTGTCGTCCCCGTCCGCCCCGAGCGTTACATCGGCCTGCTATATCAGGAGTGTCTTGAAAAACCGGCAAACGGCGTGGTTAGCGAAGACTTGCCGGCGCGGCGCGCTTTAGGTGTGTTGAGATTCAGGTCAGGCCGAGTCGAAAATGGCTGATACCGAGAACCGGAGCGGAGCGTACTTTTCGTACGTGAGCACAGTTCTATTGCGACGCAATAGAACGGGGAAGCGCAGGTATCAGCCATTTGCAGGCCGGCATCACCTGAATATCAACGCACCTTTGATGTCGCTGGGAGGTGACAAGGTGTCGCCGACAGGCTATGGATGGCGCGTCGAGGGCTCAGTTCTGAGTCCTACCTGTTTGCGGGAGAGAGCAGCGAGAGCTGCCGCCGAAGGGGAAATCGCCCGAAATCTCTCAGGCAAAAGAACCGTAGACGGGAAAGACACTCTGGAAAGTCGGGGCTTGCCCCCGCGCCGAAGGTGTAAGCGCCGCTGACAGAGTTCCGGCTGCGCGAGTCTCTCAGGCTTCAGACAGAGGGGCACGGACTGGTCGCCATTCGCGGCCGATTGCGTGCGACTCTGGAGACGACATGACGGGCGACGACTCAAAACACCTTCCCCTCGAAGATATTCACACAGCCGCCGGTGCGCGCTTCGGTGCCTTTGCCGGCTGGTCGATGCCGCTGACCTATCCGGCCGGTGTCATGAAGGAACATCTTCACACCCGCGAACACGCGGGTCTCTTCGACATCTCGCACATGAAACTGTTCGAGGTCAGCGGGCCGCAGGCGGTTGCGCTGCTCAACCGCGCTTGTCCCCTGGATGCCGGCGCGCTCGACATCTCGCAGTCGAAACTTTCCTTCTTCCTCAATGAGGCCGGCGGCATTCTCGACGACCTGATCGTCACCAGGCTCGGCGACACCAGGTACATGGTGGTCGCCAATGCCGGCAATGCGGTAGCGGACGAAAAGCATCTGCGTGAGCTGACCGCTGATTTCGATGTGAAGGTCGAGCCGCTCGATCGGGTCTTCCTGGCGATCCAGGGACCCGAGGCCTGGGCCGTGCTGTCCCGCGCCGGCGTCGAGACCGGCACGCTGCTGTTCATGCACGGCGTCGAGCCCCGGAAAGACTGGTTCATGAGCCGGTCGGGCTATACCGGCGAGGACGGTTTCGAGATCGGGCTGCCTGAGGCTGATGCGCGCGCCCTAGTCACGAAGCTGCTGGAAGATGAACGCGTGTTATGGATCGGCCTTGCCGCGCGCGACAGCTTGCGGCTGGAGGCCGGGCTCTGCCTGCATGGCCAGGACATCACGCCGGAGACCGATCCGGCCGCGGCCGCGCTGATGTGGGCGATCCCCAAGGACATCCGGGCTTCCGGGGCTTTCATCGGCGCCGATGCCTTGCGCGCCGCCGTAGAGCGTGGCCTGGCGCAAAAACGCGTTGGCCTGAAGCCGGAGGGCCGCCAGCCGGTGCGTGCTGGTGCAGCTCTGTTCGACGCCGACGGCAATGCGGCAGGTCATGTGACATCGGGCGGCTTCGGCCCTTCGGCCGGTCATCCCGTCGCCATGGGCTACGTCCCGTCCGCTTTGGCCAAGCCCGGCACAAAACTGTTCGCCGATGTTCGCGGGACAAAAATCCCGATCGAAATCAACCCCTTGCCTTTCACTCCTCATCGCTACCGCAAAGGATAATCCCGATGGCAACGACCTATTTCACCGCCGATCACGAATGGCTCCGCGTCGAAGGCGGCATCGCCACCGTCGGCATCACCGATTACGCGCAGGAGCAGCTCGGCGACCTCGTCTTCGTGGAACTGCCGGAGACCGGAAAGAAGCTTGCCAAGGGCGATACAGCCGTCGTGGTCGAATCCGTCAAGGCGGCCTCGGACGTCTACGCGCCGGTCGACGGCGAGATCACCGAGGCCAACGGCACGCTGTCGTCCGACCCGTCGCTGGTCAACTCGGCCGCAACCGGCGCCGGCTGGCTGTGGAAGATGAAGCTTGCCGACGAAAGCCAGCTCGCCGGCCTCATGGATGAGGCCGCCTACAAAGCCCATATCGCCTGAAATCAGGATGTATTGACATGACCGCAGCACCCCATCCTTTCTCGGCCCGCCATATCGGTCCTGATGTAAGCGACGTCCGAGCCATGCTTGCCGTGATCGGCGTTCCCTCCGTCGAGACGCTGATCAGCCAGGCCGTGCCGCAGTCGATTCGCCTCGACCTGCCGCTGACCTTGCCGGCGCCAGCCAGCGAGGCCGAGGCATTGGCCGAATTGTCGGCTACGATGGCGAAGAACACGGTGCTGAAGAGCTTCATCGGCGCCGGCTATCACGGTGTCCATGTGCCGCCGGTCATCCAGCGCAATCTGTTCGAGAATCCGGCCTGGTACACGGCCTATACGCCCTATCAGGCCGAGATCAGCCAGGGCCGTCTGGAAATGCTGTTCAATTTCCAGACGCTGGTCACCGAATTGACCGGCCTGCCGGTGGCATCTGCCTCGCTGCTCGACGAGGCAACCGCTGTCGCCGAAGCGGTCGGCATTGCGCTTCGCCACCACCGCGACAAGCGCACCAAGGTGGCGTTCGCCGGCACGCCGCATCCGCAGACCCTGGATGTCGTGCGCACCCGCGCCGAACCGCTCGGCATCGAGATCGACGGCGAGGCGATCGACGACAACACGGCTGCGTTGCTCGTTTCCTGGCCCGACACGTTTGGCGTCTATGGCGACCACAAGGCAGCGATCGACAAGGCACGCGCCACCGGCGCTCTGGTCGTCTTCATCGCCGACCCGCTTGGCCTGACGCTGACAGACGCGGCGGCGAAGCTCGGCGCCGACATTGCGGTGGGCCCGATGCAGCGCTTTGGCGTTCCGATGGGCTTTGGTGGCCCGCACGCCGCCTATTGCGCCGTCTCCGACAGACTGACCCGACTGATGCCCGGCCGCCTGGTCGGCCAGTCGACAGACAGCAAGGGCCGGCCCGGCTACCGCCTGGCCTTGCAGACGCGCGAGCAGCACATCCGCCGCGACAAGGCGACCTCCAACATCTGCACCGCGCAGGCGCTGCTCGCCAACATGGCGACGGCCTACGCCATCTGGCACGGCCCCGCCGGCCTGCAGGCGATTGCCGGGCGCATCCACGCGCTGGCCAACCGTCTGGCAGGCGGCCTCCAGGCGGCAGGCGTGTCGGTGCTCGGTGCCAGCCGTTTCGACACGGTGACGGTGGAGGTAAAAGGCAAGGCCGCTGAAATCGCTGAAGCCGCCGAAAAGACCGGCCGGCTGCTGCGCGTCCTCGATGCCGACCATGTCGGCATCGCCTTCGACGAGACCTCGACGGATGCCGATCTCGACGCGATCGCTTCCCTGTTCGGCGCCAAGGCCGCCCCCTCGGCCGACCGCACCGTTCCCGGCAAGCCGCGTGGAAAAGAGTTTCTGACGCAACCGGTCTTCAACGAGAACAAGTCGGAAACCGACATGATGCGCCTGCTGCGCCGGCTGGCCGACAAGGATCTGGCGCTCGACCGCTCCATGATCCCGCTGGGCTCCTGCACGATGAAGCTCAACGCGGCGGCCGAAATGATGCCGGTGAGCTGGCCAAGCATCGCCAATCTGCATCCCTTCGCGCCGGCCAGCCATTCGGCCGGCTATCGCGCCATGATCGGCGAACTGGAGGGCTGGCTGTCGGAGATCACCGGCTTCGACGCGGTCAGCCTGCAGCCCAATGCCGGCAGCCAGGGCGAATATGCCGGCCTGCTCGCCATTCGTGCCTATCACCGCTCGCGCGGCGAAGGCCATCGCACCGTCTGCCTCATCCCCTCCTCCGCGCATGGCACCAATCCGGCAAGTGCGGCGATGGCTGGTATGAGCGTTGTCGTCGTGCGCTGCCTGGAAGACGGCAACATCGACATGGACGATATGCGGGCAAAGGCCAACGAGCATTCCAAGAATCTCGCCGCGCTGATGTTCACCTATCCCTCGACGCACGGCGTCTATGAAGAAGGCGCCCGCCATCTCTGTGCGCTCATTCACGAGCATGGCGGCCAGGTCTATTTCGACGGCGCCAACCTCAACGCGCTGGTCGCGCTCGCCCGGCCCGCCGACATCGGCGCCGATGTCTGCCATATGAACCTGCACAAGACCTTCTGCATCCCGCATGGCGGCGGCGGCCCCGGCATCGGCCCGATCGGCGTCAGGGCGCACCTGAAACCCTATCTGCCGGGCCATGTTACCGAGGGCTCGGCGCATGCCGTGTCGGCGGCACCGTTCGGCAGCGCCTCCATCCTGCCCATCACCTGGATGTATATCCGCATGATGGGCGCCGCCGGCCTGAAGCAGGCGACGGAGACCGCCATCATCTCGGCCAACTACGTGGCGACGCGGCTCGCGCCGCACTTCCCGCTGCTCTACAAGGGCCGGCACGATCGCATCGCGCATGAATGCATCCTCGACACCCGCGTGCTCAAGGAGAGCGCCGGCATCAGCGTCGACGACATCGCCAAGCGCCTGATCGACTACGGTTTTCATGCGCCCACCATGTCGTTCCCGGTCGCTGGCACGCTGATGGTCGAGCCGACGGAATCCGAGCCGAAGCGCGAACTCGACCGTTTCTGCGAGGCGATGATCGCCATTGCGGGCGAAGCGGCGAAAGTGGCGAAGGGTGAATGGCCTTTGGCCGATAACCCGCTGGTCAACGCACCGCACACCGCGGCGGAAACGCTGGCCGGTCAGTGGAACCACCCCTACTCGCGCCTGGAAGCAGCCTATCCCGCCGGCGATGCCGACACGGCAGCCAAATACTGGCCACCGGTGTCGCGCATCGACAATGTCGCCGGCGACCGCAACCTCGTCTGCTCCTGCCCGCCGCTGTCTGATTATCTGGGAGCGGCGGAATAACTACGCTGAGCGCAAGGCCGGCTCGATCGGTTCGGCCTTGCCCATCCTTTTGCGGCTGATGACGCAATTTCGGCCGGCGCGCTTGGCCGCGTAGAGTGCTGCGTCCGCCTCGGCCAGCACCTCGTCGAGGCTGCAGCCGTCGGCGCCGCCAAAGCCGATGCCGCCGCTGACCGTGCTGCGCAACGGACCGTGCGGGGTGGCAACGACTTCGGTGCCAAAGGCAACGCCGATCTTGCTGGCGAGATCATAGGCGCGCTCTTCCGTCATCCGCGACATGACGATGGCGAACTCCTCGCCGCCGAGGCGAAAGGCGTCGACACCGGTCCTGGCATATTTCCGGATGACGGCGGCGAAGCGGCACAGGACCTGGTCCCCGACCGGGTGACCGTAGACGTCGTTGGTTCTCTTGAAATGATCGAGGTCGAACATGACGACCGCCATGAACGGGCCGAACGGCCGCTCGCCGTGGAGCGACATCAACCCGCGACGGTTCATCAGCCCGGTCAATGGATCGGTCATGGTCTCGGCCTTCAGCTCGATCTGCGCCTGCAGATGGTGAAGCGAGAGCGTCAAGGCGCCGAGGCCGGTCATGCAGGCCACCGCAACGACGGAATTCAGACGTTCGGCCCAGTTGTCCGGCGCCGCCCCGAGCGTCCACTGCCCCTTGGCCACCAGAACCGCGCCGCAAAGCGCAAACGACACCGCGCAGGTGCCGCTCAGGAACGAGACCACCAGCAGGATACGGCGATCGTGACTGCCATTGACCCAGAACATAGCTCCGATCGTCGACAAGAGCACGGTGACCGTCGCGTAGGTGACGATGAAGCCGACACCGTCAAGCCCGAGGAAGGTCACGGCCGCGCAGATCGCCATGGCGACAAGTGTCGGCAAGACCGCACGCCTGTAGTCCGGCACGCCGAGATACTGCATGGCCGAAAGGCAGATGATCAGGAAGCCCAGGCTGAGCAGCGCCAGCGCTATCTGGCAAAGCAGCGGATCAGGCCCTTTGGTGTAGCGCCAGAACAGGATCACATGCGCGACAAGCACGAGGATGCCGCACGCCACCGTCAGCACGAAACGCGCCCGCGGCGCGGTGAGCCAGATGGCAAACATGGTGACGGCCAGGCAGGTGCCCGACAGCGCGGCCGCGAGCAGGAGCGAACTGAAATCCAGCATATCGGGCGGGGGCCTCTCGAGCGTCGGCGGTTACGCCGCATTCTAGGTCAGCGGCTGCCCTCGGACATGGTTTTCAGCCGATCTTTCGACCCAAGCTGCGGTTACGGTTTACAAAGCGTCGACACCGCCTGTCTGGAAATCGCGCCCTTAGCCGGCGCGAGGATCAAGCGCGCGTCAGCCTTTGTTCAGCAGTGCGAGATTGGCGTTGACGACCGTCGGGTCGGCCATGCCGGCCTTCGCCTCGAGCAGCAGCGCCCTGGCCTTCTTCTTGTTGCCGCGCAACAGTTGCGAATAGCCCATATTGTTGACGATCTGCGGCTTGCGGCCGGCGACCTTCAGGAGCTGGCCGTAGGCGCGGTCGGCAAAATCGAAGCGGCCGAGCTCGTCATAGGAGGCGGCGAGCCCCATCCAGGCCTCCGCATTGTCGGCCTTCAGCTCGACGGCCTTGCGGAAATGCTGTTCGGCGAGACCATAATTGGCGTCGCGAAACTGCGCCTTGCCTTCCGCCAGATCAGAGGTGTCGACGGTCTTTGCCGCCGGCTGAATGGCCGTGGTCTTTGTCGTGTCGACGTTGTTGTTCGTCGTGCACCCGGTAATCATCATGACGGCCGCCATCGTGGCCACCGCCGCAAATTTTGTCTGACGCATGCCCTGCCCCGTCGCCCGATTTGTCGGGTCGTTCTTCAGCAAAGACACTACAGCAGAGCGGTTAAGCTTCGGTGCCGAAATGCAGCGAAGATTTCGTTTCAGGAATACCGGCCATTAACCATCAGGCCCCAACGCCTCAAGCGGACGCGGGGGGGGGCGCTCACGGCGGGTCCATTGCCTTGAGCGCGGCCGGAACCGGATAGCGGCTGCCGTCATAGCGCAGCCGGTAGGTCCGGCTCACCGACTTACCGGGGTGGGACTGGCACTCGCCATCCTTGTCAGGAGCCGGCTCGTCGGTATCCTTCCGCTCGACCGCGATGATGTCATGGTAGCCGCGATGGACCGTCGGGCTCATCGCCAGGCTGACCTTGCTCGAATGAAAGGATCCCGCGCAATTGGTGTCGCCTTCACCGCCAAAGCCGGCCACGACGAGGCCGTCGAGCACCATGTGCAGCGCGTTGCCGGCGACGGCGTAGAGCCGCAGGTCGGTTTCGTTGAAGGGATTGGGCTGCGAATGATTGGCCATGTCGATGCGCAGGCCGAAGGCGGTGACACCGGGCGCCAGCCCATAGCGGGCGGTATCGAATTCGATGCCGCGGATGGCGACGGCATCGTCGTTCATCAGCCTGGGCTGGAGCAGGCGCTGGCGTGGCTGCAGGGTCTTCCTGTCGACGACCAGAAGCTCGATATCGCCAACATGCTGGCCGTCGACGGATTGGACGCTGTCGATCAGCGGCACCGCGACCAGCAACAGATCGTCATGGGCGGGCCAGATCTTGCAGACCAGGCCGGGCGTAAGGTCCTGCGGGTCCGCGAGCGCAATGCTGGTATGGGGCTCGAGCGTGAACGAGCGGCCGTCGGCGCTTTTCTGAACCTTGGGATAAGCCTGCCGCAACAGCGCGGCGGCATCGCCGCAATCGTCGGCCACGGCTTGGGCGGGCCACAGGCTGGCGGCTGCGAGAGCGAGGGCAAGAAACAGTATTCGCATGGAGTTTCTCATGTCGCAGGGCCGCGTTCAGGCAGGAGGACGGTCGTCGGCCCCCGCCCAGCATTTGTCGACTCGCGTTTGCTGACTTTGCAAATGCCGATGTTCCGCTACCTGAACCGCTTTATCCAGTGTTCGCTGTTCCCCTCACCTGGTAAGCCAGGGAAACGGAGCCATCGGGGAATACAAATAGCGCACTGTCACCATAATTAGACGCATGATTACGATCTCTTATCAAGATTTTTTTTATTATATCCAGAAGTAACAATACATATGACGCAGATAGCCAAAGACACGGCCTCGGTTCCCCATATAATGTAAAGAAGTTCTTTTTGTTTTTCAGTTAAGTAAAAGTATATTCCCTTTATACGATAAGGTATAATATTTCCACTCACTGGAGTCGGCTCTCTTGGAAGAGATATGTAGTCATTTTCAACGATTCCATTGTAATAAAACGCTGAAAAGAACACCATAAAGGTCGGCACAATGAGAACTCTGGCCAATTTCTGATACACAGCCGATCCTTAGTAATTGAGTCCGTTCCGGGAAAGCACTGCTGTTTCAGTTCGGCCGGCGGTGAATGACCCGCCGAGCGCTGCACCGACCGTAGCGCCACCTCCGAAAATTGGTTGTCCGTTCGAGGCAGCCCTTCCCTGAAAGAAGTCAGCAGAACCACCCACGCCAACGCCACCATGAAGGCTATAGTTCGTGAAAAAGCCGGAGAGGTCCTCGACCGTCGGTGCGTTGGAATACTGGACGCTCAAGCCGCCGTCAGCAGCGAGACCGATAGTCCCTCCGCCGCCACCATAGGTGTACAAACCAACATTACCTTGACCGTCTATCGCCACTCCAGCACCGAGCATGCCTGTAAAACCTAGAAAAGCGCCGCTGGTGGCATAACCAACCTGTAGTGTGCACAGACCTCTCGTGTCGATGCCGTTCAACGGATCACCGTTAGCATAGTTGTACAAGTTTATGACGTCGAACTTGGTTTCCCCAAGGGGGTCACGTGACAGCCAACGCCCGGAAGTAGGATCATATGCACGATATTCCGTCAGATATAGCCCCGCTTCCGCATCGTTGAGCATACCCGCGTAGCCAAAGTCTGTGAGCGGCGCGGGAATTACGGTGACAGTGCACTTTAATCCTCTTCGCCCCGCATGACTCACGGCATGGCCGCTTCTGAACATCAATGAAACTGGCCGTTCGTCATTTTGACGATGATCGGAATGACCGCGATCATCAGCACCACCGGCAGGATGCACACGGTCACCGGTATCGACATCTTGGCCGGCAGGGCGTGCGCTTTTTCTTCGGCCAGCGACATGCGGCAGGCACCCTATCACATATGTCTTCAAGTTGCCTTTGCCGCTCCTTCAACCGCATGGGCCAAACTGGACCAGTATCCGTAAACCTCATCCAAGCGCTTGGGTATCTGCTTACCGGAGGCAATGCCATAACAGTAGGTCACAAGAATTCTTACAGGGTTCAGGCTTGCCCTTCCGAACCCAACCAGAACAACTTGGCCAAAATCGGCGAATTTCTTGTTCTTGAGCGGCTGATCCCACTTGAGATGCGGGTATTGGCTTCTAAGAGCCTCGCCAAAATACATCCCTGCATCCATCGCAAGGGAAAACGTCCTATTTGTAAGCTCTTCTGCGGGAACGCCAAAGTCGAAAGCTGCACTTCCTTTGATCCGGTCGATCTCTTCGGCCGTACGCGCTCTCGTTTCCACCTGATGGGAGAGCCATTGCCCCAAGGCCTCAATGGAGGCTCGGCTATGATCTGGTTTCCAAGTTCTAAAATTCGGGTCTGAGTTTACCGCGCCTTGCAGCTCAACCAGCCTGGGCGGCATGGATTCAAAAAACCATCTTCGATAGTCCCTCAAGTCATCGGCCGACATGTCTCGAAACTTCAGGGTAAAGGGCGGCTGCATGATCGAATAGCTCATATTAGTGGAATACCGTCCCTATGCCATTTTGTCCAAGAAACGACGAATTACAGTGACAGTGCACTTTAATCGCTCTTCATGCCCTGCAGCTGAATATCAGTGAAACTGGCCGTTCGTCATTTTGACGATGATCGGAATGACCGCGATCATCAGGACCACCGGCAGGATGCACACCGTCACCGGTATCGACATCTTGGCCGGCAGGGCGTGCGCCTTTTCTTCGGCCAGCGACATGCGTTTGTGGCGCATTTCGTCGGAGAAGACGCGCAGCGCGCCCGACAGGCTGGTGCCGAGTTCCTTCGACTGCTGCAACAGCGTGGCAAAGGAGCGGACCTCGTCCAGGCTGAGGCGCTCGGCGAGCGCCTTCAGCGCATCGTCGAGGCTGCGCCCGGCCCGCAGTTCCAGCGACACCAGTTGCAGGTTCTGGCTGAGTGCCGGATAGGTCTTGGCGAGTTCCTTCGAAACACGCTCGATGCCGGCCTCCATGCTCATGCCGGCATCGGAGCAGACGATCATCAGGTCCATGAAGTCGGGAAAGCCGTTGCGGTATTCGCGCATCTTCTCCCGCACCTTCTGGGTCAGCACCAGACCAGGCAGGAAATAGCCGGCCACGCCCGACAGGATGACGAACGCCCAGCGGCTGGCCATCGTCGCCTCGGCGCTGGCCATCCACTGGTTGAGGACAAAGGCGCCGAGCGCGGCGCCGACCAGCGCCGAGAAGCGGATGATGAAGAAGGTGCCGACGGCGCGCGGCTCCATATAGCCGGCCTGGATCAGCTTCATGCGCAACCGGGCGACATTTTCCGGATCGCTCTTGGCGTAGAATTCCTGCGCCCGCTTGACCGCCTTCTCGCGCACGACGCCGGTGTTCTTCTTCTGCAGCGGCTCGGGCTTCGCGGCCACCGGACCTTGGTCGACCTTGAGCCGGCGCTTCACCTCGTTGCGGTCGCCCTTCGCCATGACCATCGGCCAGGCAACCGCGACACTGCCGAGCGCCAGAAGCAGGATGGCCACCGGTATCAAGGAGGTCGGTGCAAGCGAGGCGAGGAACTCGATGAAGCCCTGCATGTCAGAACCTGAAATTCGACATTTTGAACATCATCAGGTTGCCCAGCATCAGCCAGGCGACCGACCCGCCGATCAGATACCAGGTTTTAGGCTCGCCCCAGACATCGCGGTAGAAGCCCGGCATCAGCGCCATGATGGCGGCAAACAGCAGCGCCGGTATCGCCGTCAGGATGTAGGCCGACATGCGGCCCTCGGTCGAGATGGCGCGCACCTTGCGGCGCAGCTTGCCGCGCTCGCGGATCGTCAACGCCAGGCCGTCGAGGATCTCGCGCAGATTGCCGCCCGAACTGGACTGGATCGAGACGGCGGTGATGAACAGCGGCAGATCCTCATGGCCGACCCTGTCGAACAGCGAATTCAATGCCGAGACCAGATCGGAACCATAGGTCACCTCATCAGCGATGACGCCGAACTCAGTGCCGATCGGATCGGGCATTTCGCGCGACACCATGGCGACGGCCACCGGCACAGGGTGACCGGCCTTGAGGCCGCGCGTGATCAGCTCCAGTGCCTCGGGCAGTTGCATGCCGAAACGCTTGAGCCGGCGCTTGCGCTTGAAGCGCATCACCATCACCGGCAATAGCGGCAAGAGCACGACGAACAGCAGAAGCCCCATCAGCAGCGGCAAGCCATGCCAGATGGCGACCAGGCTTATGGCCATCGCCACGCCCGAGGTGATCATCAGGAATTTCGACAGCGGCATGATCATGCCCGACTGCGTGCGCAGCGCCCGGAACCGGTCCGGCGAGAACAGCGAGGTGCCGGCGTCGAGGCCGCGCTCCTTGCGCAGCTGGATCAGCACCTGCTCTTGGCTGATCTTGTTTTCCTGCAGCTTCATGCGCCGGTTGATGGCCGTGCGTTTGTCGCTGCGGCCGGCATAGAGGAGATAACAGGCCTCGGCGATCATGATGCCGGTGAGCGCTGCTCCGGCATAGACGACATAGATCGCGCTCAGCCCGTCGAACACCTGGCTTACTCCTGCGGCCGGCCGGGTTCGAAATACCGCCCGGGAAACTCGATGCCCATGGCGCGCATATCCTCAAGGAAGCGCGGCCGGATGCCGGTCGCCTCGAAATGGCCGAGAATGCCACCGTCGGCATCCATGCCGGTGCGCACGAAGCGGAAGATCTCCTGCGTCTGGATGACGTCGCCTTCCATGCCGGTCACCTCGGCGACGCTTGTCACCTTGCGCTTGCCGTCGGAAAGCCGGGTCAGCTGGACGATGATGTCGATGGCGCTGGCGATCTGGCTGCGGATCGACTGCACCGTCATCGGCATGCCGGTCATGCCCAGCATCTGTTCGAGGCGTGAAATGGCATCGCGTGGCGTGTTGGCGTGGATGGTCGCCATCGACCCCTCATGGCCGGTGTTCATTGCCTGCAGCATGTCGAAAGCCTCCTCGCCGCGGCACTCGCCGAGGATGACGCGGTCGGGGCGCATGCGCAGCGCGTTCTTGACGAGATCGCGTTGCTTCAACTCGCCATGGCCCTCGATGTTGGCGGGGCGCGTCTCCATGCGCGCGACATGCGGCTGCTGCAGCTGAAGTTCGGCCGCGTCCTCGATGGTGATCAGCCGCTCGTCTTCGGGAATGAAGGCCGACAGCGCGTTGAGCATCGTCGTCTTGCCGGTGCCGGTGCCGCCCGAAATGATCGTCGTCTTGCGGGCGTGCACCGCCGCCGCCAGCACTTCGGCCATGTTCTGGGTGATGGCGCCGAATTCGACCAGCTTGTGCAGGCCGAGCTTGTTCTTGGAGAATTTGCGGATCGATACCAGCGGCCCGTCGACGCCAACCGGGCGAATGGCGGCGTTGAAGCGCGAGCCATCCAGCATGCGGGCGTCGACCATCGGCTGCGATTCGTCGACGCGGCGGCCGACCGCTGCGACGATCTTGTTAATGATTCTAAGCAGATGCGCCTCGTCCTTGAACGGGATATGGACCTGCTGCAGCTTGCCTTTCTTTTCGATGAAGCAGTTCTGGTGGCCGTTGATCAGGATGTCGTTGATGTCGGGGTCCTTGAGCAGTGGCTCGAGCGGACCGAGGCCAACCATCTCGTCGACGATATCGTCGACCAGCGCTTCGAGTTCGACGGTGTTGATCGCCATCCGCTCCTGGCGGGTTTTTTCCGAAACGAAATCATGCACCTGCCGGCGCATCTCCTCCTTGGGCAAACGCTCCAGCGCCACGAGGTTGATTTCTTCGAGCAGCATCCGGTGAATGCGCACGCGTGCATCGAGCACCTTGTTGGCACTCTTTGCCGGCGCAACGTCAGGCTTTGCCGGCGAGGCCTTCCGGTTGGTCGGGATGACGACCGCGTGATGTGCCACCGGCGTTGTATCAGCCGGACGTAGCGGGCGCGCGTCGCGGTTCTGCAGGGTGGAAAAACGGCTGGTCATCCGGCCTTCCTCCTCAAGAAGCCCTTGCCGAGACCGAACAGCGACTTCGACTTGGCGCCAGTCGCGGCCGCCTCCTCCGGAAGGATGATCTTCTTCAAATCGTTGACGACATTGGCGTTGGGGTCGATCTCGTGCAGCGGCACGCCGCGATCGACCGCCTCGCGCACCAGCCGGTAGTTGTTGGAGATGCCGCCGACGAAATGCTCGCCAAGGATTTCCTGGACATCCGCCTGCTTGATGCCGTTGTCGAACATCTTCTGCTCGAACCGGTTGACGATGACGTTCGGCTTCACTTCCTTGCCGGCGGTCTCGTAGACCGCCTGGATCAGCCTTTGCGTGTGGCGCAGGCACGGCACCGTCATCTCGGCGACGATATAGAGCTTGTTGGAGCCAAGCAGCACGGTCTCCGTCCACGGAAACCAGGTGCGCGGCATGTCGATGACGACATTGTCGAAATAGGCCGAGACGAGGTCCAGCATGCGCACCACGACATCGGTCTTGAACGAGCGCATCTCCGCGGGATGCGTCGGTGCCGCCAGCACGCACAGTCCGCTGGCATGCTTGGACAGCATCACGTCGAGCAGTTGCCGGTCGAGGCGTTCGGGCTGGTTCTCGATCTCGGTGATGTCGAAACGCGGCTCGAGGTCGAGATATTCGGCGCAGGCGCCCTGCTGGAAATTGAGGTCGACCACGCAGGTCGAGGCGCCGCGCGTCACCGAATGATGCAGCTGGAACGCGGTCTGCAGCGCAAGTGTCGTGGTGCCGACGCCGCCGGCGGCCGGCATGAAGGTGTAGATCTGCGACTCGGTGTTTTCCTCACGCCCCGGCCCTTGCAGGGCCCGCACCACCGAGCGCACCAGATCGGCCGTGGTGATCGGCTTGACCAGGAAGTCCGCGACCTTGAGCTGCACCAGGACGCGCACGGCGGCGGCGTTGAATTCCTGAGTGACCACGACCACCGGCGCCTTGCCCTCCAGCCGGCGCATGATGCGCTGCAGCGACTCGACCTCCTCCAGCCTCGCCGCGTCCATGTCGACGATGATGGCGCCGAAGTCGGTCTCCTGGATCTCGCCGCGCAATTCGGTGACATTCTTGTCCACCGTCGAGAGCTGGATGATCTCGGAGGCGGCGAATGCGGTCCGCGTGTCCTGCACGAAGGTCCTATCCGTCGATACGAGCAGGATCTTTCGGGTCTTGATGCCGTTTGCCATTTTTGTCAGCCTGTGAGCTCGATCGCCCTTTAGGGTCAGTTGCTCGTGGTCGTCTGAGATGCCTTGGCGCCCGCCGCCTGATCGGGCGTGACGGGTCCGGCATCGCCACGCTTGGCAGGCACGAGAAGCCTGGTGTTCTGGACGCCGTATTTCCACGGGTCGACCATCTGCATGACGGTATTGGCGGCCTGGGCGTTGCCGGCGCCCGGCGTCACCCCTTCGCTGCGTGTGTAATCGTCGCTGGTGCAGCCGCCGGCCAAACCGGCAAGAAGCAAGGCGATGCTCGATCTCAAGACCAGTCGCATGGCTTCAGTCCTTCGGCAGGTCGAGGAAATGCCCGACCGTGGTGGCGGGAGCGGTCCGTGCGGCGCTGCCATCGGCCAGCGCCAGCGCGCGGCCGGTATCCGACGCCTTCACTTCCTCGGTGTTGTTGAGGAAATAGTCGACATTGCTGGCCGGCTGCGTGCCGTCGGTCGGCTCGACCATCTTCTTCGACGGATCGACCGGCTTTACCAGGTAAGGCGTGACGATGATGACCAGATCGGTCTCGCGCCGCTGGTAGGATTTCGACGAGAACAAGGCCCCGAGCACCGGCATCTTGCCGAGGCCGGGAATGCGCGATGTGGTGATGTCGTTTTGCGACTGCAGCAGCCCCGCGATCATGAAGCTCTGGCCGTTCTTCAGGTCGACCGACGTCTTGGCACGGCGCACGGTGAAGCCCGGCACCGAGATGTTGCCGATGTTGTAAGACGCCGACGCATCGATCGAAGAGACTTCCGGCGCAATGTCGAGGCTCACCAGCCCGTCCTTGAGCACGGTCGGCGTGAAGTCCAGGCTAACGCCGTACTTCTTGTAGCTGACGGAGATCTTGCCGTTGTCTTCCGAAACCGGGATCGGGAATTCTCCGCCGGCCAGGAAGCTCGCCGTCTCGCCGGAACGCGCAATAAGGTTTGGTTCCGCCAGTCGCCGGGCGAGGCCGCGCTCTTCCAGCGCCTTGATGGCGATGTCGATCGACACACCGTTCGACAACAGCCGGCCGATGATCTCGCCGGTGCCTGCCGCCGGCACGGTTCCCGGATCGATGGTGACGTCGCGCCCGCCGAGGCCATAGGCGAAATTGGCGCTGTATTTGGCACCGAGATCCTGGCCGGCCTGGCGGTTGATCTCGACAAAGCGGACGTTGAGCTGAACCTGCTGCGAGGACGAGATGTTGACCGAGTTGATCACTTCCTCATTGCCGGAAAAGCGGCTGGCGATCTTGCTTGCCTTGTCCGCCGCCACCGCGTCATCGGCCTCGCCCGACAGCACGACACGGCCATTGGCCGAGCCGACCTTGATCTTGGCGTCCGGCACGCTGGCGCGGATGGTGCTGGCCAGCTGGTCGGTGTCGAGCGTCACCTCGATGTCGATGGTGCCGACAAGCTGCTTTTTGTCGTCGAACAGCGCGATGCCAGTGGTGCCGAGATTGTTGCCCAGCACATAGAAGGATTTGTCGGTCAGCGGATTGACGTTGGCGATCTCCGGATCGCCGATGACGATCTGGTAGAAGGCGGCGCTCGTCATGATTGTCTTGGGCTTGCCCTTGGCGACCTTGATCGACGCATTCTTGGTCGACGAGACATAGACCACATCATTGCCCGCCTTGGCTGCGCCGGGCAAGGTGAGCATCCCGCCCGTAGCCAGAGCAACCGCCATCGCCAGGTTGCGCACGAAGCGCAGCCGGCCCGTCATTCGATATAGGGTACGCATCAACATTGCCCTGTCCCGTCCGGTCCCCACCGGCCTTTACTTCTGGTCCCGCGCGGGAACCTGATATTCCTCGGCCTTCGTGCCGCGCGTCACGATGATTGTCTTGAATTTCGGCTTCTCAGGCTCCTTGGTCATCGCATCGAACAGCGAGCCGGCCGCGGCCTGAGCCTTGGCCGCCGCCGATCCGCCGAAGGAAGAGATGGTGGTGACGCCGTTCTTGCCATCGCCGCCTTCACCCGCGGAACGAAGCGACAGCGACAGCGTGCCGACGGTGCGGGCAAGCGCCACTTTCTGCGCACCTTCGGTCGTCACCTCGATGGTCACCGAATTGGAGATCTGCGGCGTCGTCTGGCGCACATCGGCACCCTGGCCGACGCTCAGCACCTTGGCGTCCGCAACGACGATCTCGGACGTGACGGTCGACCCGGCCGCCCCTTGCGCGTTCTTGGCCACTTCCTGGATTTCGCCGGCATCGCGCGTCAGCACGACATCAACGCGGTCGCCCGGCGTGACGAAGCCGCCGACACCGGCGATCTCATCGGTGCGGATGGTCACCGCCCGCATGCCGGGCGTCATCATGTTGGAAAGCGTTGCACGGCCATTTGGCCCCGACAGCTTGGTCAGCAGCACCGGCTCGTTGACCTCGATCGGCGACAGCACGACGCGGCTGCCTTCGCCGAGCAATCCGTCGATGGTCGGGAAGGCGCCCTGCGGCAGGGAATCCTGCGGCCACGGGATTTCGCTGAGCTTGGCGCGGTCGAGTTCCATGCCGTAGCGCAACGGCGCGTTCGCCACCACGATGGTCTTGAACTCGATCCTGGGCGGTGCCGGAGCGGCGATTGACGCCGTCTTCTCCTCGGCATTGGGCTTAGCCTGGCTCTTGACCCAGAAATCCGCGGCAAAGATCGAGATCGCGCCGAAAACGGCGGCGATGCCGATCATCGTTATGGCCTTGCCCCTCACGCCGAAACCCCTGATGCCCGCAGTTTCTTGTTATGTTGGGCTCACGCTAGGCCGTTTTGTTAAAGAATCAGCAATGCAGAATGGCGGCATTCGATCTATTTCCGCCCGCTTGGTTATCGAATGGTTTTAGGATATGAGGGGGTCAAATCCCCGAACGTAACAGGAACCTCCGTCGCTTGGCGCCGAAAAGCGTGGCAGTATCGACGGGTGATTCGCAGCACCGGACCGTATGGCAGGCATGGACGACAACAACGACCTCTTCGGTAATATGGACAAGCAGCCTCAGCCGGTCCGCACACCGGCGCGCC
This sequence comes from Mesorhizobium sp. CNPSo 4671, assembly GCF_057784245.1. NCBI lineage: Bacteria > Pseudomonadati > Pseudomonadota > Alphaproteobacteria > Hyphomicrobiales > Phyllobacteriaceae > Mesorhizobium > Mesorhizobium sp. CNPSo 4671. The sequence continues at coordinate 53,890 of NZ_JBWLUW010000016.1, read as the reverse complement.
CGGCGGATCCGCTGGTGCAGGCGGCAGCCAAGCGCCCGGCCGCGACCAAGGACGGCAGCGAAGGCTATAGCGCCGCCGACATCGAGGTGCTCGAAGGCCTGGAGCCGGTGCGGCGCCGGCCGGGCATGTATATTGGCGGCACCGACGACAAGGCGATGCATCATCTGTTCGCCGAGGTCATCGACAATTCCATGGACGAGGCGGTTGCCGGCCATGCCACCTTCATCGACGTCGAGCTTTCAGCGGACGGGTTTCTGACCGTTACCGACAATGGCCGCGGCATCCCGGTCGATCCGCATCCGAAATACAAGAAGCCGGCGCTCGAAGTCATCATGACGACGCTGCATTCGGGCGGCAAGTTCGACTCCAAGGTCTATGAGACCTCGGGCGGCCTGCACGGCGTCGGCGTTTCCGTCGTCAACGCGCTGTCGGACCATCTGGAGGTCGAAGTCGCGCGAGGCCGCCAGCTTTACCGCCAAAGGTTCTCGCGCGGCATTCCTGTAAGCGGTCTGGAGCATCTCGGCGAGGTGCACAACCGCCGCGGCACCAAGACCCGCTTCCATCCCGACGAGCAGATTTTCGGCAAGGGATGCGCCTTCGAGCCGGCCCGGCTCTACCGCATGACGCGCTCGAAAGCCTATCTGTTCGGCGGCGTTGAAATCCGCTGGACCTGCGATCCCTCCCTGATCAAGGAAAAGGATCCGACGCCGGCCAAGGCTGAGTTCCATTTTCCAGGCGGCCTGAAGGATTATCTTAAGGCGTCGCTCGGCGACGATTTCCAGGTGACGCGCGAAATCTTCGCGGGAAAAAGCGAAAAGCAGGGCGGCCATGGCTCGCTTGAATGGGCGGTGACCTGGTTCGGCGGCGACGGCTTCATCAATTCCTACTGCAACACCATCCCGACCGGCGAAGGCGGCACGCATGAGGCGGGCTTCCGCAACGTGCTGACCCGGGGCTTGCGCGCCTATGCCGATCTTGTCGGCAACAAGCGCGCCTCGGTCGTCACCTCAGAAGACGTCATGATCTCGGCCGCCGGCATGCTGTCGGTGTTCATCCGCGAACCGGAATTTGTTGGCCAGACCAAGGACAGGCTGGCGACGATCGAGGCCATCCGCATCGTCGAGACGGCGATCCGCGACCCGTTCGACCATTGGCTGGCCGACAATCCGCAGGAAGCTTCGAAGCTGCTCGATTGGGTCATCGCGCGCGCCGACGAGCGGGTGCGCCGGCGCCAGGAAAAGGAAGTGTCGCGCAAGAGCGCGGTGCGCAAGCTGCGCCTGCCCGGCAAGCTCGCCGATTGCACGCAGAACGCGGCGGCAGGCGCCGAACTCTTCATCGTCGAAGGTGACTCGGCCGGCGGCTCGGCCAAGCAGGCACGCGATCGTGCCAGCCAGGCGGTATTGCCGCTGCGCGGAAAGATCCTTAACGTCGCCAGCGCCGGCAACGACAAGCTGGCCGCCAACCAGCAGATATCGGATCTGATCCAGGCACTTGGCTGCGGCACGCGCTCAAAGTATCGCGACGAGGATCTGCGCTACGACCGCGTGATCATCATGACCGACGCCGACGTCGACGGCGCTCACATCGCCTCGCTTTTGATCACCTTCTTCTATCAGGAAATGCCGGCGCTGGTGCGTGGCGGCCACCTCTATCTGGCGGTGCCGCCGCTTTACTCGATCAGGCAAGGCGGCAAGGTTGCTTACGCCCGCGACGATGCGCACAAGGACGAGCTCCTGCGTACCGAATTCACCGGACGCGGCAAGGTCGAGCTTGGCCGCTTCAAGGGTCTGGGCGAAATGATGGCCTCTCAGCTCAAGGAGACCACCATGGATCCGAGGAAGCGCACGCTGCTGCGCGTCGATGTGATCGACGCCGAGGCGGCGACCAAGGACGCGGTCGACGCACTGATGGGCACCAAGCCGGAAGCCCGCTTCCGCTTCATCCAGGAACGTGCCGAATTCGCTGAAGCGGAAGTGCTGGATATCTAGCCTCCTGCCGGTCCATAACAGGCTCAATTTGCGGAGACGAGCATGTGACCTGGGCACGGCTGAAGGCCTATTTCGAAACGAGCCTGGCCGGGCTGACGCAGCCGACGCGCTCAGACTGGATTTTCGCCCTTAGAACCGTTTCGGCCGGCCTGATCGCGCTGCTCGCCGCCTACGCCCTCAAGCTCGACCACCCGCAATGGGCGATGATGACGGTGTTCATCGTCGCCCAGCCAGTTGCCGGCATGGTGCTGGCCAAGGGTTTTTACCGGCTGCTCGGCACGCTTGCCGGTGGCGTCGCGGCGATCGGCATCACCACGGTCTTCGGCACCAACCCATGGGTGCTGGTGACGGTGCTCGCCGTCTGGATCGGCATCTGCACTCTGGTTTCCTCGCTGCTGCGCAATCCCGAAGCCTATGGGGCGGCACTTGCCGGTTACACCGCGATGATCATTGGCCTACCCGCCTTCGGACAGCCGCATCTGGTCGTCGACCTCGCGGTCGCGCGCTGCGCCGAGATCGTGCTCGGCATCGTCTGCGCCGGCCTGACCAGCCGGCTGATCCTGCCAAAACTGGCCAGCGACGCGATCATCTCGCGGCTGAAACGCTGCATTCTCGATCTCGCCACCTATGCCGGCGGTGCGTTCTCCGGCGGCGATCCCGCAACGCTCTCCAGCCTGCATCGAAAGCTGGTCGCCGACACCCAGACGCTTGGCGAGATGCGCGCCTATGCCAGACTTGAGGCACCGAGTTTCGCGCCACGCGCCCATCCGGTCCGGCGCACCATCGGACAGCTGCTCTCGGCGCTGTCGGCGGCTCGCGCGCTGCATTCGCACGCCGCCCCGAAAAACGCCGCACTCATCCCAGTGCGCTCGGAATTGCAGGCGCTTGTCAGCGAGCTAGCCGCCAAGCCCGGCGCCTTGGATGACACCACCCCCTGGGTGGCACGCCTCGACGCCATCTCGGCCAAGGCCCGGCAAATGCCCGATGCCGCGACCGATCAAGGCGACGACAGGGTCGGCACCATCACCCGCCTCACCATCGCCGCCGATTTCGCCGAAGCGCTGAAGCAGGTGCTGCGCGGGCTCGACGCACTGCGCGCGCCGGTTACGCGCCGGCCAGGCCCCGGCAACCGGCAGCCGGCCCTGGTGGTGCATCGCGACTATCCCGGCGCGGCGCGCAATGCCATCCGCGCCGCCCTTGCCACACTGCTGGTCGCGGCGTTCTGGCTGACGACGAAATGGTCGGAAGCCGCCGGCACCGTCATTCTCGTTGCCGTCGTGTCGAGCCTGTTTGCGGCTCGCCCCGACCCCGTGCAGGTGTCCTGGGGCTTCTTCAAGGGAACGTTGCTGGCTTTGCCCTTCGCCTTCCTCGTCGGCCAGATCGCATTGCCTGCCCTGCCCGGCTTCGGCTGGTTCGTCCTGTTTGTCGTGCCGATCCTGGTGCCGACGGCACTGGGCATGGCCAATCCGCGCTATGTCGGGGTAGCCACAGCCTTCGCCATCAACTTCCTCGCTTTCCTCAGCCCGCATCAGGCGATGACCTACGATCCCGGCCCCTTCTTCGCCGGCTCGGCATCGGTGCTGGTGGGCATCCTGCTGGCAATCGGCGTCTTCATTGTCGTGCTGCCCGCCGATCCATGGCTTGCCGCCAACCGCATCGTGCGGGCCATGCGCGAGGATCTGGCGCGGCTTTGCCTGCACGAGCGCGTGCCGAGGCGTTCGGCCTTCGAAAGCCTCGCCTATGACCGGATCAACCAGCTGATGCCGCTGGTGCAGAATTCCGGCAGAAAGGGCGAGGCGGTTCTGGGCGGCGGCGTCGCCGCCGTGACGGTCGGCCTGGAGATCCTGCGGCTGCGCGATGCCAGCCAAAACCATGCCATCCCGTCCGAAACCACGCTTTCGATCGCCAACTTCCTGAGAGGGCTGGCGCGCGAACTGCTCTTTCGCGCCCCCGGCGATCCGCAGACAGCGACCATCGCTGTCGCCCGGCAATATGCGGCGGGCATCGCTCAGCGAAACGCCACCGGCGACATGCTGCAGATCGCGGCATCACTGCGCATCATTGCCGCCGCGATGGAGGATTTTCCCGATTTCTTCGCAAAGGACCGAGGCTAGGCCGCCGCGATCGCCAGTGCGTGCCCACGCGCATTCTCGCGCAGCGCGTCGAGGTGGATCGACTTGACCAGGGTGGCGAGATCGCCCTCCGCGGATTGCCCGCCCAATTCCTTGAGCATCAGCCAGCTGACTTCCTGCACGCCGGCGACGCGTTTGCCATTGGCAACCTCGCGCCAGATTTTCAGCGCACGCAGGATGACCGCATGCGTGGCGGCAGCCAGCCCGGCGCTGCGGAACAGCGCCTGCAAGGCCACGTCGTGCCCGCCAGCCAGCAGCGTCCTTACCCGCGGCTCGGATTGCTGGCTGAGCGCGACCAGCGTGGAGCCAAAGAAATCGACCTTGCCATGCGCGATGGTGCGGATCAGGAAGCTCGCGGTGAGGTCGCCGCGCAGCCTGAGATGCTCGATCAGCGCCGCATGTTCCTCCTGGCGCGTACCCTCGATCAGCGTCACCGAGGCCTTGACGCAGGCGTCCCGCATGACGCGATCGGCACGCGCGGCGCCCATCAACGCCATCACCAGTGGCGACGTCTTCAATGTCTCGCCGAGCTTGATGAGCAGCATATGCCTGCAGTCGGCCGGCAGCCTAATATCCGATATCAGCGCCTCGCGCACCAGCGGCAGATGCCCATGGCGCTCGGCCATGCGGCGGAAGCTCAGCGAAGCGATGTCGGCGCCGCTGTTGGCCAGCAGCACGGCGCAGGCTTCCGCCTCGCCGATCTCGGCGATCGCCGCCGACAGCGCCATCGAGACGAGCGGGCGGTCGGCGATAAGCTTCTGCGTTGCCTTCTGGCTCGCCGCGACACGGTTGATCAGATCAGCGTCGGTGAGCAGCGGCGAGCGCGCCAGCACGACACCGGCGACTTCCGGTTGGTCGGACGCCAGCGCACTGATGATCTGCAGCGGCGCGTGGTGGCTCATGGAGAGCGCTTCGGCCATCGCCAGCCGCACTTTCGAGGAGGCATCATCGAGCAGCAGCGTCAGTGCCGCTTCCGCCGCGCAGCGATCCTCGAACGGCAATTCGGAATTGACATAGGCCCGCGCCAGCGCATTGGCCGCGGCGGCGCGCTCGGACACTCTTGCCGTGTAGATCCACTTCAGGAAATGCGAAACAACAACCATGCCCGTCTGCTTACGCCCCTTGCCGGAAGGTTCCGGCCCCGCTGAAGACGGTAGGCAGAAATGGTTTACGAACGGTTCACCATGTTCATTAACTGGCTTGCGAGCGTTGAATGCAGCGCCTATCAACCGTCAATCAGCGCAGGAGGCAGGACATGGCCGGGTTATATCTCGAGGAATTTGTCGTCGGCCATGTCTTCCAGCACACGCTGCGCAAGACCGTAACCGAGAGCGACAACATGCTGTTTTCGGTGATGACGCTGAACCCGCAACCGCTGCATATCGACTTTGATTTCGCCGCCAGGAGTGAATGGGGCAAGCCGCTGGTCAACTCGCTGTTCACGCTTGGGCTGATGATCGGCATTTCGGTCAACGACATTACGGTTGGCACGACCGTCGCCAATCTCGGCATGAAGGAGACCGTGTTCCCACATCCTGTCTTCCACGGCGACACCATCCGCGTCGAGACAACAGTCGTCTCGGTGCGCGAGTCCAAGTCGAAGCCGGATCGCGGCATCGTCGAATTCGAGCACCGCGCCTACAACCAGCATGGCGATCTCGTCGCCAAATGCACCAGGCAAGCGATGATGCTGAAGAAGAAGGCGGCCTGATGCGCTCGCTGCTGTTCGTTCCCGGTGATTCCGAGCGAAAGCTGGAAAAAGGCTTTGGCGCCGGCGCCGACGTGGTGATCGTCGACATCGAGGATTCCGTGGCGCCGCAAAACAAGGCAAATGCGCGCGACATTGCGGCACGCTTTATCGCCGAACGCAGGGGGCAAACCAGCTCGGCGATTTATATCAGGGTCAACGACCTCTCGACCGGATTGACCGACGACGATCTCGCCGCACTCGTTCCCGTAAAACCCGGCGGCATTATGCTGCCCAAATCCAACAGCGGCCAGGATGTGCAGCAGCTCTCGGTAAAGCTCAGGGTGCGCGAGGCCGAAAACGGCTTGGCCGACGGCGCGATCAAAATCCTGCCGATCATCACCGAAACCCCGGCGGGTGTGCTCGCAGCGGCCACCTATGCCGGCGCAAGCGCGCGGCTCGCCGGTCTCACCTGGGGCGCGGAAGACCTGTCGGCGGCGATCGGCGCACGCGCGGCCCGCGACGAGCAAGGCCGCTACACCGACGTGTTCCGCCAAGCCCGCCTGACGACCATCCTTGCGGCAGGTGCCGCGGAGGTCGCGGCGATCGACACCGTGTTCCCGAATTTTCGCGACATGGCAGCCTTCGCCGTGGAATGCACAGAGGCCGAGCGCGACGGCTTCACCGGAAAGATGGCGATCCACCCCGATCAGGTGCCCGTCATCAACGCCGCCTTCACGCCCTCGGCCGAGGCGGTGAAACAGTCGGCGGCAATCGTCGCGGCGTTCGAAGCGGCCGGAAATCCCGGCGTCGTCGGCATTGACGGCAAGATGTTCGACCGCCCGCATCTGCGGCAGGCCGAAAGGCTGCTGGCACGCGCCAAGGCCGCAGGCATTTCCGCTTAGTCCGGCGGGCCTTTAGGTACTCAGTCACGCGCCAGGACGATGATCCGGTCCTCCGGCAGATAGGCCAGCGCTTCCGACTTCAGGGGATTGACGGTGACCCCGCCCAGTGCCCGCTGGTCGGTGTCTCCGGCGCGGATGCGCCGATAGCCAATGGCGATCTCGCCGCGCAACCGTGCCGATTCAGCGATCGTCCAGAAGGTTACCGGCTGATCGATGGCGACATAATCGGCGACCGCACGCATGTAGATTTCAGAACCCTGCTCGTCGAGCAAATCATCGAAGATCGCGGCCAGGTGCTGGTTCTCGGACGCCTGTGCCAACATCAGGCTGACCAGCCGGTTGCTGACGACGAAATCATCGGCCTTTGTCACTGCCGCAAGCTCCCGGTTGCGCACGTCGATCATCTCGCTGACGATGGAGATGTGCAGGCCGGCATCATCCGAGATCTTGCGCAGATGCAGCAGCGTCACCAGCGTGCGCGTATCGGCAGGCTGCGCGGCCATTGTTTCGCTGTAGCCGAGGACGAGCACGTGGTCGTAGGACGGCACGTCCAGGCTTGAAAGCGCCGTGCTGCTCGACGTGTCGGTGATGCGGCAGGTAACCGATAGATTGTCGCCGGCGACCGGCATTCCGGCAACTTCCTGCTCGAGGCCAGGTGTGTCGGCGGCGATGGTCAGGATCGAACCGGGCGCGACGTAGCGCGACAGTTCATAGGTGATGATCGGCCCGCGCCGGTTCCAGCCGAGGATCAGCGTGCGCTCCGGTTTCGGCTCGATAGACCGAGGCCCGCGGATCGCCGCCCCGTCGATCTTGATCCCGGTGCTGCCGAGCTTGATCGCCGCGTCGTCCTCGGCGATGACAATGGCGCGCATATCCCCACCGATCACCAGCTCCGACGGCGGGTTTAGATTGACGCTCCCCTTTTGGTCGCAAAGCCCGATCAGCGCGCAGTGTTCATACGCCATCACTGCCTCGCCAAAGGTCTTGCCGGTGAGATCAGGCTGCTCGATCGTATAGATTTCGCAGCCGTCGAAATCGAGCAGCTCCGAATAGACGCCGCTGAGGCCCGACTGCCGGCTCGAATGCACGACGATGCGCGAGATCAGCTGATCGGCCAGCACGAGCTGCACCTCGGCCCCGCCGACGACGCGGGCTACCTCGGCGTTCTTGCCATCGCGGATCTCGGCGGCGATGTTGTAAGGGTCGCTGCGCCGGTTCGGGTCGTTGACCAGCGCCAGCACCGTCTTGATGACCTGCGAATCGGGATCGTCGCCGTCCGGCGACAACACGATGACCGACCGCGAGCTCTGCGGATTGACGATGGCGAGATCATAGAGATCGGTCGGATCGCCACTGCGGCAGATGATGCGCGTGTTGCCCAGTTTGCCGACCTTGGCCGCGATCTCGTCCTCCATCGCGACCTTGTCCATATTGGCCATGACGACGATGCGAGGACGGCGGCGGCTGGCATTGGCAATGACGAGTTCGGAGATCACGTCGAAGATCGACGGCGACCAGTTGAGGATGATGGTGTGGTCGCTCTCCAGCACCCGAGAACGGCCCTTGCGCAATTCATCGAGCTTGCCGTCGACACCGGCGCTGAGCACGCCGATAAGGGCCGACACGACGAAGATGCCGGCAAGCGTGACGACCAGCATCACGAGACGGAATGCCCACCCGGTGTCGCCGCCCATCGTGCCGGAATCGAGCGTGCGCATCAGCGATTCCCAGAGCGCTTCGAAGAAGCCCAGAGGCTCGCCACCCTCGGGCGCGATGCGGGTGACCGCAAGGAAAGCAGCGGCGGCGATGATGATCAGCAGGGAAACGACGGCAAGCCAGCCGATCAGCGCGATCGGGCCGGCGGCCATGCTCTTGTCGAAGCCGTAGCGCAGCCGGGTTCCCAGCGAGTCTCTTTTCTTCATGCCGCCGGTGCCCCCGCACTATCCCCAAGGCCGATGCGCCAACCCAACGCATCGCCGAAGCCGCTCTCTTAGCCTGTGTTTGGAGGAAGGGGAATCGCTTTTCGCGTGGTCATGGCTAAGGACTCCTTCCGTGGTGGCAAACCTGCCGCACGCGCCTGGTGGTACGGCTGCTACCAGACCATCGGGATCAGGCGGTAGCGGACCCGGGTTGCGTAGTCGTCATAGCCGCGCAGGCCGGAGCGAAGGGTCTTTTCCTCGATGAACGTGCGGATGGCCAGGAGAATGATGAACGCAAGCACCGATACCAGGCCCCACCAGGAGCCAAGCAGGAGTGCCGTGCCGGCGAAGAACAGGATGGCGCCGGCATACATCGGGTGGCGGACGTAGCTGTAGGGACCCGTGCTGATCACGCGCTGTCCGCGTTCGTCCTGGATCTTCACCACGGGTGCCGCGAAACTGTTCTCCAGCATGGTCAGGTAGCAGATCCAGATGCCGACCAGCAGGACCAGCGCGCCGACCACCTGCACCCAAACGGGAATCGCCGACCAGCCGAAACGGAAGTCGAATCCCATGAAGATCTGCCAACCAAAGATTCCGATGAGAAGTATGGAGAGCAGGACCTTGTCGGCCGCTGCCTGATTCTTCTGGATCGGAGGACTCAGCCGCTCCTTCATCAAACCGGGATCGCGCCGCGCCAGTGCCACGCCCATTGTGAGACTGAGCCCTACCATCACCACCAGGTAGCTCCAGGCACCCGGCCAGGCAAGCGTACCGGCCGACAGGAAGAGCAAGGCGCCCATGACGCCGAACCAGATGAATGTCTGAAGCACCAATCTCGCAATCATGATCGACCTTCCACGGTATGCCCCTCGCCCATATTGGCCGAAACAGACCAATGGTCTATCATACCGACCAGTGGTCTACAGTTCAAGCGAACTATCCGATATCCGTGCTGGACGGGAACAGCCATCGCGTGCAGAAGGTTTCGTCATGCCCCGTGTCATCAAGCATCCAGAGATCAGACGAGAAGACATCCTGGACCATGCCCAGGCGCTGTTCCTGACGCAGGGCTACGACAAAGCGAGCCTCAACGACGTGATTGCCTCCGCCGGCATCTCGAAGGGCGCCTTCTATCACTACTTCGCCTCCAAGGAGGCTCTTCTGGAGGCATTGGCCGACCGCTTCGCCCGACAGGCGCTGGCTGGGGTTCAGGGCATAGTCGACGATCCCGGCCTCGACCCGCTCGGCCGCCTGAACGGCCTGCTCAGCCAGTCACGGCAGGCCAAGATCGAGACCGCGGCCGAAGCCTGGGCTCTTTTCGAAACGATGTTTCGGCAGGAGAATCTGGTGCTGTTCCACCGCATCAACCTGGCGGCCAGCGCGTCGTTTTTACCCCTGCTGGTCAGGATTATCCGGCAAGGTGTCGAAGACGGCAGCTTCAGGACCTTCGATCCCGAGGGCGTCGCCGACATCGTCATGCAGTTCGGCTTGGCCACGCATGACGTCGTCGCCAAGGCGATCGCCGGCGGCAGCGACGCCGATATGGAGATGGCGATCGAAATCCTGGAAAAACGCGTCAGGCTCTACGAGATCGCTCTCGACCGCATACTCGGCCTTCCCGACGGCAGCATTCGGATCGGCGAACCCGGCTATATCAGAGCCGTCATGACGGCGCGACGCAAAGCCGACAAGGAGGGGTGACGCGCCAAGTCTGCGAGCCTATTCCTTGCCCCAGCGTGGCCGCCGCATCGAAAACACCTCGCTGACGCTGGCATAATCCATATAGCCGAGACGAGCCACATTGCCGGCCTTGGTGATGTCGAACAGGCCGTCCGTCAGGAAAGCATCGTCAATGTGCACGCCGACCACTTCGCCGGCAACGACAACGGCGCTCGTCGGTGTTCCGTCTAGCGCCTTTGGTCGAAAGACCTCCGTCACCCGGCATTCCAGCGCGGCAGGGGCTGCCGCCACGCGCGGCGGCTTGACGAGACGCGACGGCGCCATGGCGAGATCGGCATAGACGAACTCGTTGACGCCACGCGGCGCGTTGACGGACGTGTAATTCATCTTCTCCGCCAGATCGCGGCTGACCAGATTGGCAACGAACTCGCCGGTCTCCTGGGCGAAGGACGCGCTGTCCTTCTCGCCCTCCGAGGAGAACCAGACGATGAAGGGCCGCGTCGAAACGGCATTGAAGAAGGAGTATGGCGCCAGATTGATCTCGCCCGCTCCGTTCAGCGTCGATATCCAGCCGATCGGGCGCGGCGCTACGATCGCCTTGGACGGATCATGCGGCAGCCCGTGCCCTTTGGACGGTTCGTAGAACATTCAGCCCGCCCAGGGTCCTGAATAATCGGCATAGAGCTTTGCCGGGTCGGGCCGTGGCCGCTCCGGCGCCGGCCCGGAATAAGTGCCGATATGGATGAAACCGACGACGCGCTCCTGCGGCGCTAGTCCGAGGATCGCCCTGCCCTCCGGCACGTCGGAATACCAGTTGCTGATCATGTTGGTGCCATAGCCCAACGCATTGGCCGAGATCATCAGGTTCATCGCGGCCATGCCGCCGGACAGGAACATTTCCCATTGCGGGATCTTGGGATTCTCCTTCGGCACCGACACCACACCGATCACCAGCGGCGCGCGCGAAAAGCGCGCCAGTTCCTGGTTGCGGCGACCCTCGGGCAGCGGCCCTTCCCGCTGTTCGGCAAGCGCCGCCAGCTTCCTGCCGATCTCGATGCGGGCATCGCCGCGATAGACGATGAAGCGCCAGGGTTCGAGCCGGCCGTGATCGGGCACGCGTGTGGCGGCGGCAATCATCGTTGCGATATCGGCATCGCTCGGCGCCGGCTCCTTGAGCTCCGGAATCGGCGCTGAATTTCGGGTTAGCAGGAAGTCGATGATCGGCGACGCCATGGGCGCAAGTCTCCTAAACACTCTGTTTTGAGCTGAAGCGCACCATCGGGAATTCGGGCGGCTCGGGCAAAGGCGCGCTAGCGCCGGGCGGAAGAGTCAGGGATTGGACTCTTAAGCCTTGAAATTGCCACCGCCATGGGCTTCAACGCAAGGCATGTTTGAGGGGCGACTGCGTCTTTTCCTGGTCTGGCTCTGCGCCGCGCTGTTCCTGCTGCCGGTCTCCATGGCTGTGGCACAGCAAAAGGATGGCGTCAGCGACCTGAAACTTCCTGGAATTTCGAGCTATGCGACGCCGAAGAGCGAAACCCCGCTGGCGCTTGGTGGCGCTGGCTCCATCACCTTGTCGGCCCAGCTGACCGACAAGGGCACGGACATCACCCGTGGTCTCGTCTGGCGTGTCTTCAAGCCTGAAGCCGTCAACGGCAAATTGCCGATGGTCGCCTCCGCCCATGGCGGCAGCGCCGTCTTCCAGCTCGAACCCGGCAGCTATCTGGTTCATGCCTCCTATGGCCGCGCCGGTGCCACCAAGCGCATCACCGTTGGAAAGGAAGCCAAGCGGGAAAGCCTGGTGCTCGATGCCGGCGGCCTGAAGCTCGACGCGGTTCTGTCCGGCGGCGTGCGCATTCCGCCGAAAAAACTGCGCTTCTCGATCTATGAGGGCACCGCCGAGGCCAATGGCGACCGCGCTTTGATCATTCCCGATGTCGAGCCAAACAGCGTCGTGCGGCTCAATGCCGGCATCTACCATGTCGTCTCGACCTATGGCGCGGTCAACGCTGTCATCCGCTCCGACATTCGCGTCGAGGCCGGCAAGCTGACCGAAGCCACCGTCGAGCATCACGCCGCCGAGATCACCATGAAACTGGTGCGCGAGACTGGCGGCGAGGCGATCGCCGACACGTCGTGGTCGCTGCTCAACGAATCCGGCGATCCGATCAAGGAGACTGTCGGCGCCTTCGCCTCGATGGTGCTCGCCGAAGGCGACTACACCATCATTGCCAAGAACCGCGACCGCATCTACCAGAAGGATTTCACGGTGGTGGCAGGACAGAACCAGGAGATCGAGGTTCTCGCCACCGAAGCCGCGGCGATGGATCCAGAAGAAGGCGCAGATTAGCCTTCAGGCGGCCAGCATGGTTCGTGCCGGCAGGAAGGGAATCCGGCGGCGCGGCAGCTGCGGCGCGAGGTCGAATACGCCTCGGTAAAGCCGGTCGAGCAATATTTTGCGGTCCCGCAGCGGCTCGAGTTCGCTCCAGCTCAGAACATCGCCGACGCGCACGTCGATCGCCTTGCCGGACAGCCGCGCGAATTCGTGGATGAGCATCGAAAGGCGCAGTGTCAGCGACGCCTTGCCGACGAATTTGGCCACGCGTCCGTCGCGCTCGGCCATGTTCATCGGCCCGCTGACCAGATGGAACAGCCTGCCGTTTTGTCCGGAAAAATGCATCGGAATGACGGACGCCTTGGCATCCTGGACCAGGCGTGCCGGAAACATCTTCCACGGCAGGTCGCGCGCCCGGCCAAAGCCTTTCGGCGCGGTGGCGACGCCACCGGCGGGAAACACCACGATGGTGACGCCTTCCCTGAGCAGCCGCACCGCCTCATGGCGCACGGCCATGTTGTTCTTCAGCGCTTCCTTGGTCTCGGAAAAGTCGATCGGCAGCGAATAGGGCTCCATCTCGCGGATCTTGAGCAGATCCTTGTGGATCATCACCCGGAAGGGCCGCCCCAGCTGCTCCACCAATGAGAGCACGGCAATGCCGTCGCCGATGCCGAACGGATGGTTGGCAACGATCACCAGCGGTGTGTCCGGCAATGGCGCGGGCGGCCATTGGTCGACGGTGCGTATCCGCACATCGATCAGATCGAGCATGCGGCTGAACACGCGCTCGCCTGATGGCACCACCTGGCGGCGCCAAAAATCATAGAGCGCGGCATAACGGTCGCGCCCCGACAGGCCTTCAATTGAATGGATGACCCAGCGCGTCAGCGCCGGCTGTCGCGGATTGGCATAGGAAAGCTCGGGAAACGGTTTTTCGCGCAATTTCAGCTTGAGCATAGGGGCTCGTTACAAGATCGGCGTGACAGGGATATGAAAATGGCGGTGGATTGCTCCACCGCCATTCCTGGGAACTATGCGGATCAGGCAGCGCGTTTGCGCCTGCGGTCCGGCGTCACGGCCTCTTCGGTCAGTTGCGCAATCGCTTCGGCAAGGCCAAGCGATTCCTGGTCGCGCGAGCCGAGCCGGCGGATATTGACCGTCTGCTCCTCCGCCTCGCGTTTGCCGCAGACGAGGATGACCGGCACCTTGGCCAGCGAGTGTTCGCGGACCTTGTAGTTGATCTTCTCGTTGCGCAGATCGGCTTCCGCCAACAGCCCGGCGGCCTTCAGCTTTGCCACCACTTCGGTCGCATAGCCGTCCGCCTCCGAGGTGATCGTTGCCACCACCACCTGCAGCGGCGCGAACCACAGCGGAAAATGGCCGGAATAGTTCTCGATCAGGATGCCGAGGAAACGCTCCATCGAACCGCAGATGGCGCGATGCACCATGACAGGCTGCTTCTTCTCCGAATCCGAGCCGATGTAGAAGGCACCGAAGCGTTCCGGCAGGTTGAAGTCGACCTGCGTCGTGCCGCACTGCCATTCGCGCCCGATGGCGTCCTTGAGCACATATTCGAACTTCGGCCCATAAAAGGCGCCCTCGCCCGGATTGATCGAGGTCTTGATCCGGTTGCCCGACCGCGTCCGGATCGTCTCCAGAACGTTGCCCATGATCGCCTCTGCATGATCCCAGGCCTCGTCGGTGCCGACACGCTTGTCGGGCCGCGTCGACAGCTTGACGCTGATTTCGTCGAAGCCGAAATCGGCATAGGTCGACAGGATCAGATCATTGATGCGCAGGCATTCCGACGCCAATTGCTCCTCGGTGCAGAAGATGTGCGCATCATCCTGCGTGAAGCCGCGCACGCGCATCAGACCGTGCAGCGCGCCCGACGGTTCGTAGCGATGCACGTTGCCGAATTCCGCAAGTTTTACGGGCAGATCGCGATAGGACTTCAACCCATGCTTGAAAATCTGCACATGGCCCGGGCAGTTCATCGGCTTAAGCGCGAAGACCCGGTCGTCGTCGGTGTCGTCGCCGGCGACCGTCACCTTGAACATGGCGTCGCGATACCAGCCCCAATGGCCTGACGTCTCCCACAGGCTCTTGTCGAGCACCTGCGGCGCATTGACCTCCTGGTAGCCCTGCTCGTCGAGGCGGCGGCGCATGTAGTTGACCAGGTTCTGGAACATCTTCCAGCCCTTGGCGTGCCAGAAGACGACGCCCGGTCCCTCTTCCTGGAAATGGAAGAGATCCATCTCGCGGCCAAGCTTGCGGTGGTCACGCTTCTCGGCCTCTTCCAGCATCGTCTGGTAGGCATCGAGCTGCGCCTGGTCGGCCCAGGCGGTGCCGTAGATGCGCGTCAGCATCGGGTTGTTCGAATCGCCGCGCCAATAGGCGCCGGCCACCTTCATCAGCTTGAAGGCGTTGCCGATCTGGCCGGTCGAGGCCATGTGCGGGCCACGGCAGAGATCGAACCATTCGCCCTGGGCGTAGATCTTGAGATCCTGATCCTCGGGGATGGCGTCGATCAGCTCGAGCTTGTAGCGCTCGCCCTTGTCGGCGAAGACCTTCTTGGCCTTGTCGCGGGACCAGACCTCCTTGGTGAACGGCTTGTTGCGCGCGATGATCTCGCGCATCTTCTTTTCGATCACCGGAAAGTCGTCCGGCGTGAACGGCTCGTTGCGGGCGAAGTCGTAGTAGAATCCGTTCTCGATCACCGGCCCGATGGTCACCTGTGTTCCCGGCCACAATTCCTGCACTGCTTCCGCCAGCACATGCGCGGTGTCGTGACGGATAAGTTCCAGCGCGCGCGCATCGTCGCGGGTGATGATCTCGACCTTGCCGGACTTGCCTAGCGGGTCGGACAGATCGCGCACGGTGCCGTCAATGGCGTAGGCTATGGCCTTCTTGGCCAGCGACTTCGAGATCGATTCGGCAAGGCCGGCACCGGTCATCGCCGCGTCGTAGTCGCGGACGGAGCCATCGGGAAATGTCAGGGAAACGGAATTCAGCATAAGGTTCTCCTATCCAGTCCCGCAAACGAGCGCGGGTGGTCGTGGGGCCGGATGCGTCCGGCAGCGGGCGGGTTTTAGAGGCAGTGACGCGTCAGGTAAAGAGTGCTGATCGGCTTGGCCGTCAGGAAATGTCGGCAGAGATGTCGCAGGCCCGCCGCCCAGGCTTGCTAACATCCCCGCAATCGTCTGGGATTGTCGATATGGAAAACGCAACACCCAGCCGAACCGCCCTCGGCGTCGCCCGTATGAGGGCTCTGCATCAATTTTCGCCGCAGGCAGGGATGTTTCGCGATCCCTACGCGATCGCGATTCTGGGTGAGGCCGCTCCCGCGGCGCAGGAGCTTGAACAGGAAGACGAGCGCCGCCGTCGCATGCGCCTTTTCGTGGCAGCGCGCGCCCGCTTCGCCGAGGACTGGCTGGCGGCGGCGGTGCGTCGCGGTGTCCGCCAACTCGTCGTGCTTGGCGCTGGCCTCGACACGTTTTCGCTGCGCAATCCGTATCCGGACCTCAGCGTGTTCGAAGTCGATCACCCGGCCACGCAAGCCTGGAAACGCAAATGCATTGCCGATAGCGGTCTCGCCGAGCCGGCCGCCACCACATTCGTGCCGGTCGATTTCGAGCAGCAGAGCCTGTCCGCGCAACTGGCCGCGGCCGGCTTACAGTCGACCGCGCCGAGCTTCTTCATCTGGCTGGGGGTCGTGCCCTATCTGACGAAGAAGGCGATCTTCAGCACACTGTCCTGGATTGCCGGCGTCCCCGGCTCGGAAGTCGTGTTCGACTACAGCGAACCGGCCGAGAACCGCGATGCGGCGGGACAGGCCGCGCTGGCCTTCCACGCGGCGCGCGTCGCTTCTGTCGGGGAGCCATGGATCAGCTTCTTCGTCCCGACCGAGCTGGCGAAATCCATGGGGGAGCTCGGCTTCGACGAGATTGAAGATATTGAGAGCGGCGATATCGCCGCCCGTTTTTCCGACGCCCCGAAGGGAATGACGAGCAATTCCGGTGGCCATATCATCCGCGCGCGCCGAAGCGCTTGAGCAATTCCAGGAAAGTGTGCAGCGGTTTTCCGTTCGGAATTGCGTAGAGATCAGACTATTTCACCAGAAGCGGCAGGTCCTTGAGGAACGCCGCCCGCGTCTTGAGGCCTTTTGGCATATCGGTGCGGGTGGCATCGACAACCAGGCGGGCAAAGACTATCTGCTGGCCGTCCTTTTTCGCCCAACCGACGAACCAGCCGAGCGAACGCCTGTCCCTGACCTTGTCGGCATCGTTGGCCAGCTTTGTGCTGCCGGTCTTGCCTTGCACCGTCCAGCCACCGGCCTGGAATGTCGGGATGATGGCTGACGTCATGTCGTAGGCCTTGGCCGAGACCGGCAGCTTGCGCGCCAGCAGCTTGCGCAGGAAATCGACCTGCTCGACCGGCGTGATCTTGAGCGAGGAACTCACCCAGGAATGGGTTAGCCCATCATTCTTGCCGGGATTGCCGGAAACGTCGTTGTTGCCGTAGTCAAATTTTGAAACATAGCCGGCAAAGTTCTCGGCGCCGAGCCGGCGCGTAATCTCCCGGGAATACCAGATAATCGAATCACGCTCCCAGATCACCGGATCGACGGTCTTCTGATCCCGCTTCACCGCATTGAATTCGGGCTTGTAATCCCAGCTCGGCGTATGCTCGTCGCTCAGGATCCCGGCGTCATAGCCGATCAGCGAAAGCGGCACCTTGAACGTCGAAGCCGGGCTGAAGCGCTGGTCGCAGGTGCCGTCCTGGTAGAGCGTCTTGCCGCTCGCCGCATCGGCGATCAGCGTGCACTGCACATCCCTAAGCGGCGCCGATTGCGCGCGCATCGGAAACCCCAGCAACCAGGCGAGCAGGAAAAGGACTCCAGCCAGGATAAAGGGAAGACGGTCGATGTTACGCATTGGTGCTCGCTCCAGAAGGTGTTCGCGAGCGGGCTTAGCGAGGTCTCTTGTCCCGATTTTGTCTCAAATGCGCAGTCTTTGTGCAGGCTTGCGTTAACCCTACCGGACCGTAAACACGCACTGCCATCCGGGGCGTGACCAGCGCAATCAGGTCTTCGTTTCGGCGCGCTTGCGGCCGATCCGCCAGTACCGCCACGGCATGAACCAGACATAACGATCCGCCAACACTTCCGGCACCAAATCGATGCCATGCGTGCCGAACGGTCCACAGCGCAGCACGCGGAAAAACCCCATCCAGCCGCCGGCCCACAGGCCATGGCGGGCAATCGCCTCATGCGCGTATTCGGAACAGGTTGGCAGATGCCGGCAGGAATTGCCGACAAAACCGGACAGCGTCAGCTGGTAGAGACGCACGAACAACGTGCCGAGCAGACGGCCTGGCGTCTTGCGCCACGGGCCGGGCCAATTGCGGCCGCGCCCCGGTGGTCTGGCAGTGTGGGCATGCCCATGCGGGTCGTGCACCGCAGTCTCCGTATCGCGTTCTGTCCCGCGATAGATGTGAGCTTCGTCGGGAGAACGCAATCCCTCCGCCCTTATCCGCCGTGTTGCCATGGGCGGGAACGGCGAAACGGCTGCCTGTCGACAGGGGGCGCCCAGCGGACGGGGCCGGCCGGCTCCTCGATGCGCTTTGCATGGTGCCTTTCGTCACGCCATTGGAAGGTTGCGATCCGCATGACATCGCCGAAAATGTTCAGGAACTGGATCATGGTCGCGTCTCCTTTGACGCGATTAGACTGCCGCTGGCCTTGGCCTTCAAACGAGTATAATTTCGACTTCGGATAACCCTGGATTATGCGAATGAAGCGCGGGCGCCTGCCGCTGACGGCATTGAGGAGTTTCGAGGCGGCGGGCCGACATCTGAGCTTCAGCCGGGCCGCCGAGGAGCTTTTCGTCTCGCAGGCGGCGATCAGCCGGCAGATCCGCGAGCTCGAAACCTTCCTGCGCCAGCCCCTGTTCGAACGTCATCACCGCCGCGTCGAACTTACGGATGCGGGCCGCCGGTTGCTCGCCCAATTGGTCAGGAGTTTCGATGACATCGACAGACTGCTTTCGGAATTGGTCGCTGCCCCGGCGCAATCCGTGGTTCGTGTCAGCGTCGAGCCGTCGCTTGCCTCCGTCTGGCTGGTGCCCCGGCTCAACCGGTTTCGCCAATTGCGGCCCGACATCGACGTCTCGCTCGAAGTCGACCCCAGGCTGATCGAATTCCGCAGCGATCAGCCTGAGCTTGCCCTACGCTTCAGCGCCCATGCCATCTCCTGGCCCCGCAGCCAGGCCGAGCGGCTTGCCTCGACCGTCGATTCACCGGTTCTGTCGCCGGCACTGCTCGCCTCGGGCCCTCCCCTTGAGAAGCCGATCGACCTTGCCCGCTACACTCTTTTGCACGAGGAAAATCGCCAGGGATGGGCTCGCTGGTTTGAGGCGGCCGGCGTGCCGGCGGATGCCGTGCCCGCCCGCGGCCCGATGCTCGCGGACGCCTCGCTGTCGAAACAGGCCGCCCTGCTTGGACATGGCGTGGCGCTGGGCGATCTCTTGCAGATCGGCGGAGAAGTCGCAGCCGGCGCGCTGATCAAGCCCTTCGACATCGACGTTGCATCCGGCGCCTACTGGCTGGTCGCGAGGGATTTGCGTGATCTCTCGGAACCGGCCGCCGCGTTCGCCGACTGGTTACGAGGTGAGTTTGCTGAAAGCAGACACGCGCTGGAGGAGCACGCCTAAGCTGCCTCTTCGGCGCGCTTCTTCTCGATCTGGCCGATGGCGTCGACCACCGCGTCGAAGGTCAGCATGGTCGAGTTATGACGCGCCTTGTAGTCGCGCACCGGCTCCAAATATTTGAGGTCGGCGAAGCGGCCTTCCGGCGGTGCGCCGTTCTCCTTCAGCATCTTCAGCATGGTGTCGCGCACCGCGCGCAATTCCTCGGCACTCGCACCGACGACATGCTGCGCCATGATCGAAGACGACGCCTGGCCGAGCGCGCATGCCTTCACGTCATGGGCGAAGTCGGTGACCACGCCGTCCTCCATCTTGAGATCGACGGTAACAGTCGAACCGCACAGCTTGGAATGCGCCCTGGCTGTCGCATCAGGATGATCGAGCCGGCCGATGCGGGCGATGTTTCCGGCAAAACCGAGAATTTTCGCGTTATAGACATCGTTGATCATTATTTTCCAATCCGTCGCCGCCAAGCGAACAGCGATTGCCGCTGCTGCGTCTTCCTTTCGCTCGCTAGGACCTTATATAATGCTGGCAGTCCGGTAACGACAAGGCGATGAGCGCCGCTGTTCTGGCCGGGAAGTTCACGCCGCTTACGGGGCTGGAAACGGGGCGAGTTTCCGACACCGAAAGGTCGTGGTCCGTTCAACTCGTTCCTCCTTGGAGAGGAACTACGGGAGACGCCTTTATGGATGCCGTCATCAAGAAACTTATGCCCCAGTCCGCCTATATGGAAAAGCCGGTCACCGACCGGCCGAGCGAAGCCGAGGTCGAGGCGGCCGTACGCACCTTGCTGCGCTGGACCGGCGACAATCCGGACCGCGAGGGGCTGATCGACACGCCCAAGCGCGTGGCCAAGGCCTATCGCGAGATGTTCGGAGGCTACGACATGTGCCCGGCCGAGGAACTCGGCCGCACCTTCGAGGAGGTCGCCGGCTACGACGATCTGGTCATCGTCAAGGATATCCAGTTTCATTCGCATTGCGAGCACCACATGGTGCCGATCATCGGCAAGGCGCATGTCGGTTATCTGCCGGATGGCAAGGTGGTCGGCCTGTCGAAGATCGCGCGCGTCGTCGATATCTTCGCCCATCGCCTGCAGACGCAGGAGGCGCTGACCGCGCAGATCGCCGGTGTCATCCAGGACGTGCTCAACCCCCGCGGCGTCGCCGTCATGATCGAGGCCGAGCATATGTGCATGGCCATGCGCGGTATCCGCAAGCAGGGTTCCACCACGCTCACCTCCACCTTCACCGGCGTCTTCAAGGATACGCCCGAAGAGCAGGTTCGTTTTGTCACCATGGTGCGTGGCGGGGCGTAAGCCCCTCACCGGCATCACGGTCAACAGGAAAATAGACCGGCGATGTCGGCACTGGAATTTCCGAAAGCTCCATCAGACAAGAAGGCCCTGGAAGAAGGTGCGGTGTTGTCACCGCGCTTCGACGCCTCCGGCCTCGTCACCGTCGTCGTCACCGATGCCGAAGACGGCATGCTGTTGATGGTCGCGCATATGAATGCGCAGGCATTGGCGCTGACCCTGGAGACGGGCATCGCCCATTACTGGTCGCGCTCGCGCAACGCGCTTTGGAAGAAGGGCGAAACCTCGGGCAATTTCCAGCATGTGGTCGAGATGCGCACCGACTGTGATCAGGATGCGTTGTGGCTGCGCGTGAAAGTGTTGGGCCACGACGCAACCTGTCACACCGGCCGGCGTTCATGCTTTTATCGGACGGTGGGGCTGGTCGACGGCAAGGGGACGCTTCTTGACGACGGCAGCAAGCCGCTGTTCGATGCGGAAAACACGTATCGGAAGCCATCAGCTTGAACCTTCTGCTGCACACCAACCACACAGATTCATCATTTCGATACGGCCCGTCCGTATATTAGCCTTGGGACAAGGGAGATCATGATGCTCGAGTGGGCGTCATTGCGAAACAGACCAGATGTCAGGGAGGCCAACGGCCTGACCTCTCATGGCGGCGCGTCCGAAACGAAATCTCCCAAAAAAACAGGCATTTCGCTCGCTCTGGGCGGTGGTTGCGCCAGGGGCTGGGCCCATATCGGCGTGCTGCGCGCGCTCGATGAAGCTGGCATCGAAGTTTCGATGATCGCCGGCACCTCGATCGGCGCGCTGGTCGGCGGCTGTTATCTCGCCGGCAAGCTGGATGAGCTGGAAGAATTCGCCCGCAGCCTGACCAAGCGACGCATCTTCGGTCTGCTCGACCTCAATCTGCGTGGCAGCGGCTTGTTCGGTGGCATGAAGCTCGACGCACGACTGCGCGAGCACATGGCCGGTATTCGTTTTGAGGATTTGGCCAAGCCGTTCGTCGCAGTCACCTCCGAAATCCGCACTGGCCACGAGATCTGGCTGTCGAGCGGCTCACTGATCACGGCCATGCGCGCATCCTACGCTTTGCCCGGTGTGTTCGAACCGGTGAACTGCAACGGCCGCGTGCTGGTCGACGGCGCGCTGGTCAATCCAGTTCCGGTTTCAGTCTGCCGCGCCTACGAGCAGCCGCTCGTCGTGGCGGTGAACCTTCACTACGACCTGTTCGGCCGCGCCGCCGTGATCAAGCACAGCGCCGGCGAACTGGTGGTCGAAAAGGACGCGCCGCGCGCTGGCCACGTCGACCCAAACCACCAGTCGCATCAGACGCGCCTTGGCATAACCGGCGTCATGGTCGAAGCCTTCAACATCATCCAGGACCGCATCTCGCGCGCCAGGCTGGCCGGCGATCCGCCCGACATGTCGCTGCAGCCGAAGCTCAGCCATATCGGCCTCACCGAGTTCCATCGCGCCGACGAGGCGATCCAGCTCGGCTACCAGGCGACGATGGCGCAGATCGGCGAACTGACCCGGCTGCAGAGCGTTCTCGCCTGATCAAACCTCATGCCCGCGCCGCATCGACAATGCGGAATTGCACCGTGCGGTTGCCGTTCCAGTAATTGCCCGACAGCGAGCCGGCGACATGCACGCTCTTGCCCCGGTTCTTGAATAGGAATTCACCAAGCACGGTATCGACGGCACGAAAGGCGATCGCCTGAATACGGCCGCCGCTGTCCGACTGCAATTCGCAGCGTATATGATTGGTGCCGACCGGCCTGGCGTCGGCCAGCCGATGGCGCGGCAGCACGAAGACCGGCGCGACATGGCCGGCGCCGAAGGGACCCGCCCTTTCCAGCGCGTCGAGCAGACTGAGCGTCGCGCCTTCGGCGGCAAGCGCGCCGTCGATCGCCAGGCTTTCCTCGTCCTGCAGCCGAAACACGTCGGCGGCCGCCCGTTCCTCGAAAAACGCCCTGAGTTCGCCGAGCCTGGCGCGCTCCACGGTGATGCCGGCCGCCATGCCATGGCCGCCGCCCTTGACGATCAGCCCGGCATCGGCGGCTTCGCGCACCAGTCGCCCAAGGTCGAAGCCCGACACCGAACGGCCCGAACCGGTACCGATGCCCACAGCGTTGAAGGCAATGGCGAAAGCCGGCCGCCGCGCGTGATCCTTCAGCCTCGAAGCGAGCAGGCCGACAATGCCGGGATGCCAATTGTTGCTGGCGGTGACGACGATCGCCGGGCCGCTGCCGCCGGCAAGCTCGGCATCGGCCTCGGCGCGCGCCGCGGCCAGCATCTCCTGCTCCATCAGCTGCCGCTCCTGGTTCAGCCGGTCGAGCGTCTCGGCGATGGTCCGCGCCTCGACCGGGTCGTCCGTCGCAAGCAGCCGGCTTCCTAGTGCCGCATCGCCAATGCGGCCGCCGGCATTGATGCGCGGGCCGATCAGATAGGCGAGATGGAACGTGCTAATCGGCTCGCCAATGCGCGACACCCGCGCCAGGGCGGCCAGCCCCTCGTTCTTCTGCTGGCGGGCCATTTGCAGCCCTTTGACGACGAAGGCACGGTTGACGCCGGTGAGCGGTACCACATCGCAAACGGTGGCGAGCGCCACGAGATCGAGCAGCGACAGCAGGTCGGGCGGCGCGACATCGCTCAGGCCTCGCAGGATTTTAGCGGTCTGCACCAAGGTGAGGAAGACGACACCGGCGGCACAGAGACGGCCCTGCCCGGAAAGATCGTCGTCACGATTTGGATTGACGACGGCAATTGCCGCCGGCAACGCACCGCCGACCTGATGATGGTCGAGCACCACGACGTCGGCGCCGGCTTCATTGGCCGCATCGACGGACACCGCGCTGTTGGTGCCGCAATCGACGGTGACGATAAGCGTCGCGCCGCGCGAGACAAGTTCGCGCATGGCATCGGGATTGGGGCCGTAACCCTCGAAGATACGGTCCGGAATATAGATTTCCGACGGTATCGAGAAATGCGCCAAAAACCGCTTCAGCAAGGCGGACGAGGCTGCGCCGTCGACATCGTAGTCGCCGAAGATCGCCACCTTTTCCCTCGCCATCACTGCCGCGGCGATACGGGTGGCGGCCTTGTCCATGTCGGTCAGCGAGGCCGGATTGGGCAACAGGTCGCGGATCGTCGGGTCGAGGAAGCGCTCGGTCTCATCGGCGGTTACGCCGCGTCCGGCAAGCACGCGCGCGACGATGTCGGGCACGCCATGGCCCTGCGCGATGGCAAGCGCGACCATATCCTGCCGCTCGGTCAGCCGGTGCTCCCAGGAGAGCCCGGTCGCCGACTGCCTGACATCGAGGAAGATGCGCCTGTCCCCCATCATGCGCTTTGCCAATTCATGGTTGGCCGCAGGATAGTGCATATCGCCCAAAAAGTGTGCAACGGTTTTGAGATAACGGCATGTACAAACAACAGCCTGAAGCGCGTCGCCTGAACGCGACGCGCTTCAGGGCCAAAGGCGGGCAAAGGCAATCGGTTCGCGGCGGGTGGCGTCGCAGGAAAATTCAAGAAAAACTACGCTTTCCGCTTCTCAGCCTGGCGCGGATCCATTCGTCGGCGGCGTCACCCATCGTCTTTTTCCGACCGTCCTTGAGCCAGGCCATGAAAGGCCGGTCGAACCTGAACGTATCGCCGCATTCGCGGATGGGAAAGCGGCGCACATTCTGGGTGTTGCGGTAGGATTTCGTGATGGGCGTGGCACGCGAAATCGGATCGGCGTGCCAGTCGAACGCATTCATCGTCAATCCTTGCGCGGCCAGGGTTCAGGTGCAGCCAAGGGCTAGCAACTGCGGTGCGGCTTCGCAAGCAAGTCTAGAACTTATCCAAATCCTGGTGCCGGGCCTTGATCTCGCGCACGGTCCGCGACGAGGAGCGCAGCACGATCGTGTGCGTGGTGATGTAGGTACGGCCGAATTTGACACCGGCCAGCATGTTGCCGTCGGTGACGCCGGTGGCGGCAAACAGCACGTCGCCGCGCGCCATGTCTTCCGCATGGTAGATCCGCTTCGGGTCGGAGATCCCCATCTTCGCCGCGCGTGCGACCTTTTCAGGCGTATCAAGGATCAGCCGGCCCTGCATCTGGCCGCCGGTGCAGCGCAATGCGGCCGCGGCCAGCACGCCTTCCGGCGCGCCGCCGGTGCCGAGATAGATATCGATGCCGGTTTCCTCCGGGTCCGTTGTGTGGATGACGCCGGCGACGTCGCCATCACCGATCAGCCGGATCGCCGCTCCCGTGGCGCGCACGGCATCGATGAGCTTGGCGTGGCGCGGCCGGTCAAGGATGCAGGTGGTGATGTCGGACACCGCGACACCCTTGGCCCGCGCCAGGCTCGCAATGTTTTCGGCCGGGGAGGCGTCGATGTCGATGACGCCCTCGGCATAGCCCGGACCAATGGCGATCTTGTCCATATAGACGTCGGGCGCGAACAGCAGGCTGCCCTTCTCGGCGATCGCGATGACGGCAAGCGCGTTGGGCAGGTTCTTGGCGCAGATCGTCGTGCCTTCGAGCGGATCGAGCGCGATGTCGACCGCCGGACCTTTGCCGGTGCCGACCTCCTCGCCGATATAGAGCATCGGCGCCTCGTCGCGCTCGCCCTCGCCGATCACCACCGTGCCCTTGATGGCAAGGCGGTTGAGCTCCTGGCGCATGGCATCGACCGCCACCTGGTCGGCCGCCTTCTCGTCACCGCGCCCGCGCAGCCTGGCGGCCGCCACCGCGGCCCGTTCGGTGACGCGCACCAGTTCCATGGTGAGTATCCGGTCAAGGCCGGCGACGATGTTCTGGGCCACATTCATGTTCGGGAAATCCTCGTTCGCATACCGCCTCCCGCCGGAGGCGCGCCTGTTTTGTCAAACGAGCATGACAACGGCAAGACCTGCCGCACGTTTTATCGAAAGGTAAGCAATATCAATCGATTGAACCACATTCCCAACAAGATTGCGGCCCGGTCGGAAACGACCGGGCCGCCTTGAACAAGCACTGAGGACTGCCGTCGCGATCTAGAAAACCGCGAGATATCTGAGCAGCGAAACGATGCCGATGATGATGACGATGACCTGCACGATCTGCCGCATCCTGGCGTCGAGCGGCAGGCGCTGCACCAGATAGAGAACAAGAATGATGACAAGGAATGTGATCAGAATGCCGATCAACACGGATGAAGCCATGAAGCCCTCCTTCAAATGATTTCCTGAAACGGGAGCCGGCAACGCCGGCTCAAGACCGGCGCGCTCAATACCAGCGGCGCGACGTGTCGTTGTTCAACGACTGGCCAACGGCAATCCCGGCCAGAAAGCCGAGCAGGCCGATCACCCCGACCACGGCGGTCGTCGTGCCCGGGTTATCGCGTGCCACGTCCGAAACCGCCTGGGCCTGGCTGCGCAGCTGCTGTGCCGTGCGCGATGCACGCGCCGCCGCCGTGTCGTAAAATTCCGAAGCCTGCTCGCTGGCGTCATCGAGCATTTCCGCGCCCCGCGCCGAAATGCTTTTGTTGATCTTGGTGATCTCCTTGCGCAGCTCGGCGATCTGCTTTTCCAGGGTTTTCTGGATGTCGTCGATGCCTGGCGTGTCGGATTTGTTGGTATCGGCCATGAAGTGGCTCCCTTGGTTGCTGACCAAGAGAACGGCGCCGCAACAAATTCGTTCCGGCCTATTCGTGGCTGACCGCCATCGAGCCGACAGCAGGCGCGGAGAAATTCTTCCCCCTTGGCGAAAACTACCCTGCCCGCTCGATGCGGATGACCTGCGGCTTGTCGGTCAGGTGACCGTCCTTGGTGATGCCGTCCACGGCCTTGCGCACGGCGGCCTCAGTGGTCTCGTGCGTGACCAGGATCACCGTCTTCTGCGCCTCGGCCTCGCCATTGACCGCGTGCTGGACGATCGATTCCAGCGAAATATCATTGTCGGCCATGCGCTTGGCGATCGCGGCGAAGACGCCGATGCGATCATGCACGGTCAGCCGGATAAAGTAGCCGCCGGCATGGCTGCGCATCTGCGCCTTCTTGTAGGGCCTGAGCTCCTTCGCCGGCCGGCCGAAGACCGGACCATGCTGGAAGCCGGGCCGACTCTTGGCGATGTCGGCGACGTCGCCGATGACGGCCGAGGCGGTGGCGTTGCCGCCGGCGCCGGGGCCGGAGAGCAGCAGTTCGCCAAGGATGTCTGTCTCGATCGCCACCGCATTGGTGACGCCATGCACCTGCGCGATGACGGAGGCGGTCGGCACCATGGTCGGATGCACGCGCTGCTCGATGCCACTTTCGGTGCGCTGGGCGACGCCGAGCAGCTTGATCCGAT
The DNA here is from genome assembly GCF_057784245.1 of Mesorhizobium sp. CNPSo 4671. NCBI lineage: Bacteria > Pseudomonadati > Pseudomonadota > Alphaproteobacteria > Hyphomicrobiales > Phyllobacteriaceae > Mesorhizobium > Mesorhizobium sp. CNPSo 4671. The sequence continues at coordinate 26,894 of NZ_JBWLUW010000016.1, read as the reverse complement.
AGCCGAGATCGCCCGCCGCACGGATGTCGGCCTGGGTGATGTTGGAAATGCCTTCCATGTAGATGTCGTTGGCGGCGATCTTGGTACCGAAGGCAAGGCTGGTCAGGATCGACAGCTTGTGCGCTGTGTCGTGGCCTTCGATGTCGAAGGTCGGATCGGCCTCGGCGTAGCCCAGCCGCTGCGCATCCTTCAGGCAGGCGTCGAAGGAGATGCCCTCGGCCTCCATGCGGGTCAGGATGTAGTTGCAGGTGCCGTTGAGGATGCCGAAGACGCGGGTGACAGAATTGCCGGCCATCGCCTCGCGCATCGTCTTGATGACGGGAATGCCGCCCGCCACCGCCGCCTCGTAGTTGAGCAGCACGCCCTTCTTCTCGGCGATCTCGGCCAGCGCCACGCCATGCTTGGCGAGCAGCGCCTTGTTGGCGGTGACGACATGGCGGCCTGCTTCGAGCGCCGCTTTCACCGACAGGCGTGCCGGCCCCTCGTCGCCGCCGATCAGTTCGATGAACACGTCGATCTCGGCGCTCTGCGCCATCTTGACCGGATCGTCGAACCATTTCGCCGAACTGACATCGACGCCACGGTCGCGCTTCGGGTCGCGCGCCGAAACCGCTGACACGACAATGTCGCGCCCGCATTGCCGGGTCAGCTCCGCCGCCTTGTCGCGCAGCACGCGCGCCACCGATGCACCGACCGTGCCAAGTCCGGCAATTCCAACACGCAGAGCTTCAGCCATGGAAGGCGACGTCCCTCAAAATCAGATCGAATTTTTGCTTACCGGTGGGCGGACAGCGGCACCACATTGTTGGGCTGCTTGGCGCTGCTCGACAGGAAGCGCTTGATGTTGCGCGCCGCCTGGCGGATCCGGTGCTCGTTCTCCACCAGCGCCACGCGCACGAAATCGTCGCCATGTTCGCCGAAGCCGACACCGGGCGCCACCGCCACGTCGGCGTGCTCGATGAGCAGCTTGGAGAATTCGAGCGAGCCGAGATGCTTGAACGGTTCAGGGATCGGCGCCCAGGCGAACATCGAGGCGGCGGGTGCCGGGATGGTCCATCCAGCGCGTCCGAAGGAATCGACCATCACGTCGCGGCGCTTGTGATAGATGTCACGCACCTCGGCGATATCGGCGCCGTCGCCATTCAGCGCATGCGCCGCCGCCACCTGGATCGGCGTGAAGGCGCCGTAGTCGAGGTAGGATTTCACCCGGGTGAGCGCCGAGATCAGCCGCTCATTGCCGACGGCGAAGCCCATGCGCCAGCCGGGCATGGAGAAGGTCTTCGACATCGAGGTGAACTCGACGCAGACATCGATGGCACCCGGCACCTGCAGCACCGAAGGCGGCGGATTGCCGTCGAAATAGATCTCCGAATAGGCCAGGTCAGACAGGATGATAATGTCGTTCTTCTTCGCGAACGCCACAACGTCCTTGTAGAAATCGAGCGAAGCGACCAGTGCCGTCGGGTTCGACGGATAGTTGAGGATCAGCGCCAGCGGTTTCGGGATAGAGTGACGAACGCCGCGCTCAAGCGCTGGGATGAAACCGTCATCAGGCTCGACCTGCAGCGAACGAATGACGCCGCCCGACATGATGAAACCGAAGGCGTGGATCGGATAGGTCGGATTGGGGCACAGGATGACGTCGCCCGGCGCGGTGATCGCCTGCGCCATATTGGCGAACCCTTCCTTCGAGCCGAGCGTGGCCACCACTTGCGTGTCGGGGTTGAGCTTCACGCCGAAGCGGCGCTGGTAATAGGCGGCCTGGGCGCGGCGCAGGCCCGGAATGCCGCGCGAGGAGGAATAGCGATGCGTGCGTGGATCGCGCACCACTTCGCACAATTTGTCGACGATGGCCTTGGGCGTCGGCAGGTCCGGATTGCCCATGCCGAGGTCGATGATGTCGGCGCCGCGCGAACGGGCACTGGCCTTCAGCCGGTTGACCTGCTCGAACACGTAAGGCGGAAGGCGGCGGACCTTGTGAAACTCTTCCATGGCAGTTCCAGACAGCAAAAGGGGTATTGGGCGCGGGCTATATACTCATTTGCAGGTAGGGTCGAGGGTGGGATCGCATTTGCCTTCGATCTGCTCCAGCGTCTGCGGGCCATGCTTCTTGGCCAGATCCGTCAGTGCTGCCTGATTGCCGGCAGCGCCACCGGCGCTTTTGGCGCCCTGCCCGTTCTTGGCGGCCTTGAGTTCGGCGAGCTTGGCTTTGCTCTCATCCGCGGTGAACTGTTTGTTCGCCACTTGTGGCGGGATGTTGAGGTTCGGGAAGGTGCCGGTATCCTTCGGGCCTGCATTCTCTGCCATGGGCACCGGTCCACTGGTATTCGTGCTCGAACACCCGGCGATCCCCAACAGGGCGATCGCCACGCCGACGCGACAAAAGCGTGCGGCGCCAAAAAAAACAGTCTCGCCAATATTAATCGTCATATTGTTTCCTTGGCATCCGAGGTAGAGCGAGATTGGACCCTGTCGGATGTCCCATGTTAATATGTCAAGAAAACGCCTCGGGAGGAACCCCGCGAACCATGTCCAAAACACCCGATTCGGGCAAAGCGGAACATGACGAGCCTTCGACCGTCGAGCAATATCTGGTGAAGGATCCGGAGCGCTTTGCGTTGAATATGGCGCGTATGATCGAGCAGGCCGGCAAGGCGGCGTCCGCCTGGGCCGAACCGCGCGAACGCGGCGAAGTGCGCGACCACGTCGCCGAGCCGGTCGTCGACATGGTCAAGACCTTCTCGAAACTCAGCGAATACTGGCTGGCCGACCCGCAGCGCGCGCTCGAAGCGCAGACGCGGCTGTTCGCCGGCTATATGACCGTGTGGGCGAATGCCATCCAGCGCGTCAGCCCCAACACCGAGGCCCCCGACGACGCGGTAAAGCCGGAGCGCGGCGACAAGCGCTTCCAGGACCCGGAATGGGGCCGCAACGCCTTCTTCGATTTCCTCAAGCAGGCCTATCTCGTCACCTCGCGCTGGGCGTCCGAACTGGTCGATCACGCCGAAGGTCTGGACGAGCACACCCGCCACAAGGCGAGCTTCTACGTCAAGCAGGTGTCCAACGCCATCTCGCCGTCGAATTTCATCCTGACCAACCCGGAACTGTTTCGGGAAACCGTCGCCTCCAACGGCGAGAACCTGGTGCGCGGCATGAAGATGCTGGCCGAGGACATCGCCGCCGGCAAGGGTGACCTGAAGCTGCGCCAGGCCGACTATTCGCCCTTCGAGATCGGCAGGAACATCGCTACCACGCCCGGCAAGGTTGTCGGCCGCAGCGATGTCGCCGAGATCATCCAGTATGATCCGGCCACCGAAACGGTGCTGAAACGCCCGCTGCTGATCTGCCCGCCCTGGATCAACAAGTTCTACATACTCGATCTCAACCCGCAGAAATCCTTCATCCGCTGGGCTATCGAACAAGGCCACACCGTCTTCGTCATTTCCTGGATCAATCCGGATGAACGCCACGGCGCCAAGGGTTGGGAGGCCTATATCCGCGAGGGCCTGCAATACGGCCTCGACACGATCGAGAGGGCCACCGGTGAACGTGACGTCAACGCGATCGGTTATTGCGTCGGCGGCACGCTTTTGGCGGCAGCACTGGCGCTGATGGCGCAGGAGGGCGACGACCGCATCAAGTCGGCGACCTTCTTCACCACGCAGGTCGACTTCACCTATGCCGGCGACCTGAAAGTCTTCGTCGATGAGGACCAGGTCGCGGCGGTGGAAAAGTCGATGAACGAGAAGGGCTATCTCGACGGCACCAAAATGGCGACCGCCTTCAACATGCTGCGCTCCGGCGACCTGATCTGGCCCTATGTCGTCAACAATTACATGCGCGGCAAGGATCCCCTGCCCTTCGACCTGCTCTACTGGAATGCCGATTCGACCCGCATGGCGGCGGCCAACCACTCCTTCTACCTGCGCAACTGCTATCTCGATAACACGCTTTCGCAGGGCACGATGGAACTCGCCGGCCACACCATCTCGCTGGCCGACATCACCATCCCGGTCTACAACCTCGCCTCCAAGGAAGATCACATCGCGCCGGCGCTGTCCGTCTTCCTCGGTTCGAAATATTTCGGCGGCAAGGTCGACTATGTGATGGCGGGATCCGGCCATATCGCTGGCGTCGTCAATCCGCCCGCATCCAACAAATACCAGTACTGGACCGGCGGTGCGCCGATTGGCGATTTCGGCGACTGGGTGGCCAAGGCAACGGACCATCCGGGATCCTGGTGGCCGCACTGGCAAAGCTGGATCGAGGCCAAGGACAACACCCGCGTGCCTGCCCGCAAACCCGGCAAGCATATGAAAACCTTGGGCGATGCTCCCGGTAGCTATGTGAAGGTGCGTGTGTAACGGACTGTAATGTCTGGTGAGTTGACGGCTTGTCAAAAGCGGGCGAAATGGTGTCGTCAACCATCAAGCAGCCGTAATTCGGCAATCACTGCAAAAATACTTCCAGGCTTGCGGATTTGACACAGGTCTCGTTTCCGGATCGGAGACAACGGTCACCTCGGCGCACATCTTGGTTCTGCGTCAAGGACATACCGACCGGACATCGAGGGGGAATTTGACTTTGAAATCAGCAGGATGGAGCCTCGCAAAGGGAGAACGCCGCGCCATCGTGGCAGCGCTCTGCTCCGTGCTCCTGGCCTCCTGCACATCGGCCGGCGACCCGACAATGTCGGTGGGCATGCCCGGCTACAACGCCTCCGCCTCGGACATCAACGCGGCCGCCACCGGCAAGGCCATCGCCACCGCCGATTCGACATTGCAGACGACGACAACGCAGACGACCGTGATGAGCGAAGGCGATACGGCGCTGCCCGAAAAGGTCGCCTATGTGCCGGTGGCCAAGCCACAAGCCGCCTTTCCGCTGACGACGCCGGCCGGCGCTGAAACGATCGTGGGACAAACGCCGCAGGCCTTGCAGCAACCGGCACAGACGGCGCAGCAGACCGACGCGGTCGCCCAGAAGATCGCCGCTGCCGACGCCGCGGTGACAACGCCAAAGCCGGCCGCGGCACCTGTGATGAACAATCCGGTCTATGTGACGGCGGGTGAGGCGCCGCAAGCCGAGGCGCCGAAGAAAAAAGGCTTCCTGGCCTCGATGTTTGGCGCCACGCCCGCTTCGGCCACACCCGCTCCGCTGATCAACACGCGCACCGGCGAACAGCCGGCGGTGCAGGCCAAGCCCGCGCCGGCGGCACCGGCAAAGCCGATCATCACGCTGGCCTCGGCCGACGCCACGGCAAAACCGATACAGTTGGCTTCGACCGGTGACGACAGCGGTCACATCACGGGTAGCGATGCCTTGCCCGGCGTGCGCCAGACGGCGCTATTCGAGATCAAGCGCAAATCCGGCCTCGACGACGAAAGCGACGTCGACCTCAATGAGGACGAGGGCCCAATTGGCGGCTCCTATCAGGTCGCGTCCGCCGCCGGCATGGCACGCCTCGCGCCCAACGGGCTGCTGAGGCAGAACGAAAGCGTCGACGTCGCCTGCCTGAAGCCGTCGCTGGTGCGCGTGCTGAAGACGATCGAAGGCCATTACGGCCGCAAGATGGTGGTGACCTCTGGCTACCGCGACCCGGCCCGGAACCGCCGCGCCAACGGCGCCAAGAATTCGCTGCACATGTATTGCGCCGCCGCCGACATCCAGGTGCCCGGCGTCTCCAAATGGGAGCTGGCGAACTACATCAGGACCATGCCTGGCCGCGGGGGCGTCGGCACCTATTGCCACACCGAATCGGTCCACGTCGACGTCGGCCCCGAGCGCGACTGGAACTGGCGCTGCCGCCGGCGCAGCGGCGGTGGCGATGACGGCTAAAGGCACGATTTGACAGGCCAGAGCCTGTTGGCAGCCAGATCGTTCCACCAATATCGTTTCGGTGGACCATTCTGAACATTCGCGATTGGCCGAAGCGTCCCCCACTTTCGTCATCCACGGGCGGAGCAACGAACGAAGCGACGCGGCAGGCCCTAGAATGACGAAGTGATGGGCGTTTCTGCTAATCGCCAAGCCCGCGCGGCCGTTATGCCCAACCCTGGCGAGATCGCCAGGCAGGCCCGCAAAAAAGTTGTCCAAGGCAGCAACTGACGGGTTGCCGGTTGCGCACAACGTCAGTATAAGCCGCTTCGTCTGAGCGCGCCCATCGTCTAGCGGTTAGGACACCGCCCTTTCACGGCGGTAACAGGGGTTCGATTCCCCTTGGGCGTACCAGAAACTTCAATCACTTAGCTGATTCATTGCCCGATGCGTTGAATATGCATCGAATATACGCCCCCGAACGCTAGCGAAATGGCGGAAGATGAAAAGAGTGACTATTCCAAACGCCTGACCAGTGTCCATCAGCCAATCTACAACGTCGCGATGATGCTGATGAACTCAATTCCCACTCTCGGTCCGGCGATCGCCTGGGGTGTAAGCGGCGTGTTCCCAGATCCAGGTCAGGCAGCGCGCGACCAGTTCATTATCGGACTCGCGGAAAAGATTGATAGGATTCTTGAACAGGATCAGATCGAGCAGGCTTTGAAACGAGAGCCTGCCCCTGCCCTTTTGTCTCATGCGATGAACATCGCTTCTCGCTCGTTTGGCCAGGAAAAACTCGAAGCCCTACGCAACGCAACGGTGAATGGCGTTTTTCATTCGCCCAAAAATGTCAACCTGACAGCGCTAGTGTTCGGAATGCTGGATCGTCTGACGGAAGGCCACATTTCAATGTTGAAGGAGATTGGGAGGCAAGAAACCTTGGCAGAAAGCTACGTTCCTTGGGATCGGGTACGAATGATTGGCGTCCATGCGCGGCCCTCGCCTGATGGAATGACGTCGCCAACGAGCGTCCTCCCGATCGACGGAACGGACAGCTTCTTTGATGCGAGCGACATCCAGACAAATGAGATATTGCTAGCTGATATGATCAACCTTGGTCTTATTGAAGAACGCGCCGTGTCGGTGCCGTCTGTCTACGAATGGTCTACAGACCCGTCCAAGAACCTTCCAGGCTATGCACACGGAACGCCAAAGGGGCGCATGGTGCTCGAACATATTTCGGAAGTGTAGGGGCCACAAAAAGCCCGCCACCATGAGGCAGCGGGCCATCGAGCATGCCGGCCGATCAGGATTTCTTATCCCCGTTTGGATTTGGTGACGGCGCCTCTCGCACGTCTCGCGGTGGCGGATCGACATGTTGAGGCTCTGGCGATGCCTCCTTGTCGGGACGGACAGGTGCCTTCTTCGGGTCGGGCTTCGGTGGTGGCGGCTCTTTGATTTTGGTTGGCACGTCGATTTCCTCCCATCACTGAAACCGGCTCGCCGCTCTCTTAGTTCCAATAGCGCCTGTCAAAAAGGCCCGCCACCTCGCGGCCGGCGACAACATTCTCGATGCCCGGGAAGAACGGCGGTCCCAAAAGCGTTTAGTCTCTAGTTCGCCGGGTGCTCCCAAGACTCCGAGCGCCCTAAAAATCAAACCGCTTTTTGGGAGAACAACCATGAAACATCGCCTCATTCCGATAATGCTGGGCGTGCTCCTAGCCTCCGCTGGCACGGCTTTGGCTGCCAATGTCCACACCGTAACAGGCGCGCCGGGTCAGCCCAGCCAAACGATCGGATCCGCTGACACAGGAAACGCCACGCCTGGCCATGCCAGCTCTGCTCCAGGCTCAGCCTTCAACCCGGGTGGAGTTGCTGACGGAAAATACGCAGGCACCCAGCCGCAGAATTCAAACAATCCAAAGAGCGTTTCTCAATACGACGTGGCCGGATTCCAGCAGTCCCACAACCATTAAAAGTGATGGCCCGCCACCGTGAGGCGGCGGGCCATATCGCAAAGTTTGCGACTTGATCAGTGCGGCGCGCGATGTTCGTCCGACAATGCTTGGTGAACGGTCGCCATGGTGACGCGCATCCGCTCTGCATATCGCGCAGGAGTGCGCCAGTGCGGCTTCTCGAAAACGCTGACGATATAGGTTGTGGCAGGCTTGTCGGTCATCGCCAGGGCCTTGCGTCCTTCGTTCGCATGCTTCGTGTATATTAGCAGAAGCGCATAAAGCATGCAGCCGGCGCGAACAGGCAACAGCGCCGGTTAGGCCCGGTATTTGCTGGCCGCCCGCGCTCGCGAGTGCCGGGCCGCAGGAGAGGCGACGCTATCCAAACGTCGGCTTCCAGTCGCGGTTGCGTCTCGCGTTGATGCCTTCGTAATCAGGAACGACGGTAAAGAACACGGCGCGTTGGTTGCGGATCGGGTCGCCAAGGATTTGTCAAAGAAAGCCCCGGCCACCTTTCGGCGCAGTGCTCTTACCTTGCCACGAAGAGATTGCTCGCAATGCATTTATGGACGGGGCAATAATCTGTGTCGGTCGTCGGCACGCCTGCGCCAGTAGCCACCTCGCCAGGACCGCATTGCTTCTGCCCGCTGACATAGAGGTCGTAGCGCGTCAGGCTGAGGGTGAATATGGAGCGGTAGCGAATGACGGTGGTGCCGTCCTGCTTCAGTAGTGCCTGAACTTCGGCGCAACTCAGGCCGGCGATATCCCTCCGCTCTTGCGCTTGAGCCTGCACCACGAGGAAGAGTAACGGAATTGCAATCGCGATCGGTTTCATGGCGCCCACCAGCGTTTTCGCCCGACCGATGGTGTAGACTTGGCCAACCGATATGAAAAGCCCTCTGCCTTTGGCCTCGCCAAAGGATGACATGCGTTCCGATAGGCGGCGGGCTTTTGACACAGGACTGGCCGGTCGGAATGGGCTTGGGTGATCCGGCCGATGCATTAAGCGACAGCTTCAGAAATTTGTTCCGCCGGCCATCCGCATATATTAGCAACCTCTTGACGAGGCTGGGGGCCGCGCCAGACTCCTTAGCCGAAGATCTCGATCCTTCTAATTGGACAGGGAAATAAGATGGCCCAGACGATCCGGTTCGCGATCTTTGCGGTTTCGGCCGCTGTCGCCGGCCTGGCCTTTTTCGCCTTGCATTCCTTATGGATGTGGACCGTGCCGCTCCTGATCCTCTTCGCCGGCTCCATGCTTGCCGAATACGCCTTCAACCGGCTGGCCTCGAACGAAGAAAAGCAGCGCGATCTGGAAGATCGTGTGCGCAATCCACCGACGTAAACCAATGTAGAAACCTTGCAATCGGGCCTTGGCGTAGTGCTGTCTCAGGTCGCCGATGCCTGCCGCGCGTCCTGGCGCCCGCCTATGGCCAGCGCCATGCACTGCGACGCCATGTGCCGAGACAGGTCCTTCTGCTTCTCCAACCATGGCCCGAAATGGCCGTGCGGCAGTGACGCCTTGTGGTGCAGAAGCCAGCGGCCGATTGCCATCTTTTGGTCGATGGACAGGTGGCCGCGCGGGACAACTCAAGTGTTGACCGGCGCCGGGTCTGCCAGCGGCACGACATTGGATGGCGACATCAGTGCGAGATAGCCGCGATGCGCCTCATACTGCTTATCGGCAGGCAGTTTGTTGAACCGTCATTCCGCAACCGATCGCCAGCACATCGGTATGACGCTGCTCGCCGCGCAGGCGCCTGAGGCGCTGGCCCTGCCATTGGTTTGGCAATCGATAGAAGCCGACGCCATCAATCTCGATTTCACTGAAGGGAGTTCTCGCAAGCATGCCGCGCCTCGCTGTGAACGAAGCGGATATTGCATAAGTGCCGACTTATAGGCAAGCTGGCCGATGGGGGATTCACAAAAGGCTGCCTGTGTCAGTCGTCACCGCCGCCGCCACTGCCGCCACCTTCGCCGCCACCGCCACCGCTACCACCGCCCTCGCCGCTATGCTCACCGCTCTGGTGCTCGCCGCTCTGATGGTCGCCGCTCTCGCCACTGTCATCACCAGATTTATCACCCTGGTCGTCACCACCCTTTTGCTGGTCGGCGGTGGCGCTATCGTCACCATGGTGGCCATCGCTGGCTTCGGTTTCGACCGCATCATCATCGTTCCGATCGCCGGCGGAGACACCCTGGCCATCATCGTTTGGCGCATTGACGGTCGCTGCACCACCGTGATCGGAGACCTGGCTTGCGAAGGCACTAGCTGCCGTGAAAATGCCCAGCGCACCGACAGAAGCCGCTAACAGCAAGGGGAGCTTTCTCATCGTTTCCTCCAATGTCGGCTTGCCAGCCGCCGTGACGGTTCCGGCTTTATCGTTCGAGGCACATTACGGTGCGCTTAAACGCAAAGGAGTAATTTTAGCGGTTGCTAATTTTGTTACCGAGGCTTTAGCGACCTCTGATGCATGGACTCAGCCTTAAAATGTAAGCATTCTGCCCTCGGGGAGCGCAAAGAACATATTGCGCAACGGCCAACCGCTCGTCCGGTTTCTTCCACTCGGCAGTTTCGCATCTGCGTCGAGCTTGTTGAAACGCCCTGTTAACATCGTTCGCGGGCAACAGGATGTAGGCATCAACCCGAAGGTGTAAATTCCACCCGCTCTCAGCCGTGGAGGCGGGAATGAACTGGCTGAAGACATCGCTTTTGTGCACAGCCATCGTCGGCCTGGTAGGGCTATCGGCCGTACACGCTGAAGACAAGCCTGCTCCGCCAAACGGCGAACTGGCGCCACTGCAGCCGCCAATTCATTGCGAGGGGCAAAATTGCCTGCCTCCTGCCGAAGACCCCGTCCTCGACTGCAAGGGCCAGGATTGCAAGCCGGCCCCGGCGACCGACCAGACGCCAGGCCTGGAGATTGAAAAGGTCAAGTAAGACGCATCGGCCACCGGCGACGAGCGCAACCCTGCCAGGCGTGACCTCGTTGACGATCAAGCGACGTGCGACTCGGGCAACGCCTGCTCACCAAGAGTCCTCAGCGCTTCTTCGGCCTCGGCGTCATCTCCGCGACCCACACCTTGTCGCCAGGGCCTTCGCCTTGTCTTTAGTGGTCAGCACGGTCCGCCAATGAAGTTTCTCGAACACCCTCGCGACATATGTTGTTGCGCTGTTGCAGGCCTGTCAGCCATCGCTCGGCCATGCGTTCCTTCGTTCGCATGTTGCCCCGATATCAGCATGAGCGCATATATCCCAGCCAGCCGGCGCCGCCCGTCCTCAAGGCCCTGTCCGGTCAGGCCCAGCGGCCACCGCTGCCAGTCCCCTCTCGCAACAAGCTGCTGGGCCGCGGGTTGCTCGGTTACCCAGCCGCGGGAGGCCATACCGGCCCTGTGGGGTTCCACCGGATAAACTCCACTTCCTCCCCGGTGACATCTCGCACAGCCTTCAGCGGCACCGCATGGAGGGTCCGTGTTCAAGCCCTTCCCTGCGGCCTTTCCACCGCACTGTAGCCGGTGCCTAGGTCAGCCCGGCTCTAAAGGCCAGTTTTGATCCACGGATCGGTGTCGTATCCCAGGCGCGGCTTTTCCGGCGTTGTTCCGTCCGGCAATTTGGCTGTTCCGGTCAAGTTGCAGTCCAGCTCTGGCCTCGGCTTCTTGCTCGAATGTTTCGTAGAACATAGGGCCGTAGCATCACTGACCGCGACCTTCTTCTCCTTGGCAACCGCGACACCAGTCGCAGCGACCACGAGTATGGCGCAAAAGATAACCACTTTCATCGTACTTCCCCACGGTTTCGCATCCCCAGATGCTGAGAGTGACGTTACGTCACTTTTATATTAGCGCAAGCGAATATTATGTTCCCTTGGCCTGCTCCCTGCCAGTACGTCCGTGGTCAGCGACGACGCCGGACAAGCCCGACGGCCTAGAAAGGCCTCGCCAGCGCGCGTTCTTTCTGGCCTCTGTCCTACGTCGCCGCATCATCCCTCATGTCTTGGTGGCTACCTGTGGCCGGCCTAGCCTGATGCTCTTGTAATACGAACCCTCAGATTAACCGTTCCAATCCAACATATTAGCAAATGCTTGTATTCCTCATGAAGCAGGATCATTATCCAGACCATCAGGTCGCTGAAGGGGTAGAGCGCCATGGAACTGAGTTGCTATGATCAGAGCGGGAGCATCTTTGCATCACCCGCCTTCCTGAACGTCACGGCTGTTCTCATCATTCTGGCCGCCTTCGCCGTTGCGCGGTTGATTGCGATGTCGCGCGCGGATTCCCTCGACCAGTTTCAGCCCGCGCCGATCCAGCCTGCAAGTTAAGGGACAGTTGTCTCTTGCCTTTAGCGGACATGCTCTCGACAGTGTGCGCAATAGCGATGTTTTGGGAGCGCCATCTTGTTCATTGACTACTACGAGCTTTTGGAAATCAGCCCGAATGCCAACTCGGAAACCATAGAACGGGTATTTCGTTATTTTGCCATGCGCTATCATCCTGACAATCAGGACACCGGCGATGAATCACGCTTCAGCGAAATCTTGGAGGCCCACAATGTGCTCAAAGATCCCGTCAAACGTGCGCAGTATGACATTCAGTACAAAGACCGTTTGAACCTGCGAACAGAGTTGGTTGGAGAAGCCAGTAACAGCACAACTATCGAACGTGACGTTGCCATCCAGGAAAAATTGCTCTCGCTGCTTTACGTCAAACGCCGACAGGACGTGAACAATCCCGGCATTGGTGACACTGAAATCGAACGGTTGTCAGGCTGCCCGCGAGAACATCTTGAGTTCCATCTCTGGTACCTGAAAGCCAAGGGCTGGATCGGAAGGATCGAAAACGGGACGTTCGCGATCACCGTGGAAGGCGTCGACCGCGCCAATGCCGAACATCGTCGTGACACGACGACAAGACTGCTGGACCATGCAGGCTGAAAGGCGGAAGCTCGAGTCAGGCTCGTATTGACTAGCCGCCGACCAGTGGCACGGTGACGGTGGTCGCATAGTTTATCGGGAAAGCGCTGAAATAAGGGAAGTCAATAACGAAGGCGTAGGTGGCGGTCAGATGCGCCATGCGGAAGCCGCCGCTAGCCGGGTCGATGGCGATCGTCACGTTCACATCCTTCAAACCCAAGGCCTGCAATTTCTGCGTGGCAATCGCTTGGATGTCGGCCTGGGTCAGCGTGTTCTGAAGCTGCAGCGAACGGGACGATGTCTCCAGCGTATAGCGGACGCTGGAGACGGAGTTCATCGACCAGCCCAAGGCGAATATCCCGAACAGCAGTACGATCAGGAACGGCGCGATCAGCGCGAACTCCAACCCGGCCCCGCCCGATCGATCCCGCCTGAAGATGCTTGCCCTAGCGGACACGGATCACCTCCAGGTGGCCGATGACGCTTGGAGCGGAAAAGACGCCGAAGGTGAAGGGCGGCGTCCAGGTGGCGGATGCCTGGATCTGAACATAGACCGATGGCACTTTTGGCCCGCTGCACAGCGTGGAAGCATCGACCACGGTCGTCCCGCACATGTAGATCCGGCTTAGCGTGACCTGGCCGTCCGCCGGTCGCTTCTCCCAGCTCGAAATGGCAACCGCCTGGGTCGCCGTATCGCTGGTCGATCCTTCCATGACCAAGTTCGCGGCGGTCTTCACCCCGGCGCGCATCGACAGCGAACTCGTCACGTAGGACCAGCCGTCGACGATGCCGAGCAGCGCCACACACAGGAATGGCAGGACCAACGCGAACTCAACCGCGGCAACGCCCACATCATCGTTCAGGATCGGCATCGATCGGCGTTCCACGGAAGGTTACTCGACCAGTTCGACCGACTGCGCGGCCGGAATGTTCCGCATTCCGAGGCTCGAGCAATCCTGATTGATGGTTGAATTCCCTGACCATTGGATCAAGTCCGCGACGACCTGGGTGCACCCGTTTACACCGGAGAAATTGCCGAGATAGTTGACCTGCTGCTTAGGGAAATAGAGCGCGCCTGTCAGCAGCGAATCCGCCGTCCCGTTGAAGGTGCTCTGTCCACCAGTGCTGGTTCTGTCGCCATACATCAACACGCCGGAATAGGTGCCGGACGTCGGTGCGCTCAGAGAGACGGTGGCGTTGCCGTTCATCGAGACACGCGAAGCACCGGCGAGGTAAATGGTGACGCCGTTACCGGAGACGTTGGCGTTCGCATTGACTTTGAAATCGCCGCTCTGGATGACATAGACACCAGGCTGCAGGGTGACGTTGCCGCTAAGGCTGAGCCCATTGCAGTAGGTACCTGGCCCCAACGTCGGTTTGTTGGCGTTCTGGCAGGGGTTCGAGGCCGCCGGTGCCGGAACGTCTGCAAATGGGTCGGCGGCGGGCAGCGCCTGCGTGATCGGCGCCGCGCAAACGGTCGTGACGGGATTACTGAGAGAGACGCCGCCCCCCGATATCAGGCAATCGGCCTGGAGGCCCGCCGAGCCTTGAAGCTTGATGGCATCCGAGGCGATCGAATTGGCCATGACCGAGCAGCCGGTGACTTTGACGTTTGTGCTGCCTGAGAATAGCGCCGCCTGCGAGGCGGTCGGATCGAGCGCGAGCATGCAGGCCTTCGAAGCATCGGTGATCAGCGCCACCGCCCTCGCCTGCTCGGGAACCTGGCCTTGCGTGAAGATCGAGGTGAAAATCCGGTCGAGCTTCTGGCCAACGATGACCTCGACCGCCTTCTTCGCCGTGTTCGGTCCAGACGCCGGCGGCGTGTTGACGACGATCGTACCCGACCCCAGCCCATTCGTCGCCGCCGACTGCGTCGCGGCCGCGACGATCGTCGGCGTGTCGGAACCGGAGATTTTCTCCAGCGCGCCGGCATAGGCCGCGGCATCGGCCGTCGCCTGCAGTTTCAGGCTGTTGTAGTACCAATAGGAGGTCTCCACACCGAAGCCGGCCGCGCCGACAACGATCGGCAAGGTCAGAGCAAAGATGGTGGCAACATTCGCGCTCGTGCCCCGGAATATGCGGTGCGCCATGAGCCGAATTCGGGTGAAGCAATTGAAAGCCATAGCTTAAATTAGAAAGCAGGCATATATGAAGGAACGGCTAAAAAGTTCCGTTCATTTTTTGAATTTGCTTCAAAACAGCCGACCGTTGGCTAACCGGTGCACGCAGACGTCGCTGACGAACAAAACGCACCTCACGTGGGCGCCAGCGGAGGCAAGCCTCGACGCCTCAGAGCTGCCAGCCCACGATAGGTGCGCCATGTACCGACTGGCGAGCGATCGTGCCTCGCCTACCAGTTCACCCTGAACCCGACATTGCCACCATAGGTCTGCACTCGGTCGGCGAACTTGCCGTCGAAGGTGGCGAAGACCGATGTGTTGCCGCTCCAGTTCAGCTTGACGCCGGCGTTGACGGTGATCGCGTCCTCGGCCGCCGCTGCCCCCTGGACGACGAAGGCATAGCCGGGTGCCGCCTGGAAAGTGGGCTCCACCGAGCGGTCCGGATTGAACTCATGCAGCCAGGCGGCGCGGCCCCAGGCCTGCAGCGTCTTCGTCTCGCCGATGGCAACCGTGGTGTCGAGTTGCAGGCCGAGCGAGACCGGCAGCGAGATGACCGTGCGGCTGTCGAAGTCGAGGCCGAGCGCTCCGTCGCTGGTCGACTTTTCCGAGAAGGCCTGCATCGCCAGTGCTTGGAACTGCAGCCCGGCGAACGGCGTGATGGCGCCGGCGCCGAATGGCTGCCGCCAGCCGGCCTCGAGGCTGGTGCCGAAGCCGGCGCTCATGAAATCGCCAGTCCAGTGTTCCCTGGTGATTGCCGGCACCGGATTGAGCGGATTGGGCGCGCCAGGCACGGAGGTGAAGCGGTCGGTCGTATTGCTGTAGAGATCCATCGCCAGCGAACCGTTGATGTAGAACTGGCCCCATTTGCGTGCGCCATAGGCGCCGGCATGGCCGCCAATGATGTTGCCCGAGGTTTCGCGATCCGGCACGGCGAAGGATCCGGCGACGCCGCCGAGCGCGAAGCCCATCAGCACGTCGGGATCGCCTTGCGAGTCGAGGCCGACGGCGAAGTTGCCCGACTTGTAACCAAGGGTCGCGCTGCCGACCACGGGATCGCCGGAAGCCACGCCCGAATTGCCACCCGCTGTTGCCCAGTAATTCCAGCGCTGCGCGTTGGGCGCCTTGGTCAAGGCATCGAACGGATGCGCCTTGCCCGGCGGTTCGGCATAGGCCGCCTCCGGCACTTTCAGCGACTGGCTCATCGGATCCGTCGACAGGCCCATGCGCCAGGCATCGGACTGCCGGCTCATCTGGGCCAGGAAGGTGTTGTTGGCGTCGAACTCCGGCTGCTGGAAGCCGCTGATGCCCTCGCCAGAGATGGTGTCGTAGACGGCGCCAAGCTGGTCGAGCGTCGGAATGTAGAAGATCGCGTTGGCGATCTTGGTGAAGTTCGGCGACGTCAGATCGGTCTGGATCGCGTTGATCGCCTGACCCACCGCGGTCTGGTTCTCGGTCAGGCCGCTGCGGGCAAAATTGATGTCGACATTGAGGACGATATCCTCAGGATTCGGATATTTCAGCGAATATTGCGCCACCACGCTCGGGATCGTATCGAGCTTCAGTCCATTGTCGGTGACACCGCCCTGCGCCTCCAGGATGACGTAGTCCTGATTGCCTGGCTTTGCCGCGCCGGGGTTCATGATGTTGATGCTGACCAGGCCATTGACGTCGGCCTTCCCGCTCACATTGATGCGGTCCGCTTCAGGGTCGAGATCGAGATCGAGCAGATAGACGCCGCCAAGCGACTGCGACCAGTTGCCGGTGACCTCGGTCGTCATCACGCTGTCGAGACCGCCGGGAGCAGCGAAACCGTCATTGTTGAACTGGCCAGGCAGGTCGAGGTAGACCGTGTCGCCCATCAGATAGACCGCGTTGGTCTTGTTGTTGAAGATGTTGAGACCGGCGCCGAGGTCCATCGATCCGACCGTCAGGTACTTGTTGTCGAACGTTTCATTGCCGACGCCGCCGCGCATGGCGTAGCCGTCGATCAACGATACCGAACGGACGGTGCCGTTGTTCGTCAGGAGATTGTCCCTGCCGTCCTTGTAGCCGATGCCGGCACCCGCACCTGAGCCGCCGGTGATCGTCACGCCGCTGGCGATGGTGACGTTGATGTCGCCATTGTCGGCAATGTCGCCAGTGCCGCCGGCGCTCTGCTCCATCAGCGCGAAGGAATTCTTGCCGGTGACCGCGAGGTCCGCCGTTTGCGTGAAGGTGATGGCGCCGCCGGTGCCGCCGCCGCCAGCGCTGCCCATGAACCCTTGCGGCGCGGCGGCCATGGCCATCATCATGCTGCTTGCGGCCTGCACCTGGTCGAGGCCGAGATAGTTGCCGGAGAAGCCGCCGACGCCACCACCGCCGCCGATGCTCTGGCCGAACACGCCGACCGAATTGTCGCCGGTGATAAGCATAGCGACGTTGCTGTTGATGGTGACCACACCGCCATTGCCGCTGCCGCCGGCGACCGCCTGGACGATGCCGTCGGTGCCTGCGGTCACCACGCCGCCACCGCCGCCGACGGACTGCGCGAAGATACCGACCGAGCCATTGCCGGTAAGCCTGATCTGCCCCGTATTGGTGACGGTGACATCGCCGCCCTTGCCGGTCGCGCCAGTATCGCCGCCGATGAACACCGGCACGCCGATTGCCGCCGCAATCGCGGTGCCGCCCGAGCCACCGCCGCCACCGACCGACTGCGCGAAGATCGCGACGGAATTGTCGCCGTCGAGCTGCATGGCGCCATTGTTGATGACGGTAACAATGCCACCGTCGCCGCCAGCGGCACCCTTGCCGCCGAGCGCGATGGCAAGGCCGGGCGGACCGCCCGATACGGAATAGGACGCGCCGCCGGCACCGCCGCCGCCGCCCACCGACTGCGCCATGATGCCGGTCGAGCCGAAGCCCTTGGCGTGGATGATGCCGTCACTGAAATTGGTGACATTGACGTCGCCGCCCTTGCCATTGGCGCCGCCGTCGCCGCCGATGCCGAAGGTGAAGGCGCCGGGCGCTGGGCTCGCCGCCACGCTCATGGCGCCCGTGCCGCCGCCGCCGCCGATCGATTCGGCGAAGATCGCCACCGACGAGGCCGACACTGTCGTGATGTCGCCATGGTTGTTGACGGTGACGACGCCACCATCGCCCGAACTGCCGCCGCCACCACCGACGCCGATCGCGACCGGCACGATGCTGACGCCGAAGGCGCCGCCGCCCGAGCCGCCACCGGCGCCGACCGACTGCGCGAAGATGCCGTGTGCGCCAACGCCTTCGACCGTGATCGTGCCATTGGCATTGTTGTTGACGGTGACCGCGCCGCCAGAGCCCGTGCTGCCGGCGGTGGTGCCGTTGCCGACATCGCCACCCTTGCCGCCGACGGCAATGAAGCCGATCGCGCGGCCGCCCGAACCGCCGCCGCCGCCGATCGACTGGGCGTTGATGCCATCCGCGCCGGCGCCATAGGTGTGCAGGCTGTTGTTGTTGGTGACATTGACGATGCCGCCGATGCCGGACGAGCCGCCGGCGCCACCGATCGAGATCAGGGCCGGGATCGAGCCGGTGATGCCGCCATTCTTGCCACCGCCCGAACCACCGCCGCCACCCACCGACTGCGCCTGGATCGCGTAGGAATCGATGCCGTGCGTCTCGATCATCGCGTCGTTGATGACATCCACCTGGCCGCCGGAGCCGCTGGCGCCACCCGAGCCGCCCACCGCGATCGCGCTGATGCCGAGCGAGCCGCCGGCGCCACCGCCGCCGCCGATCGATTGCGCGAAAATGCCAACCGAATCATCGGCATGGGTGAGGATGCCGCCATAATTGTTGACCGTGACATGACCGCCGGTGCCGCCCGCCTTGCCTGAGCCGCCGAGTGACAGCAGGCCGCCGGCGCCACCGCCCGTGCCACCACCGCCACCGACCGACTGCGCAAAGATGCCAGCCGAATAGCCCTGCTCCGGGTTGGCGCTCGGCGCGCCCTCTGCCGGCGGCGTCGGCGACGTGCCGAATGTCTGGATGATGGCCATGCCGACCTGGCTGAGGTCGGTCTTGCCGTTGGTGACGGTGACCGAGCCGCCATTGCCGGCGGCCTTGCCCTGGCCGCCGATGCCGACGGTGCCGAGCGCGCCCGCCTCGCCGTCGCCGCCATCGCCGCCGCCGCCGCCGATCGACTGGGCGTGGATGCCGTCCGACTTGGTGCCGTTGGTGGTGATCACGCCTTCATTGGTGACGATGACGGTACCGCCATTGCCGCCGCCGGCGCCGTTGCCGCCAATGGCGACCGTGCCGGAACGCGTCAGGCTGCTGGTGCCGAGCGGTTTCAGGAGCAGCGTCGGATCGACCGGCACGTAAGGTATCGCAAGCAGGCCGCCGGTGCCCACATAGGCGTCGCCGCCAATGCCGCCGCCGCCGCCGATCGACTGGGCGACGATGCCGGACGACTTGTCGCCATGCGTGGTGATGAAATCATAGTTGCCGACATCGACGGTCTGGGCGTCATTGCCGGTTCCGCCAGCGCCACCGACCGTCGCCTGCAGGTTCCAGTTCGGCTTGCCACCGGCCGGTTCACAGACTTTCGGCAGCGTGCATTTCGCACCAAGCTGCAACGAGATCGAATTGGCGCGGCCGCCCGTGCCGCCGCCGCCGCCGATCGATTGCGCCAGGATGCCGAAGGCGCCCATGCCGTTGGTTTCGATGCCGCCATACTGCCTGATGGTGACGTTGCCGCCCGTATTGCCGTTGCCGGCCGAGCCGCCGACGGCGACGCTGACATTGACCTGCGTGCCCGCATTGTTGCCGTTGAGGCCAAGCACGCCGGTGATGGCGTTGCCGCCGGAGCCGCCGCCGCCGCCGACCGACTGCGCGAAGATGCCATAGGCGCCATCGCCATTGGTTATGGTCTGGCCGGCCGCGAGCAAGCCGGTCTGCAACAGGCCGTGATTGGTCACGAAGACGTCGCCGGCAAAGCCGGCGTCGCCGCCGAAGCCGCCGACGGTCACGCCGGCATTGAAATTGGTTCCGGTGCCGAGCGAGCCGATCACGGCCGAGACGGCCATGCCGCCATTGCCGCCACCGCCGCCGATCGACTGCGCCTGGATGGCGTGCGATTCGACGCCGTAGGTCGAAATCGCACCAGTATTGTCGATCGTCACCTTGTCGCTGTTGGTGCCGGCGCCGCCGAAGCCGCCGACGCTGGCCGACAGGGTCTTGGCATCGGTGCCGGCAATCACGCCGGAGATCGCCATGCCGCCATTGCCGCCGCTGCCGCCGACCGATTGTGCGAACAGGCCGACAGACTGATCGCCGGTGGTGATGGTCGAGCCGTGGCGCGTCAGCAGAACTTCGCCGCCGGTGCCGCCGCCGCCGCCCTCGCCGCCAACCGCGGCGGTGATCTGGTTGCCGCCCTCACCGAGGTTGAGCGCTGCCGCCACGCTAAGCCCACCGGTGCCGCCGCCACCGCCGACCGATTGCGCCAGCACGCCGAAGGCCTTGTCGCCGCCGGTCTGGATAATGCCGGTGGAATCGACCGTGACCTTCTCGGCATCACCGCCCGAACCGGCGCCGCCACCAAGCGATACCGAGACCGCGCCGTTCTTGCTCGGGTTCTTGCCGAGCGAGCCTTTGATCGTCGCGGCAAAGGAGAACCCGCCATTGCCGCCACCGCCGCCGACGGACTGCGCCAGGATGCCGTTCGCGCCATTGCCTTCGGTCAGGATGTTATCCACCGAGGTGACGTTGACGATCTTGCCATCGCCGGAACCCGCACCGGAGCCGCCGACAGAGACGGCGATCGCGGCCTTGGCATTCTGGCCGGTGACCGAAACAGCACCGGAGAAGCCGCCATCGCCGCCGCCGCCACCAACCGACTGCGCGAAGATGCCATTCGAATCCCCGCCAACGGTGTGAATGGTCGCGTTGTTGTTGGCGAGCGTGGTGCCGACATTGCTGTTGACGACGACGCGGCCGCCATCCTGGCCGGCACCACCATTGCCGCCGACGCTGACGCTGGCGCCACCGGCGCCGTCGACGACCATTTCGCCGGAAATGGCGAAGCCGCCGGTGCCGCCGCCGCCGCCGATCGACTGGGCAAGGATACCGTTCGCCTTGTCGCCGGTCGTGTCGATCGTGCCGATATTGTTGACCGTGACCAGCTGCGAGGTGCCGCCCTTGGCGCCGGCGCCGCCGACAGAAACCGCAGCGGCCGCTTTCTGGCCGGCGCCAGCGATGGTGACCGCGGCTCCGCCATTGCCGCCGCCGCCGCCGACCGATTGCGCCAATATGCCGTTCGAACCGTTCTTGAGGGTCACAATATTGCCGGTCGAGGTCACGGTGACCGTGTCGGCATTGCCGCCGCCTTTGCCGGAACCGCCGACACCGACGCCGATCGCGCCGGCCCCCGTGGTGATCGCAAGCGCGCCGGTGAAGCCGCCATTGCCGCCGCCGCCGCCGATCGACTGCGCCAGTATGCCGTCAGCCTTCAAACCTTCGGTCCTGAGATCGCCGGTCGAGGTGACGGTGACCGATTTGGCGTTGCCGCCATTGTCTCCCGAACCGCCGACACCCACGGCCAGACTGCCGGTGCCCTCGCCGGTCAGCGTGCCGGCTATCGCGCCGCCGCCATTGCCGCCGCCGCCGCCGACCGATTGCGCGAAGATCGCATGCGAGCCGTCGCCGTCGGTCTCGATGTTGCCGTGGCTGGTGACGGTGACGACCGCGGCGTCGCCGCCGCTCGAACCGGAGCCGCCAACCGCGACACTAGCCGCCATATCCTTGCTGCCGGCCAACGCAATGGCAAAGCCGCCATTGCCGCCACCACCGCCGACCGACTGCGCCATGATGCCGAAGGAATCTTTCCCTCCGGTCAGGATGTTGTTGTAGCTGGTGACGGTGACCGTATCGGCGGTCGAGCCGGATCCGGCGCCGCCGCCGATGCTGACGCCCAGCCCGCCGCCGCCGAGCCCGACGCCGAGGCTGCCGGCGAAACCGCCTGAGCCGCCGCCACCACCGACCGACTGCGCGAAGATGCCGGAGGAATTGTCGCCCTGGGTCCAGATCGAGACCGTGTTTGCGGCCGGCGCCTGCAGCACCGGCTGGCCATTGGAGTCGACGAGGCTATAGCTGTTGACGATCACCTTTCCGGCGGTCGAGCCGGTGGCGCCCGTGCCGCCGACGCCGACGCCGATGCCGGCATTGCCTGTGGTGGCCGAGCCGGCAACCGCGAAGCCGCCATTGCCGCCGCCGCCGCCAATCGACTGCGCCAGGATGCCGTTGGAGAATTTGCCCGTCGTCGTGATGGTGCCGGTGCTCGTCACCGTCACGTCCTTGCCGACGCCGCCGACGCCCCCCTTGCCGCCGATCGCGACCGACGCCGTCGCCGCATCGGGGTCGACGAGTGCGCCCGAGACAGCGACGCTGAAGCCGCCATTGCCGCCGCCGCCGCCGATCGACTGGGCGATGATGCCGGACGAATTGTCGAAATTGGTCGAGATGTTGCCGGTCGAGGTGACCTTGACGATGTCGGCGCTACCGCCGCCGGCGCCGCTGCCGCCAAACGCCACGCCGACGGCGATCGACTTGCCGCCGCCGAGCGTGCCGGCGAAGCCGCCATTGCCGCCGCCGCCGCCGACCGATTGCGCCAGTATGCCGGCCGCCCCCGTGCCGCGAACACCGCCCGATATGAAGCCGGCGCCCGTCGATATGTTGCCCGTCGAGATGACGGTGACATCGAGGCCGTTGCCGGCCGCGCCGCCCTTGCCGCCAAGCGCCACGCCGATACCGGCATCCTTGGCAAGCGCCAGCGAAACGGTCGAGCCGCCATTGCCGCCGCCGCCGCCGACCGATTGCGCCAGAATGCCGATCGCCTGGTCGCCATAGGTCGTGATGTCGCCGGTCGAGGTGACGCGGACGGTTTTCGCGCTGCCGCCACCGGCGCCACTGCCGCCAAGCCCGACCGCGGCGCTGACGCCCTGCAGCGTGATCGCGCCGGCGCCGGCGAAGCCGCCATTGCCGCCGCCGCCGCCGACCGATTGCGCCAGGATGCCGATCGACTGGTCGCCATGGGTTTGGATGTTGCCGGTCGAGGTCACTGTCACCTCGCCGGCACTTTGCCCGCTACCGCCACTGCCGCCAACGGCCACCGAAGCGCCCAGCGCTCCGGTCGTGAATGTGCCGGCGACGCTGAAGCCGCCATTGCCGCCACCGCCGCCGATCGACTGCGCCAGGATGCCGTCGGACTGTTTGCCGTAAGTGGCGATGTTGCCGTAGCTGGTGACGAAAACGTCCTTGCCGACGCCACCGGTGGCGCCGCTGCCGCCGACCGAGACCGCCGCCGCGCCACCGGCGCCCTCATAGGAACCAGAGACGCTCAGTGTCACGGCAAAGCCGCCATTGCCGCCGCCGCCGCCGATCGACTGCGCCAGGATGCCGGTCGAGTTGTCGTCTATCGTCAATATGTTGTTCTGGGTGACGGTGTTGCCGACCTTCTTGCCATTGTTGACGGTCGCCGTTCCGGCATCGCCGCCGCCCCCGCCGGTGCCGCCGAGGCTGACACCGACGCCGACAAGCCCACCCGCCGCGAGGCTGCCGGAGAAGCCGCCATTGCCGCCGCCGCCGCCGATGCTTTCGGCCTGAATGCCGACCGCGTTCTTGCCTTCGGTGACAAGGTTCCAGGTGCCGGTATAGCCGGTGGCGACCGCATGGCCGGCGCCGTCGGCATTGACGGTGACGTTGCCGGCATTGCTGCCGTCGGCGCCCGCGCCGCCAAGGCCGACGCTCGCCGCGCCACCGCCAAGGGCCGCCGAGATGGTGAAGCCGCCATTGCCACCGCCGCCGCCGACCGACTGCGCCAGGATGCCGGTCGAATTGTTGCCTTTTGTGTGGATCGAACCGGAACTGCCGACAATGACGTCGGCACCATAACCACCGCCGGCGCCCTTGCCGCCGATATTGACGGCAATACCGACCGCGCCGCCGATGGCACCGCCGATCGAATAGCCGCCATTGCCGCCGCCACCGCCGACCGATTGGGCAACGATGCCGCCGGCATTGCTGCCGGCCGTCGAGATGTCGCTGAGGCTCGACACGGTGACGAGTTTCGATGCACCGCCGGCGCCGCCATCGCCGCCAATGCCGATCGCCGCGGCGAATGTCCCGGTAGCGTTGACCGCCACCGCGATCGCCGCGCCGCCATTGCCGCCTGTGCCGCCGATCGACTGCGCGAAAATGCCACGCGATCCCTGGCCATAGGTGGTCAGCGAGCCGGCGGTCTCCACCGTCACGATGTTGCCGTCGCTTGCATTGCCGGCAGCCCCGCCCATGGCGAGCGCAAGCACGCCGACCGCGCCCGAAACCGAAAATCCGCCATTGCCGCCGCCACCGCCGATCGACTGCGCGAAAACGGCATCCGACTGGTCGCCATGGGTGATGATCGAATAGGCGGTATCGTTGGCGTCGCGCAGCACCTCCACCGCGCCGGACGTGCCGCCACTCCCGCCGGCGCCGCCAATCGCCACGCTGAAGCCGATGCCGCCGGAGAAAGCACCACCGCCATTGCCGCCGCCGCCACCGACCGATTGTGCGAAAATGCCGGCGGAATTGACCGAGCCGGCACCATTTTTTCCGGTTTCGATATCGCCGGCATTGATCACCGTCACCCGCGCGCCATTGCCGCCGGCGCCGCCCTTGCCGCCGGCCGAGAACAGGCCGCCGGAGGTGCCGCCATTGCCGCCGCCGCCACCGACCGACTGTGCGAAGATGCCGGCGGACTGCTTGCCGTCGGTGCTGATCGAACCGGCGGCGGTGTTCGTCACTTCGACGATGCCGCCATTGGTGGTCGAGGCGCCATCGCCGCCAAGCGACACGAGACCGCCGGAATTGCCGCCATTGCCGCCACCGCCGCCAATCGACTGCGCCAGGATGCCGTTGGAATCCTGGCCATGGGTGACGATCGCGCCGGAATTGGTGACCCCAACGGTCACGACATTGGCCGGGCCGCCATTGCCGCCGAGACTGCCGCTGCCGCCCGAAGCGAACAGACCGAAGTTCGAACCGCCGTCGCCGCCGCCGCCGCCGATGGTCTGGGCCAGGATGCCCTGCGAATTGTTGCCCCGAGTGGTGATATTGGCATTGTTGGTGACCTGGACGATGCCGCCATTGCCGCCATTGCCGCCGCCGCCGCCGGAGGACGAAAACAGGCCGAAACCACCGGCGCTGCCGCCGCCGCCACCGCCGATCGACTGCGCGGCTATGCCGTGCGAGTAGATGCCATAGGTGGTGATTGTCGTGCCGACGCCGGTGAAGACATTGGCGTTGCCGCCAGCACCGGCCGGACTGCCGCCGCCCGGATTGAAGACCAGGCCGCCGCCGCCGCCGCCATTGCCGCCATGGCCGCCCTGGCTGATGGCTGCGATGCCCGCAGAATAGTTACCCAGCGTTTCGACACTTCCGCTGTTGAAATTGACGGTGGCGTTGCCACCGCTGCCACCCAGCCCGCCATCGCCGGCATCGCCCGAAATGCCCTTGGCATCGCCACCGTCGCCACCATCGCCGCCGACGCTGCTCGCGACGATGCCAGCATTGGGGCAAGCCGTCGGCAACACGCAATTGTTGCTTGTCCTGATGGCGCCGTCGACGTTGACCGTAATCACACCGCCATCGGCGCCATTGGCGCCGTCACCGCCGTCGGAGAAGACGTAGCCGTTGCTGCCGTTGCCGCCGCGGCTGCCATTCGAGGCGCCGAGAACACCGATGATGCCGGTCGCGATCACCGCCCCGCTATTGGGCGTATTGGTGTTGGCCGTGGGTTGATAGTAGTTGACCACAAGTGTCGGGCCGGAATTGCCCGAAGGCCCCCCGGCAGCCTTGACCGGCGGTGCGACGCAGCTTGTTCCGGAAGGCGCGCCGCTGGCGACCGCGCAGCTCTCGGCGACGGCGGGATTGCCGTTCTGGGCGGGTTTCTCCGGGGTAATGACGCAGTCGGCCGCGTTGCCGGTGCTGCAGGTGTAGTGCTGGACTTCCGTTGCCGCCGACGGGCTCGCGCCCGAACCGGTCAGCGATATGCGGCTGGGGTCGATCGTCAGCGTGTTGACGTTGAGCGTCGTAACGCCAGGCGCGGTGTAGCTGATGTCAGACTGTGTCCCGGCTCCCGCGCAGGTCTCGACGCCGCCACTCGGTCCTGTGCATGTCGCCTCGGCAGGCCCCGTCGAGCCGACGAACAGCGTCAGCGCCATGAGAATGGCCGCTATCGCCGCAAAGCCTGAAAGGCCAAGAAATCTCTGCTTCAACCAGCCTGAAACAAGGCGAGACTCGGCTACGTCCCAATGAACACGAGTCATCATCATCCCCCCTGATCCGCACCGCCCCCGGCGCGAATCTGCCCTTGCTAATGCAACCTAACAGATTGCAATGGCAATAAGGCGCCCCTAAAAATAGAGGTGATGTAAATTGGGTGTAGTGTTGCCGTTCAAGCACACAAACCTGCAGCAAAAGGCAGAGTCTACGCGCTATTGTAGTGGACAGCGTGACACAATAGAGAAATATTTGCTTCAGGCTAAAAGAACTGGGGCCGGCTCAACAGACAGTCTGGCCGAGAGCTCTCTTTGTACGGCCAGGAAAAACCTGCGCACTTCATCACTGGCTGTGGCTCTGTCCCTGCCCGACCCAACAACGAGGTCAAGCAATTCGGCTGCTTTAGCCCTCCAAAACGAGGCCGCAGGCTCGCCATTCAGATCGTAGAGCTTGGCTGCAACTTCTCTGACTAGGAATAGCTGACGGTCGATCGGGAATGCACGGACTTTTTCTGGGGACATCTTCCAAACCATGAACTGACGCAACGAATCAACCATTGCTGAACAAGCAATGGCGTAGCCTCCGATGTGGAAACGGAAGCTTAACGCCGCAGTCGATGCACCGTCATAGGACGAGATGCGCGTGATGATCCGCAAACGAGAGGTGGGTTCAACCGGTCACTGCAACACTCTTAATCTGAGAGGATGAGGAGGTGTTGCATGGTGACGTCACGGATCTGGTTTACGTCAGCGCAGAAGGCCGAGCTTTGGGAGCGATGGAAGCAAGGTCAGAGCATTTCGTCGATCTCGCG
>NZ_JBWLUW010000015.1:0-157156 GCF_057784245.1 Mesorhizobium sp. CNPSo 4671 | reverse complement strand
CCCCGCCGCTTCGCAGCGACCCTCCCCACGAGGGGGAGGGTAAGCCTCACATGCCGGTCAGATCGCTCATCAGACCTGACGCGACCGACAGCCGCGACACGGTGATGTCGCCGCCTTCGGTCAGCGCCTGCAGTCGCTCGCGAATGCGCGCCACCCTCTCGCCGCCGGCTTCCAGCCAGGCCGCCACCGGATCGGCCGTCTTGGCATGGCCGGTGAGTGCCGCCACCGCAATGCCGCGCCGTGCAGCACCGATCGTATCGGTGGCGCGCGACAAAGCGAGCTGGTCATAATAGTCCGACGGCGTGATCGAGCGCGCCGCGTCTTCGACACGCGGGATACGGAAGGCATCGCTGACGGCGAAGAACGCCTTGGCCGCCGCGACGATGTCGGCGCCGGCGGTGCGTGCCGTCAGCGCAATGTCGGGGATCAGTTCCGCCACTTCGCTCAGCGCCAGCTGTTCGGCCAGCCGCTCCGGCGCACCGGCCTTGAACAGCCCGTGCCGCTTCTCCTCGATCCGCTCGCGCGAGAAGGCCGGCAGCAGCGAAACGAGCTTCGGCTCCAGCGCCTTGCGTGCCTCCAGCAGTTCGGCAATGCGCTGGCCGAGGGGCGCCGTGCCGGCATCGTTCTTGAGATACCAGCCGCTGGTGACATAGATCAGCCGGCTCACCATCTGATAGAGATCGAGTTGCACCTGGCCGTCGATCTGGTTGTCGAGCGCGTCGATCTCGCGATAGAGCGCCGGCAGGGCAAAGCCGTCACGCACCACAGCGAAGGTGCGCACCACATCGGCGGCGGTGCGTCCCGTGGCTTCCTGCAGGCGGTTGACGAAGGACGGGCCGCCGCGATTGACCAGATCATTGGCAACGACGCGGGCGATGATCTCGCGGCGCAGCCTGTGGCCGTGGATTTCGGCGGCGTATTTCTTCGCCATGCGGTCGGGGAAGTAGCCCATCAGGTCGCGGTCGAAATGCGCGTCGTCCGGCACGTCACTGGCGACAATGTCGGAAAACAGCACGATCTTGGCATAGGCGAGCAGCACGCCGAGCTCGGCCCGGGTCAGCGGTTCGCCACGCGCCTCGCGCTCGGCAAGAGCAGCCGGTGACGGCAACGTCTCCACCGCGCGATCGAGCAGACCGCGCGCTTCGAGCGCCGACATGAAGCGGGCCTGATGCGCGATGTCGGCAAGGCCGCGCTTGCGGGCGATCGAAAGCGCCAGCGTCTGCTGATAGTTGTTGGACAGCACCAGCCCGCCGACCTCGCCGGTCATCTCGGCCAGCAGCTTGTTGCGGGCCGGGCGCGTCAGCGATCCCTTGCGCATGGCCGACGCCAAAGCGATCTTGATGTTGACCTCGACGTCGGAGCAATTGACGCCGCCCGAATTGTCGATGGCGTCCGAATTGCAACGGCCGCCATTCATGCCGAACTCGATGCGCGCCCTCTGCGTGACGCCGAGATTGGCGCCCTCGCCGATCACCTTGGCGCGCACGTCGAGCGCGGTGATGCGGATGGCGTCATTGGCGCGGTCGCCGACCTCGGCATTGGTTTCGGTCGAGGCCCTCAAGTAGGTGCCGATACCGCCGAACCACAGCAGGTCGACCGGCGCCTTGAGAATGGCGGTCATGATCTCGGCCGGCGTGGCGGTGGTTTTGCTGAGTCCAATCGCCGCCGCCGCCGCGGCCGGCAAGGTGATCGACTTCTGGCTGCGCGAGACGATGACGCCGCCTTCCGACAGCTTGGTCTTGTCATAGTCCTGCCAGCTCGAACGCGGCAGCGCGAACATGCGCTCGCGCTCGGTCATCGAGGCCGCCATGTCGGGATCGGGATCGATGAAGATGTCGCGATGGTCGAAGGCGGCGATCAGCCTTGTGTTCGGCGACAAAAGCATGCCGTTGCCGAACACGTCGCCCGACATGTCGCCGACACCGACGACGGTGAAGGGCGAGGTCTGGATGTCGCGGTTGATCTCGCGGAAGTGCCGCTTGACCGCTTCCCAGGCGCCCTTGGCGGTGATGCCCATCTTCTTGTGGTCATAGCCGGCCGAGCCGCCGCTGGCGAAGGCATCGTCGAGCCAGAAGCCATGCTTCTCGGAAATGGCGTTGGCGGTGTCGGAGAAGGTCGCCGTGCCCTTGTCGGCGGCAACGACGAAATAGGGATCGTCCTGGTCGCGGCGCACGACGCCGGCCGGCGGAATGACCCCGTCCAACCCGATATTGTCGGTGATCGACAGCAGGCTGGAGACGAAGTTCTTGTAGGCCGAGGTGCCGGCCTCGAAGATCGCGTCGCGGCTGCCGCCGACCGGCAGGCGCTTGGGGAAGAAGCCGCCCTTGGCGCCGACCGGCACGATGACGGCGTTCTTGACCTGCTGCGCCTTGACCAGGCCGAGCACCTCGGTGCGGTAGTCCTGGGCGCGGTCTGACCAGCGAAGGCCACCACGCGCCACCGGGCCGAAGCGCAGATGCAGGCCCTCGACCTCGGAACCGTAGACGAATATCTCGCGCCACGGCCGTGGCGCCGGCAGTCCCTCGACCGCCTGCGATTCGAGCTTGATCGCCAGCGACTGGCCTTTCGCTTTCGTATCGGCAACGAAATGATTGGTGCGCAGCGAGGCTTCGATCAGATTGAGGTAGCGGCGGATGATGGTGTCGTCATCGATATTGGGCACATCTTCCAGCGCGTCCTTTATCTTGGCCTTGAGGTGCTTTGCCGCGACCACGCCTTCGGTCTCGGCCGTCGGGCCGAGCCGGGCGATGAACAGCGCATGCAAGCCGCGCGCGATGTCGGGATAGCGGTTCAATGCCGCTGCGATGAAATCCTGGCTTTGCGGAATGCCGACCTGCTGCAGATAGCGCCCATAGGCGCGCAGGATAGTGATTTCGCTAGACCACAGGCCAGCGGTCTGGGCCAGGCCGCTATAGCCGTCATTGTCGACGTCGCCGCGCCACACCGACAGGAACGCGTCCTCGAACAGCGCGCCGCCATCGGCAAGGTCGATCGGCTTGCCGTAGCTGTTCTCCAGTTCCATGTCGTGGATGAAGACCATGCCGGGCTGATCCCTATTGATCATGCCGGACTGCTCGTCGCCGACCTCGAAGGTGCGCTCGCTGATGACGCGGAAGCCGATGTTTTCCAGCACCGGCACGCGCCGCGACAGCGCCACCGGGCTGCCATGGTGATAGATCTTCAACGCCGCCTGGTGCGGCTTCTGCTCGCCATGGCGGTAATAGTCGATAGCGATCGGATTGGCGGCGCTGATCTTCGCGATGCGCCCGGCATCGGCCAACGCCACGGCCGGCGAGAAACTGTCGCGATAACTTTCGGAAAACCGCGCGGCGATCGCCGTCCGTGCGGGATCGGCTCCAGTCTCGGCCGCTGTTTCCCGAAGCGCGTCGTCCCAAGTGCGGACAATGTCGCGGATCGCTTCCTCGATCGTCGCCTGTTCGATTTTCGGTGTCTTGCCACCGGAGCGGCCGATGATGAAATGTACGCGCGCCAGCCCGCCTTCCGGAAAGGCGGGGTAATAGGCCGACAGCCTGCCCTCGAACACCGTCTTCAGGTAGGCGCCGATCTTCTCGCGCACGACGCTGTCGTAGCGGTCGCGCGGCACGAAGACGAGGATCGAGACGAAGCGGTCGAACTGGTCGGCACGCACCAGCGCCCTGACGCGAGGCCGCTCGACCAGGCCCAGAATGGCCTCGGCGTGCTTGCGCAGGATCGGCACCGGCACCTGGAACAGTTCGTCGCGCGGATAGCTCTCCAGCACGTTGATCAGCGCCTTGCCGGAATGATCTCCGGGATTGAAGCCGGATTTGGCGATGATGGTTTCGGCCTTCGACCGGAGGTACGGGATCTTCATCACCGAGCGCGTATAGGCGGTCGAGGTGAACAGGCCGACGATGCGCAGTTCGCCCGACAGCACGCCCTTGGCGGTGTAGGTCTTGACGCCGATGTAGTCGAGATAGATGCGGCGGTGCACAGAAGACTTGGCATTGGCCTTGGTGACGATCAGCGGCTCCGGTCCATGCAGGAAGGCGCGGATCTCGGGCGTCGTCGTCACCGCTTCGGTGCCGCGCCTGAGCACCAGCACATCGGGATCGGACAGGATGCCGAGGCCGGGCTTGTCGGCGCGCTCCAGCATGCCGCTCTTCTCGCTGCCGGTGTATTTGAACTCGCGCATTCCGAGGAAGGTGAAATTGTCGTCGCGCAGCCATTCGAGAAAGGCTATCGCCTCGGTGACGCTGGTCTTGTCGAGCGGTACCGGCGCGTAGCGAAATTCGGAGATCGCCTGGTCCAGGCGGGCCAGCATCGGCTTCCAGTCGGTGACCGCGGCGCGCACCTGGCCCAAAAGCTTCTTCAACCGTCCGGCCAAAGCCTGGGCATGTTCGACGGAAAGCCGACCGATATGGACATGAATCAGGCTCAGTCGGTCGTGGGCGGTGTCGCTCTTGACGGAGCCGCCGTCGCCGAGGATTTCCTCGACGCCGCCCTTGCCATGTTTGACGACAATGACTGGATGGGTGACCAGCAACGGCTCGCCGGCGCCGTCGGTGATTTCGCCGAGGATGGAATCGAACAAGAACGGCATGTTGTCGTTGACGACAGTGATCACCGTCACCGGCCGGCCCTGGCGGACAACCCCGGAATCGACATCTATGGCGACGACGCAGTCACCCTTCTTGTGCCTGGCGACAGCGCGCCCGGCGAGATCGGCGGCGCGCACGAGATCGGCAACGTCATAGGCCGCAATGTCTTCGGCAGGGGCTCGGGCCAGCAGATAGTCGGCTAGCTTGCCGGACTTGTCTTCTCCCCTTGCCGTGCTCTTTTTTTTCGGATTTGCGGATTTCACGCTGGCCATGACGCTATTCCCTCCCGTCGAATGCTTTTACGACTATCGTAGCAGATGACCGCTGTTTGGCGACAAAGGTTTGACGGCTTGCCAAGAATTATCCGAATTCGGCGGCAAGCCACCGCCCAAAGAGGAGAAACGCCCCATGACCGGCAAAATCACCGCACTCGATCTGGCCTCGGGAGAGTTGAGCGAGGCGACGAAAACCTATTTCGCCAAATGCGAGGAGAAGCTCGGCCTGGTCCCCAACGTGCTCAAGGCCTACGCCTTCGACGACAAGAAGCTGCGCGCCTTCACCGATATGTACAACGACCTGATGCTGGGCGAATCAGGCCTGTCGAAGCTGGAGCGCGAGATGATCGCGGTCGCCGTCTCTTCGATCAACCATTGCTACTACTGCCTGACCGCGCATGGCGCCGCGGTGCGCCAGCTGTCCGGCGACCCGGCGCTCGGCGAGATGATGGTGATGAATTTCCGCGCCGCCGATCTCTCGCCGAGGCAGGCCGCGATGCTCGAATTCGCCGTCAAGCTGACCGAGGAGCCGGCCAAGATCGTCGAGGCCGACCGGGCGGCGCTTCGCAAAGCAGGCTTCAGCGACCGCGACATCTGGGACATCGCCTCGACCGCGGCCTTCTTCAACATGTCGAACCGGGTGGCGGCGGCGATCGACATGCGGCCGAACGACGAATACCACGCCATGGCGCGATAGCGGATCCCATCGAATGGCCCGTCGCGCTGTACATTAGCGACAACGCATTCTCGTTGCTTCTCCGCCGGTTTGGTCCGATGATCGGCAGGCGGCATGACCGCATGCCGGTTCGATGCCGCTCATCAAGGGAGGAGAACATGGCGAAGTTTCTCTATGTCTATCATGGCTCCGGCAAGATGCCGACGAGCGAAGCCGAGCGAAAGGCGATGACCGACGCCTGGACAGGCTGGTTTGGAAAGCTCGGTTCGGCCGTTGTCGACCCAGGCAATCCGGTCGGAATGTCGAAGACCGTCCTGCCCGGCGGCAAGATAGAAAACAACGGCGGCAGCAACCCGACCGGCGGCTATTCGATCATCGAGGCCCAAGATATCAACGACGCCGCCGAGAAGGCCAAAGGCTGTCCGATGCTGGCCATGCCGAACTGCAACGTCGAGATCGCACCGATCATCAATATGATGGGCTAACGTCGCCTCAGGATCGCGCCGCGATAGCCGCCGCGGCACCGGCCATCGTCGTGGCGCTGATCCGGTTGGCGATCTTCATGGCGCGCTTGCTTTTCAACAGCTTGCGCGCCTGCGAGGCGGCGAGCACCCAGGCGAGATCGATGGCGATCAGCACCACGGCCATGGTCGCCGTCAGTTCGACCCAGCCGACGATGCTGACCGAAGCGAGGTCGATGATGGTCGGCAGCAGCGCCAGGTAGAACATCATGATCTTGGGATTGCCAAGCGTCACCGCCATGCCGGCGAAGAACAGTTTTATCGCCGAATCCTCGCGCGGCATCTCGCCCTCTTTGGCATCGACAGGCGCCGTCCACATCTTCCAGGCAAGGTAAGCGAGATAGGCGACGCCCACCCATTTCACGACAACAAAGGCGAGGTGAAAAGTCTGCGCCACCACAGCCAGTCCGAACACCGCCAGCGACAGCCAGATGCCCTCGCCGATCCACATGGCGAGCAGGAACGGAAACACATCGCGAAAACCCTTCGAGATGACGCGTGCGACGAGTGCGGCGATCGACGGGCCGGGCGAACCGGCGGCGACGAACAAAGCGGCGGCGAAGATCAGGAGCGAGGTGAGGTGCATGGCACTGCCTTCCAAGCGGTTGAAGGACGGACGATATCCGATCGATATCACCGCTTGCAACGCTGGCGGCGGAAGATCCCAGACCGGCTCCGCATTCGGCCATGCCCTTGACTGCCATGCCTGACTTGCAGTCAGGTTGATCTTGCCCTGCAGGCGGAGGAGGAGTTTTCGTGGTTGTGCAAAGTTGGCGCAAGGTCGTTCGACGGCTCTCCATTCTGGCTGTCCTGTTAGCCAGCATGGCGCTAAACGGAGCGCCCCAAGCCGTAGCATCGTCGAGGAAGCCGCCGAAATATGATCACGTCGTTGTCGTGATCATGGAGAACCACAGCTTTGAGCAGATTTCTCTGGCGGGACGAGCTGCTCCCTATTTGAACAAGTTGGCAAAAGGCGGCGCGCTGTTCGATCGATCCTATGGAGTTGCTCATCCCAGCCAGCCCAATTACTTCGCGCTGTTCAGCGGCTTGACACAAGGCGTCCATGACGATGGCATGCACGGCTTTGCTGCGCCGAACCTGGCCGCTCGTCTTCGGGCTCACGGCAAGACATTTACGGGCTACGTCGAAGCCGGATCGCCGCGAAAACATAATCCGTGGGAATCGTTTGCCGACGCGAAGGGATCTGAGAAGTCTCTTGCCCACCTCCCTCGCGACTACGCGAAGCTACCATCCGTCAGTTTCGTGATCCCCAATCTCGAAAATGACATGCATGACGGCACAATAGAGACGGCTGACACTTGGTTGAGAACTCACCTTGGAGGCTACGCCGCCTGGTCGAAGAAAAACAACAGCCTTTTGGTAGTGACCTTCGATGAAGACGACTACCATACAGAGAACCATATATTCACTGTATTCTACGGATCCGGAATCGAATCAGGACGTTACTCGGAAAGGATCGATCACTATTCGGTCTTGCGAACCATTGAAGACATAGAGAGCATACCCCCCTTGGGCACCAGTGTCATCAGAAGGGTGATCGCAAGTGGCTGGAGCCGACGGTAATTTCGCGCTGGACATGTCACAAGCACCGATCGCCGGCGTCGTCGCTCCTCCCCATCGTCTCGACAATCGGTCGGCTCCAAACAAGTTGGAAAGCCATCATTCGTTTGAAGCCATTGGCACCCTTGCAGTCCTCATTGGCTACGGCTAGAAGGGCCGCCGCGAAACAATCTCGAGCTTCACTTTGCCTCAGTAACCGCCGGTCTCGTCAACTCCCCCGACACACCTGATGGCGCCGCACTCGCGGTGCCTGTTTCATGTTCATGTGTTCCTCTGGGCGGCGGTTCGAGACCGGTTTGGCACTGCTGAACCGCTGTCGCGCGCTTTCCGCCAGCGACACCTGACTTCAAGAATCTCCGCAGCCTACCGCCACGCCGCGCCCGCAGGGGCATCTCGATCGTGCCGACCTGATGAACTTCCCGACGGGAAGGGCTTACCGGCATGTCTTCTACTGTGCGCATCCACTGGGCGATCACGCCTCAAATCGCACCGCAACCCCTGATCAACTGCAATCGCTGCGGCGGTGTGAAGGCCTATCGCTGCAGCGGCAAATTCCGCGTCAACGCCAACGGCAAGCGCATCGACGTGTGGCTGATCTACCGCTGCGTCACCTGCGACAATTCCTGGAATTTCGGCATTTTCGAACGCAGCAACCGCCGCGACATAGAACCGGCGCTGCTTCAGGCGCTCGAAAGCAACGATCCGGGGCTGGCGCGGCGCCATGCCTTCGACATCGTCACCCTGCGCAACCAAGTGGGGCGTGTCGAGGAGTTTCCCGATGTCGCCGTGCACAAGCGGTTGCTCGACGGCGCCAGGCAAAGCGCGGCGGCCCTGGAACTCCGGCTTGGGTTGGAAATGCCGACATCACTCCGGCTCGACCGTCTGCTTGCCAATGAACTCGGCATTTCGCGCTCGCGGCTCCAGGCGCTGGAGGAGCGGCGCCTGCTGGTCGTCGATCCGGAGGGGGCAAAAGCTTTGCGCAAGCCGGCCCGCGCGGGAACAACAATCCGCGTCGCCCTGGCCGGCGAGCCGGATCACGAAGCCATCATCCGCGCGGCCGGCGGATGAACGAAAGAGGGCGGAGCACTTGATGCTCCGCCCTCTCAGAAATCGCCAGAAGAAAAATTACGCCGCGCCGACCGCCTTGGCCGACTTCTCGAAACGCTTGCGCTCATTCGGATCGAGGTAGAGCTTGCGCAGGCGGATGGTCTTCGGCGTCACCTCGACCAGCTCGTCGTCCTGGATCCAGGCCAGCGCGCGCTCCAGCGTCATGCGGATCGGCGGCGTCAGCTTGACCGCCTCGTCCTTGCCGGCGGCGCGGATGTTGGTCAGCTTCTTGCCCTTCAGCACATTGACCTCGAGGTCGTTGTCCCTGGAGTGGATGCCGATGATCATGCCCTGATAGACCTTGACGCCCGGGTCGATGACCATCGGGCCGCGGTCTTCCAGGTTCCACATGGCGTAGGCGACCGATTCGCCCTGCTCGTTGGAGATCAGCACGCCATTGGTGCGGCCGGGCAGTTCGCCCTTGTAGGGCTCATAGGCATGGAACAGCCGGTTCATCACGGCGGTGCCGCGCGTGTCGGTCAACAGTTCCGACTGGTAGCCGATCAGGCCGCGCGTCGGCGCGTGGAAGACGATGCGCTGGCGGTTGCCGCCGGAGGGGCGCAATTCGACCATCTCGGCCTTGCGCTCCGACATCTTCTGCACGACGACGCCGGCATGCTCCTCGTCGACGTCGATGACGACTTCTTCGACCGGCTCCAGCAATTCGCCGTTCTCGCCCTTCTGCATGACGACGCGCGGACGCGACACGGCGATCTCGAAGCCTTCGCGGCGCATCGTCTCGATCAGCACGGCCAGCTGCAACTCGCCGCGGCCGGAGACGAAGAACGAATCCTTGTCGGGCGATTCCTCGATCTTCAGCGCGACATTGCCTTCGGCCTCGCGCAGCAGGCGGTCGCGGATGACGCGGCTGGTCACCTTGTCGCCTTCGGTACCGGCGAGCGGGCTGTCATTGACCAGGAAGGACATGGTCACGGTCGGCGGATCGATCGGCTGCGCGTGCAGCGCCTCGGTCACCGCCAGGTCGCAGAACGTGTCGGCGACGGTGCCCTTGGACAGGCCGGCGATGGCGACGATGTCGCCCGCCTGGGCCTCTTCGATCGGCTGGCGCTCGAGGCCGCGGAAGGCCAGGATCTTCGAGATGCGGCCGGTTTCGATCTGGGTGCCGTCATGGTGCAGCACCTTGACCGCCTGGTTGGCCTTCAGCGTGCCGGATTCGATGCGGCCGGTGATGATACGGCCGAGGAACGGGTTGGCTTCCAGAATGGTGCCGATCATGCGGAACGGGCCAGGATGGACGGTCGGCGCCGGCACATGCTTGATGACGAGGTCGAACAGCGGCGCCAACTGCTGGTCCTTCGGGCCTTCCGGATTCTCGGAGACCCAGCCATCGCGGCCCGAACCGTAGAGGATCGGGAAGTCGAGCTGCTCATCGGTGGCGTCGAGCGCGGCAAACAGATCGAACACCTCGTTGACGACCTCGACATGACGGGCGTCCGGGCGATCGATCTTGTTGATGACGACGATCGGCTTCAGCCCGACCTTGAGCGCCTTGCCGACGACGAATTTGGTCTGCGGCATCGGGCCCTCGGCGGCATCGACCAGCACGATAGCCGAATCCACCATCGACAGGATGCGCTCGACCTCGCCGCCGAAATCGGCGTGGCCGGGGGTGTCGACGATGTTGATGCGGGTATCCTTCCAGTCGACCGAGGTCGCCTTGGCCAGGATGGTGATGCCGCGCTCCTTTTCGAGGTCGTTGGAATCCATGGCGCGCTCGGCGACGCGCTGATTGTCGCGGAAGGAGCCGGACTGCTTCAAAAGCTGGTCGACAAGGGTGGTCTTTCCATGGTCGACGTGCGCGATGATCGCGATATTACGGAGTTTCATGTTCTGGGTCTCGGAAGCGTTGCAGGCAGCAGGCCAAAGGCGCTGCCTCTTTCGGTTGCGCGGCTCATACAGGGTTTTTCGCAGTTGCGAAAGGGGAAGCGCGACACCAAATACTCATCAAATCTTAAGCATCTGCGTGTGAGATGATTTTGTTAACCAAGGCGGGAACCTTTTGAGGGCCCGGGCAGTTCGACCGTCATGACCGATAAACTCAACCGATTTTGGCCGCTCATCGCTTCGGTGGCCTTTGCCTTGCTGCTGGCGGCCAACGCCGCGCAGTCGGCTGCCGCGACGCAGAAAGGTGCGCGCGCTGTTGCGCAGTCTGACACCCAGACCGCCGAGCAGGCCTTTGCCGATGCGCCTGATGGTGTTGACCCGATGGTGACGGGACCGGTCAGCGCCGCCTTCAAGCAGCGCCAAGCCGCTGCCAACTGCGACAGCGCGGTGTGGCCGAACATTCCGATGGTCTGCTACCCCGACTGACGATTGCCAGCGCTTACGCCGATCGCACCGGATCGAGCGTGACCTTGTAGAGTTCGTTGTCGTCGCGATCCATCAGTCGCACTGTGAGCTGCTCGGTCGCGCCTGAGATATCGACAAGGCCGAAGAACTGCAGGCCGGCCGACGGCGGCAAGTTCTGGCCCTGCTCGGTGGTCGGCGCCTTGATGAATTTCAGCTCCGGACCGAAGGTCATGTCGAGATCGTTGGGGCCGAAGGTGCCGGCGTGGATCGGGCCGGAGACGAATTCCCAGAAGGGATTGAAATCCTGGAACTGCGCCTTGTCTGGGTTGTAGTAGTGCGCGGCCGTATAGTGCACGTCGGCGGTGAGCCACACCGTGTTGGTGACGCCGGCAGTCTTGATGAAGCGCAGCACGTCGGCGAATTCCATCTCGCGGCCCTTCGGCTTGCCATTGTCGTTGTTGCTAACGGCTTCGAAGCCGACCTTCTTCGCCGCGTCGTCCCAGACCACGAGGCTGAGCGGCATGTCGGCGGCGATGATCTTCCAGGTCGCCTTGGAGTTGGCCAGTTCCCGCTTCAGCCACTTCGACTGCTCCTCGCCGATCATGCGCGACTGCGGTGTGAGGGTTTCCTGCAGGTTCGGGCCGTTCGGGCCGCGATAGGAGCGCATGTCGAGGAAGAAGACGTCGAGCAGCGGCCCGTGCGAGATCTTGCGGTAGACCCGGCCCGGTTCCGCCGGCTCGTAACGGATGGTGGTCATCTCGTGGAAGGCGCGCGCCGCCCGCGCCGCCAGTACGTGGATGGATTTTTCCTTGTAGCGGTCGTCCTTGCTAAGGTCCTTCGAGTCCGACCAGTTGTTGAGCACCTCGTGGTCGTCCCACTGGTAGAAGGTCGGGCAGATGGCGCTGAGTTCCAGCACGTTCTTGTCCATCATGTTGTACTTCCACTGGTCGCGGTATTCGTCCAGCGTCTCGGCAACCTTGCGTTTGCCGTCGATGAGCACGACGTTCTTCCACTTGCCGCCGCCGGGCAGGTCGACCTCGTCCTTCATGGCGCCGTCGGCATAGATGGTGTCGCCCGAATGCAGGAAGAAGTCCGGCGTGTGCTTGGCGATGGTGGCGTAGGTTTTCATGCCGGTCTCATCGATGCCCCAGCCCTGGCCGGCGGTATCGCCCGACCAGGCGAACTTGACATCGCGCTTCGAGGCCGGCGCTGTGCGGAAGCGGCCGACGATCGGCTCGGAGACGGCGTTGACGTCGGCGAGATCGGCCGCAACCATGCGATAGAAGATGTCCTGGTCGGAGGCGAGATCAGTGAGCAGCCGCTTCACCGTGTAGTCGCTGGCAGGCGAGGTATCGAGCGGCGCCAGACGCGTCGCATTGGCAAAGCTTTCCGTCGACGAGACCTCGAACATGACGCGCGCCGGACGATCCGTGCGCGTCCACACCATGCCGCTGGAGGCATCGACGTCGCCGGACTGGACGCCATGGGTGAAGGCCGGACGCTGGCTCGCGCGGGAATAGTAGGGCAAGGCGAGGCCCGAGGCGCCAAGGAGACCGGCAGCGCTCGCGGAGGTGACAAAGGCGCGGCGGGTCATCGAAAGCTTGTTCATGGCTGTCTCCTGGATGGCTTTGAACGTCGCCATCAAGGTCCGGCCTCAATGTTTCAGCCGCATCTCGGAACCATGACATTTTGATAACAGTGAACAGGCCAGGCAGCCTCGCAACAAAACCGGGCGGCTTGGTCGTCAGGCCACCCGGTTTGAGGTTTGGATATTGCAATCGGCAGCGAAGGTGTGTCGAGATTCAGGTCAGGCCGAGTCGAAAACGGTGGTTTCCGAGAACCGGAGCGGAGCGTACTCAAAGTACGTGAGCACCGGAAGCGCAGGAAATCACCGTTTGCAGGCCGGCATCACCTGAATATCGGCGCGCCTTAAGCGGCCTGCGGTTCCGGATCGAAAGCCGGCCGGCTGGTGTTGATCAGCAACGAGATACAGGCCGCCGCGATGGCCGTCATGCCGGCGATCAGGAAGGCCAACTCGTAATTGCCCTGCAGCTCGCGCATGGTGCCGCCGAAGGCAGCCGCTGCCGCAGCACCAACTTGGTGGCCGGCAACGATCCAGCCGAACACGATCGGCCCGCTGCGGTCGCCGAACGCCTCGTTGGCGAGCCGCAGCGTTGGCGGCACGGTGGCGATCCAGTCGAGGCCGTAGAGCACGGCGAAAATGATCAGGCTGGTCGCCGAGAAGCCGGAATAGGGCAGGTAGATCAGCGACAGGCCGCGAATGGCATAGTAGACGCCGAGCAGCTTGCGCGGGTCGAAACGGTCGGTGAGCCAGCCCGACAGCGTCGTGCCGATCAGGTCGAAAATGCCCATCATCGACAGCAGGCCGGCGGCCTGCACCTCGCCGATTCCCATGTCGCCGCAAAAGGCGATGAGATGCGTGCCGACCAGCCCGTTGGTGGTGAACCCGCAGACGAAGAAGGTAGCGAACAAGTACCAGAACACCCGTGTGCCGGCGGCGCGGCGCAGCGTGTTGAGCGTATGCGCCAGGAAATTACCTTGCGAGGCGGGCGATGTCGGCGGCACGTCATCGGCCTCGGCGCCATAGCGCACCATGCCGATCGAGGCCGGCCGCTCCGGCACCAGCAGCCAGACCAGCGGTATCATTGCCGCCGTGGCGACCGCGACCGCAACGGCAACCGGCTGCCAGCCGCCCGATTGCGCCAAAGCGGCTATCAGCGGCAGGAACACCAGCATGCCCGACGCACTTGAGGCCGACATCAATCCCATCACCAGGCCACGATTGGTCTTGAACCAACGATTGACGATGGTGGCGCCAAGCACGCTGGCGACCGCGCCGGAGCCGATGCCGGAGAAGACGCCCCAGGTGATGAAGAGATGCCAGGGCTTGGTCATCAGTAGGCTGAGCGCCGTCGAAGCCGACATGACCAGCAGCGAGGCAAGCAGCGTGCGACGCAGACCGATTCTTTCCATCAGCGCGGCGGCGAACGGACCGGTCAGGCCATAGAGCAGGATGCCAACGCCGGCGGCCAGCGAGATGACGTCGCGCCGCCAGCCAAAACTGTTTTCCAGCGGCAACATCATGACCGAGGGTGCGGAACGAAGCCCGGCCGCAACCAGCAGGCAGAGAAAGATGACGCCGACCACGACGAAAGCGTAGCGCTGGCCAAACGGACGGGATTGAGCTATCATGTTACTGACCGGTACGTTGCAAGATGGGAGCCTGTATACGTACCGATCGGTAACATTGTCAATCGAGTCCCATGATGCCAACTGACAAAAATATTGAACTAACCATCAGCGACGGTCATGCATCGGCGCCGCCGAAGGCCGCCAAGAAGATCCTCGACGTGGCGTATGATCTTTTCTACCGGCGCGGTATCAGGGCGATCGGCGTCGACGAGATCGTCAAACGGGCCGGCGTCACCAAGCCCAGCCTCTATCGCAGCTTCCCTTCCAAGGACGAGTTGGCCGCCTCCTATCTTCGGCAATACAATCGTGAATATTGGGAACGTTTCGACGAGGCGGTCAAAGCCCATCCGGGCGACCCGCGCACGCAGATCAAGGCTTTCCTGACCCGCATCGGCAAGCGCACGCAAGTGGCGGACTATCGCGGCTGCGGCATGACCAACGCGGCGGTCGAATATCCCGACCACAGCCATCCGGCCCGCGTGGTGAGCGAAGCCAACAAGCAGGAGCTGCGCCGCAGGCTGCGCGCCATGGCCGCCGCGATGGGGGCGCAGGACCCCGACACGCTGGGCGACGGACTGCTGCTCCTCATCGAAGGCGCCTATATCAGCGGCCAGCTGTTCGGCCTCGGCGGTCCGGCACAGTCGGTCGCCCGAAACGCCGATCTGCTGATCGAAGCGAGCTTGAAGAAATAGCGATTGGCGGTACGCTGCTCCGGCCCGAACCGGAGGTGCCCGCCATGCGTGCCGTTCTGATCCCGCTTGCCCTCGCCGGTCTCTGCCAGGCAGCCCATGCCGGCGACATATCGAGCGCCTACACCGATCTCGACTCGAAGAAGGATTGCGTGACCTATGCGCAGGCCGATGAGGGCGATGGCGACTGGGCCGATCTCGCCTGTTCGGGCTATCGCGGCTACCCTGTGCTGATCGCCTATGACGACGCCCGCGAATCGCTGTTCTACGGTTTTCCGCCGGGCGGAGACATGACGTCCGTCTGGGAGAGTTTTTCAGGCTTCAATTCGTCCGGAGCCAAGGTCGAATGGCGCATCGAAACCAATGGCGACAAGGCCGTGCCCTTCGCGGTCATCCACCGCCGCACGATCAGCAATGGCGAGGATCAGAACAAATCAACGGATGTGCTGCTCGTCGCCAAGGTCGGCCAGATGGACGCGCGCGAAAGCTGCACGGTCGGCCTCGTGCTGGCCACCGGCAACCCGCAAGCCAACGACCAGGCGCGAAAACTCGCCGATGAGAAGGCGCGCACCTTCACCTGCGGCAAGGACCGGCACACCGTCATCGGCAATGTGCCGGCCTTCGGCCGGATCGATAACTGACTATTTGCTATTCTTCGCCCGTTCGATCGCGTCGACGATCATCTTCTTGGCATACTTGGAATCGTGCCAGCCTTCGATCTTGACCCATTTGCCGGGCTCGAGATCCTTGTAGTGCTCGAAGAAGTGCTGCACCTGCTGGCGGGTGATCTCGGGCAGATGCGTGTATTCGGTGACGTTCTCGTAGCGCAGCGTCAGCTTGGGCGACGGCACGGCGATGACCTTCTCGTCCTGGCCGGCATTGTCTTCCATCACCAGCACGCCGATCGGCCTGACATTGATGACGCAGCCCGGCACAAGGGCGCGCGTGTTGCAGACCAGCACGTCGATCGGATCGCCATCGCCCGACAGCGTGTGCGGCACGAAGCCGTAATTGCCGGGATAGCGCATCGAGGTGTGCAGGAAGCGGTCGACGAACAGCGTGCCGGCCTCCTTGTCCATCTCATACTTGATCGGCTCGCCGCCGATCGGCACTTCGATGATGACGTTGACGTCTTCAGGCGGATTCTTTCCGGTGGCTATGGCTTCAATGCGCATGGATTTGTCCCTCTCTCGGTTGGGAGGAGATAGCGGGCGGCGCAGAATGGTGCAATGCGGCGAATGGTGCTCGCGCACGTCAGTCGAGACGCGATGGCATCCAACGCGTTCAATCATTAGCACAAGATGTTTCAGCGGCGTGATTTCACGGGGATGCGCACCGCGTACCGGCCTAGCTTTCCACGATCATCTCCGGGCAATCATTCCCAGACGAAGGCGACCTTCTTCAGCGCTTTCTGCTCGAAGATCTCGACACCCTCGGCAACGTCGCGGCCGCCGGCGCCGGCATAGAAGGCCAGCGCGTTCTGGTTGTCTTCCAGCGCCCACACCACCATGCCTTTCAGGCCATGGTCGGCCAGACGCGCCCTGGCTGCCGAAAATAGCCGCCGGCCAAGACCGATGCCCTGATATTCCGGGCGCAGGTACAGTTCGTAGATCTCGCCTTGCTGCTTGAGTTCCCGGGCGCGGTTCTTGCCGATCGTCGCATAGCCGGCGATCGTGCCGCCGATTTCGACGACCAGAACGGTGGCGGCGCGGCGAATCGCATTCGCCCACCAGTCGGCGCCGCGGCGGTTGATCATCGACGTCAGCGTACGATGCGGAATGATGCCGGAATAGGCGCCGCGCCAGGCTTCCAAGTGCACTTCGGCAATGGCGCCTGCATCGCGCGGGTCGGCTTTCCGGATGTCGATCGTCAGCGTATTCATGATTTGTTAACCATAAACCCGCGTCGCCCGATTGCAAGAGTCCGGGCGGCCCGCCGGCCGCTTTCTCACAGCCGATCCTGACATTGCTGACATCGGGCAAAAGCCGTCCGGAAACAGGCCGGATCGGCAAAATGGTGTCTACCAGCAGGCTCTCAGATTTCGACCAGATGGTCGTCCAGCTCGTTGGTATCGCCTGAGGTGACCGGGAAATGCTCGGCCAGCACCGCCCCCA
This sequence comes from Mesorhizobium sp. CNPSo 4671, assembly GCF_057784245.1. Lineage (NCBI taxonomy): Bacteria > Pseudomonadati > Pseudomonadota > Alphaproteobacteria > Hyphomicrobiales > Phyllobacteriaceae > Mesorhizobium > Mesorhizobium sp. CNPSo 4671. The sequence goes on along the minus strand of NZ_JBWLUW010000015.1, from coordinate 140,090 downwards.
CCTGCTCGATCGCCTTGACGAAACCATCGGCAAGCCGGTCGTCGCCGGCGTGCGCCGTGAGGTCACGCACCACGCCATCCCAGACATGCTGGCCGACCTTGGCGTCGATGCCGGAATCGGCGACCACCTCGGCATAGCGTTCGACGATCGAGACGAAGACCAGCACGCCGGTGCGCGCCGTCGTGCGGTGGACGTTGCGGGCGAGGAACTGCTTGACCGCGTTGGCGTGCGCCGCCTGATAGCGCAGCCGCCGTGGCACCATGTGGATGCGCAGGCCGGGAACCGCCCACAACAGAACCAGCACGCAGGCCAGCGCCAGCAATTGGGCGATGACGAAATGCGGCAGGCGGATGGTGAGCCACCAGGCTTCCAGCCCATGGGCGACGGCGAGGCTGACGACCAGCATGCCCAGCGTCGCCATCAAGGCGGCGGGGGCGAAATAACCGTCGCTGGCATGCGCGACGACGCAGTAGATCTCGCCGTCGGTTTTGGTTTCCGCGGCGCGGATCGCATCGGCGATGCGTTCGTGATCTTCGGGACTGATCGGTCGTGTTGCCATTGTCTCACCAGCTTCCTGAAGAACCACCACCACCGGACGAACCGCCGCCGCCCGAGAAACCGCCGCCGCTGCTGCTCGACCCGGACGACCAGCTGCTGCCGGAACTCCCCGAAGACCAGCCGCTGCTTGACGACCCCGATGTCCAGCCGCTGGAACCCGACGACGATCCGCTTGGCCCCCGGCCGTAGCGAAACGTCATGCCCAGCCATTTGTATACGCCCGGTGACAGTTTTGTGCCGAACATCGGCGGCAGGAACGCCATCGCCAGGCCACCGAAGAACATCGTCCCCCACAGGATCAGGAAGATCACGACAATCGGGTCCACTGGGTTGCTGTTGTCGGCGGGATTGCGCTTGCCGCGCGCTTCGAGCTCCTCCGGATTGCCGTCCAGCACCATCACCATATCGTCGACGGCCTTGGAGATGCCGCCGGAGAAATCGCCTGCGCGGAACGCCGGCACCATGTCGTTTTCGATGATCAGCTTGGTATGCAGGTCGGTCAGCGTGCCTTCCAGCCCATAGCCGACCTCGATGCGCATCTTGCGGTCGTTCTTGGCCACTAGCAAAAGCACGCCGTTGTTCTCACCCGCCTGGCCGAGCTTCCAGAAGCGGAACAGCCGGTTGGCGTATGGTTCGATCTCCTCGCCGTCGAGGCTGGGGATCGTCGCGACGACGATCTGGTCGGAGCCCTTTTTCTCGAAATCCGAGAGTTTTTGCGTCAGCGCAGCCTTGGTCCCGGCATCGATGATGCCGGCATTGTCGACGACACGGCCGGTCAGTGCCGGCAACTCAGCGGCGAAAACCGCGAAGCAGGACAAAAGCATCGCCAGCGCCGACAGGACAGCATGGATCACCGGGTTAAAATGGCCGGGCCTCGAAGGGTTGATGGTGCGTGTCGTCATGCTGTCACCAGCTTCCCGAGGAGCCGCCACCGCCGGACGAACCGCCGCCGCCGGAAAAGCCACCGCCGCCGCCACCTGAAGACCAGCCACCGCCGGAACTGCCCGAGGACCAGCCGCCACTAGAGGAGCGCCGGCCAGGCTCGAAGGTCATGCCGAGCCAGCGATAGCGCCCTGGGCCGAGCTTCTGGCCGAAGATCGGCGGCAGGATGGAGGCCGCGATGCCGCCGAAGAAAATGACCGCCCAGATGCCGATGAACACAGCGAAGAACAGATTGTCGGTGTTGATGGGCGGCTGCTGGTTGCGTTCGCCGCGCGCCACCAGCTCCTCCGGATTGCCTTCCAGCACCATGATCATGTCGTCGACCGCTTTGCTGATACCGCCGGAGAAGTCGCCGGCGCGGAAGGCCGGCACCATGTCGTTCTCGATGATCAGCTTGGTGTGCAAGTCTGTCAGCGTGCCTTCCAGCCCGTAGCCGACCTCGATGCGCATCTTGCGATCGTTCGGCGCGACCAGCAGCAAGACGCCATTGTTCTCCTTGGCCTGGCCGAGCTTCCAGAAACGGAACAGCCGGTTGGCGTAGGGTTCGATCTCCTCGCCGCCGAGGCTGGGGATGGTCGCGACGACGATCTGGTCGGAACCCTTGGTCTCAAAGGCGGCAAGCTTTTGCGTCAGCGCCGCCCTGGTCCCGGCATCGATGATGCCGGCATTGTCGACGACACGGCCGGTGAGGGCAGGAAGGTCGGCGGCGATGGCGGCTAGGGGGAGGAAAAGTAGGCTGGCAAGAAGCCCAAGAAGGGTGAGGTAAGCGCGAGGCCCCCCTCTCTGTCCTACCGGACATCTCCCCCTCAAGGGGGGAGATTGGCGGCTTCGCCGCCGGCTCTTAATTTGAGAGATTGAAAATTGGCGAAAGCCTAGACCACGGCTGATCTTCCGCCTTGAGGGGGGTGAGAAGTGGTTCGCGCAGCGGACGGGAAACCAATTGCTTGGCTTTCCGAACGACGAACGCCCGAAGCGACAGCGAAGGGCCGGGTCCGGCAGGACAGAGGGGGGTGTTTGCACGCCAGCGGTCCGTCATTTTTGCGGGATTTATTCCGATGACAAGTTGTCGTTCACCCGCCCTGCTTCGTGCCGAAATCGACCTTCGGCGGCTGCATCTTGTCTTCGTCGACGGTGAAATTGGCGAAGGGTTCGTTGCTGCGGAACCAGAAGGTCGCCCACAGCACGGACGGGAAGGTCTTCAGCGTCAGATTATAATCCCTGACAGCCTGGATGTAGTCGCGCCGCGCCACCGCGATGCGGTTCTCGGTGCCCTCGAGCTGGGCCTGCAGCGCGAGAAAGTTCTGGTTGGCCTTGAGGTCGGGGTAGGCCTCCGATACCGCGATCAGCCGCGACAGCGCGCTGGTCAGCCCGGCCTGGGCATCCTGGAACTTCTTGAGGGCTTCGGGATCCTTCAGCGTTTCCGGCGTCACCGTGATCTGCGTCGCCTTGGCGCGCGCCTCGACCACCGCGTCGAGCGTGTCCTTTTCATGCGAGGCATAGCCTTTGACCGTCTCGACCAGATTGGGGATGAGGTCGGCGCGGCGCTGATACTGATTCAGCACCTCGCTCCAGGCCGCCTTGGCATTTTCCTCAGCCGTCGGGATCGTGTTGTAGCCGCAGCCGGCAAGCAACGGCAGCACGATTGCCATCATCAGGAAGGCGGGCAGCGTGCGGAGTGATGGTCGAGCAAGGCGCTGGGCAAGCATGATGGGATCCCTCGGTAGAAGTTGCATGCGAAGCATTACCACAATCAGCGCGCAAGAAAACGGCCACGGGCGGCAACCGCCGGCCCGGAACGACCCGCGCCGCGCAAGGCCCTGTGATTGGCCGCACGAACGCGATAAGGTCCGGTCAAAACGGGACATCATCCATGGCAGGGCGCCAGGACAGCGACAGGGAATCACGCCGCATCCTCGAGCGCGTCGCGCAAGAGACCGATCCGGCCGGCACCTCCTTCGTGGCACGGACGACGAAAGGCGTGCGCGACCATGTTGGCGCGGCCGACGCCGACCGTACCGACCCGATCGAAGTCTGGGGCACGCGCATTGGCAGGATACTAGGCCTGCTTCTGGCGCTGGGCCTGATGGTCTGGCTTGTGCTTTTCCTCACCCGGGGCAGCTAGGAATCAAAAAACAATGAGCGCCGAAAAACCCGACGCGCCGCGTGCGGTCATCGTCATTTCCAGCCATGTCGCCCGTGGCTCGGTCGGCAACCGTGCCGCCGTCTTCGCCCTGGAGACGCTGGGCTTTCCGGTCTGGGCCGTACCCACGGTCATCCTGCCCTGGCATCCCGGCCATGGGCGGGCGACGCGCATCGTGCCGCCACTCGACCAGTTCAAGGCGCTGATGGCCGATCTCGAGCGCGCGCCATGGCTGGGCGAGGTCGGCGCCGTGCTGTCGGGCTATCTCGGCGAAGCCGGCCAGGCCGAGGCCGTCGCTTCGCTGGTCGCCACGGTCAAGGCCAGGACGCCGGACGCCGTCTACATCTGCGATCCGGTCATGGGCGATTCCGGCGGCCTCTATGTGCCCGAGCCCACCGCCGCCGCCATGCGCGACCGGCTGATGCCGATCGCCGACATCGCCACGCCCAACCGCTACGAGCTGGAATGGATGGCCGGCGCGCCGCTGCCCGACCTAAAATCGGTGATTTCGGCAGCACTTCATGCCGGGCCGTCGACGATGCTGGTCACCTCGGCACAGTCGATGATGACCGGCGGCACCGGCAACCTGCTGCTCGACGGCACCCAGGCGCTGCTCGCCGAGCACCGGCTGATCGACAAGCCGCCGAACGGCCTGGGCGACCTGACGGCGGCCGTCTACCTCGCCCGCATCCTTTCCGGCCAGCCGCCAATCAAGGCGCTGCAGTCGACCACGGCGGCGGTCTACGAAATCCTGGCGCGCACGGCAAAACGCGGCGGCGACGAACTGCAGCTCGAAACCGACGCCCAGAGCCTGTCGCACCCGATGGCCATGGTGCAGCTACGCCACCTCACACATCCGGGGCGGGACCGCCGGGCGTGATCTCTGAGGTCGCGCTTGTCGGCGCCGATGGCTGCAAGGCCGGCTGGATCGCGGTGCGGCGCAACCCCGGTTCGACACCCTCGGTCGAAATCTTCGCCAGTTTCGCGGCACTGGTTTCGGCAGTACCGGACGATGCGGTTGTCGCCGTCGACATGCCAATCGGCCTGCCCGAATTTTCCAGCAAAGGCGGACGCGGACCGGAAGCGCTGGTCAGGCCACTGCTCGGGGCGCGCCAGTCGAGCGTCTTTTCGATCCCGTCGCGCGCCGCGCTTTATGCCGATACCGATGACTTCACCACGGTCGAAGCCTGGTATGCCGCGCATCGCAGGGCAAGCGAGGTGGCCAGTGCCACATCCGACCCGCCGCGCGGCGTTTCGATCCAGGCCTTCGGCATCTTTTCGAAAATCCGCGAAATCGACGCCTTGCTGATCGCGCGGCCCGATCTGCGCGGCCGAATCTTCGAATCGCATCCGGAAGTCGCCTTCTGCCGCCTGAATGGCGATCAGGCGATGCAACTGCCGAAAAAGATCAAGGGCGCCGTCAATCCGGCCGGCATGGCGGAGCGCAAGACGCTGCTGTGCCGGCACGGCTATGCCATGGACTTCCTCGACCAGCCGCCGCCCCGCGGCGCGGCCGCCGACGATTTCCTCGATGCGGCCGTCATGATGCTGATCGCCGGCCGCATCGCCAGCGGCAAGGCCAGGCCGTTTCCGGACCCGCCGCTCACTGACGGTTTTGGCATACCGGTCGCCATCTGGGCATGACAATATTGGCGGACGTCCCGCTTATGCGCATGGCATTTATAGCTAGCCCCCACAATTCTGCATTGCTCGCGACAGGCTTTTACCGTTAGAGCCTTCTCGACCGCAAAGAGCTGCCGCCTCCAACCCCGGAAAGGCCTTAGCCGCCCATGCCTCATCTCCCCGACCATCTCCTCGCCGGCTACCGCAATTTCATGAATGGCCGCTACCTCACCGAGAGCGGCCGCTATCGCGAGCTCGCCCGCGAGGGGCAGGCCCCGGAGACGATGATCGTCGCCTGTTGCGACTCCCGCTCGGCCCCCGAAGCAATCTTCGACGCCGGGCCGGGCGAACTCTTTGTGCTGCGCAATGTCGGCAATCTGGTGCCGCCCTACGAGCCGGATGGCGAGTTCCATTCGACCTCGGCCGCGCTTGAATTCGCGGTGCAGAGCCTCAAGGTCAAGAACATCGTCGTCATGGGCCACGGCCGCTGCGGCGGCATCCGCGCCGCGCTCGACCCCAATGCCGCGCCGCTGTCCCCCGGCGACTTCATCGGCAAATGGATGAGCCTGATCGCTCCGGCTGCCGAAACGGTCTCTTCCAGCACCTTCATGACGGCAACGGAGCGCCAGACAGCCCTGGAACGCATCTCGATCCGCTATTCCATCGCCAACCTCAGGACCTTCCCTTGCGTCTCCATCCTCGAGGGCAAGGGGCGGCTGTCGCTGCATGGCGCCTGGTTCGACATTTCGACCGGCGAGCTCTGGGTGATGAACAAGGAAACCGGCGATTTCGAGCGGCCGGTGCTGGAATGAACGGTAAGGCGCGCCAGGTGAGGAACGTCCGCTCGGTCGTTTTCACGGCGGCCGCCCTGCTGATCGCGATCGTTGCCGCGCGCGCCGATGACGGCGCCATCATCAGCCGCTGGTATTCGGCGCTGCTGATCGCAGACCGCACCGAACTCGCCGACCTGCTTGCCGACGACGTCCGCATCAAGCTCGATGACCTCGGCATCGTCCAGAGCAAGCAGGAATTCATCGCCTCGCTCGATGAATGGAAAGGCGCGGTTGCAGGCGCCGCGATCCGGCACCGCATCGAAAAGAGCGAGGGCGGCGTCACCACGGTGATCGCCTGCTACGACTTCCCCGACAATGACATGCTGATGCAGGAAACCTTCGCGGTGACCGACAACCGCATCACCGCCAGCTCGCAGGCGGCCATCGCCGAAAACTGTGAAGGCTATTGAGGCGGATCGGTCAGCTGCCATATTGCGGCCTCGTGGGCCGCGCCCTACATCGGTGACATCCCTCCTTGATGCCCAGCGAAAGACCCTCCATGCCCTCTCCGAAAGCCGTCAACCTCGCCGCTCATCCGCTGACCACGTGGCAGGGGCCGCTCGGCCTGCCCGACTTCGCCCATATCGGCGACGACGATTTCTCCCCGGTCTTCGACGCGGCGCTGAAAGCGCATGAGGTCGAGATCGAGGCGATCGCCGGCAACAAGGATGCAGCGACCATCGAGAACACGCTTGAGGCGCTGGAACTCGGCGGCGAAGCGCTCGATCATGTCTCGTCGATCTTCTGGTGTCGGGCCGGCGCCTACACCAACGACGCGATCCAGGCGCTGGAGCGCGACATTTCGCCAAAGATGTCGAGACACTTCTCGGCAATCTCGATGAACGAGAAACTGTTTGCCCGCATCGACGACCTCTACCAGCGCCGCGAGAGCCTTGGCCTCGACGCCGAGACCCTGCGGGTGCTGGAGAAGACCTGGAAAGGTTTCGTCCGCTCCGGCGCCAAGCTCGATGCCGAGGGCAAGAAGCGGCTGGCCAAGATCAATGAGGAACTGTCCTCGCTCGGCACGACTTTCGGCCAGAATGTGCTGGCCGACGAGCGCGACTGGGCGCTGTTCCTCGACGTATCAGACCTTGCCGGCCTGCCGGATTTCCTGAAAAGTTCGATGGCCGAGGCCGCCGAGATGCGCGGCCAGAAGGGGCGCTACGCCGTCACTTTGTCGCGCTCGATCTACGAGCCGTTCTCGACCTTCTCGGAACGCCGCGACCTGCGAGAGATCGCCTTCAAAGCCTTCACCATGCGCGGCCAGAATGGCGGCGCTTCCGACAACACGTCAGTCGTGCGCGACATGCTGAAACTGCGCGCCGAAAAGGCCAAGCTGCTCGGCTACGCCTCCTTCGCCGCGCTGAAGCTCGACGACACCATGGCGAAGACGCCGAAGGCGGTGCACGACCTGCTCGATCCGGTCTGGGAAAAAGCGCTGGAGAAGGCCGCAGCCGACCAGAAGGAGTTGGAGCGGCTGGCAACGGAGGCCGGCAGCAACGAAAAATTCGCCGCCTGGGACTGGCGCTTCTACCAGGAAAAGCTGCGCGCGGAAAAATTCGCTTTCGACGAGGCGGAGCTGAAACCCTATCTGCAGCTCGACCGCGTCATCGACGCCTGCTTCGATGTCGCGACAAAACTCTTCGGCATCACCTTCGAGGAGAAGAAGGGCATCGTCGCCTGGCACCCCGACGCGCGTGTCTTCGTGGTGAAAAACGCCGATGGCAGCGAGCGCGGCCTGTTCCTCGCCGATTATTTCGCGCGGCCCTCGAAGCGTTCCGGCGCCTGGATGAGCGCGCTGAAGTCCGGTTATAAGCTTGGCCACGGCTCGAAGCCGATGATCTACAACATCATGAACTTCGCCAAGCCGCCGGCCGGCGAGCCGGCACTGCTGTCGGTCGACGAGGCGAAGACGCTGTTCCACGAATTCGGCCATGCGCTGCACGGCATGCTGACCGACGTCACCTGGCCGTCAGTGTCCGGCACTTCGGTCAGCCGCGATTTCGTCGAACTGCCCTCGCAGCTCTACGAACACTGGCTAACCGTGCCGGCTGTGCTGGAAAAACATGCGCTGCATGTCAAGACCGGCAAGCCGATGCCAAAGGCGCTGCTCGACAAGATGCTGGCCACGCGCACCTTCGGCGCCGGCTTCGCCACGGTCGAATTCACGTCTTCCGCCTTGATGGACATGGCCTATCACGCCCGGCCCGATGCCCCACAGGAACCGCTTCGTTTCGAAGCCGAAACGCTCGATAAGCTCGACATGCCCGACACCATCGCGATGCGCCACCGCACCCCGCATTTCGGCCATGTCTTCTCGGGCGACGGCTATTCGGCCGGCTACTATTCCTACATGTGGTCGGAAGTGCTGGACGCCGATGCCTTCGCCGCCTTCGAGGAGACCGGCGATCCCTTCAACCCGGCACTGGCCGAACGGCTGAGGAAGAACATCTACGCCGCCGGCGGCTCGAAGGACCCGGAAGAGCTCTACACCGCATTTCGCGGCAAGATGCCGTCGCCGGAAGCAATGATGGTGAAGCGCGGGCTGGTGTAGCGCCAGCCTTTCCCTTCTCCCCCTGTGGGGGAAGGTGGATCGGCGCGCAGCGCCGAGACGGATGAGGGGTGTTCCAGCGGAGTGAGGCGTTGGCGAGAGGCCCAGTCGTGGCTTGGTAAGCGATGACGCCAAGCTGGAACACCCCTCATCCGACCTCGCTTCGCGAGGCCACCTTCTCCCACAAGGGGAGAAGGAAGAACCCTACACCTTCCACGGATCCGCCACCCTTGGCCACACCGGCCGCGTCAGCTTCCTGTAGTCCGTCACCGCCGGATTACTAGGATACGAACTCGGCGCGGAGACATAAATAATCTCCGCCGCGATCGGCTCGAAGCCGGCATAAAAATGGTTGGTCGACTTGATCAGCAAGATATCCTTGCTCATCGGATCGACGCCGATATTGGAGAAAATGTCCGGCTCGAAAGTCTGGGTGCGGTTGGTGTTGAGGAGGATGTCGACCTCGGTGCCTTCGATCCGGATGAGTGCGGTTGGCCCGAGCGTCACCCGGCTCGGCCCGAAACTCTGCCAGCCCTCCGGAACGGCCTTCAGCACCTTGACGCGCGCGTCGATCGGCTCGCCAGCCAATGGCCCGGCCTTACCGCCAAAGCGCAGATCGATGACGGCTCCCTCGCCCGCCGCCTGACAGAAGGTCACGGCGATCGGATCCCAGATCGTCGCCACGCCGACATTGTTCAGGCCACGTTCCAGCATGGCGCGCAGCACGACCGTACCGTCGCCGGCAACGCCGCCGCCGGGATTGTCCCAGATGTCGGCTATCACCACCGGCTTGCCCGGATTTTCGACGCGAACAGCCAAGGCGCGATCTATGCCGTCCTCGGTGCTCAGCATCGTCATCGCCGTCTTTTCGCGCAAGGCATAGAGCTCGCGTCCCAGCCGCTCCGCCAGCGCGTCACCCTTGGCCTTGTCATTGTCGGTGACGACAAGGATGCGCGTGCCCATTTCCGGCACGTCGGCGGCCATGAAGCCGTGGACGACGGAGACCGACAGCACGCCGTCCTTGCCGTGCAGCGCTTTGATGCGGTCGACGAAGGAGCGCATCGGCTCGCGGCTGGTCGGCAGCACCTGGATCATGCGGCAGTCGAAGGTCGAGATGACAGGTTTGATCTCACCGCGCGCGGCGGCCAGCCCCAGCTCGACGACATGCTCGCCGCGTTCGTAGAAATCAGTGTGCGGGAATTCAAGGAAGTAGGCCATGATATCGGACGCCGCCACGCGCTTTGGCGTCAGATGGCTGTGCGGGTCGAACTCGGAAGCGACCACCACATCCGGTCCGACGATTGCCCGCACACGTTCCAGCAGATCGCCCTCGCAATCGTCATAGCCTTGCGCCACCATGGCACCATGCAAGCCGAGGATAACCGCATCGACCGGCAGCGCCGCCTCGAGTTGGCCGAGAATCTCGTCGCGCAGCGCCTCGAAGGTCTGGCGCTGCACCAGACCGCCGGGCTCGGCCCATGTGGCGGTGCCTTCGATCACGGTCAGGCTTTCTTTCGCCGCACGCCGCCGCAAGGCGACGATCGGCGAGGAGCACAGCGTCGGCGTGTCCGGATGCTTGCCTGGCCCGGCATAGAACGCCATCTCGAACGAGGCCCGGTCGGTCGGCACCGGCGAGAAGGTGTTGGTTTCCGTCGCCAGCGAGGCGGTGAAGATGCGCATACAAGCTCCGTGGAATGCTAAGTCTATTTGACGGCCCCGAGCGCCAGGCCTCGGACCAGGTAGCGCTGCAGCCAGATGAACAGGATCGCCACCGGCAAGGTCGCCAGCAGTGTCGCCGCCATGACGTGGTGCCACTCGATCGTGTAGCGGCCGGCGACCAGCGAAAAAACCTGGATCGGCAGCGTGTAGCTTTCCTGGCTGCGCAGCATGGTCAGCGCCACGACGAATTCGTTCCAGGCGTTGATGAAGGTGAAGATCGCCGTCACCGCGATCGCCGGCAGGCAGAGTGGCAGGAACACTTTGCGCAAGGTCAGCCAGCGGCCGGCGCCTTCCATCCAGGCGGCTTCCTCGAGATCGCGCGGAATGGTGTCGAAATAGCTCTGCAGCATCCACACGGTGAAGGCGACGTTGAAGGCCATGTAGATGAAGCCGAGCGCCGTGGTCGATTCGACCAGCCCCCAGGCCGCCATCAGCCGGAACAGGCCGAGCACCAAGACGATCGGCGAGATCATCTGCGAGATCAAAAGGAACTGGCGGAAGGCGCCATAGCCGGCAAAGCGAAAGCGCGACATGGCGTAGGCGGCGGGAACGGAGATGAGGATGGCGCCGACCGTGGCGATGACCGAGACGTAGAGCGAATTGGCTAGCGCCTGCCCAAAACCGGTGGCCACCCACATGTCGGCGAAATTCGACCAGCGGAACTCGCTCGGCCACCATGTCGGCGACAGCACCTCCTGCCGTGGCTTGACCGCGGTCAGGAACATCACCGCGAAGGGAAAGAGCGTCACCACGATCAGCGGCGCCAAAAGCAACCAGGCGATGACGGTGCGCTTGAGCTTGCTGGTCATGCGCGCTGCTCCCGCATCGCCAACCGCACATAGATCATGGTGAAGACCAGCAATATGGCGAACATCACCAAGGACACCGCGGAGGCTTCGCCGAGTTTGCCGATGCGGAAAGCGAGCTTGTAGAGGTGGGTGACCAATATGTCGGTCGAGTTGGCCGGGCCGCCCTGCGTCATCACCCAGATGATCGGGAACGAATTGAAGACGTAAATGGTGTTGAGCACGATGGCGATGTTGATGAACGGTTTTAAGAGCGGAAAGGTGATCTCGCGGAACTGCTGCAGCGGCGTCGCCCCTTCGAGCGCCGCCGCCTCGTAGAGATCGTCGGGGATCGACGACAGGCCGCCGAGGAAGATCGTTGTCGTGAACGGCACCGTCACCAATATGCCGATCAGCACCTGCATCGGGAACGCCGTCTCGGCGCTGGCCAGCCACTGGATGTTGTGGTCGATCAGGCCAAGCCCGAGCAGCGCCGAATTCAGCATGCCGCTTTCGCCGCTGAGCGCCCAGCGCCAGACCACCGCCGTCATGGTCAGCGACACCGCCCAGGGCAGCATGATGATGACGCGGGCAAGGCCACGGCCGTAGAAATCGGTGTTGAGGATCATTGCCACCGGGACCGACAGCAGCAGCGCGCCGCCGACCACCAGCACGGTCCACAGGCCGGTGCGCCAGAGTGCAGCGACGAAGTCGGGATCGGCGGCGAGTGCCGCGAAATTGGTGAGCCCACTGAACTCGCGCAACTGGCCGAAGCGGTTGACGTCATGCGTCGAAATCTGGATCAGGTCCCAGACCGGCCAGAAGATGACGACCGCCGCCAGGAACAGGCTGGGCAAGGTCAGGAGATAGGGCAGGAAACGATTTTGCATCGGCTGACCTGGCTGGCGAATCCAAAATTCGCAACGGCAAGATGTGGCGCGCCCCGCCTGAGTCTGGGGCGCGCCACGGGGCGCAGGGAGATACGCCCTATTTCTTCAGCACCGCGTTGGCCTTCGCCGCCGCGTCCTTCAGGCCTGCCTCGGGGTCGCCGCCGAGATAGATCTTCTGCATGGCGTCGGACGTAATCTGGGCGACTTCTTCCCAGCCCGGAATGACCGGCGCGAAGCGGGCGTCGGGCAACAGCGCGGTGAAGGCTGCGAGATCAGCATTGTTGACGTAATAATCCATCTTGGCCTCTTCCTTGTTCACCGGCAGGAAGCCTTCGCCTTGCGTGAACTTGGCGCGCTGCTCCGTGGTGAACAGGAAGTCCATCAGCTTCCAGGCCTCATCCTTGTTCTTGGAGTTCTTGAACATGATCATGGAATCGGTGACGCCATAGGTTCCGCGCGCGCCGGTCGGGCCGGCCGGAATGGCGGCGACGCCATATTTCAGGGTCGGGGCCTCATCCTTGATCTGGTTGGACAGGAAGGGCGCGGTGATCATCATGCCGACCTTGCCCTGCTTGAACAGGTTCTGCACATCCTCGCGGTTGTTGGAGGTGACGCCGGGCTCGGTCAGCCCCTCGTCGATCATCGACTTGTAGAGCTTGGCGGCTTCCAACGCGCCCGGCGTGCCGAGGCCCGACGTGCCGTCCTTGTTGAGGATCTCCGCGCCTTGCGACCACATGGCGTAGTAATAATAGACGTCGGTCTCGATCTCCTTGCCCTGCAGGCCAAAGCCGAATGCGCCGGTTCCCAGCGCCTTGATCTTGCGCGCATCGTCCTGCAGCTCGGTCCAGGTTGCCGGCGGCTTGGCGATACCGGCCTTCTCGAACAGCTCCTTGTTGTAATACATGGCGCGCGCCGAGGCGGCGATCGGCAGGCCGTAGGTCTTGCCGCCCATGATCGAGGGCGACAGGAAGGTGTCGATGAAGCGGCCTTTGAATTCCGGCGTGATGTAGCCGTCGAGCGGCTCGGCGACATCCTGCTGGACGAAGTCGATCAGCCAGCGTGTGCCGATGATCGACAGATCCGCATTGGTGCCGGCGGTGATGTCCGTGGTCAGTTTCTGCAAAAGCACATCCCACGGCACCACTTCGAACTTGACCGTAATGCCGGGGTTCTTCGCCTCGAACTCCTTCTTGACCGCTTCGAAATACGGACCGGTCTTGGCGCTGTATTCGGCGACGGTGACGCGCACTTCACCTGCATTCGCCTGCGCCGCGAGGGCCAGCATGCTCATTCCGGCCATCAGGCCGACAGTCCATTTGGCAAGGCTCATCTGATCTCTCCCATTGTTCCGCGCATTTGCGCTCCTTGTGCCGATGGCTGGCACAAGATTTATGTGACTTTCCTACATTATCGAGGAATTCAGCGCATGCAAGCGGATTATCATGTTGCTTAATTACATTCCTTTCAGTAGCCTGCCGGCATCTGCCAGACCTGCGGGAGGAGCAAGCGCCGTGGTTTCGAAAGCCGAATTCGAAGGCCGCACTGTCGTCGTCACCGGTGCCGGCGGCGGCCTTGGCTCGGCGATCGTCGCATTGCTGGCGGGCAGGGGCGCCCGGGTGGTCGGCTGCGACCAATCGCAGGAGGCGCTGGCAAGCCCGCACCTTGCCTCGCGCCACGTCTTCAACCTTCTCAACCGGGCTTCGATCGAGGCGGGGATCGCCGCCGTGCTGGACAAGGACGGCGTGCCCGACATCCTGATCAACAATGCCGGCTGGACGCGCGCCGAGACGATTTCCGCGCTCAATGCCGACAGAATAGAGCACGAGCTCGACCTCAATCTGACCGGTGTGATGACATTCGCCGACCCTATCGCTAAGGCGATGGCCGCGCGCGGGTCAGGCAGCGTCGTCTTCATCTCCTCCGTCAACGCCATCGCGCATTTCGGCAACCCTGCCTATGCCGCGGCCAAGGCCGGCATCAACGCCTATGCCAAGGCGATCGCCGTCGAGCTTGGCCGCAGCGGCGTGCGCGCCAATGTCGTCTGCCCCGGATCGATCCGCACCGCCGCCTGGGACCATCGCCTCGCCAAGGACCCGGAAATCCTCGGCAAGCTCAAGCGGCTCTATCCGCTCGGCCGCATCGTCAATGCCTCGGAAGTGGCCGAAGCCGTGGCTTTCCTTGCCTCGGAGCGCGCATCGGGCGTAACAGGCGTGGTGATGCCCGTGGATGCGGGGCTGACCGCCGGCTGCCTGCCGTTCATCGACGACATATTGGGAGCGTGACCATGACCGATGTCCTGTTTCGCAACCTGTCGAAATCCTTCGGCCAACACAGGATCCTCGAGAACATCGATCTCGATATCAAGACTGGCGAGTTCGTGGTGCTGGTCGGCCCATCTGGCTGCGGCAAATCCACCTTGTTGCGCATGCTGGCCGGCCTGGAGACGATCAGCTCGGGCGATCTTCTCATCGGCGGCACACGTGCCAACGATTTGCCGCCGCAGCAGCGCAACATCGCCATGGTGTTCCAGTCCTATGCGCTGTTCCCGCATTTGAAGGCCTCGGACAATATCGGCTTCGGCCCGAAGATCCGTGGCGAGAGCCGTGCCGCGATCGACGACAAGGTCAAGAAGGCCTCAGGCGTGCTCAACCTCTTCTCCTATCTCGACCGTTATCCGCGCCAGCTCTCGGGCGGCCAGCGCCAGCGTGTCGCCATGGGCCGCGCCATCGTGCGCGAGCCGTCGGTGTTCCTGTTCGACGAGCCGCTCAGCAATCTCGACGCGCAATTGCGCGTGCAGATGCGCACCGAGATCAAGGCGCTGCACCAGCGGCTGAAATCGACCATCGTCTATGTCACCCACGACCAGATCGAGGCCATGACCATGGCCGACCGCATCGTCGTGATGGATCGCGGCCGGATCCAGCAGGTCGGAGCACCACTCGAACTCTATGACAAGCCAGCCAACAAGTTCGTCGCCGGCTTCCTCGGCTCGCCATCGATGAGCTTTGTCTCCGGGGCCCTCAAGACAACGCCCGAGAAAAGCTGGTTCGAATCGGCGGGTGGCGGGCGGCTTGCGCTTGCCGGCAAGGCAGCATCCGCGGGCAATGCGGTAGAGGCCGGCATTCGGCCCGAGCATTTCATCATCGGTGAAGCCGCCGACGCCATGGCGCTCAAGGTGGATGTCGTCGAGCCGACTGGCTCTGAAACCCATGTCTATGGCGCGATTGGCACGGATACTGTACGCGCCGTGTTCCGCGATCGGGTACCGGTCAGGCCAGGTGACCTACTGCCGGTCTCGGTCGATCCCGGCAACATCCATCTGTTCGACAAAGCGACGGGCCTGCCGCTATAAGGCCTACCCCTGCGAAGGCAATGGCATGAAGACGAAGCGACAAACATGAAGACGCCGGCCGACATCATCACGCGGCTGCAGCTGATGTCGCAGGACGGCACCAAGTCGGATCGCCGGCTGGCCAGCCTTGTGCTCTCCGATCTCGATTTCGCTTCCAAGGCGGCGATCTCCGAGATTGCCGCGCGCGTCGGTGTCAGCGAACCGACGGTGACCCGCTTCTGCCGCAATCTCGGCTGCGAGGGGCTGCGCGATTTCAAATTCTATCTGGCGCAGGCCATCGCCATCGGCGGCCAGTATCTCTCGCCCGAGCCGCTGAGCCGCGACGCGCGTGAGCAGCGCATCGCCTCGGCCATCACCGAAGCCGCGATCTCGGCCATCCAGCGCGCCAGCGAGAACCTCGACATGACGACGCTGATCGCCGTCGCCGAGCGGCTTGCGACGTCGGGCAATGTGCTGTGCATCGGTTCCGGCGGCATCTCCTCGATGATGGCGACGGAGATGCAGAACCGGCTGTTCCGGCTCGGCCTGCCGGTGCTGGCGCAGATCGACGGCCAGTTGCAGCGCATGTACGCCGCCGTCGCCACTCCGGACACAACTGTGGTCGCTTTTTCGGTGTCCGGCTATGCCCGCTCGGTCATCGAGGCGGTGCAGGTCGCCCAGCAATACGGCGCCACCACGGTCGCCATCACCGCACCCGATTCGGCGCTGGCCAAGGCCGCAGACACGGTCATCCATTTGCAGCCGCTCGAGGACGGCAACATCTACAAGCCGACATCGTCGCGCTACGCGCTGCTGGCAATCGTCGACATGATCGTGACATCGGTTGCCGAGACGCGCGGCCCGAAGGTGCTGGAGAATTTGCGCCGCATCAAGCAGAGCGTGCACGCTGAAGGTTGATGATCCACGGCTGCCGCTGGGGGATTGAGTGCGACCGGGGTGATTGCGCCGAGCTAAGGCCCCCTCGGCAAACCGGGCTTCGGGCCGAGCGCCTCAACGCGCTGCGCCAGCGTCTCCGGATCACCCGCGACATGCAGCGTCTTGAGCCGCGCCGTGCCACCCGCGACCACCGAAACAGCCGACGCCGGCACACCCAGCGCCTTGGCGACCAACTTCTCCAGCGCTTGATTGGCGGCGCCGTTCTCCGGCACGGCACGGACCCGCGCCTTGAAATGGCTTCGCCCGTCCGCCGATGTTTCGACGCCTTCCAACCTGTCCACGGAAGATTTTGGTGTCAGCCGCATGAACAGGTCGATGCCGTTCTCGCGGATGCGGAGCGGCGCACTCATACGGTCGCCGGGCTCACAGCACCAGCGGCGCTATCGTGGTCAGAATGAACTGCCTGATGAAGAACAGGATCAAGAGCAGGATGATCGGCGAAATATCGATGCCGCCAAGGTCGGGCATGAATCGACGGATCGGCCGCAGTGCCGGCTCGGTCAGCCGATAGAGCATGTTGCCTATGCTGCCGACGAACTGGTTGCGCGAATTGACGACGTTGAAGGCATAGAGCCAGGAGAAGATCGCCGAGGCGATGATGATCCACCAATAGAGGTCAAGCGCCATGACGATGGTTTGAATGAGGGCGAGCATGCCGGTCTCCAATTGTTGCCGACATGTAGCCATTGCGCGCCAAACCGGCAAGGGCCGCCGGCCGGTGGGCTAGGCAACAAGGATTTCGGCAAAACGCCGCCTTGACATAAATCCGCCGCGCCCGATAAATGCGCCATCCGTTGGACGGGGCTGTAGCTCAGCTGGGAGAGCGCGTCGTTCGCAATGACGAGGTCAGGAGTTCGATCCTCCTCAGCTCCACCACCGGATCATCTCGAAGTTTTGGTTGTCTCTGACAGATAGGGCCCGCGCAGAGGGCAAGGCGTGCTCGATTGGCACCGCATCCTGACGCCTGTTCATTGATCTTGTCGCGCGCGCTACCCAATTCCCGGGCACGACAGGTTCACTCGGCAGTATTCTCCTTGCGATGCCGTCCCTGTTCCTCGACCGCTTTCAACCGCACGACTGAAACCGAACAAAAGGCCCGCGCCACGACTTTGGTCGAGACGCTGCCAAGGTGCCGGCGAATTGCCGAGGAAGACCGGGCACCGACGACGATATGTCCGACGTCGTTGTGCTCGGCATAGTTGAGGATCGCATCGGCGGGGCTGACAGCCTCCAGCACATGATAGCTGATGCGGTCCTCCGGCATATGCAGCGGATGCGCCCAGTCCTTCAATGCCACGAGCCGCTTCACGTAGGCCGAGCTTCCTGATTCGTCAGTCGCCGGCGTGTCGCCGATGATCTCGGTCTTCAGCACAGTCACGCAGGCCAGCCAGGAATCCTCCCTCGACGCTAGCACACGCGCGGTTTCATTCAGTACCTCGCGTGCCAGCGCATCGCTTCCGTTGGCCAGATCGACGGCGGCGAGGACAATTGATGGCCCAGCTTGCCCCCTCGGACCTGCCGGTCTTCCCACAAGCGATTTGTCGTCCACCTTGCGAAACAGATTGGCGATCGCGGCCCACATCCCCTTCTCCGGGCGCGCGCGCCCCCTGGCGACCACGACCTGGTCGGGGTTCCGGAGATCGGAGAGGACATGCGCCGCCTCGCTATATCGCCGAGACCTGTCCACCTCCATGCACCGCAGGATGATGGCCTCCAGCCAGCGTGGGATGGCGTCGTTGATGTCTCGCGGTGGCCTGGGGGCATGATAAAGCCTGCGCTTCATCCCTGCGAAAGTCGCCGGACGTCCGAACGGCTCTTCGCCGGTAGCCAGTTGATAGAGGATGCAGCCCAGCGCAAACACGTCGCTTGCCGGATCGGATCTCTCGCCGAGCACCTGTTCAGGTGAAATATAGGCGGCGGTGCCCATCGGCACGGAGCTTTCCGCGCCGAGAAGATCGGGGAGCTCCGCGTGCCGGGCGAGCCCGAAGTCGAGCAGCACCGCGCCGCGCGTGGCAAGGATGATGTTCTCGGGCTTGAGATCGAGGTGAACCACCTTCTGCCGATGGAGGGCGGCGAGCGCCTTGGCGATCTCGACCCCGAACCTTGTCACCTCGTCCGCTGGCCGTGGCGCATTGTCGATCTCGTCCGCCAGGCTCCGCCCGGTCACGAACTCCATCGCTATGTAGGGAACTTCGGCGAGGCTGCCGGATGCGGCGAAGCGCGGCACATGCGGCCCCGTCAGGCGCTTGAGGATCAGCTCTTCCGTCTCGAAGCCGAGAATGACGGAAACATCGGCGCCTGGATCGAGAAAGGGGATTTTCAGCACAAGCGGGAAGTCAAACCGCGGATTGGTCGCCCGCCAGACTCCCGCCATGCCACCGGACGGAAGCCTTTCCACCAACTCGAAACCATCGATCTCCGTCCCTGCTTCAAAGCGCTGCATCGATCGTCTCCAGCAAAACTAGCGGCCGATCTTCAACCGCATGCCGAGCCACGCCGGCAGACCGGCGGCCTTGATCTTGCGTTCCGTCTCTTCGTGATCATAGGGAACCCGCACCATGGTGACCTCGCGTCGATCCGTATCGACAACAGCAAAGCACGCCGCCGGATTGCCGTCGCGGGGTTGGCCGACCGCGCCGACGATCACCAAATGCCGCGCAAGAGCGGACAAAGGCGCCGCCACATTGTCCAACGGCTGAAAATGGATCGGCCGGCGGCCGGGCAGCGCATAGTAGACGGCTGGAATGTGGGTGTGGCCGCAGAAAATGAAACGAGCGTCGCTTGAAGACAGGCAGCGTTCCGCCGCGTCGACGTCGCGTATGTAAAGCCATTTTGCCGGCCGCTCCGCGCTGGCGTGCACATACAGTCGGTCTTCGGATTGCAGCGAAAGTGGCAGCCGCGCCAGGAAATCGAAATGCGCCGGTGCGAGGCGCTCGCGGGTCCACTGGACGGCGAACCGTGCGTTCTCGGTCATGTCGGTCCGGTTCAGCACCACGGCCTCGTCGTGGTTGCCAAGAACGCAAAGCGCGCCCTGAGCAATCAGGCCAGCAGCTTTCTCGACCACATGGACGGGATCAGGCCCATAACCAACCAGGTCGCCCAAGAGTACCAGCTGGTCTGGCCCAAGCTTGTGCACAGCATCGAGCACCGCGTCTAGCGCCTCACGATTGGCATGGATGTCGGACAGGATCGCGACGCGCATTCGACATAATTCCGACGACGGGCAACCATCGCAAGGCACTTGCCACGAATGATTTGATCCGGCTCAGTATCACCATGCGCGCCGCCAGGCTGGAAAACCAGACCCCGGCCACGAGGCTGCCCACCTATTGCACATTGCGGACGATCCAGGCCAAGAGGCCTTTGTCGATGCGAGGGATGCCGGCGCGCTGCCGGATCAACTCGGCGGAATACTCTTCCCGTGACTGCCTGGATACGAACCCCTGTTCGACCGCCGTCTTGTAGGCCGCCCGCAAGGCATGAAAATCCTTCGTACACAGAAGCGGTCTTGAATCCCCTTTTCCCATATGGATCAATCTTACGACAGACGTGGGTACCCCCAGCCCTCGACCAACCCTAGCGTCATCACGACGCGAAACCTTCGACTTGAATCAAGCTCGGCCAGCCGGGGAGGCGGTAATGTCCTGCATCAACCGTTGCTCTATGGAGAGCAGGCGTCTGGTGGCTTCATGCAGATTTCGGATTCCCACGGAATCAGTTCGGGGCAACGGTACTCACGATCGGTTATGGCAATCGATTTCCGATACTCGCGACAGGGGCGCTACGGCGTTTGCCGCCGCGATCGCACGATATTTCGTGCGGCAACGTCCATCGAATCAGGATCAATGGTTCTGCGCCTGGCGCATTGAGCAAAGGGGCGTCAATTGGACTTATGGCGATGGCCGCTGCCGGAATCGGCGCTATTTTTTTTGAAAGCCATCCCATTAGACTGGCGTTCTCAAATCAGTTTTTTCTGTGTGTTGTGACAAGGCGTTTCGGCGGGGGCGACCGAAGGCGCTATATGGATTCCTGAGTCGAAATGAAGAATTCGCCTGTGAAAGCAAAGACGTGTCCATTCGCGAGAACCTCGCTGCAAATCTCAGACGGCTCTGCAAGGACCATGCCTCCGTTAGCGCGGTATGCCGTGAGTTGGGTATCAACCGCACGCAGTTCGAGCGTTACCTGCAGGGGCAGACCGTACCGAACAAGGCCACTGCCAAGCTGATCTGCGACTACTTCCGCATCGACGAAGCGGAACTCTACCAGGACCCTGGTGCCCCCGAGCCCAGGGACCCCGGCCTGCCGCCGATTTCCGAAAGCCTGTTCAACCAGATGATCCGCCCACCCGCGCCATCGATCGCGGGCGGCACCTATTTCACCTACTTTTCGATCCCGGCCCGTTCCGACCTCTTGATGCGGTCGGTGACCTTCGTGCGGCGCGAAGCCGAACTGGTCACATTCCGCCGGGTGACCGGATGGTCGGAGCGCCGTGGCTCCACATGGGCGCGGGCGCGCGGCAACCACTATGGCGTGGCGATCTCGCGCCTGAACTGGATCTATTTCAGCGGCGTCAACCGACGCCAGACCGGCGAACCCTCGCTGATCTCCGTGCAGTGGGCGCCCATCTCCGAACCGGTGCTGATGGGCAAGGCCATGCTTCTGACCGAGGCTGGACCGGCATTCGTATCGGTCATCATGCGGCAGGATATGTCCGGTATCCGGCCACGACATGCGATCCGCATGGCGCATGTCATCAAGCCTGACGATCCGAGCATCGATCAGCTCGTCGTCAGCCTCGCCCGGGACGGGTTGGGCTAGCTGTCCGGTTACGCTAAATAAGAATAAGAATATCCCGAAAAAGCGTATGCTAGCGACTGCCTACTCCATATCTGAGCAAAATCGATATTTTAGACTTTAACGCCAAGAAAGATATTTTAGACCACGTTGTCTTTACTACAATTTTAACAAACCATTAACTCTTTCGACCTTACCTTTCTTCACGCAGATCCCCCTGTGGGGATCTTTCAACAGATCCCACTGGGGGGTCGGGAAAGGGACGAAAATGGCCAAAAAAGTGAACAATGCCCCGAAGCTGACGGTCGCCGCAGGCACGCAGACCGTCTTCTTCTCGCAGGGCATGCACTACAACAAGCGCTGAAGTCGTTCGGCGCCGATCGGCTCTTCGCTTGTCGGCGCCTCACACTCGCAAACGGCATTCAGCATCATGAAAATGCGCTCTTCAAAAACGCTTGTTTTCTATCCCGGGACCAACAAGGTCACGGCCTGCAACTTCCTGACCAGAAGCGTCTTCGAATGCAGCCCCGAGGTGATCGGCCTTCTTGCATCCTGGGACGAATGGGCGTCCACAGCGGAAATCGCACGCACCCACGGATGGTCGAAATCCGACCTCAATGCCGTCGTCCCGCAGTTGCTTGATTTTTCCGCACTGGTCACCGCCGGTTCGCCGCTGGCCGAACAGGAAACGAAATTCTCAGGACAGTGGAACTGGGGCATCCCGACCGCGCTGATGCATTTCTGCGTCCAGGACTCGGAGTTCATGACCATTGAACAGGCCGAGGCACGCCAGATCGAACGCGCCGGTCACGTCGCTCAGCCCGACCTCCTGCTCAAGAATGCCACGGGTGCCATCCGGCTGCCGAACGCACTCGACGACAACGAACTTCTGAGCCTGATGGCGCGGCGCCGCACCAACCGCACCGCGGCCGCGCCCACCATCACCGCGCAGCAGCTTTCCGACTGCCTGTTCGCCGGCATGGGTATTACCGGCGAAACCAGCAACTGCGTCGGGGCCCTGCCGCTTGGCATGACCCCTTCGGGCGGCGCGCGGAACCCCTATGAGGCCTATGTGGTTGCGCTTGGCGTCGAGGGTCTGGAGCCCGGCGTCTATCATTATTCGGCCGCCGATCACGACCTCGGCAGGATCTCGGCCAACCATCTGCCGAAGATCTCCGAGCTGGTCGGCGGGCAGGAATGGGCTGACGCCATGCCGTGCCTGATCCTGCTTTGCGCCAGGCTCGACCGCACCATGTGGAAATATGAGGATGCCAACGCCTATCGCGTCGTGCTGATCGAGGCCGGCCATATCGGTCAGAACATGATGCTGGCGGCGACCAGGCATGGCCTGTCGGCCTGCCCGACGGCGGCGCTCAGCCATTCGGTGATCAAGCGCCTTCTCGGCCTCGACCGCCTCACCGACGCACCCATCTATGCGTTGACCCTTTCGGCCCCGGAACCAAGCCCACATTCGGCGGGTCAGTCACTTAATTAGCCGTCTTATTATGTCTGTTGTAGCCGGTACGCGTTCCCTGAGTTCCACCAGATGACAGGAGAAGCACGTGGCAAATCAGTCCCTACGTCAGTCAGAGATCGATAGCCTTCAATACATCGCGACGATGAGCAATGAGCTGGTGCAGATGGCCGAAGCAAGCCGTTTTCCCATGATCTCTTATCTGCTCGGCATGGCCTATGCCGAAGCCTTCGATGTCCTGCGCGGCGCGCGGCCGGCAAGGCATGCCCAGCTCAGCGGCAACCCGATGCACTCCAAGCCGAAGGAAAACCACGCTCAGCCAAGGAGAGCGTAGCGGATGCAGCCGTCAGCCCTGTGCGCGCCGGCAGGCTCTTCGCCGAACCGGTGGGAGACGCTGTGTGCGCTGCAAAGCCTGCTGCCGCTCCTGAAAAAGGCCGCCGCCGACATTGACCGGCCCGACATGGTCTACTGGTTCGCGCAGGCCGACGCCGGGCTTGCCAACGTCATCAGGGGCCGGCCATCCGATGCCGCGGCGATCCCCGCCTTGATCGCCCGCAGCCCGCAAATGGACTTTATGCATAAAGATTTGAGGGGGCCCCACCAATGAACATGATCGCACCCATCAGGAGCGCCGACGC
This sequence comes from Mesorhizobium sp. CNPSo 4671, assembly GCF_057784245.1. NCBI lineage: Bacteria > Pseudomonadati > Pseudomonadota > Alphaproteobacteria > Hyphomicrobiales > Phyllobacteriaceae > Mesorhizobium > Mesorhizobium sp. CNPSo 4671. The sequence goes on along the minus strand of NZ_JBWLUW010000015.1, from coordinate 116,855 downwards.
CAGGGACAGCGTCTTTGGCCGGCTCCAGGCCCTGATCGCCAGCCGGCCGGCATCGCCGGATGCCGCACGCGTCGAGGCCCGGCACCTGATTTCCCTGGCGATGGCCGACACCTGGCAGGCCGATAGCCTGTGGGGCGCGGCGGACGCCTTTCACGCCCATTTCGATTTCATGATGCAGACCATTGGGATCAATGGCGCCGACGATCCGAACCTCAGGATCCTGCGCACGAAATGCCGCTTCTACCTGGAGCAGGTCGAAGCCCTGTGCCAGTCAATGAGCCACTGACTGCGGTTCTTACGGAGGTCGCACGCTACCAGTATTTGGTCGCGCCAAGCCCTTGCTCTAATTCCGCAAATTGAACACGAACGGCGCCGTGCGGCTGACGCGCGCGCCGAGTTCCGGCGGCGGGGCCGGCACCGTTGCGCCCTGCAGCACGGCGAGCGCGGCGCGGTCGAGGTCAGGATCGCCCGAAGAACGGGCCACGCGGGCCGACATCACCCTGCCGGATGCATCCACCGTGAAGGTCACGTTCACATTGCCCTGCGCGCCCCTGGATTTCGCGGCACTGGGATAACGCTTGTGCCGATTGATCCATACCGTCAGCCGGGATTCCCACTTGGCCGGGCTGACGCCTGAAACCCCGGCCGCCGATTTCAGCGCGGCCGCCCTGGCCGCCGGCTTTGTCTCGGCGCTTGCGGTGGCAACGGTCTTTGCCGGCTCGGCCTCTTCCTTCTTTGGCCGCGGCTTGGGCTTTTCGACCAGCTTTTTCGCCTTGGCCTGGACCGGTTTCTTTTCCTTGGGCTCCTCGACCGGCTTTGGCTGCGGCAGCGGAACGACGACCTCTGGCGTCACGGCCTCGGCGATGTCGGGAATGACCGCATCCGGCGGCGGCTGGTCGACCGGTTCGGCCTCGGCTGTCTCGGTCTGCTCGGTCTTGTCGGGCGGCACCGTTTCCGGTTGCTCGACGGTCGGCTCGGCCTGTTCGGCCACTTTCTCGGGCTCGGCCTCAGTGACCTTTTCGGTCTCCCCGACGGGTTCGGTCTGGTCGGGCATCGCCGCATCCAGCATCGCGGCCTGTACGGGCACCGCCGGCGTCACCACCATCGGCGCCATTTCGATCACCGGGGCCGGAGGCGGCCCGCCATCCATCTCGATCGGACTGAAGCTCTGCACCGCATAGGCGACCGCGACATGGGCGCCAAGCACCAGCACCGCCGCACCCATCCACAAGCCAAGATCGCGCCAGCCGAAGCGCGACAACTGCATCGTGGGCAAGGCGGCGGACTGTCTCATGGCGCGGCCGTTCCCGCTGGAGCGGGTGCCGGTGCATCGGCCGCGGGCGCCGTCTCCAGCCCCACCAGTGCGATCTTCAGATAGCCGGCGCCGCGCAGCAGGTTCATCGCCTCCATCAGGTCGCCATAGGCGACCGCCTTGTCGGCGCGCAGGAAGATGCGCGTCTGCTTGTCGCCCTTGGTCTTGGCTTCCAGCGTCGCCGCGAAGGCCGGACGCGGCACGCTGTCGTTGCCGATCGCCAGCGTAAGATCATCCTTCAAGGTCAGGAACAGCGGCGTTTCGGGCCGGGGCGCCGGCGTCGCGGTCGAGCCCGGCAAGTCGACATTGACGTCCACCGTCGCCAGCGGTGCGGCGACCATGAAGATGATCAGCAGCACCAGGATGACGTCGATGAAGGGCGTGACGTTGATCTCGTGGTTCTCCTCGAGATCGTCGTCCATGGTCTGTCGGATTCTGCTTCCCATGGCGTCGCTACTCCGCCGCCAGCGCCGTCGCCGGCGCGACCGTGCGGAAATCCAGGTCACGGCTGACCAGCCTCTCGACGCCCGCCGAGGCATCGGCGAGTATCTGCCGGTAGCCGGCAATCGAGCGGGCGAAGACGTTGTAGATGACGACGGCCGGTATCGCCGCGACAAGACCCATCGCGGTGGCCAGCAGCGCTTCGGCGATGCCGGGCGCGACCACGGCCAGATTGGTGGTCTGCGCCTGCGAAATGCCGATGAAGGCGTTCATGATGCCCCAAACCGTGCCGAACAGGCCGACGAAGGGTGCCGTGGAACCGATCGTCGCCAGCACGCCGGTGCCGCGTGACATGCGCCGCGACGCTGCCGCCTCGATGCGCGACAGGCGCGAAGAGACCCTTTCCTTCAGCCCGTCGCCACCGACATGGTCGAGCGCCCCGGCCGAAAGCGCGGTCTCTTCCTCGGCCGCCCGCACCAGAAGCGCGCCGGGACCACCGCTGCGGTCGAGCGCGCGGCTGGCCTGCTTCAAGGTGGCGGCCTCGCCGATCGCGCGGACGGCACGGCTGATGCGCAGCTTGCCGCCGAAAATCTCCAGCGATTTGGCCAGCCATATCGTCCAGGTGACAAGCGAGGCGAAGGCCAGTCCGACCATCACCGCTTTCACGATGATGTCGGCGGCCATGAACATGCCCCATGGCGACAGATCGTGCGGCAGGCTCAGCTCCATCGCCCCCGCGGGCGCGGCCCCGGTCGGTGCCGCCGGCGCCATGGTGGCCGGTGCTGCAGCCGCCGGTGTGGCAGGCGCTGGTGTGGCAGGCGCTGGTGTAGAGGGTGCCGGTGCGACAGGCGCTGGTGCGAGTGGAGCAGCAGGTGCCATCGCTGTGGGCGCGGCGGGTGCCTCGACTGCCGGGGCAGCGCCAGCCGGCTGTTCCTGGGCCGTGGCGCTGCCGCCTGCCAGGATCACCGATGTGACCAACGCCGCCAACAAACTGGTTCTAGACAAAAGCTTCTTCCTTGTTCTGACAGCGGCCAGCCGCCTTCCGTTTCCTGCCGCCTACTGCACATAGCCGACGGGTTGGCCGGTGACGGGATGCGCGAAGACGCCCATCTCCACGCCGAAAATGCCTTTCAGCACGTCGCCCCGCATGATTTCGCCCGGTGTGCCGCGGGTCAGCAGCTTGCCGTCCTTCAGCGCGATCAGCTCGTCGCAATAGCGCGCCGCCATGTTGGGATCGTGCAGCACGACGACGACGCACAGGTCGCGTTTGCGGCTGAGTTCCTTGACCAGCCCCAGCACCTCGACCTGATGGGCGATGTCGAGTGCTGAGATCGGCTCGTCGAGCAGCATGACGCCGGCATTCTGCGCCACCAGCATGGCAAGCCAGGCGCGCTGGCGCTCGCCGCCGGACAATTCATCGACCAGCCGGTCGGCAAAACCGTCCATGTCGGTCAGAGCAAGCGCCTCCTCGACATGGCGCCTGTCTTCCGCGCTGAAGCGGCCGAGCGCGCCATGCCAGGGATAGCGCCCGAGCGTCGCCAGTTCGCGCACGGTGAGGCCGGTTGCGGCCGGCGTCGTCTGTGGCAGATAGGCGAGTGCGCGGGCGAGCTCACGCGCGCCCCATTGCGGCAGTGGCCGTTTGGCGAAAGTGATGGCGCCCGAGCTTGCCGGCTGCTGGCGGGCCAAAAGCTTGATCAGCGTCGACTTGCCCGAACCATTGTGACCGATCAGCCCGTAGACGCGCGAGCGTTGCAGTTCGAGCGAAACCGGACCAAGCAGCGTCCGCTCGCCGACGGCAAACCGCACCGCGTCGATGTGAAAGGCAGTCTCAACTCCAGCCACGGTCACGGCTCTCTCCAATGCGGCCGCCGATCGCCCATTTCTGGCCTCGGCAGTCCGATGTCCGGATTATGAAACATGACCTTACTAGTCAACATTGAAGATGGCTGCAACGGTCAACAATTCGTCGTGGCAGCCGATGCCGCTGGCCAGAGGCAGCACGACCGCCCCCAGCATCCTGCTTCTTCGCGTCAGGGCGGCGACCTGAGTGGACGACTTGAATTTCGCCAGTCAGGATGGCTCTCACGACCGGTAAGGAGACACCTTCGGATGATCAAGGCAACGCCCTTCGACTTCCCCTATGACGGCAGGCTGGTGGCCGGAAACACGGCACTTGTCGTCATCGACCTGCAGCAGGATTTCCTGTCGACCACGGGCTACTTCGCCCGAAAGGGATATGACCCCTCGCCGCTGCGGGCGATCCTGCCGACGGTGAACCGGCTGATATCAGCAGCGCGCAGGGCCGGGGTGAGGATCATCCACACCAGGCAGGGCTATCGCGCCGACATGGCCGACATGACGCCTTACGAGAAATGGCGCCGCAAGCGCTCCGATCTCGACGGCACCGATGTATTGCTGCGCTCGGGCGCGGGGTTCCAGATCGTCCCGGAGATCGATGTCGCGCCCGATGACATCATCGTCGACAAGACCTGCAACAGCGCCTTCACCTATACGGATTTCGAGCTCGTGCTGCGCGCGCAAGGCATCACGCATCTGATGTTTTCCGGCTGCACGACCGACGTCTGCGTCCACACCACGCTGCGCGAGGCCTGCGACCGCAATTTTCAGTGCCTGACGATCTCCGATGGCTGCGCCAGCGGCGACAGACAAGCCCACGAGGCGGCGCTTCACATGGTGACGGTCGAGGACGGCGTCTTCGGCGTGTTAGCCGATTCAGCCGCCGTCATCGACGGCCTGTCGCGGCTTGGCGGCAGGCGTCACGCGGACGATTGATCGGCTTCAGCCTGCTGCCCGCGTCTCCAGCCCGGTGCGAGGCGCATAGGCCCCCGGCTGGAAGGCATCCTGTTCGCGGCGCGCCAGCGAATTGCGCAGCAGGGCGATCGTTTCGCGGCCGACTGTCGCGATCTCGCGCGGCGTGTCGACGCCGACGATCATGAATTCGTCGATCCCGAGCCCGGCATAAGCAAGCAGCGACAGCGCGACCTGGGCCGGCGGCCCGGACAGGTCGACCGCCTTGTGGCCGGCGGCGGAAGCGCCCTGGTGGATCCTGACCGGAAGCGCGAAGCGCAGCTTGCTGGCCCGGCCATGTTCGGCCGCGGCGCCACGCACCCGCTCCATCAACTGCCGGACCTCGTCGATCGAGCCGGGCGCCAGTTCGAAGACATCGGCATGCCGGCCCGCCACTTTCAGCGCGGTTCCGGATTGCCCACCCATGCGGATGGTCAGGTCGGCACCGTGCGGGCCTTTGCGCGGCACATAGCCGCCCTTGATGCTGTAGAAGGCGCCTTCATGGTCGAAGGGCCTGTCGTTCGACCACAGCCGCTTCAAAAGCACGAGATATTCGTCCATGCGCTGCCAGATGACGCTGTGCCCCACCGGCCGTGACTCGGCATCGTCATCATTCAACGGCTCGCTGATCATCCTGAGCGCCAGCCGTCCGCCGCTCTCCCTGTCGATCGACGCCAACTGGCGCGCAGCCACCGTCGGGTCGATCACGCCGGCCCAATGGGTCAAAACGACTTCCAGTGACGCGGTGCGATTGAGCACCTGGGCACCAAGATCCATATTGGTCAGCAGCCCGGCTGGATCGTCGACGACGATCTTCTGGAAGCCGCCATCCTCGATCAGCCCGAGCTTGGTCGCGGTCTCGGCAAAGTCGTAGAAGAAGGGAACGGCGGCATCGGCGGTCTTGCCGGGGACATAGGTGAATTCGATCGGCATTGTCATCTCCTCCATCGCTGGAATCATGGATGCGGTGAAATTCGAAGCACGGCCGCGCGCAAACGCACCGGGATCCGGTTCATTCAACTCCGATTGTCTTGATACAGCGGGGCAACTAACCCCTGTCGATCCTGTGCCTTAGGGAATGAGGCCCAGAACGACGGCCCCGGTGAACACGAACGCAAGGGCAAAGACGAGATAGGCGAACGCTCCGGCATAGGCCGGGCGAAAGGTCTGGGCATTGGCCAACCTCTGGCCGCTGCTGTCAGTCTGAGCGTTCTGGATATAGGACATATCGACCTCCGTCTCGCTGGTTAATCTATAAAACTTGTAGACTTTGTCGATTGCTATTTTTGAGCGATAGGCAGAATAATTTTCTCATTTCACCCGCTAGATTGGTTGTGAATTGCTGGGATTGCCTGTCGCGCGATCGATCGGCGGGCCGTTGGCATTACTCCCCGGCGCGCCCGAATGGACCTATGTCCTTGTTTCCGCTGCACCCAATTCGCCCATTGGCTGCCTGGTACGGGCGCGATAGCATCACCCAACAAGCAAAAGCGAAATGGGTCGAACAGGGGAACAAAATGGGCGAAAGACTGGCCGGCAAGGTCGCCATCATCTCGGGCGGCGCGACGGGAATGGGCGGGGCAGCCTCGGAACTGTTCGCGGCGGAAGGCGCCAAGGTAGCGATCATCGACCGCAACGGCGATGCCGCCACCGCCACCGCAGCGGCGATCCGCGCGCGCGGACACACAGCCGAGCATTTCGTCGCCGACGTATCCGACGAAGCGCAGGTTCAGGCGGCGGTGAAGGGCGCGGAGGAAAAACTCGGGCCGGTCACGGTGCTGTTCAACCATGCCGGCACCATCGTGATCAAACCGTTCCTGGAGACGACGGTGCAGGAATGGGACTGGCTGCATGCCGTCAATGTCCGCTCGATGTTCCTGATGACGCGTGCCGTGCTGCCCGGCATGATCGCGGCCGGCGGCGGCTCGATCGTCTGCACCTCGTCGATCTCGGCGGTGGCGGCGACACCGAACGAGGTGCTCTACGACACCACCAAGGGCGCCTGCCACATGTTCGCCCGCGCCATCGCGGTGGAGTTCCGCGACCGCAACATCCGCTGCAACGCCGTCTGCCCCGGCTTCATCAGGACGCCGCACGGTCTGCGCGAGGTCGCCGATTTGAGCAAGCTCGGCGTCGACGTTTCCGACGCGGCGCTGGCGGCGCAGCAGGGGCGGATCGGCGAGCCGGAAGAGGTGGCGAAGGCGGCGCTGTATTTGGCGAGCGACGAGTCCAGCTTCGTCAACGGGGCGCATCTGTTCGTGGACAATGGCTTTACGGCGATGTGAGGCGTCCAGGACAGCTCGGCGCCCTTCCTCTCCCCCGTCGATCGGGGGAGAGGTGTCGAGCGCAGCTCGACGGAGTGAGGGTCGACGCTTGGGCGGTGCAGGAAGATTCTTCGCTTTGGTCCAGGTTCGATATCTGTCGGCGGCAGTTGCCAGGTGGTTCCCCCACTCCGTCGCTGCTTCGCAGCGCCACCTCTCCCCCCTCCGGAGGGAGAGGAAAGGACACCAGTCGACTACCGCTCTTCCCTACGAAACGGCTTCAACAACGCCGACGGCGCCACCGCGTTGCGCGACATCACCGCCATCGCGACGATGGTAAAGATGAAGGGCAGCATCAGGAACGCTTCGTAAGGGATATGCCCGAGCCCGCTCGCCTGCATGCGCAGTTGCAGCGCATCGACGAAGGCGAACAGCAGCGCCGCGCCCGCCGAGCGCCATGGATCCCAGCGGCCGAACACGACCAGTGCGATCGCCACCCAGCCGCGACCGGAGACGACGCCGAAGGTGAAGGCGTTGAACTGCGCCATCGACAGGAAGGCGCCGGCCAGTCCCATCAGGGCACCGCCGAGGATGACAGCCTGGAAGCGGGTGGCAATGACGCTGACGCCGGCGGAATCCGCTGCGCGCGGGTTCTCGCCGACCATGCGCACCGACAGGCCCCAGGGCGTGCGGTAAAGCACGAAGGCGGCGAGCGGTATCGCCAGGATCGCCATGTAGACCAGCGCGAACTGGTTGAACACCGCCGGCCCGAGCACCGGAATGTCCGACAGAACCGGGATCGGCAATGTCTGAAAACCCTTGATGCTTGGCGGCACCGATTGCTGGCCGAAGATCAACCGGTAGAGGAAATAGGCAAGGCCCGACGAAAACAGCGTGACGCCGATGCCGCAGACATGCTGGCTCAACCCCAGCGCCACCGTGAACAGCGCATGCAGTGCGCCCATCAGCATGCCGGTCAGCACCGCCGCCAAGACGCCGAGCCACAGGCTGCCGCTGAGGCTGGTGGCGGTGAAGCCGGTCATGGCGCAGAGCAGCATGATGCCTTCGATGCCGAGATTGAGCACGCCGGCCCGCTCGGAAAACATCTCGCCAAGCGTGGCGAAAGCCAAAGGCGTGGCAATGCGGATGATGGCGGCCAAAAAGCCGACCTGGAAGATCTGTTCCAGCACCACGCTCATGATGCTGCTCCGACGCGGCGGATGCGATAGGCGGTGAACAGCAGCGCGACCAGCATGGCGAGCAGTGCGGTGCCCTGGATGACGTCGCTGAGGAAAGCCGGCACGCCGGTCGCCCGCGACATCGCCTCGGCGCCGGTCATCACGGCGGCAAGGAAGATAGCCGCCGGCACGACACCGAGCGGATTGAGTCGCGCCAGCATGGCGACGACGATGCCGGAATAGCCGTAGCCCGGCGAAATGTCGCTCATCACCTGGAAATGCACGCCGCCGACTTCGCCGACGCCGGCAAGCCCCGCCAGCGCGCCGGACAGCAGCGCGGTCGAGAGCAGCACACGCTCGACATGGATGCCGCCATAGCGGGCGGCTTCCGGATTTTCGCCGGTGACCCTGATCCTGAAGCCGAGCGTCGTGCGTGCGATCAGGAACCATATCAGAGGTGCGGCGATCAGCGCCACGATGACGCCGAGATGCAGCCGCGTGCCTTCGATCAGCACGGGAAAATTCGCCGAATCCTCGATCGGCGGCGAGATCGGGTAGCCGCTGAAGGAGTCTTTCCACGGTCCTTCGATCAGCGCCATCAACGCGTAGTAGATGACCGAGTTGAGCAGCAGCGAACTGACGACATCGTCGACCTTGAATTTGACCCGCAGCGTCGCCGGCACCAGCGCAACCACGGCTCCGGCGGCGGCGCCCGCCACGGCCATCAGCAGCATGGCGAGCGGCCCCGGCATCGGGATGGCGCCGACAAAGCAGCTGGCCACCGCGCCCGCCAGCAACTGCCCCTCGGCGCCGATGTTCCAGAATTTTGCGCGGAAGGCGACGGCGACCGCCAGCCCGGTGAAGATCATCGGTGCGGCGCGCACCAGCGTTTCAGTGATTGCGTAGCTGTCGCCGAGCGAAGCCGTGAACATCACGCCGTAGGATTCGAGCACGCCCGCACCCGCCAGCGCGATCAGGCCGCTGCACAGCACAAGCGTCGCCGCGATCGCCACCAACGGCAAAGCGAGATTGAACCAGGTCGGCGTCGAGGTGCGGACTTCCAGGCGAAACATCAACCGTGCCCCTCCGCCCCGGTCATCAGCAGGCCGAGCCGCGCGATCGTCGCGTCAGTGCTGTCCAGCGTGCCGACGATGCGGCCCTCATACATCACCGCGATACGGTCGCAGAGCACCAGCAGCTCTTCCAGATCCTCGCCGATGACGATGATGCCGCAGCCCTTGGCCCGCATGTCGAGGAACTTTTCATGGATGAAACGGGCGGCACCGATGTCGAGGCCGCGCGTCGGCTGCGAAACGATCAGCACCTTCGGATCGAAGGCGAGCTCGCGCGCCAAAAGCGCCTTTTGCAGGTTGCCGCCCGACAGCGCCCCGGCACGCGTCATCGGCCCGGGACATCTGATATCATAGGCCTTGATCTGTTCTTCGGCAAAGGCGCGGATCGCATCGGGCTTGAGCAGGCCTTTGCTACTGAAGGCGGCGGTGCCAATGCGCGGCAGCACCATGGAATCGGCGAGCGGCAAATTGGTCACCAGACCCGTCGTCATGCGGTCTTCCGGGATACGGCCGAGACCAAGCGCCTGCACCTCGCGCGGCGAGAACCGCGTGACCTTCTGGCCGGCGATCGTCATCCGGCCGGCATCGGGCGCACGCACGCCGGAGATAACCTCCGCCAGCGCCCGCTGGCCATTGCCCGACACGCCGGCAATGCCGAGGATTTCGCCGGCACGGACGGCAAGCGAGACGTCGCGCAGCACCATGCCCGCATGCTTTGACGTGGAAATGCCGTCGAGCGTCAGCACCGCCGCCCCTGGTGTCGATGGCCCCCTTGCCGGCGGTGCGATCTCGTGGCCGCACATCAGCTCAGCCATGGCGGCCGACGTCGTGTTGGCCGGATCGTCGACACGGCCGGCGACGCGGCCATGCCGCAGCACCGTGCAGCGATGGGTGAGCGCCCGTACCTCGTTAAGCTTGTGCGAGATGAAGATGATGCCCAGGCCCTGCGCCGCCATCGATCGCAGCGCCGAAAACAGCCCATCGACCTCGCTCGGTGCCAACACCGCCGTCGGCTCGTCGAGGATCAGGAGCTTGGCGCCGCGAAACAACGCCTTGACGATTTCAAGCCGCTGCTGCTCGCCGACCGACAGCGCCGAGACCGGAAGATCAGGGTCGAGCGTCAGCCCATGCTGGCGGCCGATTTCAGCCAGCCGCGCCAGCCCGCCGGCGCGGTCGATCCGCCCCGATTTGCCCGGGATGCCGATCAGCAGGTTTTCCAGCACGGTGAGCCGTGGCGCCAGGTGAAAATGCTGGTGCACCATGCCGATGCCGGCGGCCAGCGCATCGGCCGAACTGGTGATCCGCACCTTCTTGCCCTGGATGAGTATCTCACCGGCATCCGGCGCATAGGCGCCGAACAACACGTTCATCAGCGTCGTCTTGCCGGCGCCGTTCTCGCCCAGCAGGCCGAGGATTTCACCGGGCGCGACGCTGAGGTCAACAGCCTCGTTCGCCTTGACGGCGCCAAAGCTCTTGGTGATGCCACGCATTTCGATGAGTGGGGCGGGCGTCGGCAAGGGGGCATTTCCCGTTGAGAGGTGGCGTTGAAGCAGCTCCTCACCCTCCCCCTTGTGGGGAGGGTCGGCTCGCACTCGCAGCGAAGCGGAGATTGCGAGACGGGGTGGGGGTGCGGCGCCGAAGACCCCCACCCCGATCCGCTTCGCGGATCGACCCTCCCCACAAGGGGAAGGGTAAAGAACTCAATCCGAAACCGGCGTGTTCTCATCCACGTCGACGCGGAAATTGCCTTCCAGAATCTCGGCCTTCTTCTTCTCGACCAGATCCTTGACCTCCGCCGGCAGCGTCTTGTCGAACTTGTGGTAGGGGGCGAGATAGGAGCCACCCTTGGCCATGCGCGAGAAATCGCCGTAGTCCTGCGCGGTGTAGACGCCGGCTTTGACCAGTTTGATCGCCTGTTCGACCGTTGGGTACATGTCCCACACCGGGCCGGTGATGACCGTGTCGGGGCCGAGGCTCGACTGGTCGGACATGTTGGAGATGGCGAGGATCTTCTTCTCGACCGCCGCCTCGATAACGCCGAAGCGCTCGGCATAGATCACGTCGACGCCGGCGTCGATCTGCGCGACCGCGGCTTCCTTGGCCTTCGGCGGATCGAAGAAGGAACCGATGAAGGCGACCTTCTTCTTGACGTTCGGATTGACCTCCTTGGCGCCGGCGAAGAAGGCGTTGACCAGACGGTTCACTTCCGGAATGCCCATCGCCGCGACCGCACCAACCGTGCCCGACTTCGACATCTTGCCGGCGATCATGCCGGAGAGGTAGGCGGGCTCATGGATCCAGTTGTCGAAGACGCCGAAATTGGGTTCCGCCGGCCCAGCGCCGGAGCCGAATAGGAAGGCGGTCTTCGGGAACTGCTTGGCCGTGCGGCGCGATTCACGCTCGGCGGCGAAGGCATCGCCCAGCACCAGCTGATAGCCGCCTTGCGCATATTCGCGCATGACGCGGCTGAAGTCGGCGGTCTGCACCTTCTCGGACCATTTGTAGTCGATGCCGAGTTCCTTCTGCGCCTTCTGCAAGGCGACATGGATCTGGTTGTCCCATGGCTCCTCGATCGGCGTGGCGAAGATCGCCGCCACTTTCAGCTTCTTGTCCTTGGCGAAAGCCGCGCCCGGCAGCATCGCGGCAGCCAGGCCAAGCGCGCCGAGCTCCAGCACGTTGCGCCGCGAAATCCCTTCGCGTGTCGACGAAAATTTGTTCTTCCGGTTTTCCATTGCATTCCCCTCTGTTCGACAGCCGTGTCGAGCCGGCTGTTCCTAGAAATGTCAGACGGGGAACTATGGAACGGGTGTGGACTTTTGTCCACATGGTCAAATTTGGTGGACCTGATCAGATCTCCGATCTGGCCAACCGAGAAAGGGTCTTTGCTCAGGCCCGTTCAAGCGCGATGGCGATGCCCTGGCCGACACCGATGCACATCGTCGCCAGCGCATAGCGGCCGCCGCGCTCGCGAAGCTCCAGCGCCGCCGTGCCGGAGATACGCGCGCCCGACATGCCCAGCGGATGGCCGAGTGCGATGGCGCCGCCATTCGGGTTGACGTGCTCAGCATCCTCGGCAATGCCGAGCTGGCGCAACACGGCGATGCCTTGCGAGGCGAAGGCTTCGTTGAGCTCGATGACGTCGAACTGTTGCGGCGTCAGGCCAAGCCGCGCGCACAGTTTTTGCGTCGCCGGCGCCGGGCCGATCCCCATGATGCGCGGCGCAACGCCGGCGGCAGCGCCACCGAGAATGCGGGCGATCGGCGTCAGGCCGTATTTCTTCACGGCGGCCTCGCAAGCAACAATCAGCGCCGCGGCGCCGTCATTGACGCCGGATGCATTGCCGGCGGTCACTGTGCCACCCTGGCGGAACGGGGTCGGCAATTTGGCCAGCGCCTCCACCGTGGTGCCCGCGCGGGGATGTTCATCCTTGCTGACAACAACCGCATCGCCCTTGCGCTGCGGGATGGTCACCGGGGTGATCTCCTTGGCCAGCCGGCCGTTGGACTGTGCCACGACCGCCTTGTCCTGGCTGCGCACGGCAAAAGCGTCCTGGTCGGCGCGCGAGACGGAAAAATCCTCGGCGACGTTCTCGCCGGTCTCCGGCATCGAATCGACGCCATACTGCTTCTTCATCAGCGGGTTGACGAAGCGCCAGCCGATCGTGGTGTCGTAAATCTCGGCATTGCGCGAAAACGCGGTGTCGGCCTTGGGCATGACGAAGGGCGCCCGGCTCATCGATTCCACGCCGCCGGCAATCATCAACTCGGCTTCGCCAGCCTTGATGGCGCGCGCGGCAATGGTCAGCGCATCCATGCCCGACCCGCACAGGCGGTTGACGGTCGAGCCCGGGATTTCCTTCGGCAGGCCGGCCAGCAGCAGCGCCATGCGCGCCACGTTGCGGTTGTCCTCGCCGGCCTGGTTGGCGCAGCCATAGACGACGTCGTCGACCGCCAGCCAGTCGATGCCGGCATTGCGCTCGGCCAGCGCCTTCAGCGGTATGGCGCCGAGATCGTCGGCGCGCACCGAGGAGAGCGAGCCACCGAAGCGGCCGATCGGCGTGCGGATATAGTCGCAGATATAGGCCTCGGCCATGTCATGCAGCCTTTGCTTTTCCGGTTCCCTCATGCGCCGCCTTGGTGCGGGCCTGCAGGTCGCGCAATGTATTGAGTTCGAGTTCGCTTGGCGCCGGTGTTTCGTCAAGCGCCTCGGCGAACTTAACCACCCAGCCACAGCTCTCCTGCACCTGCTGGCGGGTGACGCCGGGATGCAGCGACACGACCGTGAATTCCTTGGTCACCGGATCCGGCTTCCAGATGGCGAGGTCGGTGATCAGCAGCGTCGGGCCAGCGGTGTCGATGCCAAGCCGCTGGCGGTGATCGCCGCCCTCGCCATGGCCGAAGGAGGTGAAGAAGTCGATCGTCTCGACCATGCCGCGCTTGGTCTGCGCCATGGTGATGTAGATCTCCTTCGACGAGGTCGCGATCTCCGGCGCGCCGCCGCCGCCGGGCAGCCTGGTCTTGGGATGGAAATAGTCGCCGATCACCGTGGTGTTGATGTTGCCGAACTTGTCGAGTTGTGCCGCGCCGAGGAAGCCGATCGAGATGCGGCCGCCCTGCAGCCAGTAGCGGAACATTTCCGGCACCGCGACGGTGGTGACGGCGGTCTCGCACAATTCGCCATCGCCGATCGACAGCGGCAGCACGTCGGGCGCCGTGCCGATCGTTCCGCTCTCATAGATCAGCGTGATGTCGGGCGCATGCGTCAGCCGCGCCACATTGCAGGCGGCGGACGGCGCGCCAATGCCGACGAAGCAGACATCGTCATTCCGCAGCGCGCGGCTGGCGGCGATGGTCATCATCTCGTTGGGGGTGAAGCCCAAAGGGTTCTGATTGTCGCTCATGCCGCTTTCCTCAGATGGTCGACCCGGGCCGCGAAATCATCGGCGTTCTTCTCAATGACGTTCGCTTGCATCCAGGCCTGGAATTTCCCACGGTCGGCGGCGATCTCGTCCCATTCGAGATAGGCGGCGTTGTCGCGCGCATAATAGCCGTGGGCGTAGGACGGATGCGAACCGCCTGGCACGACGGCAATCGCCGCGATCGTCCAGCGCGGCAGCACGGTCAGATTGGGGTGCAGATCGTCGAAATTGTCGACCACTTCCTCGACCGTCACCACGGCGCGCTTGGCCGCCAGCACGGCCTCCTTCTGGATGCCGATAATGCCCTCGACCAGCACATTGCCTTTTTTGTCGGCCTTCTGCGCATGGATGAAGGTGACATCAGGCCGGATCGAAGGCACGGCCGCCAGCACCTCGCCGGTGAACGGACATGTGACCGACTTGATGTTGGGATTGACCGTGGCAAGGCCAGCGCCGCGATAGCCGCGGAACACCGCGCAGGGCAGTCCGGCCGCGCCAGCCTCATAGGCATTGGCCATGCCGGCATGGCTGTGCTCCTCGACCTCGATCGACCGGGGAAAACCGTTCTCTATGGCATCGCGCGCGCGCCGCAGCAGGCCGACGCCGGGATTGCCGACATAGGAGAAGATGATCTTCTTCGCCATGCCCATGCCGATCATCTGGTCGTAGATCAGGTCCGGCGTCATGCGGATCAGGGTCAGGTCGCGAAACCCCTGGCGGATCGCCTCATGCGCTGCCGCCGTCGGGATCAGATGGGTGAAGCCTTCGAAAGCGACGGAGTCGCCATTGTTCAAATTCTCGGCCACGGCCTGTTTGAGCGGCAGGAACTTGACCATCGATCGGGCTCCGAATTCAAAAAGTTCGTATTGCGAACATTTGTTTTACATAGGATACTTTCTAAGCTATCCTATGGTACGGAGTCAATCCTGGCGACGATACGGTTTGGCGGAGGTGAGATGGACGAAGAGGCTGCTTCCCGTGACCATGTCGGCTCGCTGGAGCGCGGCCTTGCCGTGATGGAGATCCTCGCCCGCCACTCCTCCGGCATGACTCTGACCGAAATGGCCGAGGAAGCCGGCCTGACCCGTGCCGGCGCCCGCCGCTTCCTGCTGACGCTTGTCGCATCAGGCTATGCCACTCAGGACGGCCGTATGTTCTCGCTGTCGCCGCGCCTGCTGACCGTTGCTCGCACATGGCTCGGCGGCGGCTCGCTGTGGAGCTTCGCCGCGCCGATCATGCGGACCGTTGCGGCACAACTGAACGAGGCCTGCTCGGCGGCGATCCTGTCGGGTCAGGATGTCGTCTATGTCGCCCGCATTCCCGGCCGCCGCATCCTCAGCGTGTCGCTCGATATCGGCACCAGACTGCCGGCCTATTGCACCTCGATGGGCCGCATGCTGCTCGCCGGCCTGGCGCCAGAGAACCTCGACAAATTCCTGCGCCAGGCGACCATCGAAAGACGGACGCCGAAGACGATCACCGACATCAGGCTGCTGGCCGAGGCCATCGGCAAGGCGAAGGCGAACGGCTTTGTGATCGTCGACGAGGAACTGGAGCTTGGACTGCGCTCCATCGCCGTGCCGATCCGCGACCGCGCTGGCAGCACGGTCGCGGCGATCAATGTCTCGAGCCAGTCGGCGCGATTTTCTGTCGCGGAGATGGAACGGGAAATCCTGCCGGCGTTGCTTGAGGCCAGGCAGCGCATCGAGGATTTCTTCGTGGTCTAGGTCGCTTCTCGCGACCTCAATGCTTGATGCGATCCCGCATCGCGTACCACAGCATGCCCAGCACATAGAGCGGTCCGCGTAGCGCCGTGCCGCCGGGGAATGGCATCGGGGTCAGCGTCGAGAACAGATCGAGCCGTGAAGCATCCCCGGTAATCGCTTCGGCCAAAAGCTTGCCCGAGAGCGTCGACAGGATGACGCCCTTGCCGGAATAGCCATGCGCGAAATAGACCTCGCCATAGTGCCCGACATGCGGCAGCCTGGATGTCGTCACCGACACCAGCCCGCCCCAGGCATGATCAATGCGGCAACCCTTGAGCTGCGGGAAGGTGGCTTCCATATGCGGCCGCACGAAACCGGCAATGTCGGCCGGCGGCGATGGCGTGTAGCGCTCGCCGCCGCCGAACAGCAGCCGTCCGTCCGCCGACATGCGATAATAGTTCACGACGAAGCGCGTGTCCGACACCGCGACATTGGCCGGGATGACGTCGCGCTTGCCCTCCAGAGGCTCGGTAGCGGCGATGTAGTTGCCGACCGGCATGATGCGGCTGTTGACGCGCGGCTCCAGCCCATGCAGCAGCGCATCGCCCGCCAACACGACATGTTTGGCACGCACCGATCCCTTCGATGTCGAGACCCGGACCGAAGGCTCGCGCTCCAGCTTCACCGCCACCGAATTCTCGTGGATGACGACGCCGGCGGCCACGGCCGCGCGGGCAAGGCCGAGTGTGTAGTTCAGCGGATGCATGTGGCCGCCAAGCGGCTCGTACATCGCGCCATGATAGGGCGTGTCGACCTTGGCGCGTGCGTCCGCGGCCGACAGGATCTCGACGTCACGGAATTTCATTACGCTCTCGAGGCACTTTGCTTCGTCCTCGAGGTCTTTAAGATCGGAGCCGTTGACCGCGCCGACCAGATGGCCGGTGAGTCTCAGGTCGCAATCGATGGCATGGCGCTCGATGATGTCGAGCACCAGGCCGCGCGCCTCGAAGGCGAGGTCGAACAGCACCTTTGCCCGTTCGGGACCGTAGAGCTTGACCAGGCCCTTGGCACCCTTGCGCAGGCCGGGGATCATCTGGCCGCCATTGCGCCCCGAGGCGCCCCAGCCGATCTTGCCGCCTTCGAGCAGCACCACCTTCAGGCCGCGCTCGGCGGCGTGCAGGGCGGCGGACAGGCCGGTGCAGCCGCCGCCGACCACCACCAAATCGGCCTCGACATCGCCGTCAAGCGCCGGATGGTCCGGCGCCGGATTGGCGGTGGCGACATAGTAGGATTTGCCGATATCGAGACCGGAATTGAAACCTGTTGAAGATGCCATGATCACACCTTCAGCAGCAAATGATCGCGTTCCCAGCTCGTCACCACGCTCTGGAACAGGTCGAGCTCGACGCTCTTGACGCGCAGATAGGTCTGGAAGAAATCCTCGCCGAGCAGCTTGCGCACCGGCTCGCAAGCTGTGAAGCGGTCGAGCGCCTCCTCCATGGTTTTCGGCAGCGTGCTCTTGATCTTGTAGGCATTGCCCGTGGCTTCCGCCGAGCGCGCCAGTTTCTGCTCGACGCCGAGATAGCCGGCAAGCAGCGATCCGGCGATCGCCAGATAGGGATTGGAATCGGCGCCGGGCAAACGGTTCTCCACACGTCGCGCCGAGCGGCCACCGGCCGGCACGCGCAGGCCACAGGAGCGGTTGTCGTGCGACCATTCGATGTTGGCCGGCGCGCTGTGGTTCGGCCTTATGCGGCGGAACGAGTTCACGTTGGGCGCAAACAGCGGCATGATCTCCGGCACGTATTTCTGCAGGCCGCCGATGAAATGGCCGAACATCTCGGTGTCGGCATCATCGTCGCTGGCAAACAGCGCATTGCCTGCCTCGTCGACAACGGACATGTGCAGGTGCATCGAGCTTCCCGCCTGCGCGGCGATCGGCTTGGCCATGAAGGTGGCGTGTATACCGCATTGCTGCGCGGCCTGGCGCGTCAGCCGCTTGAACAAAAGCACCTGGTCGGCCAGAGGCAGCGCATCGCCATGCAGGAGATTGATCTCCAGCTGCGCCGTGCCCGATTCATGGATCAGCGTGTCGAGCGGCAGCCCGGCGGCCGCGGCATAATCATAGACGCGGCGGATCATCGGCTCGAATTCTTCCAGAGCCACCATGTCATAGGGATGCTGCACGCCCTCGGCGCGGCCGTTGGCCCCGACCGGTGCGGTCAGCGGCCTGTCCGGGTCGGGGTTGGGCGCGGTGAGATAGAATTCGACCTCGGGCGCCACCACCGCGCGCCACCCGCGTTTGCCGTAGAGATCGAGCACGGCGCGCAGCACATGGCGCGGCGAGGCCATCCACGGCCTGCCGTCCATGTGGAAAGCGTCGGCGAAGACATAGGCTTTGCCAGCGCCCGCGCCCGGCGCCAGGCACAGTGTCGAAACGTCAGGCACCATGCGCATGTCTGGATCGGAATAGGCAAAGCCCTCGTCGATCGAGCCGGAATAGCGGCCGTCGATGCTGACCAGGAAAGCGCTGCTCGGCAAATAGAGCGCGCGGTCTTCCAGCGCCTTGAGGAATTTCGCCGTCGGCAGCGCCTTGCCGCGCAGCACGCCGTTCATGTCGGGCACCAGGCATTCGACCTCGTTGATGCCGTGCTGGGCCAGCCAGGCTTTGGGATCGTTGGTCGCGGTGTTCGTGTTCTTATCGAGCATTTCGTTCAAGTCCGTATCAGAGAGAGTATGGCTTGCGCGGCCACGTCCGTTCCGGGTTTCAGCGCCATCCTGGCTGCATTGTCCCTCAGGCGGGCGCGCATGGCGTCGTCGGCCAGCAGGCCGAGAATGGCTCTCTCCAATACTCCTTCGGTCCAGCCGTCACGGCCGATATGGTCGCCGGTGCCGGTCTCTTCGGCGCGGCGCGCATTGTCGTGACCGTCCCAGCAATAGGGCATGATCAGCGACGGCACGCCGAAGCGCAGCGCCTCGCAAAAGCTGTTGTTGCCACCGTGATGGATGAACAGGTCGGATTTCGCCACCACCGAGGGCTGCGGAAACCAGGCGTCGAGATAGACATTGTCGGGAACCGCCCGATAGGCATCGCGCAGGCCGCCGACATTGACAATGAAGCGCGCCGGCAGCCTGTCGAAAACGGCAAGCATGCGCTCGATCAGCCCGACATCCATGGCGCCAAGGCTGCCGAAAGCGACATAGACCAGCGGCCCCTTGTTGCGCGGAAACACCGGCACCTCGAACGGCCCTTCCGAGCGCACACAACCTTCGAGATAGACGAAGCGTTCGGGGTCGAGTGGCTCGGCGCGCTCGCGCCGCACGATCGCCGGCGTCAGCAACAGGTTGAGGTCGGGCGAGCTTTCGAGGAACAGGCCCTTGGGTAATGGTGCCAGGCCGGCATCCCCGCGAAAACGGTTGAAGCGGTCATGCGCCGGCGCCGAGGCAGAGAGATAGCGGGCCTCGAACGCCGCGCGTTGCGGATCGTCGGCAGCCATCCCTGAAAGGTAGGGCGGTACTTCGGCGTCGGGCAACTCGGTCTCGGCGCAGGAGACGACGCGCACCCAGGGGCAGCCGGCGGCGGCGATCGCCGGGAACATGATGACATTGTCGAGCACCACCGCGTCCGGCTTCAGCCGCGCCAGCAATTGGCGCAGCGGCGCCTCGGCATTGACCGCCGTGTCGACGATCGCCTGCCAGGTCGGCGCGACATAGGTTTCGAGCTGGTCGATCGGGCTGAGCCTAAAATGCGGCAGGTGCCGGCGCACGAAGGCCTGCCAGTAGCTCTGGCGCTCGCTGTCGCTCAGCGGCTCGTCGGTCGGCAGCTGGTATTCCTGGAAACCGTAGTCGGCAAAGACGCCGGAGAAACCGGCATGGCAGATGAAGACGGGCCGGGCGCCCCGCGCCCGCAAGGCCTGCGCGATGCCGACGCAATTCAACGCGGCGCCGAAGCTGGCTTCGGGAAACAGCGCGATGGTCGGGCTGGCTTTGCGCGTCAATTAATCCTCTTCATTCCGGCCGGCTGATCATGCCGAACAGGGCGGGCGCCCCGCGGCTGGCCGCTTGCGGTCGCTGGTTGCGGGAAAGCCGCAGGTGGATGCGAAGCAGATCGGCAGCCACCTCATACTGCCGGCTTTCGAGATGGTCGAGTATGTTCAGGTGTTCCAGCAAGGATTGCCGCAGCCGGAAGACGTTGACGCCAGCATAGATGCCCGGCAGCCGGCGCAGACGGAGATGATCGGCCAGCGCGTCGGCGACGAAGCGGTTGGCGCACCCCTCGGCGATCATGCCGTGGAAATCCATGTCCAGCCGCTGGAACTCGCGCGTGTCGAACGCGGCATCCGGCAGTGCCGACAAAGCGTCCATGCCTTGGCGCAACGCGGCCGCCCGCGCGCCGTCCAGCCGGAAGCCCGGCGTCAGGATCGCCGCCGGCTCCAGCAGCAAGCGGAATTCATAGCTTTCGCCTTGCGCCTCGGGATCATCGGGCGTGCGCCGGAAAAGCCAGGACTGGCCCGGCGCGCGGTCCAGCAGATTCTCTTCGGTCAGTTTATTAAGTGCTTTTAGTACCGTCTTGCGCTCGGCACTGTACCGCCGCATCAGCCCGGCGGCGGTCACCGTCTGGTCCAGCCTGCGCGCCGAGCGGTCGCGCAGGATCGCCTCGGCGAGTTCGTCTTCCTCCGCGCTGGGAAGCTCGGTGGCAATGGCCGGCTGCGCGGCGAGGTCGACCGCCAGGTGATAACCGGTATCGGCCTCCCAGCGCACGACGCCGCGCTCCGCCAGCAGGCTGAGCGCGGCCCGCACCGGCGTGCGCGAGACATTGCACAGCGAGGCGATCTGCTGTTCCGGCAGCCGCGCGCCTGGCTCGAAGCCGCGCTGGCGCGCCACATCCAGGATGCGCTGCGCCAGATCGAGATGGTTGGTGCGAGGTCGTCGGGCTGCGGCTTGCATATGTGGTCTCGGTGGGCGGACGTGGCCGTTAAGGTTTGACCGATCGGCCTCGCAGACGCAATCGGCCAGATTCCTCGGTCGCTTGACAAATTATGGATTGACGTACTTTTTTCTGCAATAGTACTGTCTGCGCAATCGGCGATAAAAAGACCGAGGGAACAGGATCGAAGGCAGCGGCATCAGTCGCGCCGGTCCAGCACAGAATTCGACGATCAACCGGAATGGGAGTCTGCCATGACCGCTACCAGCCCGCGGCGCCGTGCGCTCAAGCTATCTTCAATCGCTCTCGGCCTTGCCCTGACGATGTCTGCGCCGGCGATGGCCGCCGGCCTCGTCATTTCCAACTGGGACGGCTACATGGCGCCCGATGCCATGGCCACGTTCAAGACCGCGACCGGCGTCTCCGGCGAAGTGGTGGTGCACGCCACCAATGAGGAGATCATGGGCAAGCTGATTGCCGCCGGCGGCAAGGGCTATGACGTTGTCTTCGTCTCCTCGCCCTTCGCCGAGGTGCTGAACAAGCTCGGCCTGACCGAGCCGGTGGACCACGCCAAGATCCCCAATCTCGCCAACCTCTACCCGGAAGCGACCAAGCTGCCGCACGATGTCGGCAACAACTTCTCCGTGCCCTACACCTGGGGCACGACCGGCCTCTGCTACCGCTCGGACCTCGTCAAGACGGCGCCGACGAGCTGGAGCGATCTGCTCGCGCCTTCAGACGCGCTGAAGGGCAAGACCACCATGCTGGCGACCGATCGCTGGCTGCTGGCCGCCGGCCAGCTCGACAAGGGCTTTTCGGTCAACGAGACCGACCCGGCCAAGATGGCCGAAGTCAAGGACCTGCTGATTTCGGCCAAGAAAACCTTGCTCGCCTATGACGACACCACCTTCTATTCCAAGCTGGTTTCGGGCGAGGCGCTGATGGTGCAGGCCTGGGACGGCTGGTGCAATTACGGCATCGCCGAAAAACCCGAGATCAAATACGTCATCCCGAAGGAGGGCTCGGACCTCTGGGTCGACACGATGGTGGTGATGAAGGCATCCGAGCACAAGGACGACGCATTCAAGTTCATCAACTTCATGCTCGACGCCAAGAACCACGCCTGGGCGGCGCAGAACATCGACTACAAGGTGCCGAACAAGCCGGCGATGGAAAGCCTGCCGGCCGATTTCCTGGCCAAATTCCCCAACATGGCGATGCCTGTGGCCGACCTCGTCAAGTTCGAACAGCTGCGTGACGTCGGCGAAGCCCAGCGCGACTATTCCAAGATCGTCAGCGAGATCAAGGCCGCGCAGTAAGGACTGTTCCAACGGCATCCTGGAATTAAGCTTGCGTTCCGTGTCGCCCCCCTCTGGCCTGCCGGCCATCTCCCCCTCAAGGGGGGAGATTGGCTGGTTTGTAGGCCTTCGCCAATTGCCAGCGCCGCGCCCCCTCATCCGGCCGCTTCGCGGCCACCTTCTCCCCGTGGGGGAGAAGAGAAAGGCGCCAGCGTCTGCCACCTCCTCTCCCCTCGGGGAGAGGTCGGATTGCCCCGAATTGCCCTTTGCAATTCGGTTGGCAATCCGGGTGAGGGGGAGCCTGCTAGGCACCGGCGAGGGCACGGCGTGACGCGCCCCTCCCGTTCCTCCCTGCTCATGGCGCCCGCGCTGGTCTGGCTGACCGCGCTGATGGTGATTCCCTGCGCGCTGGTGCTGGCGCTCGCCTTCTTCCGGCGCGGCATCTATGGCGGCATCGACTACACCTTCACGCTGGAGAATTTCGGGCTGGTCCTCGACCCGCTCTACGCCGGCATTTTCCTGAAGTCCGCGCGCATCGCCGGCACCGCAACGCTGATCGCGGTGGTGATCGGCTATGCCGCCGCCTATGCGATTGCTGCCGCACCGCGCCGTTGGCAGCCGATGTTTCTTTTCTTCGCCGTGCTGCCGTTCTGGTCGAACTATCTGATCCGCACCTATGCCTGGATCGTGCTGCTCAACCGCGAAGGCCTGATCACCCAGTTGATGCGCTGGTTCGGTTACACCGGCGAACCGCCGTCGATGCTCTACACCGAAGGCGCGGTCATCGCCGGCCTCGTCTACAACTATCTGCCCTTCGTCATCCTCGCCTGCTACGCGCCGCTGTCGCGCCTCAACCCGGAACTCGCCGAAGCCTCGCGCGATCTCGGCGCTTCCGCCGCCACCACCTTCCGCCGTGTCATCCTGCCGCTGACCGTACCCGGCATCGCCGCCGGCGCGGTCTTCGTCTTCGTGCTGTCGATCGGCAATTTCGTCACCCCGGCGTTGCTCGGCGGCGGCCGCTTCCAGATGATCGGCAATCTCGTCTACGACCAGTTCCTCACCGCCAATGACTGGCCGTTCGGCGCCGCGCTCGCCATGGCGCTGATCGCCATCATGCTGCTGGTGCTGATGGCGCAAGCGATGGCAGCCAATCGCGCCTCGGGGCGGGCGGCGCAGGCTGCGGGAGGCACAGATGGCTGAGCGCTCTCCCACGACGCGACGCACGCTCTGGCTCGTGCTCACCCTCGTCTTCGCCTTCCTCTACATCCCGATCGCCGTTCTGGTGGCGCTCTCCTTCAACGAAGGTGGATTGCCGACGGCATGGTCTGGCTTTTCGCTGAAATGGTACGCCTCGCTGGCCCACAATGCCGCGATCCTGTCCGCAGCGCTCAACACGCTGATCGTGGCGCTGATCTCCACGGCAATCGCCACGCTGCTCGGCACGCTGCTGGCGATCGGGGTCGAGATGCGCCGGCAATATGGCAGAGGGCTGGAAGCGCTGATCTTCGCGCCGATGATCATTCCCGACATCGTGCTGGCGATCGCATTGCTGTCGTTCTTTTCGATGCTCAACCTGACCATGGGCCTGCACACCATCATCCTTGCCCATGTCGTCTTCAACCTCGCCTTCGTCTGTTCGGTGGTGCGCGCCCGGCTGAAGAGTTTCGACTGGTCGATCGTCGAGGCCTCCGCCGATCTCGGCGCCTCCGCGCTCACCACCTTCCGGCGCGTGACCTTGCCGGTCATCGCGCCGGCGGTGATCGCCGGCGCCCTGCTTGCCTTCACGCTCTCGGTCGACGAATTCATCATCGCCTTCTTCACGTCAGGCGCCGGCCGCGCCTCGACCACGCTGCCGATGCAGATCTACGCCATGATCCGCTTCGGCATCACGCCGGAGATCAACGCGCTGGCGACCATCGTCATGGCGGTCTCGATCACCGCGCTGACCCTGTCGCAGCGGCTTAATCGGGGAATGATAGGCCAATGAGCGAACCGCGCACGCTGCTCGCCATCGATCATGTGTCGAAGAATTTCGGCCGGGTCACCGCCGTCGGCGGCATCTCGCTGGATATCCGCGAAAACGAGTTCTTCGCGCTGCTCGGCCCCTCCGGCTGCGGCAAGACCACGCTCTTGCGCATGCTGGCCGGCTTCGAGACCCCGACCGACGGACGCATCCTGCTCGACGGCAAGGACATCGCGAAAACCCCGCCCAACAAGCGGCCGGTCAATCTGATGTTCCAGTCCTACGCCCTGTTCCCACATATGAGCGTGCGCGCCAATGTCTCCTACGGGCTGGAGATGGAGCGCTTGCCGGCTAAAGAAATCCGCTCCCGCGTCGACGCCATCCTGACGACCACCGAACTGGTCCCGTTCGCCGACCGCAAGCCGGAGCAATTGTCGGGCGGCCAGAAGCAGCGCGTCGCACTCGCCCGAGCGCTGGTCAAACGGCCAAGGCTGCTGCTGCTCGACGAGCCGCTCGGCGCGCTCGACAAGAAGCTGCGCGGCGCTATGCAACTGGAACTGAAACGCCTGCAGCACGAGGTCGGCATCACCTTCGTCATCGTCACCCACGACCAGGAAGAATCGCTTGTCATGGCCGACCGCATGGCGGTGTTGAAAGACGGCAGGCTGCTGCAATGCGACACGCCGCATGCTGTCTATGAGCATCCGGCCGACCGTTTCGTCGCCGACTTCATCGGCGTCATGAATTTCATCCCGGGCAAGGCGTCAGCCGATGGTGTGGTGGCCGCGAATGGCGCGCGCATTACCGGCAAGGTCCCTGCAGCGCTCCCACCTGGCGCATCCGCGGTCGCCTCGGTGCGGCCCGAGCGCATCCGGCTGTTCCCGTCGCCCGAGACAGCCAACCGCACCAACGGCACGGTCGAGGCATTTGCGTACCACGGGCTCGACCTGCAGCTGCATGTCCGCACGTCCCTGTCGCCCAAACCGTTCCTGGTGCGCGTCACTGCGGATGCAGCCGACCAGAGGCCGGTTTCGTCAGGCGACCAGGTCGAACTCGGCTGGGACGCCGCCGATGTCAGAATTTTCGCAGAATGAGAGGAGCAGCCTGATGGCGCAGAAGACGATCGCCTTTTTCCCGGAAGCCGCCTACGGCCCGGCGCTCAATTCCGTCGGCATCGCGCAAGCGGTCGAGGCGCGCGGCCACAAGGCCGTGTTCCTGTCCGATCCCGGCTTCGTCGAGGTTTATAGAGGCTACGGTTTCGAGGCGCATCCGGTGAACCTCTCCGAACCGATGCCGCCCGAACAGATGGCGAAATTCTGGGAGGATTTCATCAACGGCCACATCTCGAACTTCCGTAAATCGCCCTATGACCAGGTCGACAATTACGTGAAGGATTGCTGGACGGCGATCGTCGACAGCGCCAAATGGGCGCAGAAGGACCTGCCGGGCGTGCTGGCCGCCATCAAGCCTGATGTCATCTGCGTCGACAACGTCATCCTGTTTCCGGCCATCAAACAATTCGGCAAGCCGTGGGTGCGCGTTATCTCCTGCTCGGAAAACGAGATCGAGGACGAGGACATCCCGCCGCATCTCTCCGGCTGCGGCGAGAACGACCATGCCGGGCATCAGCGCTATCGCGATCATTTCAACGAGGTGATCAAGCCGATCCATGACGACTTCAACGCCTTCCTCACCGCCAACAACGAGGCGCCCTATCCGATCGGCCAGTTCTTCGAGGCCTCGCCCTATCTGAACCTGTTGCTTTATCCCGAGGCGGCGAAATTCAAGCGCCGCCATCCGCTCGACCCGGCGAAATTCCAGTATCTCGAAGGCTGCGTGCGGCAAGAGAAGCCTTATGCGGTACCGACCTTCGCGAAAAACAATGATGGCCCGCTGCTCTATGTCTCCTTCGGCAGCCTCGGCGCCGGCGATGTCGAGCTGCTGAAGCGCATCATCGCCACGCTGGGCCAGACGCGCTACCGCGCGCTGGTCAATGTCGGCGGCTACAAGGACCAGTACACCGACGTGCCCGGCAACGTCATCGTCGAGAGCTGGTTCCCGCAGCCTTCGGTGATCCCACAGGTCGATGCGGTGATCCACCATGGCGGCAACAACTCGTTCACCGAGTGCCTCTATTTCGGCAAGCCGGCCATCATCATGCCCTATGTCTGGGACGGTCACGACAACGCTACCCGCGTCGAGGAAACCGGCCACGGCTTCGGCATGCCGCGCTACGACTGGACCGATGCCGAGCTGGTCGCCAAGATCGAGACCTGCCTGACCGACCCGAAGATGAAGGCGAAGCTGGCGCAGACCTCGGCACAGATGCACGCGCAGAACGGGCCTGAGAAGGCTGCGGGTTTGCTGGAGGCGTTGCTGTGAGCACGATGTTTGAGATGTCGAGCCAAGGCACCCCCCTCTGGCCTGCCGGCCAGCTCCCCCTCAAGGGGGGAGATTGGATGTCGCGACCGCTTTCGCCGATTTCCAACGCTGAAAAAGGGGCGCCGAAACCAAAGCTGCCAATCTCCCCCCTTGAGGGGGAGATGTCCGGCAGGACAGAGGGGGGCCTCGTAGGGCGGCAACAGATCGCAGTTGAGCATCATGATCATGGAGCACGTCCATGACCTCGTCTGCCCCGCACCTCCACCAGGCTTCCATCCGCACCGATCTCGTCGACTGGGGCGCCCAGCCTGACGCGCTCGATGGCGCCTCACACTCCACCGGCAGGCTCGTGCACAAGGGGCCGAACAACCAGCCGGAATCCGGTATCTGGGTGTGCACGCCGGGCCGCTGGCGGCTCTCGATCCCGCGTGACGAATTGTGCCATTTCGTCGCCGGCCGCGCGACCTACCGGTCGGATGTCGGCGAAGTGATAGAAGTGTCGGCTGGGACCGTGGTCATGTTCCCCGCCGGCTGGACGGGCGAATGCACGGTGCATGAGACCATGCGCAACGTCTACATGCTGGCCTGAAAGCAACGGAGCTAACCACATGTCGACACCGCACTGGCCGAAGGCCGCGAACGTGGAACTGGAGGATTGGGGCGCGGGCAGCAACACGCTTGCCGGCGCGCCGCGCGCCTCCGGCAAGATCCTGTCGCAAAACCCGGATGGGTCGAGCGAATGCGGCCTGTGGTCGTGCACGCCGGGCACCCGCAAGGTCACCTTCGCCGCCGACGAGTTCTGCCACTTCCTGTCGGGGCAAGGCAGCTACTTCCGCGACGACGGCGAGGAGATCCCGGTCGCGGCCGGCACGCTCGTTTTCTTTCCCGCCGGCTGGACCGGCATCTCCATCATCACGCAAACCCTCACCAAGGCCTTCATGTGCCGGTGAGCACTTTTTCAAGGAATTCGATATGACCACGCCGATCATGCAATCGCCGCTCACCATCACCGATCTCGTCGACTGGGGCGTTATCCCGACCATGATCGAGGGCCAGTCCCACACCTCCGGCAAGCTACTCCACAAGGGGCCGGAGGGCCGTTCCGAGTGCGGCCTGTGGGTCTGCACCCCCGGCAAATGGCACTGCCACGTCACCCGCGACGAATTCTGCCACTTTCTCGAAGGGCGCTGCACCTATGTCCATGAATCCGGCGAGGTGATCGAGAT
The DNA here is from genome assembly GCF_057784245.1 of Mesorhizobium sp. CNPSo 4671. Classification (NCBI taxonomy): domain Bacteria; kingdom Pseudomonadati; phylum Pseudomonadota; class Alphaproteobacteria; order Hyphomicrobiales; family Phyllobacteriaceae; genus Mesorhizobium; species Mesorhizobium sp. CNPSo 4671. Next base: position 89,362 of record NZ_JBWLUW010000015.1, on the reverse strand, counting down.
CGAGCCCGACACGGCGGCCTTCTTCCCACAGGACTGGAAAGGCGTCTGCACCGTCCATGAGACCATCAAGAAGGTCTACATGATCCGCTGAGCGGACCTGAAAGGACGACCATGGATTTCGCCCCTGACCAGCCGACCTTCTTCGTCAACCCGGACTACCGGCCGATGGCCGGCACGACCAAGCCGGTGATCGACCCGGCGACGCTGGAAACCGTCGGCGCTATCTCCGCTGCGACAGATGGAGAGATCGACACCGTGCTCACCGCCGCAACCAGGGCGCAGGCCGCCTGGAAAAAGCTCGACGCCAAGAGCCGGGCCAAGCATCTGCACGCCGTCGCCAACGCCATCGAGGCGGCCGATTTCACGCGCTGCGCCGAACTGATGGTGCGCGAGATGGGCAAGCCCTATCCCGAAGCCATCGGCGAGATCGCCAATTGCGCGCCGATCTTCCGCTACTATGCCGAGATGGCACGCGACGACGCCGGCAAGATCGCCGGCACGACGCAGGCCGGCTCGTTCCAGTATGCGCGCTACGAGCCGTACGGCGTCTCCGTCCACATCATGCCCTACAACTTCCCGATCCTGCTGATGTGCTGGACCGTTGCGGCGTCGCTTGCCACGGGGAATGCCTGCGTCATCAAGCCGGCCGAGGCGACGACGCTGTCGACGCTCGAATACATGACCGTGTTCCGCTCGTTGCCGGAAGGGCTGGTTTCCTGCCTGCCCGGAGGCGCGGCCACCGCCCAGGCGCTGATCACATCCGACCGCACCCACGCCGTCGCCTTCACCGGCTCGGTCGCCGCCGGCAAGGCGGTTGCGGTGGCTTGCGCCAAACGCATGAAGCCTTGCGTCATCGAGGCCGGCGGCAGCGATCCTCTGATCATCAGCAAGCACGCCCCGCTCGACGTCGCGGCGGCCGGCAGCGTCACCGCGGCCTTCCACCTCACCGGCCAGGTCTGCACCTCGGCCGAGCGCTTTTTCGTCGTCGACGCCGTGCATGACCGCTTCGTCGAATTGTTCGCTGAAAGGACGCGCACGCTGCGCATCGGCAACGGCATGGACAAGACCGAGATCGGGCCGCTGGTCAGCGAGGCCGCGCGGACAAAAGTGATGCGCCTCGTGGACGATGCCATTGCGCACGGCGCCAAGGCCGTCACCGGCGGGCGCATCCCGCCGGCGCACAACACCGGCTGGTTCTACGAGCCGACGATCCTGACCGGCGTCACCCCCGACATGGCGATCGTGCGCGAAGAGTGCTTTGGGCCGGTCGCCGCTATCTGCCGTGTCAAGGATTTCGACGAGGCGATCCGGCTTGCCAATGACAGCCCGTTCGGCCTCGGCGCCTCGGTGTTCACCACGGACCTCGCCGAAGCGCATGAGGCGGCCGAGCGGCTGGAGGCCGGCATGGTCTGGGTCAACAACCCGCTGATCGACAATGACGCCCTGCCCTTCGGCGGCTGGAAAGCCTCAGGCCTCGGCCGCGAACTCGGACGCCAGGGGCTCGATGCCTTCCGCCGTTCCAAGATGGTGATCATCGACCACAGACCGGCGATCCAGGACTGGTGGTATCCCTACCCCGACAGCTGGTTCCGCGAGACCGGCGGCCGCAAGCATGTGTGAAAGATGCAGCGCGGTCCAGCCGCGCTGCCCGACAAGGTTTGCGCCTCGACGCGTGGATTTGTAGCCGCCACCGCGTTCGGCGGTCGTCTGATCAGGCTGTTGCCTCTGCCTCCCAGGAACCGGTCTCGGCCATCCGTTTCAGCAGCGGCGTCGGCTTGAACACATCCTTGCCGGTCTGTTGGTGCCAATGCTCAAGCCGCTCGACGATCCTGGCCGCCCCTTCCAGACTGGCCCAGAACATCGGGCCGCCCTTGCCGATGGGAAAGCCGTAGCCATTGACCCAGACGACATCGATGTCGGAGGCGCGGGCCGCGATCTTCTCCTCGAGGATTTTCGCCCCCTCATTGACCAGGGGATAGAGCGTGCGCTCTATGATTTCGTCAGCGCTGATCGCACGCGGCGCGATGCCGCGCTCGGCGGCCTTTTCACGGATCAGCGCGTCGACCTCGGGATCGGGAACGCCCGCCCGTGCGCCAGCCTCATAGAGATAGAAGCCACGGCCGGTCTTCTGGCCGAAACGGCCCTGTTCGCACAGCGTGTCGGCGATGACGGCCGTCAGGCCGCGCGCCTTGCGGTTGCGCCAGCCAATGTCGAGGCCGGCCAGATCGCCCATCTGGAACGGCCCCATCGGCCAGCCGAAATCGGTGAAGGCCTTGTCGATCTGGCCGGGTGTCGCGCCCTCCAGCAGCAGCGCTTCCGATTCCGAACCGCGCGCTGCCAGCATGCGGTTGCCGACGAAGCCGTGGCAGACCCCGACGACGACCGCCACCTTGCCGATCCGCCGCGCGAGATCGACCACGGTCGCCAGAGCATCCGGCGCGGTCTTGTCGGCCCGCACGATCTCCAGCAGCTTCATGACATTGGCCGGCGAGAAGAAATGCAGGCCGAGCACATCCTGCGGCCGCGAGATCGAGCCGGCGATTTCGTTGACGTCGAGATAGGAGGTGTTGGTGGCCAGGATGGCGCCCGGCTTGGCCACGGCGTCGAGCTTGCCGAACACCTCCTTCTTGACCGCCATGTCCTCGAACACCGCCTCGATGATCAGGTCGCACTCGGCGAGATCGGCATAGTCGGTCGAGCCCTTGAACTGGGCGAGCCGCTGACGCTTGGCATCTTCGGTCAGGGAGCCGCGCGAAACGGAGACGGCATAGTTCTTCTCGATCGTGCCCAGCCCGCGCTGCAGCGCTTTCGCGCTGGTTTCCAGCAAGGTGACCGAAAAACCGCCATTGGCGAAGGCCATGGCGATGCCGCCGCCCATCGTGCCGGCGCCGATCACACCGACGCGTGCGATCCTGCGCTTAAGCGTATCCTTGCCGGGAAGTTTTGCCGCCTCACGTTCGGCGAAGAACAGATGGCGCTGCGCGCGCGACTGGTCGCTGGCGACCAGTTTGACGAATAGCGCGCGCTCCGCCGCCAGCGCTTCGTCAAAGGGCAGTGTGACGGCGTTGCGCACGGCTTGCGCACAGGCGACTGGCGCTTCCAGCCCGCGAGCCTTCTTGGCGAGATCCGCCACCTCTGCGTCGAAAGCCGCGAGGTCCGTTTCGCCAAGCAAGTCATCGCGATCACGCACCGGCGTGAAAGGACCACCCTTGCGGGCGATTTCGCGGGCAAAGTTCACGGCGTGCGTGGTCAGATCACCTTCGAAAACGGCATCGACCAGACCGGCGGCATGCGCTTCGGTCGCGCCGATCGGCGTGCCGGAAACGATCATCCTCAGCGCCTTCAGCGCGCCGACAAGACGCGGCAGCCGCACCGTGCCGCCGCCGCCCGGCAGCAGGCCAAGTTTCACCTCCGGCAGGCCGAGCTTGGCGCCGGCATCGGCAACGCGGAAATGACAGCCGAGCGCCAGTTCCAGCCCGCCGCCGAGCGCCGTGCCGTGGATGGCGGCGACTGTCGGCTTGGCCATGGTCTCGAGCGTCACGATCAGGGCGCGCAGGTCCGGCTGCTGCACCGGCTTGCCGAATTCCGTGATGTCGGCGCCGGCGACAAAGGTCCGGCCGGCACAAGCGATGATGATGGCCGTGACCGAGGCATCGTCGCGCAAGGCAACCAGCGCCTGCATCAGCGGCTCGCGGACATGGAAGCTCAGCGCGTTGACCGGCGGGTTGTCGATGGTGACGATGGCGACGCCATTCTCGTTCACGACACTAACGGAACTGGACAAGCGGAACCCTCCCGAGGCGAACTGAGATCGCGGAAGGGTTTACTAGGGCGCGCCGCGAATGGGAACCCGCTGTTAGGCTGGCCTAACGATTGTCCGGGAACTCGGCGTCGACGTGATCCTTCACGCTACCGCACCGCCTTCTCGCCACCCGCCGCCGTTATCACCCCGACGATAATCAGTCCCGTCAGCAGCAGCCGCACGCCGGCGCTGACGCCGAACGTGTTGAGCATGGTCAAAAGCAGCACCAGGAACAGCGCCGCGCCCCAGACGCCGGGCACGTTGGCCTTGCCGCCGGCGACCGACGTGCCGCCGATGACCACAACGGCGATCGAGGCGAGCAGATATTCATTGCCGATATCGACATTGGCGCCCCTGAAATAGCCGGCGAGCAGCGCGCCATCGATGCCGCCGAGCGCGCCCGACAGCGTGTAGGTGAGGAAGCGGATGCGGCCGACATTGACGCCGGCGAGCCAGGCGGCGCGGATGTTCTGGCCGATCGCCAGCACCGAGCGGCCATAGATCATGCGCTGCAGGGCGATGGCCGCGCCGATTGTGAACAGCACGGTGAGGATCGCCAGCACCGGAATGCCGAGAATCTGCCAATTGGTGAAATCGGCAAAGCCCGGCGGCGGCTTGATCTGCAGTCCACGGCCATAGCTGATGTCGATCGACTGGATGATGAAGCTCGCCGACAAAGTGGCGATGATCGGTGGAATGCGCAGCGCCCAGATCAACAGGTAATTGACTGCGCCGATCGCCGCACCGCAGGCAAGCGCGGCCAGCAGCCCGACCACGATCATGGAATCGCTGCCGGCCATCACCTTCATGGCCACCGCACTGGCGAGCCCGATATTGGCCGGCAGCGACAGGTCGACATTGCCCGGGCCAAGCGTGACGACGAACATCTGGCCAACACCGACGATGACGGTGAACACGGCAAGCGACAACGCCGCCGTGACCATACCGCCGGCGCCATAGCCGCCGGTGAAGGCGATCGTCGCCAGCCACACGACAAGCGCGCCGAGGAACGACCATATCCAGGGTTTGCCGGCCAGCGATCTAACCAGAATCATCGCTCACCTCTCCCTGCGGCTGATCAGCACCCGCGCCGCCAGAACGATGATGAGGATGGCGCCATTGGCGGCCACCTGCCAGTCGGGCGGAATGTGCATGAAGGTGAGCAGCGGCGACGCGGCCAGCGCCAGTGTCAGCGCGCCGATCACCGCGCCGATCGGCGACACCCGGCCGCCGACGAATTCGCCGCCGCCGAGGATGACGCCGGCGATCGAAAGCAGCGTATAGCCATTGCCGATATTGGCATCGGCCGAGGTGGTGATGCCGATCAGCGCCATGCCCGACAGCACGCCGAACAGCCCGGCCAGCGCGAACAGCACGATCTTGGTCTTCAGCAGCGACCAGCCGGCGCGCTTGAGTGCGGCCGGATTGCCGCCGGAGCCGCGCAGGATCACGCCATAGGAGGTGCGCATCAGGCCGAAATGGACGACGAGCCCGATCAGCAGCGCCGCTATGATCGGGAAGGGAATGAGAGGTGGCTTGAAGGACATGATCGCCAGCAGCCAGTCCGGCGCCTTGCCGCCGGGCTTGGGCAGGACGAGGATCGCCAGCCCCTGCCAGACGAAACTCATGCCGAGCGTGACGACGATCGACGGCAGATTGCGCAGATGGATCAGCGCGCCAAGCAGCGCATAGATGCCGATCGATCCGAGCAGGATGGCGACGCCGATGAGCGGCGCGTCCTTCAGCCAGGTCGCGGTGACGCAGCCAACGAAACCGACGAAGGTGCCGATCGACAGGTCGAGCTCATTGCCTGCAATGACGAACATCTGCGCGATCGTCGCCAGCGCGATGGGGATCGCCAGGTTCAGCATCAGGCTGAAGCCGAAATAGCTGATGGCGCGCGGGTTGAGCCAGGCGATGGCGGCGAGCACCAATGCCAGCGACAGCGCCGGCAGCAGCCCGCGCAGCAGGCGGGCACGGGCCAGCGCGCCACGCTCGGCGGAACTCCTGGCAGTGGTGTCGAGACTGGCGGCGGTCATGTCAGGCCGCGTCGCCGAACGAGGACTGGATGATCTTCTCTTCGGTCAATTCGTCGCGGCCCAGATTGGCGACGATGCGGCCGTTCTTGAAGACATAGACATGGTCGCAATTGTCGAGCTCTTCGGTTTCCGTCGTGTACCAGAGGAAGGTGCGGCCGCGGCCAGCCTCCTCGCGCACGAGGTCGTAGACTTCCAGCTTGGTGCCGATATCGACGCCGCGCATCGGATCGTCCATCAACACGATCTGGGCATCGGAGCCGAGCGCGCGGGCAAACAGCGCCTTCTGCTGGTTGCCGCCCGACAGCGAAAAAATGTTGTTGTTCATATCGGGCGTGCGGATGCCGATTTTCTTCTGCCAGGTCTCAGCAAGTTCGGCCTCGCGCCGCGGCGAAATCAACAGCCCGTTGCGCAGGCGCGCCAGCGAACGGATGCCGATATTTTGCGCGATCGACCATTGCGGGAAGATGCCATCCGACTGGCGGTCGCCGGCCACCAGCGCCACCGGCGCGGTCACCTCGATGCCGGTCCTGGCGCGCGAGGCGGCAGCGAAGATCGCCAGCAACAGGTCGGTCTGGCCGTGTCCCGCCAGCCCGGCAAGGCCGATGATCTCGCCGGTGCGGGCGACAAGGTCAGCGCCGTCCTTCTGCGCGGCGGGACGCGCCCGCACCCGCAACGGGCCGGCTGCCGGCTTGGCGGCGGCAATCTCGGCGGCGATCTTCTGGCGCGCTTCCGCGCCGCCCATCGCCGTCACCAGCCGGTCGCGGTCGAAGGCATTTGCCGCATCGGCAACGACCACCTTGCCGTCGCGCATCACCACGATGCGGTCGGCGTTTTTCAGCACCTCGCCCAGCACATGCGAGATCAGGATGCAGCTTTTGCCGCCGGCAATGAAACGGCGCACGAAGGCCAGCAACTGGCCTGATGTATGCGCGTCAAGCGACGAGGTCGGCTCGTCGAGAATGACGAGGTCGAGCCGGTCCTGCGTCACCGTAAAGGCGCGCGCCACCTCGACCATCTGGCGCCGGCCGATGGAGAGATCGCCGACAATGTCCCAGGCCGAGATGCCATGATCCGGAAAGATCTCGTCCAGCTTGGCGGTGATCAGTGCTGCCGCCTTGCGCCGCCAGCCGAAGCCCGAGAGCGAGGCGTGGTTGATGCGGGTGTTTTCGGCGACGCTGAGATTGGGGCACAGCGACAGTTCCTGGAACACGCAGCGTATGCCGAGTTTCTGCGCCCGCGACACCGAGTAGTTGTCCTCGCTGCCGCCATGCACGCCGATCTTGCCGCTGTCGGGCGTGAGGGTGCCCGCCACCATGTGCATCAGCGTCGATTTGCCGGCGCCATTGTGGCCGACCAGGCCGACGCATTCGCCGGGCCGGACATGGAAATCCACCCCGCCCAGCGCCCTGACGGCGCCGAAATGTTTTTCAGCACCGTCAAGTCTTACGATATCAACATCGGCGGCGCCGAAATGTTTTTCGGCGCCGTTCAGTCTGATGATGTCAGCGTTCCCTTCAGGCATGCCTTAGAGATATCCGCGCGATGGTACGAAGGGCAACACTGGCGCGACATTCACTTGATATTGGCCTTGATCGCCGCGAGGGCGTCTTCCTGCGTGTATTCGTGCGTGGCGACGCCGCCTTCCTTGATCTTCGGCAGGGCCGCCTCGAAATCGTCCTGGGTGAAGGCCAGATACGGCACCAGCAGGTCGTGCGGAATGTCCTTGCGGCCATCGAGCACCTGCTGCGCCACCCAGAAGGCGAGCGACGATACGCCGGGCGCGATCGAAGCCGACCAGGTCTTGTAGCCGTCCTTGTCCTTCTGTTCCTTCCACCACTTCAGCTCGTCCTGGCGGTTGCCCATGATGATGGTCGGGCGCGGCTTGCCGGCGGCGGCGAAAGCCTGTGCGGCGCCATAGCCGTCACCGCCCTGGTCGACGATGCCGACGACATCGGGCAATGAGGGCAGGATGGTCGCGACCGCTTTCTGCGCCGTCGTCTGGTCCCAGTCGCCGGTCACCGAGCCGACGATCTTGAATTCGGGATGGGCGGCGACGCCTTCGAGGATGCCGGCATGGATGGCATCGTCGATCGACGTGCCGGCCAGGCCGCGGATTTCCAGAAGGTTCCCGCCCTTCGGCTGGAATTTGGCCATCTGCTCGACTTCCTGCTTGCCCATATCCTTGAAGTCGACGACGACGCGGTAGGCGCAGGGCTCGGTGACGGTGCCGTCGAAGGAGACGACGGTGATGCCGGCATCGCAGGCCTGCTTGATGGCGCCGTTGAGCGCATCCGGCGAGGCGGCGTTGATGACGATGGCGTCATAGCCCTGCAGGATCAGGTTCTGCACCTGCGCCGCCTGCGTCGGCACTTCCTTGTCGGCGGTGGTGAAGATGTCGGCCGCGCCGACGATCTTGTCTTCAACCGCCTTCTTGGTGACGATGCCGTAGCTGTCGAGCATCGCCTGCCGCCACGAATTGCCGGCGTAATTGTTGGAGAATGCGATCTTCTTGCCGCTGGTGTCGGCAAGGGCCGTGCCTGAGGCGAGCATAGCCGCCAGCGCACCCAGAACGAGCAGTTTCTTCATATGATTTCCTCCCAAAGTTGCTAGTTTTGCCTGATGATGGTTACGCGCAGTTCCTGTTTTTTATCTATTGTCAGACAAATTCAGACGAACCGCAAGCTGTCAACTGCAAAGGCTGGCATGCCTTCGATCAACTTGCGGTGCGATGATTGAAAAAGCCGCCGGCACATGGTCTAGGAGCACGACAGGAGGCCAATTGATGGCAGGAACGCCGACCGTAGCGAAAGGCGCACCCGGAATACCGGCCCGCTGGACATCAAGCGCCAAGAGTGGCGTCGGCACGGCGTTTTCAGCCAAGAGCCCGCTCTGGTTCACGATCAGTCACGGCATCTTGAACGAGATCTACTTTCCGCGTCTCGACAGCGCCTGCACGCGCGACATGGAGCTGATCGTCACCGGCGCCGGTGGCTATTTCTCGGAAGAAAAGCGCGACGCCGCGCACGCAGTAGCGCCCTTCGAGGACGGAGTGCCGGGCTACAGGCTGACCAACACCGCGACAGACGGCGCCTACCGTGTCGAAAAGCGCATCATTACGGATCCGAAACGGCCTGTCCTGCTTCAGGAGATCGCATTCGTGCCGCTGAAAGGTCCGGCGGCGGACTACCATGTCTATGCGCTGCTTGCGCCGCACCTCGTCAACGCCGGCATGGGCAACACGGCCTGGGCTGGCGAACACAAGGGCCAGCGCATGCTCTTCGCCACGGGGCGCGGCGTCTCCCTGGCGCTGGCCTCCTCGCTGCCATGGAATAGTTGTTCGGCCGGCTATGTCGGCTTCTCCGACGGATGGCAGCAATTGCAGAACGGCGGTGCGCTCGATCCCTCCTGCCAGCGGGCGGAAGACGGCAATGTCGCGCTGACCGGCGAGATCGGCTTCTCGGCAGACAAAACCAAGGCCTTGCTGGCGCTTGGCTTCGGCGCGTCGCCGCAAGCAGCCGCCGACCTGGCGCTGGCCAGTCTCAAGCAGGGTTTCGACGCCGCCGCCGCGACCTATGTCGAAAACTGGCGCACATTCCAGGCCGGGCTTGAGAGGCTCGACCGCCACACCGCCTCCGGGTTGAACACCTATCGCGTCAGCACAGCGGTTCTGGCCTCGCATCTCTCGGTCGCGCGACCGGGTGCTGCCGTTGCCAGCCTGTCGATCCCATGGGGCTTCAATAAGGGCGACGACGATCTCGGCGGCTACCATCTGGTCTGGCCGCGCGACCTGGTCGAGACCGCGGGCGGTTTCCTTGCCGCCGGCGACGGCAAGCAGGCGCTGCAGATCCTGACCTATCTGCGCACGATCCAGCAGCCGGACGGTCACTGGCCGCAAAATGTCTGGTCGGACGGCACCGCCTACTGGCCCGGCATCCAGATGGATGAATGCGCCTTTCCGCTGCTTCTGGCCGACGCCTTGCGTCGCGCCGGCCATATGCCGGACGCCAGGCTCGCCGATTTCCTGGCCATGATCGAAAGCGCGGCCTCCTATGTCGTGCGCAACGGCCCCGTCACCGGCGAGGACCGCTGGGAGGAAGACGCCGGATACAGCCCGTTCACGCTGGCCGTCGAGATCGCCGCGCTGCTTGCCGCCGCCGACATGCTGGATGTCTTCGGAAAGAGTGAGCCGGCAAACTACCTCCGCGAAACCGCTGATTGCTGGAACGACCAGATCGAACGCTGGACCTATGTCACCGGCACTCAACTCTGCATCGACGCAGGCCTCAGAGGCTATTATGTCCGCATCGCGCCGCCGGACGATGCGGGCGCCGCTTCGCCCAAGGATGGCTTCGTGCCGATCAAGAACCGGCCGCCGGCCGACACCGATAAACCAGCGGAAGCCATAATCAGCCCGGACGCTCTGGCCCTGGTTCGCTTTGGCCTCAGGGCAGCCGACGATCCACGCATCGTCGATACCGTCAAGGTTATCGACACCCTTTTGCGTTGCGATCTGCCGCAAGGCCAGGTCTGGTACCGTTATACCGACGACGGCTATGGCGAGCACGAGGATGGCACGCCTTTCGACGGCACCGGCCGGGGACGCGCCTGGCCCCTGCTCACCGGCGAGCGGGCGCATTACGAACTTGCCGCCGACCGCAAGGACAGGGCCTCGGAGCTGCTCGATACCTTCGAGCGCTCGGCGGGTATAGGCGGGCTGCTGCCGGAACAGGTCTGGGACAGCCCGGATGTACCGGATCGCGAGCTGTGGCTGGGCAAACCGTCCGGCAGCGCCATGCCGCTGGTCTGGGCGCATGCCGAGCACATCAAGCTGTTGCGATCGCTGCGCGACGGCGCGGTCTTCGACATGCCGCCGCAAGGCGTCGAGCGCTACATCAAGGGCAAGACAAGCTCGCCGCTCAGAATATGGCGCTTCAACAACAAGATCCGCTCCATCCCCGCCGGCAAGGTTTTGCGCGTCGAACTTTCGGCGCCCGGCGTTGTCCATTGGAGCAGTGACAATTGGCTGACGATCCAGGACCACAAGACCGGGGAAAGCGCTTTTGGCGTCCATCTGGTCGACCTGCCGGTCGACGGACTGGTAGCGGGAAGCACCCTCGTCTTCACATTTTTCTGGCCCGATGCGATGCGTTGGGAGAATGTCGACTTCAGCGTGGGCATTGACGCATCATGATTAAGCGGGGCCGATAGATTTGTTCTTTCCTCAAGCAATCGGGACGAAACCATGCAGATCGGAATGATGGGACTGGGCCGGATGGGCGCCAACATGGTGCGCCGCCTGATGCGCGACGGCCATGAATGCGTCGTCTACGACATCAACCCCGCAAGCGTCGCGGCCCTGGTGACCGACGGCGCCCTGGGGGCGGCATCCCTGACGGAATTCGTCGGCAAGCTCGCCAAGCCGCGCTGTGTGTGGCTGATGCTGCCGGCGGCGATCACCGGCAAGATCATCGATCAGGTCGCGGACTTGATGGAGCCTGGCGACATCGTCATCGACGGCGGCAATTCCTACTATCACGACGCCGTCGACCAGGCCGCGAAACTGGCCAGCAAGGGTATCCATCTCGTCGATGTCGGCACCAGCGGTGGTGTCTGGGGCCTGGAGCGCGGCTACTGCCTGATGATCGGCGGCCCCGACGTGGCGGTGCAGCACCTCGATTCGGTCTTCGCCACGCTGGCGCCGGGCGCCGATGCCGGCGCGCCAACCCCCGACAAGGCCGCCGGCACCGCGCCCTTCGGCTATCTGCATTGCGGACCGAGCGGCGCCGGCCACTTCGTCAAGATGGTGCACAACGGCATCGAATATGGCGTCATGGCCGCCTATGCCGAGGGCATGAACATCCTGAAATCGGCCAATGCCGGCAAGCGGCAACGCACGGCGGACGCCGAGACCAGCCCGCTGGAAAACCCGCAATACTACCAGTTCGACATCGACCTTCCCCAAGTGGCCGAGGTCTGGCGCCATGGCAGCGTCATTGGCTCGTGGCTGCTCGATCTCACCGCCGGCGCGCTGAAGAGCGATCCGGGCCTGGCGCAGTTTGGCGGCCGGGTCTCGGATTCGGGCGAAGGCCGCTGGACGCTGAAAGCGGCGATCGACACCGGCGTGCCGGCGCCGGTGCTTTCCTCGGCGCTGTTCGACCGCTTCTCCTCGCAAGGCGAATCCGAATTCGCCGACAAGCTGTTGTCCGCCATGCGCTATGCCTTCGGCGGGCATGTCGAGAAGCCGAAGGCCGGCAAGTGACGCCGAAGCGGGAGACGCACGCATGAGCCAGGAACGATCCGACACGCTGGTGCTCTTCGGGGCCACCGGCGACCTCGCCCACAAGAAGATATTTCCAGCGCTGTACCAGATGGTCGCCAAGGGCACGCTCACCGAACCGGTGATCGGCGTCGCCTTCGACGCTTGGGACATCAAGCAATTGCAGGACCGCGCCCGCGACGGCATCGTCAATGCGCTGGGCAAGATCGACGAGAAGGTGTTCGCCAAATTCGCCTCGCTGCTGCGCTATGCCAGCGGCGACTATCGCGATCCGGCCACGTTCGAGAAGCTGAAGACCGCGCTCGGCAGTGCCCGGCGGCCGCTGCACTACATGGCGGTGCCGCCGACCATGTTCGAGACGGTCGTGCAAGGGTTGGAACAGTCGGGCACCGCGCATGGCGCGCGGCTGATGGTGGAAAAGCCCTTCGGCCACGATCTGCAATCGGCACGCTGGCTGAACCGGGTGCTGCATCTGGTGTTCGACGAACAGTCGATCTTCCGCATCGACCACTATCTCGGCAAGGAAGCGATCCAGAACCTGCTCTATTTCCGCTTCGCCAATTCCTTCCTCGAACCGATCTGGAACCGCAATTACGTCGAGAGCGTGCAGATCACCATGGCCGAGGATTTCGGCATCGAGGGTCGCGGCAAGTTCTATGACGATGTCGGCTGCATCCGGGACGTCATCGAGAACCATCTGCTCAACATCCTGTTGCTACTGGCCATGGAGCCACCGGTCGGCCGCTCCGCCGACGATTTGATCGACGAGAAGGTCCAGGTGCTGAGGGCGATCCGGACGCTGACGAAAGACGATGTCGTGCGCGGCCAGTTCACCGGCTATCTCGCCGAGCCCGGCGTCAAGCCGAACTCGCCGGTTGAGACCTTCGCGGCGGTGCGCTTCTTCGTCGACACCTGGCGCTGGCAGGACGTGCCGTTCTTCATCCGCGCCGGCAAGAACATGCCGGTGCATGTCACCGAGGTGGTGGTGCGGCTGAAGCGCCCGCCGCTCGACGTCTTCGACCCGATCAAGCCCGCCGACCAGAATTACGTGCGCTTCCGCATCGACCCGCAGGTGGTGATCGCCATCGGCGCGCAGCGCAAAGCGCCGGGCGACGACATGGTCGGCGAGCAGGTGGAACTGACGGCGCTTGACGACAGCAAGGCCGACATGCCGCCTTATGAAAGGCTGATCGGCGACGCCATGAACGGCAATGGCCAGCTCTTCACCCGCCAGGACGCGGCGGAGCTCGCCTGGCGCATTGTCGGGCCGGTGCTCGGCGACACCACGCCGCCGCATCTCTACGAGCCGAAGACATGGGGACCGGCGGACGCCATGGCCGGCTTCGGACCGCCCAATGGCTGGATCGACCCGGTGGCGTGAGGGAGGGGACGCGATGGCCAAGGCAGTGAAGCCAACAGCTCCCGAGCCGGTCGTGCTGGCGATCGACATTGGCGGCTCGCACGTCAAGATCCTGACCAGTGCCGGCGGCGCCGAGCGCCGGGACGATTCCGGCCCGGATCTGACGCCGCAGCAGATGATCGACAAGGTGAAGAAGCTCGCCGAGGGCCTGTCCTACGACGTCATCTCGATGGGCTATCCCGGCCCGGTGCGTCACAACAAGCCAGTGCTCGACCCGATGAACCTCGGCAAGGGTTGGGCCGGCTTCGACTTCGCCGCGCAGTTCGGCAAGCCGGTCAAGGTGGTCAATGATGCATTGATGCAGGCCATCGGCAGTTATGAAGGCGGGCGCATGCTGTTCCTCGGCCTCGGAACCGGCCTCGGCGCGGCGATGATCGCCGACCATGTAGGCCTGCCCATGGAACTCGCCCACCTGCCTTACAAGAAGACCAAGAGCTTCGAGGATTATGTCGGTGAGCGCGGCCTGGAAAGGCGCGGCAAGAAGAAATGGCGCGAATCTGTCTTCGACATCGTCAACCGGCTGCGCGCCGCCCTGCAGCCAGACTATGTCGTCATTGGCGGCGGCAATGTCGACAAGCTTGACGAGTTACCGGCCGACTCCAGGCGCGGTGACAACACACGCGCCTTCGAAGGCGGATTTCGTCTGTGGCGAGACAAAGCCCTGATCGTCTGATATTATTACAGTTTAGTATAGTTGTTCAAAATAACGTGTGTCGCCGCGCTTATTCATTGCGTTGCGCAGATTTGCCGACTAGGAATTTTGCGCACTGTCCGGCGTGCTCCGCGGAACACGCCAAAGACGCTTCAGCATTTTTTGTTTTTTGTGCCTCGTCCTTTCGAAAACGCTCCCGATTTTCGAGGCCGTGCACCATAGACGGAGGAAACATTGACCGACGATAGCAACGACGCTCGTATCGACCTTCTCGAACTGACCGCCCACATCGTGTCCGCTTACGTTGAGAAGAACCGCCTGCCCGCCTCCGGTCTGGCCGACCTTATCGCCAGCGTCGCCACCTCGATCGCCGGGCTCGGCAAGCCGGCCGTGCCGGTGGCGGCACCCCTGGTTCCCGCCGTCAACCCGAAGAAGTCGGTGACGCCGGATTTCATCATCTGTCTCGAGGACGGCAAGAAGTTCAAATCGCTGAAGCGCCATCTGGGCGTGCATTTCGGCCTGACGCCGGACGCCTACCGCGCCAAATGGGGCCTGCCGGCGGACTATCCGATGGTTGCCCCCAACTACGCGGCCTCGCGCTCGCAACTGGCGAAGTCGATCGGCCTCGGCCGCAAGGCCGTCGAAGTGGCGCCTGTCAAGGCCAAGGGCCGCAAGGCCAAGGTCGCGGCCTGAGGCCAACTGTTTGGCTGAATGCCCTGTCAGAGCTACACGTCTTGCAATCAATCTCATGACAAGCGCTCTGACAGGCCATGCACTTCATAAACGAGACCGACGATTATTTCGAGCATGGGCTTGATATGTACGACTCGCGCTATGAGATCGTGCGCGAGCCGGCACTTGGCCGACTATACGCCAGTCTTTTGGCGAAATACGGAAAGGCATTTGATCTTAAGCCGGTGAGAAGCCGGCCCCTGGATGGCATCGACGTGGAAGCCTACAGGACGAGAGGACCTGCCTTCTTCCTTTTGTTCTATGCGACGATGAAGGACCAGATCGGCGGACCTCTCTATGTGATAACGGAGTTGCACGGCCGAGTTTCCCGTCCGGACGCCATTTTTGAACTCGAAAGCTCTGTCCCACTTTCCTTGACTCATGGCGACAAGGGCGGAGTAGACCACATATGCTTCAAGGCGGATCTCGAATTCCTGCTGGTTCGAGATCAGAACGATATCGTCGCCGGCTACGGAAAAGCTGCCGCCTGGGTAAGAGCTTTCCGAATGTTTTATCCCGAATTTGTGGTTTGAAGGTCAGATCGTTGACAACAGGCCTTCGCTGCTGAGATGGAGCTTAGAGCTAACGTCTCCGGGGGAAGCCATGAACTACACCAGGATGGTGATCGAGAAGGAAGCGCCGGAGGAATACGGCTACGACCGTATCCGCTACAATCTCTCCGAAAGCTCGATCGCCGACCAGAAGCTCTCCGACATCGGCCTGTCACTGCCTGATCTAACGCTGTTCTATGGCGAGCATCGCGGCGACAAGGACTTGCGCGCGCTGATCGCGGCGCAGGATGCCGGCGTCTCGCCTGACGATGTGCTGGTCACCGCCGGTGCCGCCGGCGCGCTGTTCATCATCTCGACATCGCTTTTGTCGGCGAGCGACCACCTCGTCGTCATCAGGCCCAACTACGCCACCAACATCGAAACCCCGCGCGCGATCGGCTGCGCCATCAGCTTCGTCGACCTCGCCTTCGAGGACGGCTTTGCCATCGACGTCGAGGCCGTCAAGGCGGCGATGCAGCCGAACACTCGGCTGATCAGCGTCACGTGTCCGCACAACCCGACCGGCACGATGATGGGCCAAGCCGATCTCGACGCGCTGGTGGCGCTCGCGGAGAGCCGCAACTGCCATTTGCTGGTCGACGAGACCTATCGCGACCTCTCCTATGGCAGGCGCCTGCCATCGGCTGCCTCACTCAGCAAGAAGGCGATCAGCGTCTCGTCGCTGTCGAAGGCCTTCGGCATTCCCGGCATCCGCATCGGCTGGCTGATCACCCGGGATGTCGAGCTTCAGGAGACGTTCCTTGCCGCCAAGGAGCAGATCGGCATCTGTGGCAGCGTCATCGACGAAGGCATTGCGCGTGGCATGCTGGAGCGCCGCGGCGCCTTCCTGGGAGCCCTGCTGCCCGAAATGGCCAAGCGCCGCGACATCGTCCAGGCCTGGATCGACCGCGAGCCGCTGGTCGACTGGATCAGGCCCGAAGGCGGTGTCGTCGGCTTCCCGCGCCTCAATGTCGAACCCGGCTTCGATCTCGACCGGTTCTATGTGAACCTGCTGGAAAACCACGGCACCTATGTCGGGCCCGGCCACTGGTTCGAAATGGAAAAGCGCTTCTTCCGTGTCGGCTTCGGCTGGCCGACGGAAGCCGAATTGAGCGGCGGCCTCGACGCCATATCGGCCGCGCTGCGACGGTAACTTCCCTGTGCGATCGAGAGAGCAGGCTGAAAATCCCTTGATCCAGGCCTGATTTTAACGCACATCCCGCCGCGAACTTTGTTAGACGTTCCATTGGTCGGACCAGCGCCCATCCGGGAAGTGCCCCGCCGGCCGATGCCATCGCAACGGGGCCCCATTTCATGACTGCCGCACAGATTTCGCCGGACCAGCGCTATGCCGCGTTTCGCCACCGCTCCTTCCTGAGCTATTGGGCGGCGCGCTTCCTCACCACCTTCGCCACCATGATCGTGTCCGTCGCGGTCGGCTGGCAGATGTACGACCTGACCCGCGACCCGCTCGATCTCGGCCTGGTCGGCATCGTCCAGTTCCTGCCGTCACTGCTCTTAGTGCTGGTCACCGGCGTCGTCGCCGACCGCTTCGGCCGCCGCCTGATCATGGCGCTGGCGGTGGTGGTGGAGGCGATCTGCGCCCTGGCGCTGCTCGCCCTGACGCTGCATGGCATCAGCGGACCGCTGCCGATCTTCTGCGTGCTCGCCATGTTCGGCGTGGCGCGCGCCTTCTTCGGCCCGGCCTCGGCCTCGCTGTTTGCCAATCTGGTGCCGGCCGAGGATTTCGCCAACGCCATCGCCTGGAACTCGTCGGCCTGGCAGACGGCGACCATCGTCGGCCCGGTCGCTGGCGGCCTGCTCTACGGCGTGTCGGCCGAGGCGGCCTACGGCACCGCCGCCGTGCTGATGCTTGCGTCCGGGCTGCTGATCTTCACCATCCCGAAGCCTGCGCAACGCACCGAGACCGAGAAGCCGACGTTGCAGAACCTGTTTGGCGGGTTCAGCTATATCTGGAGCGAGAAGATCGTGCTTGGCGCCATCTCGCTCGATCTGTTCGCCGTGCTTTTGTCCGGCGCCTCCGCGCTGCTGCCGGTCTATGCGCGCGACATCCTGCAGCTCGGCCCCTGGGGGCTCGGCCTGCTGCGCTCGGCGCCCAGCATCGGCGCCATTTGCGTCGCAATCTGGCTGGCCGGCCATCCACTCCGCAACCATGCCGGCATGATCATGCTGGGCGCCGCCGCGTCGTTCGGTGCCTTCACCGTGCTGTTCGGCCTGTCGACCATCACCTGGCTGTCGATCGCGGCACTCGTCTTCCTCGGCGCCACCGACATGTTCAGCGTCTACATCAGGGAAACCTTGATCCAGCTGTGGACCCCCGACCATGTCCGCGGCCGCGTCAACGCCGTCAACCAGGTCTTCGTCGGCGCCTCCAACGAAGTCGGCGAATTCCGCGCCGGCATCATGGCAGCGCTGATCGGCACGGTTCCGGCCGTGGTGATCGGCGGCATCGGCGCCGTCGCGGTGGCGGGACTGTGGGCGTACCTGTTCCCGCAATTGCGCCGGGTTCGCCATCTCAACGGGCGCAACTAAGGGTCAGCAAGATACACCACCCTGTCACAGGAACTCCCATGATCACCTGTCACCTGAAATATGTCATTGACCCGTACAAGCTTGCCGAGTTTGAAGAATATGGCCGCCGCTGGATCGGTCTGGTCAATCGTCTCGGCGGAAACCATCATGGCTATTTCCTTCCGAGCGAAGGAGCGAACAATATCGCCTATGCCATGTTCAGCTTTCCGAGCCTTGCCGACTACGAGGACTATCGCAAGCGGATGGCTGCCGACCCGGAATGCCAGGAAGTATTTGAGACGGAAAAGCGCAATCGCAGCATTCTCAGCTATGAGCGCAGCTTCATGCGGCCGGTGCTCGAACCCTAGGGAAATTGCAGGATAGGGGCTACCGCACCAGCCTGCCGAACACCATGCGCAAAAACTCGTCCAGCCAGCGCTTCAGATGCATGTCCCAGATCAGCCGGCCGCCGAGGTGATCGCGGCCGGGCTGCGCGCCCGGCAATTCGAAGCGGTGCGCGCCGCGCACCACCCAGCGCTGCATCATTACCCGGGTCAGTTCGCCGTGGAACTGGATACCCCAGGCATTGTCACCATAGCGGAAGGCCTGGTTGGGATAGGTATCGGCCGTCGCCAGCAGCGTCGCGTCCTTCGGCAGCGAAAACCCCTCGCGGTGGAACTGGTAGACCATTTCGGGCCAGTGCATGAGTTTCCGGCCGGCCTCGGTCGCCTTGAGCGGATACCAGCCGATCTCGACCAGCCCTTCGCCGTGACCCTCGACCTTGCCGCCGAGATGGTTGACCAGCATCTGCGCGCCGAGGCAGATGCCGAGGCATGGCCGGTTCTCCCGGAGCGGGACTTCCAGCCAGTTGGTCTCGCGGCGGACGAACTCGTCCTCGTCATTGGCGCTCATCGGCCCGCCGAACACCACCGTGCCGGCATGGCCGTCCAGCGTCTCCGGCAAGGCGTCACCAAGCGGCGGCCGGCGGATGTCGAGCTCGAAACCCTCTTCGATGAGCATGTGGCCGACGCGTCCTGGGCTCGAATTCTCCTGATGCAGCACGATCAGGATTTTTGGCTTCGAGCTCATTGCGCGCGGCATCGTCAGGCGAGATCCCGTCTATTCGTCGCTGGA
The DNA here is from genome assembly GCF_057784245.1 of Mesorhizobium sp. CNPSo 4671. Taxonomy (NCBI): domain Bacteria; kingdom Pseudomonadati; phylum Pseudomonadota; class Alphaproteobacteria; order Hyphomicrobiales; family Phyllobacteriaceae; genus Mesorhizobium; species Mesorhizobium sp. CNPSo 4671. The sequence continues at coordinate 70,223 of NZ_JBWLUW010000015.1, read as the reverse complement.
TGTTCCACGGGCGCCCGGCGCGTGCGCCGCCGCCTTGCGGCGCGCCTCGACCCGGTCGTGACGCTCGACGCCGATCAGTTCGGCGACACGCCACACCGTATTGTCCTCGAGCTCGTGCAGTTCGCCATCGGCATAGACGATCTCCCACATCAGGCCGATGAAGGCCTTGCGCCCGTCCGCGTCGAGATGGCGCTTGAGCACGCTGGTGAAGGCATAGAGATCGATCGCCTCATTGTCGGCCCGCTCGCCAGCGGCGACCAGCGCTTCGAGTTCGGCGCCGCTGATCGAGTAGCTCTCGGAGAGCACCGCCTTGAACCGTTCCCACTCGACATCCTGGCGTACCCCGTCGGCGTTCATCACATGGTAGAGCAGCGCTGAAGCCGCGACGCGCGGATCGTCCGTGCTGGCCTGCGCGCCGGGTCCGGCGGGCAAATCCCTGAGAAACGACAGAACGCGTTCGAACATCAATCCATTCCCCAACGGCCCAAGGGCCGGCCCAATATCAAAACAGCCGGAACCGGCGCGGCGACTTTTCCGCTTCCTCGTCCGGATCGACGCCCGGATCGTCCGGCAGCCGCGCCAGTTCTTCCGCCGGCTCAACCGCCTCGGCATCGGCCGGCACCGCGGCGAACGCAGCCGCCGTGACCGGCGTGACCTGGTCCTCGCTTCTATCGGTGCCCTTGCCCGTCGTCTCGCTGCCCGCCGTGGCCGGCTCGACCGCGTCGATCGGCTTTTCACTGGCCGGCTTCGCCAGCGCCTCGATGACCGGCACCGTGGTCTCAGGCGCATCGTCACGGCTGTCGATCAACTGGCCAAGCCGCTCCATCGGCGCGCGCCATTCGAAGGCGTCGAGCCGTCCGGTGACCGGCGACACCGGCGCCCAGCGCTCCGACACGACGCCGTCGGCGACCCAGGCCGGATCGCGCGGCGCCCGCACCGCCTTGGACAGCAGCTGCCGCACCTTGCCCTGGTCGCCGGTCTCGGCTTCCTCGATGTCGGCCAGCAGCAGATAGGCGCCTTCGCGGCGGTCCATCCGGATCGCCGCCTCGGCCTCGCGGCGGGCGGTCGAAAAGTCCTGCGCGTCGAGCGCGGCACGCGCCACCGTCATCGACGATTCGGCATGGTTCTTCTTCATCTCCTGCAGCTTTTTCGCCCGGTTGAGGCGGTCGAGCACCGCGTCGCCCGGCCTTGCATGGGTGTAGAGCTCGGCGATCTCCGGATGCGGCTCGGCCCTCCACGCCGTCTCCAGAACCTTGGAGCCCTTGCGCACATCGTTCTGCTTGAACAGCGCCGCAGCGGCGGCAACGGCGGCCGGGGCGAAATCCGGCCGCAGCTTGTTGGCCTCGAGTGCCGCTGTCCTGGCAGCGGTGGGATCGCTATCGGCGAGCGATTGCGCCTTGGCGGTCAACAGCACGGCGCGGCGGCGATTGGCGGCGTCGCGCTCGATCTGCCGTGTCGATTTCTGCGCATCGACCAGCTTCAAGGCGCCGTCCCAGTCGCCGCGCGCGGTGAGCTCTTCCAGCGTCGATTCGGCCGCCCAGGCCAGTTGCGGCGCAACGGCGGCGGCACGGCCGGCATAGTGGCGGGCGGCATTGCGGTCGCCCAGCCGTTCGGCTTCCAGATAAAGCCCGCGCAGGCCGAGCAGCCGCATTTCGGGATCGTCGAGCATGCTCTCGAACTTCTGCCGCGCGCCTTCATGATCGCCTTCGAGCAGCGACGCCTGCGCTTCGAGCAGATGGATCAGCGGTTCCTGGTCGGAGCGGATCAGCTTGGCCGCTTCCTTGGTCTTCTTGCGGGCCAGCGCGCCGTCGCCGGCGCCGGCGGCGATCATGCCGGTCGACAGCGCCTGATAGCCACGGTCGCGGCGGCGCACGCGGAAATAGCGCGAGATGGTGTAGGGGCTGTTCCACAGCGACCTGATCAGCCACCACAGGATCATCACGGCGGCGACGACGGCAACGACCGCAACCGCCGCCACCATCAGGCTGACCTGATACTGGTAGCCATTGAAGGTGACGACCATGTCGCCCGGCCGGTCGGCCAGCCAGGCAAAGCCGAGCCCAAGCGCGAAGACGACGATGAGGAAGGCGAGCAGGCGGATCATCGTGTTGCCCTCATGCCTTCATCGCGCCGGAGATCAGCGCGTCGACCTGGGTTTCGACCTCGATGCGCGCCTTGAGTTTGCCGGCAAAGTCGGCGCCGGCGGCCTTCACGGCCTCAGGTAGCGAATTATATTCGCCGAGCGCCTTGGCATAGTCGCCCTGGGTGACCGCCACCTCCATGCGCGCCACGGTTTCCGGCGCGCCGGGACCCTCGACGGCGCCGATCGGCCGGACCTTGACCAGCGATTCGGCGCTCGACATCAGGTTCTGCAGAAAGCCGGCATTCTCATCGATCGGCGTTGCAGCGGCGACCATGGCATTGGCGGCGGCGTCCATCTGCGCGGCGATCTCGGTACGGGTCGAAACGCCCTTTTCGGCATAGGGCCGCAAGGTCGCAATCTCCGGCGCGTTGGGTGAGATCGCGGCCAGCGTATCGAGTTCGGCCGAGAATGGCGCACCGCGTTCGAGCGCCGACTTTAGGGCGGACGCGGCAATGGCGAGCGCGATCTTCGGCTGTCCTGCCGCTGCCTCGACCTTGCCCGAAAGCTGCGACACCGACTGTTCCAGCGCGGTCAGCCGGCCGTCCTGCGCTTTCGCCGCCTCGCCCGCCGATTTCACCAGCGCGTCGAGATCCGCCAGTTTTGCGTTGAGCGGGCCAAGATCGACCGGCGCCGCGCTGCCGGCCTTGCCGAGGGCGGCGACCGCGGTCTCGATCTGCTTGACCTTGTCACCGAGGGCGGCAAGTCCGGCATTGTCGCCAGCGCCGCCCTGTTCGACCGCCGATTTCAGCGCCGCGATATCCGCCTTTACCTGCTCCAGTCCCGAGGAAAGCCCGACCACCTTGGCCGCTGCGTCGTTGTTGCCACCGGCTTCCCTGAGGCCGGCGATTTCGCTCTTCAGCGAAGCGATCTCGCTGTTGACGCCGTCGAGCGAGACACCGGAACCCGAACCCGGCGCACCGAGCAGGCCGGCAAATTGCAGGCCGCCGGCGCCGGCGAGCGCAATGACGCCACCGATAATGCCGGCGGCGATGCCGTTGAGGCCGCCACGCTTTGCCACAGCCGGTGTCGACGCCATCTTTTCGTCCCGTGTCTGGGTTTTTGTCTTGCCGTCTACGGTGCGCTTGGCCGTCGCATCCTCGAAATTGTAGTCAGAGGCGGCAGTGCGATCGGCTGGCGTATCCGAGCCGGGATAGGGCAGCTCGGGCTCAACGGCCTTGGCCTCCGCGGACGGCTCGGTCCCGGCCTGCCCAGGGGCAGCATCGGCATGCTCCCAGGGTTCGAGATCGGTCTGGTCGGCATGCACCGGCTCTTCGGGAACCTCCGGCTGCGAGGCATCAGCGGTTTCCTCGGCCTTCGCCTCATCGGTCTGGGCCGCATCCTTGGCGGCATCCTCGTCGACGATTCGGGAGACGGCACCAGGTTCGAGATCGATGGTCACCGGCTCGCGGCGGCTTTTCGAGTGTCGCATCTTCGGCGTCTTGACCATGCCTGGGCTCCGCAAAATTCGCTTCGTCTCAACGCCTGCCGGCGCGTGATGGTTCAGAAAGGGTCTAGCACATCACCAAGCGGTGAAAAGGGGCGGTGTGATGACGCGGCTCAGGGCATCACCCGCAAAAGCGCCAGCAGCGCCTCCTCGTCGGGCTGCGGCGCAACGTGGATTGCTTTGCCGGGGCTGTCGCCGAAAGCAGCGGCTATGCGCGCGGAAAGCGCGAAAACCTGTGTCTTTTCAAAGGCCCCTTGCAGGACAGGCTGTTTGGCCAGGAGCTGCATGGCAGCGGCGGCCTTGGCCGAATAGAGCAGCACCGCATCGACCGGCTGGCTGGACAGCAGCGCAAGGATGGTCTCGTCGGAATACGGCACGGGCAACGTGTCATACGTCTCCACGGCCCGGACCTGGACTCCGGCAGCTTCCAGCCTCTGCTCGAACACTGGAAACCGCACGCGTCCGCAGAGATAGGTGATTGCCTTGCCGGGAAGCGCCATCGCGATGCTGTCGGCCAGCGCCTCGGCATCGCCCGAACCTTCAAGGACCGAAGAGAACCCCTTTTTGCGCGCCGCTTCGGCGGTCCTGGCGCCCACGGCATGGCAAGGTAGGGCGGCAAGCGCCGCGATGACCTCGTTTGAGGCATGACGCACGGCACTGGCGCTGGTGACGGCAACCGCGATGGCATCGCCGGTGACGAACTCCGCGTCGACAGGCAAAGCCACCGTTTCGGTCAGCGGCAGAACGATTGGCTGAAAGCCTGCCTGCTGAAGCCGCCGCGCCGTGCGCGAGGCGCCCGGTTCCGGTCTGGTCACCAGGACGCGAAGCATGTTCAGAGCCAGCCGTCGAAGAATTTTTCACCGGCCTTGGCCCGCACCGACCGTGCGGCTTCATCGCCGATGCGGGTGGCATCCTGCGCCGGTCCCTGCAGCTCGACCGTGTGCGACTGCCTGCCGTCGGGCGAGATGATCAGCCCGGCGAAGGAGAGCTTTCCGGCCTCGACCGAGGCATAGCCGGCGATAGGCGTGCGGCAGGAGCCGTCGAGCGCCGCCAGGAAGGCGCGTTCGCAGGCGAGCGCATGTCCGGTCGGCACATCGTGGATGGCTGCAAGCATCTTTTCAGCAGCGCGGTCGCCGATCCGGGTCTCGATGCCGATCGCGCCCTGGCCGGGTGCGGGCGGAAAGATGTCGAGCGGCATCAGATCGGTGGCGACATGCTCCAGACCCAGCCGCTTCAGCCCGGCATAGGCGAGGATGGTGCCGGCGGCAACGCCTTCGTCAAGCCTGCGCAGCCGCGTCTGCACATTGCCGCGGAACATCACCACGTCGAGATCCGGCCGCATGCGGCGGATCAGCGCTTGCCGCCTGAGCGACGACGAGCCGACCTTCGCCCCGCGCGGCAGTTCGGCGATGGTCTTGGCCGCCTTGCCGACAAAAGCATCGCGCGCATCCTCGCGCGGCAGGAAGGCCGAGAGTTCCAGGCCGTCCGGCAGTTGCGTCGGCATATCCTTCGACGAATGCACGGCGATGTCGATCGCGCCCGCCAGCAGTGCTTCCTCGATCTCCTTGGTGAACAGGCCCTTGCCGCCGGCTTCCGACAGCGGCCGGTCCTGGATGCGGTCGCCGCTGGTCGAGATGACGACGACCTCGAACGCTTCCGCCGGCAGGCCATGCGCGGCCATCAGCCGCGCCTGTGTCTCATGCGCTTGCGCCAAGGCCAGCGGGCTGCCGCGTGTTCCGATTTTCAAGGTTGTTTGCATGGCGCGCCGTCCGTGATAACCCCCGGCCGGAGCATTTTGCAGCCAAGTGGAGCCACTTGGCTTCGCAGAAATGCGGCTGAAATAACCGAGGCCTTTTCCGGGCTTTCTCCTAACGGGGAAAGGCCCGATAAACAATCTCTTGGGATAGCGACGAATTGATCCGTGTTCTGGGCATTGAGACGAGTTGCGACGAGACCGCCGCCAGTGTCGTGGCGCTCGAAGGCGATGCCGCGCCGAAAATCCTGTCCAATATCGTGCTTTCCCAGATCGAGGAGCATGCCGCCTTCGGCGGGGTCGTGCCCGAGATCGCCGCGCGCGCCCATGTCGAGGCGCTGGACGGCATAGTCGAGGCCGCTCTTGCCGATTCGGGCACGGCCCTTGCCGATATCGATGCGATCGCCGCCACAGCCGGCCCCGGCCTGGTCGGCGGCCTGATCGTCGGGCTGATGACGGCCAAGGCGATCGCCGCGGCAGCCGGCAAGCCGCTGATCGCCGTCAACCACCTCGAAGGCCATGCGTTGACGGCGCGGCTGACCGACGGGCTCGAATTCCCCTATCTGCTGCTGCTGGTCTCCGGCGGTCACACGCAGATCCTGGCCGTGCGCGGCGTCGGCGACTATCAGCGCTGGGCCACCACCATCGACGACGCGCTCGGCGAAGCCTTCGACAAGACCGCCAAGATGCTCGGCCTGCCCTATCCCGGCGGCCCGAATGTCGAGAAGGCGGCACAGAAGGGCGACGACAAGCGCTTCGCCTTTCCTCGCCCGATGAAGGGCTCGGCGCAGCCCGACTTCTCCTTCTCCGGCCTGAAGACCGCGGTACGTCAGGCAGCGACAGCGATCGAGCCCTTGAGCGACCAGGACGTCGCCGACATCTGCGCCTCATTCCAGGCCGCGGTCGCCGATGCGCTGGCTGACCGCGTCTCCCGCGCGCTGGCACGATTCAGCCAGACATTCCCCGGCACGAAGAACCCGGCTCTGGTCGTTGCCGGCGGCGTCGCCGCCAACCGCACCATCAAGGCGACGCTGGAACGCCTCTGCACTGACGTCGGCTTCACCTTCGTCGCGCCGCCGCTCAAACTGTGCACCGACAACGCCGCGATGATCGCCTGGGCCGGCATCGAACGGCTGCGCGAAGGCATGGCGCAGGAGAACGGCTTCGATTTCGTGCCGCGCTCGCGCTGGCCGCTCGACAGCATCTCGGCACCGATGGTTGGTTCCGGCCGGCGCGGAGCCAAGGCATGACTGATGAAGCCATGAGCGGCCAAGACGTCGGCAATCCCGGGAAAGGCAGCTGGCGCGTCACCGTGCTCGGCGGCGGCGCCTGGGGCACAGCGCTGGCCCTGGCCATGCTGCGCGCCGGCCATTCGGTACGCCTGTTTGCGCGCGACCCGGAAACCGTGGCCGCGATCGGCCGCGGCGAGAATCCGCGCTACCTGCCCGGCATCGCCATTGCACCCGGCATCGAGGCGACATCCGACATTGCGGCAGCGCTCACCGGGGCCGATTGCGTGCTGGCGGTGACGCCGGCGCAGTCGCTGCGTGCGACACTGGCGGTAGCGAAGGATCATATGCCTGATGGCATCCCGCTCGTTCTCTGCGCCAAGGGCATCGAGCGCGACACCGGCGCCTTGCTGTCGGCCATCGCTAGCGAAATCCTGCCGCGAAACCCGGTCGCCGCGCTCTCCGGCCCAAGTTTTGCCACCGATGTCGCCCGCGGCCTGCCGACGGCGGTGGTGGTCGCCGCCGGCGACGAGACCCTGGCGGCGGACCTTGCCGCCCGCTTTTCCGCCGAAAACCTGCGCTGCTATTCCAGCGACGACCTGATCGGCGTGGAGATCGGCGGCGCCTTGAAGAATGTCTTTGCCATTGCCGCCGGTGCCGTCACTGGCGCCGGGCTCGGCGCCAGTGCTCAGGCCGCCATGGTGACGCGCGGCTTCGTCGAACTGCGCCGCATCGGTGCCGCCTTCGGCGCCAGGCCCGAGACCTTGATGGGGCTTTCCGGCCTTGGCGACCTTTTGCTGACCTGCTCGTCGGTGCAATCGCGCAATTTCGCCTACGGGCTGGCGCTCGGGCAAGGCAAGGCGCTTGCCGGACTGCCGCTGGCCGAGGGCGTGCCGACGGCGGCGATCGCCGCCCGCATCGCCGCCGAACGTGGCATCGACGCACCGATCATCACCGCCGTCGCGGCCATACTGGACGGCACCATCACCATCCGCCAGGCCGTGACGGCCCTGATGACCCGGCCACTGAAGACCGAAACCAACGATTGATCCCCTCGACCTCGATCCCAAGAACCAGGAGAAGACCATGCTGTTTGCTTTTGTTTGCAAGGACAAGCCGGGAAGCCTGCAGATACGCCTCGACACGCGGCCCGTGCATGTCGCCTTTCTCGAGGAGCTGAATGCGCAGAAGAAACTGGCCTTTGCCGGTCCATTCCTCGATGCCGATGGCAAGCCCAATGGCAGCCTCGTGGTCGTCGAGGCGCCGGATCTGGCCGCCGCCCAGGCCTTGTCGGCCGCAGACCCCTATGCCAAGGCCGGACTGTTCGAAAGCGTCGAAATCCGCCAGTGGAACTGGACGTTCAACAAGCCGGCGGCTAGTTAATCCAGTCGCCGCACCTGGATCGCAAGGAGGAGAAAACATGAACTACTGGCTGTTCAAATCCGAACCCTCGGTTTTCTCCTTCGAGGCGTTGAAGGCCAAGGGCAAGGCCGGCACGCAATGGGACGGCGTGCGCAACTACGCCGCCCGCAACAATATGAAGGCCATGCAGATCGGCGATCTCGGTTTTTTCTACCATTCCAATGAGGGGCTCAACATCGTCGGCATCGCCGAGGTCTGCGCGCTGGCCCACCCCGACACCACCTCCGACGATCCGCGCTGGGAATGCGTCGACATCCGCGCGGTTCGCGATGTGCCGAACCCGCCGACGCTGGAACAGGTAAAAGCCAATCCGAAGCTTGCCGAGATGGCGCTGGTGCGGCTTGGGCGGCTTTCCGTGCAGCCGGTCACCCCGGCCGAATGGAAGGAAGTCTGCCGCATGGGCGGCCTGACGCCTGCTCCGTGACGGCGCTCACTCCACACAGCGCCAAGCAGTTCATCCTCGACAACACGGCGCTTATGGCGCCGCCGCACGTGCCTGAGATTCTGCTGCGCCTTGCCGATGAAGCCCACGATCTTTGGCAGCGGACCGAGGACGAACTGGTCGAGATCGGCCTGCCGCCGCCCTTCTGGGCCTTTGCCTGGGCCGGCGGCCAGGGCCTCGCCCGCTATGTCCTGGACAATCCCGACACGGTGCGGGGCAAGCGCGTGCTCGACTTTGCCTCGGGTTCCGGCCTCGTCGCCATCGCTGCCGCCAAGGCTGGTGCGGCCGGGGTGATCGCCGCCGACATCGACCCGTTCTGCGCCACCGCGATCCGCCTCAACAGCGAGGCCAATGGCGTTGGGGTCGACTTCCTCGGCAGCGACTGCATCGGCACCGATGCGGGCTGGGACGTGGTGCTCGCCGGTGATGTTTTCTACGACAAATCCTTCGCCGATAGCCTGATGCCATGGTTCGCGACGCTCAAGGCGCGTGGCGCCGAGATCTTCGTCGGCGATCCCGGCCGGTCCTATATGCCGAAATCGGGGCTGGAGCCGCTTGCGGTCTATGAGGTGGAAGTCACGCGGGCGCTGGAAGATTCCCTGGTCAAGCGCACCACCGTCTGGCGCTTTGCTTGACGCCATCGCCGAAGCGCTTGATACAACGTGCATCGAGCAATTCCAGGAAAAGTGCTTAGCGGTTTTTCGTCCGGAATTGCGTCAAAACAAAAAGATGTCACATGGCCTGCGTCAGGAGGGGGAAGCTCATGGATTTTTCAGCAGTGAACTGGCTGGCGGTCATCGCCGCCGCCGTCGTGGCTTGGCTGTTCGGCGCCGCCTGGTACATGGGGTTGAGCAAGCCGTGGCTGAAAGCCGCCAAGCTCGATCCGGCGACGGTGAAGAAATCGCCGCTGCCTTTCGTCATCAGCTTCATCGCCGAACTGGTCATGGCTTACATCATGGCGCTGGTTGTCGGCGCGATGACCGGTGGTGAGCCGACATTGCTTGCCGGGCTTGTCTTCGGCTTCGTGCTTTGGCTGGGTTTCGTCGCCACGACGCTGTCGGTCAATCATCGCTACGAGAATTTCGGCTGGGACCTGACCCTCATCGATGGCGGCCATTGGCTCGGCGTCTTGCTGATCATCGGTGCGGTGATCGGCTGGTTCGGCGCCGCGGCAAGCTGAGACGGGCGCGTTGACGATGGCGGATGAGCAGGGATTTCCACGCGACCTGGTGTTCACCCGGATCTGTCACGTCAAGCAGGGCTATGACGACCGGCGCCGCCATATTGTCCGCGAATTCGAGCGGCGCGGCGTGCCGGTTTATTTTTACACGGACTGGGACCGGCCCGATATCACCCCGGAGATCCGCAACGAGCTGGTCGCGCCCGCCTTTACCCACCCGCCAGCCGTCTCGCTGGCGCTGAAACATGTCGGCATCTGGCGTGATTTCCTCGAGACCGACCTGCCCTATTGCCTGGTCTTCGAGGATGACGTCTTCCTCGCCCGCGACTTCGTCGCCAAGTTCCGGCAGGGGCTTGCCGAACTCGGCAGCCCTGCGCGCAAGGCCGTCATCTATCTCGGCAATGGCAGCAACTACTACACACCGAGCTGGAAATTGCGGAAGGGCCAGAGGCTTTACCCGGCACTGCATGCCAGATGCACCGATTCCTATCTCATCACCCGCCCGGTCGCCGAAGCCCGCTGCGCCTGGATCGAGCAGAACAAGATATACACCTCGATCGACCACCAGGTCGAACAGATGGACGAGAAGCTCGGCATTGAGATGCTGTGGTTCGAACGTCCGATTGTCGAACAGGGCAGCGAGAACGGGGCGTTTCAGACGTCCATTTCCGCGAAAAACTATCCGCGTTTGTACAAAAGCCTGAAATGGAAATGGAAGAAATACACCCGCATGATCTTCGGCCACAACGCCCGGTCATGACCGGAAGATCGGACCTGGCGCAGCCGGCTCATGCCTCCGTGCCGTGGGTCTTTGCCGCCTCCTCGAGAAGCCATTCGCGAAACGCGACGATGCGGGCGTCGTCCTTCGCGGTTTCCGGATAGACCAGGAAATAGGCGAACTCCGGCGCGACCTTGATGCCGAGTTCGAAGGGACGGACGAGGCGCCCTTGCGACAAATCGTTGGCCACCATGGCGAAGTCGGCCAGCGCCACGGCATTGCCGTCCAGAGCCGCCTGCGTGGCGTCAGTCGAGGAGCCGAAGACGAGGGTGCGGCTGTCGTCGAAATCGTCGACGCCGGCCGCCTGCATCCACATGCGCCAGTTCGGCCAGGTGACGCCTTGCCGCGACCATTCGATATGCGCGAGCGTGTGCCGGAAAAGGTCGCGCGGTTCATTGAGCGGCGGGCCAGAAGCAAGTAGGGCCGGGCTGCACACCGGAATGATGATATTGTCGAACAGCCGGTGCGCGCAAAGCCCCGGATATTTGCCGGTGCCGAAGCGGATGCCGATATCGACATCGTCGCGCTCGAAATCCCTGACATCGTAGGTGATGTCGAAGCGCAGCTCGATGCCCGGCCTTTGATGGCGGAAATCGTCGATGCGCCGCATCAGCCATTTTGTCGCGAACTGCGCGTCGAGCGTCACTTTCAAGAGCGCCGTGCCGCGCGTCATCTTGCGAGCCCGCGACACCGCCCGATTGAGCAGGTCGAGCGCGTCGATCGAGGCTTCTAACAGCACGTTTCCGGCTTCCGTCAGCCGCATGGTGCGGCTGGTGCGCGTGAACAGCACCAGGTCGAGCTGGTCTTCGATCTCCTTGACCTGGTGGCTGACCGCCGCGGGCGTCAGCCCAAGCTCGTCGGCGGCGCGGGTGAAATTGAGGTGTCGCGCCGCCGCCTCGAAGGTCCTCAATGCGCGCGTTCCGGGCAGGAGGCGGGACATCCGATCTCCAAATAAAACTTGATGATTTGAAAAGAACTACTCGTTTCCCGTTTATTTTTCAATCCGGCATGATTGCAGCATCGAGATACCTTCAAACCAGATTTGACATCTGGAGAAACCGGACAAAGCCATGACCGACATCGCTCTGAAATCCCACACTGCCCTGAAATCGCACTCCGGCATCGCAGCCTGGCTGCACGCTACAATCGATTGGCTGCGCCAGGCGCGGGTCGCCGCCCGGCTTCCGTACGAGTCCGTTGAGGGCCTCTCCGAGAGCCAGTTGCGCGACATCGGCGCCGAACGCAGGGACGTCGCACAAGTGATGGACCGGGAACTCCGCGAAATCGGCCTGCTGGGGACGGGTTGGCAGAAGCGGAATTAGGGGAATAGGCATTAGGGGTAAGAGAGTATCTTGCCCTACTGCCTATTGCCTATTGCCTACTGCCTACTTCCCTACCTCACCACCCTCATCACCGTCCTATCCGACAGCAGCGGTAAGAGCCGCGCCATTGTGCGCGCGGTCACCGCGACGCAGCCTTGCGTCGGCGTGAAGCCTGGGCGGGCCAGGTGGAAGAAGATGGCGCTGCCGCGCCCGCGGCGGCGCGGCGAAATGTTCCAGTCGAGCACCAGGCAGGCGTCGTAGAGCCGGTCGTCGCGCCGCATGCGTTCGTGGCTGGCGCCATAGGGGATCTTGACCGGCCTGTTGTAGTTGCGGTCGTCCGGCACCTCGCACCAGCCGAGATCGGGCCCGATCGGCGTCATCGCCAGCCGGGTCCTGCGGCCACCGGCAAACTGATCCCCCCGAAAGTAACCCGACAGGATCCGCATCGAGCCAAGCGGCGTCGCGCCGTCGCCCTCGTGCTTGTCCGCCGAGATGCCGCCGCGTCCCAGCGCGCAGGCAAACACCGTTTTTCCGGCCTGCAGCAGACCCTGGGTTGGATGACCGGGCCTTGTCCGCACGGTCAGGACACGCAGCCCTTTTGCCAAAATTGCGCCGGCTGCATTGCGATCGCATTTTTTCTTGTATGATCGTGCCACGGAACAAATCACTGTGATCGGCTATTGTGTCGGCCAGCTTCCGCATAAATACGCAGCGGTCAACTGAATTTCATTTTCAAAACAACGGATTGATCCATGACTTCACGCACCATCCTAATCGTCGACGACGACGACGACCTGCGCGGCACACTGGTCGAGCAACTCGCCCTCTACGAGGAATTCGACGTCCTGCAGGAAGCGACTGCGGCAAAAGGCGTCACCGCGGCGCGCGGCGGCCTCATCGACCTGCTCATCATGGATGTCGGCCTGCCCGACATGGATGGCCGCGAGGCCGTCAAGATCCTGCGCAAGGGCGGCTACAAGGCCCCGATCATCATGCTGACCGGCCACGACACCGATTCGGACACGATTCTGGGTCTCGAGGCCGGCGCCAACGACTATGTCACCAAGCCGTTCCGCTTCGCGGTGCTGTTGGCGCGCATCCGTGCCCAGCTGCGCCAGCATGAGCAGAGCGAGGACGCCACCTTCTCGGTCGGCCCCTACACGTTCAAGCCCAGCCAGAAGCTGCTCATCGACCCGCGCGGCGGCAAGGTGCGGCTGACGGAGAAGGAAGCCTCGATCATCAAATATCTCTACCGCGCCGACCAGAAGGTGGTGACGCGCGACGTGCTGCTCGAGGAGGTCTGGGGCTACAATTCCGGCGTCACCACGCACACGCTGGAAACCCATGTCTACCGGCTGCGCCAGAAGATCGAGCGCGATCCTTCCAATGCAGAAATTCTTGTGACAGAAAGCGGTGGCTACAAGCTGGTTCCTTAAACATTTCATTATCCAATGAGCGGTCTGGGCGGGACCGCTTTCGGGTGCGATCCTGTTGGAGGGGATTAAGGATCGACTCGTGAAGGAGGGATTGGACTGACCGTTCGGGGACGCAGCTAGAGATGGCGTTGGATGACGACATCCGCATCCTGTCCGCCGTGAGGCTCTTTGAGGGTTTCACGCAGGAACAGCTGCGCCTGCTCGCCTTCGGCGCCGAGAACACCTTGCTGCAGGCCAACCACAAGCTTTACCGCGAGGACGACGAGGCCGATTCGGCCTATGTCGTGGTCAGCGGACGCATCGTGCTCTATCGCGAGCAGAGCGGCGAACGCATCCCGATCGGCACCGCCGGCCCCGGCACCATCCTGAGCGAACTGGCATTGATCGCCGACACCAACCGGCTGACCAGCGCGTCGGCCGAAATCGACTCGGAGGTGATCCGGCTCAGCCGCAAGATGTTCCGCCGCATCCTGGAGGAATATCCCGACGTGGCGGTGAAGCTGCACCAGCGCATCCTCGACGATTTCCAGGCCATGATCGCCCGCATCGAGAAACTGGCGCCGCGGTTTGGCGGGTAGGTTTAACCACCGTCTCGAACGGGTTTTGCCCTGAACAGGCACCAGAATGGCTTCCCGGGCGCAAGTTCACCTTGGCCGAGGAGTTGAAACCCGCAGTGCTTATAGAAAGCCAAATTCTTGCGTTGTGCGGTTTCGAGAAACGTCCCTGCCGAGACAGGATCTCTATCGGCAAGATCGCAATAAGCCTTGATGAGCGCGCCGCCAGCCCCCTTTCCCTGCATCGAGGGGTGAACACCCAGGACCCCAAGGTAGAAATGCGGTTCCTGCGGCTTGTATTCTTCACTTATGGCATCTGCCCTCTCGAAGCGCGAAGCCATCGATGCCTGCCTTTGCTGAAGCAAAGCCCATCTGCGCTGGTGCGCCAGAGGCCATTCAAGCCGCTGCGTATCATAGCCCATCGCCGCGCCAAGGATGCGACCCTCGCTCTTTAGCAGCAGCACAGGCATTCCAAGCGCCAGGCGCGCCGCCATCAGGATCGAGAAGAACTCCGTCACCAGTTCCTGACGCTGCGCAGGATCGCCCGAGAAGAAAAAAGCCATTTGCGGATCATCGGCAAAGGCAGCCGCCAGACAGGCGGCCGCCGATGTCACATCCGGCTCTCGTGCTGCCACTATCTCCATTCGACTTCCACTTTGGCCTCCGGCCTAATCCAGATCGAACCGCGCAATCACCGGCACATGGTCCGACGGCCGGTCCCAGCCGCGTGCGGCGCGCAGGATCTCGTAGCCGGCAAAACTGGGCACCAGGTTTGGCGACGACCAGACATGGTCGAGCCGTCGGCCTCGGTTCGACGCTTCCCAATCCTGCGCTCGATAACTCCACCAAGTGTAGAGCTTCTCGTCTAGCGGCACGTTAAGCCGCATCAGGTCGACCCAGTCGCCCGCCAACCGCATCGCCTCGAAATTTTCGGTCTCGACCGGCGTGTGGCTGACCACGTTCAGCAATTGCTTGTGCGACCAGACATCGTGCTCGAGCGGCGCGATGTTGAGGTCGCCGACCAGCACCGAGGCGGACACCTCGCTATGCTCGGCGCGGATGGCGTTCATCTCGGCGACGAAATCGAGCTTGTGCTTGAATTTCTTGTTGATCTCGGGATCGGGTTCGTCGCCGCCAGCCGGCACGTAGAAATTGTGCAGCAGGATCGTCTTGCCGCCGGCCCGTACCGTCACCGACAGATGCCGGCTGTCCTCGATCTCGCAGAAGCGTCGCTTTTCGACCACCTCGATCGGCCGCCGCGCCACCGTCGCGACGCCGTGATAGCCCTTCTGGCCATGGAAGGCGATGTGTTGGTAGCCGAGCCTGCGGAATGCCTTTTCGGGAAACAGCTCATCGGGAACTTTCGTTTCCTGCAGGCAGAGCACATCGGGGGCGTACTCATCGAGCAGTCGCTCGACGATCGGCATGCGCAGGCGGACGGAGTTGATGTTCCAGGTGGCAATCGAAAAGGGCATTGGCAATCCGGGACAGCGTGATTCCAGCCAGGACCGGTGGACCCTGACAGAGAAGACGCCTTTTGAGGGAGTCAGTCCGGAAATTGCCAGCCGGGCGCCGTAAAGACAAGCCGGGCTGTGCTTGGGCGGGACCCAAGGTTCGCTGAGATTCAGGTCAGGCTGAGTCGAGACGGCTTCCGAGAACTGGAGCGGAGCGTACTTAGAGTACGTGAGCCCAGTTCTACTGCGACGCAGTAGAACTGGGAAGCGCAGGAAGCCGCCATTCGCAGGCCGGCCTCACCTGAATATCTGCGTACCTTAGCGCGTCTTGGTGTTCAGCTCTCGGTTGGCCGTGTAATCGATGGCGAAGGTGTCGGGCGCGAAGCTGACGCCTTCCTTGGTGTTGAAGATCATCACCGTGGTGTCCTTGCCCTGCGCGTCGGTGATCGTCCACTGGCGCAGATCATAGGTCTTCGGATCGAACATCATGGTGATCATCGCATTGCCGAAAATCGACTTGTCGGAAAGCTTGATGGTGGTGAGGTCGTCCTCTTCCTTGACGCTCTTGACGCGGTCGCCGGAGAGGTCGATGCGGTCGTCGAGCAGCAATTTCAGCGGCGTCTTCGACAGCGGATAAAGATCGGAGGTCTTCATTTTCTTGTTGAGGATGACCACCGACTTGCCGTCCGAAATCACCTTGAAATTCGATGACCCGTCATAATTGAAGCGGATCTTGCCCGGCCGCTCGAGGAAGAACTTGCCGCCGGTCTGCTCGCCCTTGGGGCCGAACTGCACGAATTCGCCGCTCATCGATTTGACCGAGGAAAAATGGTCGGCGATCTTCTGCGCGGCAGGGGGCACGGCGGCCTGCGCCGAGGCCAGCAATTCAAAGCCTGGCACTACATTGAGGGCGGCGGCCCCCGCGGCGACAAGGCCGAGGCCAAGCAGCTGGCGGCGGGTCGGGGCGAAATTGCCGAGGGCTGAAAGATCGTTTTTCATGGCGGTCACTCTCGTGGTGATTCCTGTATCTGTCGCTGTCCTGAGCCCCCAGTTGGGCTGAAGTTTGGCGGACGGACGGTGCTCCTCGCTTCAACGCGCCGCAAGGTTCAAGGTTGCGGCCCAGCTTCCCATCAGAATTTGTCGTCTTCGGTCGGCACCAGGATCTCGCGTTTTCCCGCATGGTTGGCCGGACCGACAATGCCTTCCTTTTCCATCTTCTCGATGATCGAGGCGGCGCGGTTGTAGCCGATGCCGAGACGACGCTGGATATAGCTGGTCGAGGCCTTGCCGTCGCGCAGCACCACGGCCACCGCCTGGTCGTAGGGATCGTCGGAATCGTCCAGATTGCTGTTGCCGCCACCCCCGCCGGAGCCGCCCTTGCCGGACGGCTCGTCATCGTCCTCGTCATCGTCCTCGGTGATGGCATCGAGATATTCGGGCACGCCCTGCAGCTTCAGGTGCCCGACGATCTTCTCGACCTCGTCATCGGAGACGAACGGGCCGTGCACGCGCTGGATGCGTCCGCCGCCGGCCATGTAGAGCATGTCGCCCATGCCGAGCAGCTGCTCGGCGCCCTGCTCGCCCAGAATGGTGCGGCTGTCGATCTTCGACGTCACCTGGAAGGAGATGCGGGTCGGGAAGTTGGCCTTGATGGTGCCGGTGATGACGTCGACCGACGGCCGCTGCGTCGCCATGATGACGTGGATGCCGGCGGCGCGCGCCATCTGCGCCAGGCGCTGCACGGCGCCCTCGATGTCCTTGCCGGCGACCATCATCAGGTCGGCCATTTCGTCGATGATGACGACGATGTAGGGCATCGGCTCGAGGTCGAGATTCTCCGTCTCGTAGATCGCCTCGCCGGTCTGGCGGTCGAAGCCGGTCTGTACCGTGCGCGAAATCTTCTCGCCTTTTTTCTCGGCCAGCTGAACGCGAGCGTTGAAACCATCGATGTTGCGCACGCCGACTTTGGACATCTTGCGGTAGCGGTCCTCCATCTCGCGCACGGTCCATTTCAGTGCCACCACCGCCTTCTTCGGATCGGTGACGACGGGCGTCAAAAGATGCGGGATGCCGTCATAGACGGACAATTCCAGCATCTTCGGGTCGATCATGATCAGCCGGCATTCCTGCGGCGTCAGCTTGTAGAGCAGCGACAGGATCATGGTGTTGATGGCGACGGATTTGCCGGAGCCGGTGGTGCCGGCGACCAGCACGTGCGGCATCTTGGCGATGTCGACGATGACCGCTTCGCCATTGATGCTCTTGCCCAGCGCCAGCGCCAGCTTGGACTTGGTCGTCTCGAAATCGCGGCTGGCCAATATCTCCCGGAGGTAGACGGTTTCGCGCTTGGCATTCGGCAGTTCGATGCCTATCGCGTTGCGTCCGGGAACCACGGCGACGCGGCAAGCGATAGCGCTCATCGAGCGGGCGATGTCGTCGGACAGGCCGATGACGCGCGACGATTTGATGCCGGGCGCCGGTTCCAGCTCATAAAGGGTGACCACCGGACCGGGTCGCACGGCGATGATCTCGCCCTTGACACCGAAATCCTCCAGCACGCCCTCGAGCAGGCGCGCATTCTGCTCCAGCGCATCCTTCGACAGGCTTGCGTCCTTGGCAACGTTCTTCGGTTCGGACAGGAAATGCAGCGACGGCATTTCGAACGTGTCCGAGCCGATCAGCGAGGTCTGCGCCTCGCGCTGGACGCGCGCGCCTGGAGCCGGGCGCGGTGCCGGCGCCTCGACACGGGTTGCGGCGTCGGAGCGGAACTGCTGCACCTTGGCCGTGGGGGCCCCGCGGCGCTTGGTGACGGGCTCGTCGTCGAAATCCACGTCGTCGCGGTCGAAGATATCGTCATCGTCCGGATCGACGGATACGCTGCGGTCATTGACCATGGCGGCGAAGAATTCCGGTTCGACGCGAGCGCGGCCGTCCGGGCTCATCCGCTGTTCGGCGAATTCGGCCGATTCGACCCGTTCGGCGGCGCGCCGCCAAGCGGTGGAGCGCGGCTCCAGCTCCGGCTCGTACTCATCGCGTTCCTGCCTGCGGCGCACGGCGCGGCGATGCATCCACGCACGCAGCGACAGCCACCAATGGGTGATGGCGCCGAGCGCTAGTATGCCCTCGTCCCCCTCATCCTCGTCATTGTCGAACAGCAGATCGTCCTCGCGCGGATCCGCGGCGGCCGGCTCTTCCATCACGGCGAAGCCGTTCTTGCGCCCGATCAGCGCCGATCCATAGGCGAACAGCCAGAGCGTCGGCGCCGCCAGCAAGACGGCGAGCACGCTGGCGATCAGCCCGGTCGGATAGCCGCCGATGAGCACGCCGGGGATCTTGAGCACCATGTCGCCGAACACGCCACCAAGGCCGGTGGGCAGCGGCCAGGTCTTGGGCGGGACGATGCAGCCGGCGATCGCGGCGGCGAGCAGCGCGAAACCGAACCAGAACAGTCCGCGCTTGGGCAGCCTGTCGACGCCGCGCGCCGAAAACAGGAGATACCCCCAGATGACAGCCGGGACCAGCGCGGCAACCGCGGCAAGGCCGAAGAACTGCATGGCAAGGTCGGAGAACACGGCACCCGCATAGCCCATGGCGTTGGTGACGGTGTTGCTGGTGGCGTGCGAGAAGCTTGGATCGGCGACGTTCCAGGTGGCGAGGCTGGCGACCCCGAAGGCTACAGCCAGGAACAGGCCGGCGCCGACCAGCCGGCCGACCTGGCGCCGTGCGAAAGCCTGGATGCCGTGCCCCGTATCGGTCAGCGCGAGCGGTGCTGAAGCCCCTGAACGCATGCTCTTCCCCGTCAGTGATTGCCTGGCCGCAGCACATGACGCACTCCGGCAGATTCGGATGCCAGACTATCGGTGGGAAGGTTAAGGGCGCATTAACTATAAGAGGTTGAGATCATCAAACCCCGTCACTTCAGGTTGAAGCGGAAGCGGACAGGGCGTGCAACGTCGCCGTGCGACCCCCAAGGTGGATAGAGGCATGCAATCTGTCTTCCTTCGCGTGGCGGCTCTCGCCTGGGCAGGGCTTAGCCTCGTGCTCGCCCTGCATTGGTTTGTCGACCTCGGCATGGTGGGCTTTCCTGATGGCTACATCACGCCCTTCGCGCGGGCGACCGGCCCACTCCTGCACCTGCTTGCCTTCGCCTGTTTGATACAGGGCCTGTATTTTCTGTACAGAGCTCTCTTCGGCAAGGGATTTGGGGTACTGGGCCTGGGCCTGCAAATTCTGATTGCGGCCGTCCTGACGGTGGCGCCGGCGTTGATTGTCCGGAATTGTCCCCATTCGCAGACCTGCAGCAGCGCCTATGAGGCGCTGACAAACACCATGATGGACGACGGGGTCGGCGGATAGACCCGCCGGTCGGGCCAGGGAACCCTACTGTCTTCGCTAACGCTGCTTTGACCAAACGAGGCAATGGCGGGCACCAAGGCCCGCCATCATCCGCTCGTTCATGGACATCAGTCAGGCCATCCGGCCGCCCGTCTCACGCGTCAGTTCGCGCCGCCGAGCATATGGACGTTGGCGCAGAACTCGGCGTGCGGCTTGCTCATCGCCGCATCCTGGCATTCCTTCTTCATTGCTTCCTGCTTTTCCATCGGCATGGCCATGAAGGCGGCCTTGAATTCCGCCATCGGCTTCATGGTTTTCATGCTGGAATCGGTGAAGAACGGCGCCATATTGTCCGGCTCATCGAGTGCACCGGCAAATGCAACGCCGCTGACCATGGAAAGAGCAAGTGCCCCGAGGCAAATGTTCTTGAAGTTCATGAGGAGTTCCTTCCCTGTGTTTTTACACACGAGCGTCATAACGACGATCGCATCCACAGTTCGGAGCCAGGGCGGTCGATGTTTCCTCGAAAAGCGTCCTCACACGAACGTGACGGCGCAAAGTTGATCTCAATCAGGATGATTTTGCCAAAAAAGAGGCCCGGATCGCTCCGGGCCTCAATGCGTGAGCCTCTTTCGAGAACGTCACGACGGGATCTTTGGAGCAATTCCAAGGAAAGCCAAATTGCGGGTTTCCTGGAATTGCGTGAAGGAATCATGGGGCCGGCGGGAGGAGGGTTCCGCCGGCCCCGTTGGCGAGGCTGGCCTTACGGCACCACTTCGCCATGCTGGGAGATATCGAGGCCTTCGACCTCTTCCTGGGTCGTCGGACGCAGGCCGACCAGCGCCTTGACGATGTAGAGGATCACGAAGGTGGCAATCGCGGTCCACAGGATGGTGAAGACGATGCCGTAGAGCTGGGTGACCACCGAGCCGCCCTTGCCGAGCGCGTTGATCGCCGGGTCGGCGAGCGCACCGGTGAGCAGCGCACCGATGATGCCGCCGACGCCGTGCACGCCGAAGGCATCGAGCGAGTCGTCATAGCCGAACATGTGCTTCACCTTGACCGCCGAGATGTAGCAGAGCACGCCGGCGACGATGCCGATGATGAAGGCGCCTGTCGGGTTGACGAAGCCGGAAGCCGGCGTCACCGCGACGAGGCCGGCGACGGCACCCGAGATGATGCCGAGCACCGAGGGCTTCTTGGCGACGATCCATTCCGCGAACATCCAGGCGAGCGCGGCGGCAGCGGTGGCGACCTGCGTGTTCATCATCGCAGCGCCGGCAAGACCGTCGGCCGCCAGTTCCGAACCGGCGTTGAAGCCGAACCAGCCGACCCACAGCAGCGAAGCGCCGATCACCGAATAGACCAGGTTGTGCGGCGCCATGTTGGTGGTGCCGTAGCCTTCGCGCTTGCCCAGAACCAGCGCGCAGACCAGACCCGCGACACCGGCGTTGATGTGGACGACCGTACCGCCGGCGAAGTCGAGCACGCCAGCCGTGCCGAGGAAGCCGCCGCCCCAGACCCAATGCGCGATCGGGCAATAGACCACGATCAGCCACAACGCCATGAACAGCAGCAGCGCCGAGAACTTCATGCGCTCGGCGAAGGCACCGGCGATGAGGGCAGGCGTGATGATGGCGAAGGTCATCTGGAACATCGAGAAGACGAATTCAGGAATGTTCGAGACCCCAGGCAGCCAGAGCGTCGAGACCGTGATGCCGTGATGGAAGAATTTCGAGAAGCCGCCGAGATAGGCATTCATGCCGCCGCCGTCGGAGAAGGCGAGCGAATAGCCGAACATGAACCACAGCACCGTCACCAGGCAGGTGATGGCAAAGCTCTGCATGATGGTGGCGAGCACGTTCTTCTTGCGCACCATGCCGCCGTAGAACAGCGCCAGGCCCGGGATGGTCATCATCAGCACCAGCGCCGTCGAGGTCAGCATCCAGGCGGTGTTGCCGGTGTCGAGCACCGGGGTGGGAGCGGCAGCCGGCGCGGCAGCGGCAGCGGCCGGAGCTGCTTCCTGCGCGAACGCGGCGACGCTGCCCAATGCTGCGAGAGCAAGCGAGCCCAGAAGGGCCGCCCGTCCCGTCGTCTTCAAGGTGGAAGAAATATTCATTGAACTCTCCATTGGAATACGTGTTCGCCGCTCAGAGCGCGTCGGTGTCTGTTTCGCCGGTGCGGATGCGCACCGCCTGATCGATGCCGAAAACGAAGATCTTGCCGTCGCCGATCTGGCCGGTCTTGGCCGCGGCGGTGATGGCTTCGACGGCCTTGTCGACCGTGTCGGCACTGACCGCGACCTCGATCTTGATCTTCGGCAGGAAACTGACCGCGTATTCCGCTCCGCGATAGATTTCCGTATGTCCCTTCTGACGCCCGTAGCCTTTGACTTCGGTGACGGTCAGGCCCTGGATGCCGACGGCGGTAAGCGCTTCGCGCACCTCGTCCAGCTTGAACGGCTTGATGATTGCCATCACGATTTTCATAAGGTTTCACCCTTTGCTGTTGCGGTCCCCCGCGTTTGCACGACTTCACCGATCCCAAAGAGCCGGAGAGTGCCCCCAAGGATTCAAGCTCCGTGCCAAGTGCCGAAGCAGCATGTTAACCTGTTGTAAACAAAGGGAATGGAGCGATTGGAGGCAGCAGGTGCCAATGCCTGCGGCACGTCATATGCTCAAAAATTATGCAATTTTTCGATTTTGCCTAATTTGCCGGCTTTGAGCACGATCCCGAAAGCCGAGCCCGGTTTTCTCGGACAAGCGCTTTTCGTTTATCCAGAGATCCTGCTCAAACAAGACTCGCAATGCTCAACGCTTAAGCCGGATCAACCCTTCCTGCGCCATCGAGGCGATCAACGTGCCGTCACGCGCGTAAAGCGTGCCGCGGCTGAAGCCGCGCGATCCCGAGCTTGACGGGCTGTCCTGCGCATAGAGCAGCCAGCCGTCGAGCGGATGCGGCCGGTGGAACCACATCGAATGGTCGAGGCTCGCCGCCTGGATGTCGGGATCGAACAGGCCGCGCCCATGCGCGAAGGTCGAGGTGTCCAATAGCGTCATGTCGGAGAGATAGGCGAGCAGCACCGACTGCAGCGCGCGATCGTCGGGAACCGGCCCGGCAAGGCGGATCCAAACATTCTGCCGGGGCGGCAGCTTGTCGCGGCTTTCATAATGCTGGAGATTGACCGGCCTGAGCTCCAGCGGCCGCTCGCGCGCCCAGAAGCGGCGCACCGCCTCCGGCACGCGCTCGGCCCTTTCGAGCAGCTGCCGCTGCGTCTGCAGCCCTTCCGGCGGCGGCACGTCGTCGGGCAGCGCGAACTGGTGTTCCAGTCCCTTCTCACCGACCTGGAACGAGGCTTCGAGCGAAAAGATCGCCTGTCCGTGCTGGATCGCCAGCACGCGGCGGGTGGTGAAGGAGCCGCCGTCGCGTATGCGGTCGACCTCGTAGACGATCGGCACCCTGATGTCGCCCGGCCGCATGAAATAGCCGTGCAGCGAATGCACGAAGCGGTCCGGCTCCACCGTCCGTTGCGCCGCCACCAGCGCCTGGGCGATCGTCTGGCCGCCGAACACGCGCTGCCACTCCACCTGGGGGCTGCGACCACGATACAGATTGTGTTCCAGCCTCTCGAGGTCGAGAATGCGCAGAAGCTCGTCGATCGCCGCCGTCATGTTTTGTGACCTCGCCGCAAAATTGCTATGGCGGTTTCCGACAGGAACAACGAGCCGTCAAGGGCGCCAGCTGTGGCCGGCGCGCAAGGAGCCAAGACAATGGAACGCAAGGCGGACGCCAAGACCAGATCCGGGCTCGATGTTCTCGTCGCCGGCGCCGGCTATGTCGGGCTGGCCACCGCCGTCTCGCTGAAACAGGCGCGGCCGCATTTGGCCGTGGCGCTGGTCGATGCCGCGCCCGCCGGTGCCTGGCAACGGGACGGCCGCGCCTCGGCCATTGCCGCGGCCGCCTGCCGCATGCTCGACCAGCTCGGCGTCTGGGCCGAGATCGCGCCGCAGGCGCAGGCGATAACCGAGATGATCATCACCGATTCGCGCAGCGCCGATCCGGTGCGCCCGGTGTTCCTGACCTTCGGTGGCGAAGTGGCGCCCGGCGAGCCCTTCGCCCATATGGTCGCCAACAAGTCCTTGAACGGTGCCTTGCGGACCAGGGCCGAAAAGCTCGGCATCGACATCATCGAAGGCGTGGCGGTGCAGGGTTTCGAGACCAATGGCGCCGGCATATCCGTGCATCTGGCCGACGGGGCCGCGCTGACGGCGCGGTTGCTGGTCGCCGCCGACGGCGTCAATTCGAAGCTGCGCGACATGGCCGGCATCAAGACGGTGAAATGGGATTATGGCCAGTCCGGCATCGTCTGCACGGTTGCGCATGAACGCCCGCACAATGGCCGCGCCGAAGAGCACTTTTTGCCCGCCGGGCCCTTCGCCACCTTGCCGCTGAAGCCCGACGAAGACGGCACCAACCGCTCATCGATCGTCTGGGTCGAACGCGCGGAGGATGCCAAAGCGCTGGTGGAAGGCGACGATCTCGTCTTCGAGCATGAACTCGAACAGCGCTTCGGCCTGAAGCTCGGCGAAATCCGCGTTGCCGACAAGCCGCGCGCCTGGCCGCTCGGCCTGACCATCGCGCGTGCCTTCGTCGCGTCGCGCGTGGCCCTTGCCGGCGACGCCGCCCACGGCATTCACCCGATCGCCGGCCAGGGCCTCAACCTCGGCTTCAAGGACGTCGCGGCACTTGCCGAGGTGATCGTCGAGGCCGACCGGCTCGGCCAGGACATCGGCGCGCTCGACGTGCTCGAGCGCTACCAGCAATGGCGCCGCTTCGACACGGTGCAGATGGGCGTCACCACGGATGTGCTGAACCGGCTGTTCTCCAACGACATCGCCCCGCTGCGCGCCGTCCGCGACATCGGCCTCGGCCTCGTCGAGCGCATGCCGCGCCTGAAGGCGTTTTTCATCCGCCAGGCGTCGGGACTGTCGGCCGGCACGCCACGGCTGCTGAAGGGCGAAGCGATCTGACTGTCTCACGCACACGCCAGGGTGTGTTGAGATTCAGGTCAGGCCGAGTCGAAAACGATGGCTTACGAGAACCGGAGCGGAGCGTACTTAAGTACGTGAGCACCGGAAGCGCAGGAAGCCGTCGTTTGCAGGCCGGCCTCACCTGAATATCAGCACACCCTCAATTTACCTCGAAACCCAGCTTCTGCCGCAGCCGCAGCATGCGCTGGTCGGCGATCTCGAGGCGCTTCTCGCCGCCCTGGGCCGCGCGGTTGACCATCTGCAGCAGGTCGTTGCGCTCGGCGACATCCAGACGCTCGCGCAGGAACGGTGCCAGCTTGTCGATGACGACGGTGGTGTCGTCGATCTGCGAGGCCGCCCATTTGGCGTAGATCACCGCCTCGTCGGTCTTCTTCTTGTCGGCGATCTCGGAAATGACAGCACGGATGACGGCCTCGCGCTGCGGCAGGATCGGTCCATTCTCGGAGACGATCGATGTGATCAGCGTCGCAGCGGCGACCACCGGGTCGTCGATCGCCGTTAGTGGCGATAGCGCCGCCTGCTTGCGCAGCTTCTTGCGCCTGATGTTGCCTTGCACGCGCCCGACGACGTCGGCGACCTCGCGCGCAGCGTCGTTCATGGCCTTCATCCGGTACCACCAGAACGCCGCCGCTCCGAGCACGCCAAGGACAGCAATCAGGAAAGGCATGTCGAAATCCCCCAGGAACCCGCGCGACGATAAGAGAACTGTCGCCTTGCTTCAACACGCGAGAGTTGACCCTGGCCAAGAAATTCAATTTGCGGCTGGTGACGCTTTGGCGATTAAACAAGCCGATCTGCCGCCCCAACCGCCAAAGCCAGATGCCATCTATGACCCCGGTATGTCGTAGATCGCCCGCACCTCGATCGTGCCGATCTCGGCCAGCGGAATGCCGGCGGCGATGTCCAGCGCTTCGTCGAGATTGTCGGCCTCGACCATGACGAAACCGAGCAGCTGTTCCTTGGTTTCGGCGAACGGGCCGTCGGTGACAAGGCGCTTGCCCTCGCGCCGCCGCACCGACTTCGACGTCCTCACCGATTGCAGCGCCTGCGCGATGATCAGCTTGCCCTCCTGGTCCAGGGACCTGTCATAAGCCAGTGAATCCGCGTCGAGCTTGGCCCCGCGCTCCGCGGTCAATGCGTAGAGGTCTTTTTCCTCGCCATAGACCAGGCAGACATATTTCATTGCGACCTCCCCTGCTGCAGCGAACCATAAGATGCGATAGCGAGCGTGTCAGCCTTGCCTTCGACCGCCGCCGCATGGTCAAGAAGGCATGCCGCGATCCCGATGATGGCAACAGCCGCAAGCAGCCGGCCGAAGACGGGCGCCGGCGGATCCATCCAGAAGTCTTCCTGTCGCCCGGCCTTGTTGCCCGGGCTCTTCCACAATGCGAAAAACAGATTGTCCATGTGAACCTCCAACCGGCCACAATCCCATGGCCGCCCGCAGGACGGCTGGGCCGGATGGGAGTCGACATTTTTGCCCGAATATTTTTTCAGGAAAGCCCGGTTATTTTTTCCGGAAGGCATGAGCCATCATCGTGCGCCGTCATCGTGCCGTGGTTCAAACAGCGCAGTGGTCTTCGCGCGCACCCGCGCTATAGTTGACCCGATGCCACTCAGGCCAAGTTCAAGACAACCAAGGAGGACTTCATGGACCGCACCGCAACCGCCGTCTGGAAAGGCAATCTGAAAGAAGGCAAGGGCACGCTCGACAGCCAGAGCGGGACGCTCAAAGGCACGCCCTATTCGTTCAAGGCGCGTTTCGAGGATGAAAGCGGCAAATCCGGCACCAATCCGGAAGAGCTGATCGCGGCCGCGCACGCCGGCTGCTACGCCATGCAGCTTTCGCACTTCCTGGCTGAGAACGGCACGCCAGCGGCTGAGCTCGACGCCAAGGCCGTGGTGACGCTGGTTCCGGGCACCGGCATCACCGGCAGCGCGATCACGCTGGTCGGCAAGGTGCCCGGCATCGATGCGGCGAAATTCAAGGAACTGGCTGAGAAGGCCAAGGCCGAATGCCCGGTCTCCAAGGCGCTTGGCGCCATCAAGGTGTCGCTCGACGCGAAGCTGGGGTGATCGGCGTTTCTATCTGAAGGGCAGCGATCCTTCGCCCCCCTCTCTGCCCTGCCGGGCATCTCCCCCTCAAGGGGGGAGATCAGATGTCATGCCGGCTTTCGCAAATCACCAACGTTGCAAGAGAAGCGCCAGCGCTGGAACTGCCAATCTCCCCCCTTGAGGGGGAGATGTCCGGCAGGACAGAGAGGGGGGCCTCGCGCCGCCGTCTCCGTTGACTGTTAAGCCCCCAGCGCGTCGAGTCGGGCGCGCAGAGCGGCGACTTCCTGCTCCAGCGCCTCCACTCTCGCCTCCAGGTCAGAGTGAGGCGTGGCCAGCGCGCTGCGCTGGACCGATAGAGCTGCAACGTCCACGGCTCCTGCGAGAAGATGCACGTAGCGGTCCTCGCGCTGGCCTGGCCCGCGCGGGATTTCCTGGATCAGCGGCGGCCGGCGGCCGATCAGCATGTCGAGTTCAGCGCGCAGATCCTCGATCGTCGAAAACCGCGCCATGCGCTCGGCTCGAGCCAGGAGTTCATGCGCCGTTTGCGGTCCGCGCAGCAGGAGCAGACCGATCAAGGCGGTCTGCGGCGTGGTCAGCGAGAAGCGCTGCGCCATCTGATGCTCATAGCGCTCGACGCGCGAGCCGAACATCTGCCGCACCAGCCCCTTCTGCTCGAGCAGCTTCAGTCCGCGGTGCACCTCTGTCTGCTCCAGCGCCATGACAGGCTCGCGCGCCGTCTTCTGGTTGGCGGCGGCAAGGGCTGCATTGAGCGTCAGCGGGTAGACGTCAGGCGTCAGCTCCTTCTTCTCGATCAGGCAACCGAGCACGCGGGCTTCGACGAGATTGAGGATGGGAAGGTCTTCGCTCATGAAAGTTGTTCAGCCTCCTGACGATAAAACACGGTTGCAAGGGCATGTTTGCGCGCCTGGCGGGCATTATCCCTCACCGGGGCGGCAAGGTTCATTGCGTGATGACCATATCGCGCTTCGAGATAGCGCGCGATGGCGGTCGGGATGAGACCGGACCCCATCTCCCGCGTCCGGCTTTTCCGCTCGGTCAGGCCGCGGATTTCCTTTGCTGCCGGCACCGGCACGGCCGTCTGGTCGAGGCATTCGCCGAGGTTCATCGGCGGCAGGCCGGCAAAGCCGCGCTGTTCCATCCAGTCCAGGGCCACCAATGTCCGGATCAAATAGAACAGCTTCTTCAGTTTCACCTCGCCGGAAAAACTGCCGATCTTGGCGACATGCGAGCGCGCCAGACCAAGATAGTGCTGCGATACCTTTACCGGATCGACGATCTCGGCCAGCAGGTCGAGAAGGCGCGCGCGAAATCCCGCGACTTCCTCATAGACGATGGGTGACTTTGCCCATTCGACGATGACCGCATTGCCGCCGAGCGCCAGGAGCAAGGCCTTGCGCAGATCCCAGCCACCGGCATCGATCTCGCCTTCGATCGGAAACTCAATGACGTCGCGCGGCTGTTGCAGGACGAGGTGATCCGACACGCGCCTGATATAGACAAAACGGCAGTCATAGTCGCTGTCCGGAGACGGAAAACCCCAGGCGCGACTGCCGCTTTCGATGGCGAACAGGATTATTACACCCTGGCTTCGCACCAGATCGAGGCGCTCGCGGAGGGCCCCGACGGCGTCCGGCGAAAAGTCAGCGGGTAGTTTCGGCGTCAGACTCGGCGCTCCACCATCATCTTCTTGATCTCCGCGATCGCCTTGGCTGGGTTGAGGCCTTTGGGGCAGGTCTGGGCGCAGTTCATGATGGTGTGGCAGCGATAGAGCCGGAACGGGTCTTCGAGATTGTCGAGCCGCTCGCCCTTGGCCTCATCGCGGCTGTCGATCAGCCAGCGATAGGCCTGCAAGAGTGTCGCCGGGCCGAGATAGCGGTCGCCGTTCCACCAGTAGCTCGGGCACGAGGTGGAGCAGCAGGCGCACAATATGCACTCGTAGAGCCCGTCGAGCTTCTCGCGGTCTTCGTGGCTCTGCAGCCATTCCTTGGCCGGCTGTGGCGACACCGTCTTCAGCCACGGCTCGATCGAGGCATGCTGGGCGTAGAAATTGGTGAGGTCGGGCACCAGGTCCTTGACCACCTGCATATGCGGCAGCGGATAGACTTTCACGGCGCCGGAAATGTCGTCGCAGCCCTTGGTGCAGGCCAGCGTGTTGGAGCCGTCGATGTTCATGGCGCAGGATCCGCAAATGCCTTCGCGGCAGGAGCGGCGCAAGGTCAGCGTCGGGTCGATCTTGTTCTTGATCCACAGCAGCGCGTCGAGCACCATCGGCCCGCAATCGTCCATGTCGACGAAGTAGGTGTCGATGCGCGGGTTCTCGTCATCGTCCGGCGACCAGCGGTAGATGCGGTATTCCCGCAGATTGGTGGCGCCTTCCGGCTTCGGCCAGGTCTTGCCCTGCTGGATCTTCGAATTCTTGGGGAGCGTCAGTTCGACCATTACCTCAGGTCCTTTCGGATGACGAGCTTCAGCCCGGACCAGATTTCATTGACGGCGGCGACCTTGACGTCGACAAGGTCGCGTTTCAGCGCTTCGGTGCGCACGACGCCTTCGGTGACGTCGGTCGGCACTTTCGATGCCTTCTTCGGCCAGGACACCCAGACCATGCCGTTGCGCTTGATCGCCGCCTCGACATCGCCGAGGCGATCCTCGATCTCGGCGCGCTGCCGGGTGAAGGCATGAACGGCGTCGTATTTCAAAACAGCCCCTGAAATGGCAGACCAATCGGCCAGCCGATCGACTTCGGCAAAAGCCACGGCGTCAGCCAGGTCGTCGAGTTCCGGCGGCAGCGCGATGAAGGCGGCAGTCATGCCGTCCTTCAGGCCAAGCTTGGCCGGAAGGGGCGTGCCGGAATATCCCGAGGCCGCCGGTGTCATGGTCAGTACACCCTGGCCTTGGGCGCGATCTTGGCCGGGTTGATACCGCCGTCGGCTTCCTTCCGCAGCAGTTCGGTGTGCACCGGCCGATAGCTGAGCGCCACCTCGCCGGCCTCGTTGAGCCGCGCCAGCGTGTGCTTGCGCCAGGTCGCGTCGTCACGCGCCGAGAAGTCCTCGCGGGCGTGCGCGCCACGGCTTTCCTTGCGCGCAGCGGCGCCATGGACGGTGGTGATGGCGTTGGCCATCAGGTTTTCCAGTTCCAGCGTCTCGACCAGGTCGGAGTTCCAGATCATCGAGCGGTCGAACACTTTTATGTCCTTGAGTTCACCCCAGATCTGCGAGATGCGCTTGCAGCCATTGTCCAGCGATTCCTGGGTGCGGAACACCGCCGCGTCCTCTTGCATCGCCTTCTGCATCTTCTCCCGCAACACCGCCGTCGGGGTCGAGCCGTTGGCGTGGCGCAGCCGGTCGAAGCGATCCATGATCTTTTCGACCGAGGCCTCGTTGGGCGAAGGGATTGCCGATTTGCGGTCGATGACCTGGCCGGCGCGGATCGCCGCCGCGCGACCGAACACGACAAGATCGATCAGCGAGTTCGAGCCCAGCCGGTTGGCGCCGTGCACCGAGGCGCAGCCGGCCTCGCCGACAGCCATCAGCCCGGGCGACACCTGGTCCGGGTTCTTGGCCGTCGGATTGAGCACCTCGCCCCAGTAGTTGGTCGGCACGCCGCCCATATTGTAGTGCACCGTCGGCAGCACCGGGATCGGCTCCTTGGTCAGGTCGACGCCGGCGAAGATCTTGGCCGATTCCGAAATGCCCGGCAGCCTTTCGTGCAAGACGGCCGGGTCGAGATGGTCGAGATGCAGGAAGATGTGGTCCTTCTTCGGGCCGACGCCGCGGCCCTCGCGGATCTCCAGCGTCATGCAGCGCGACACCACATCGCGTGAGGCAAGGTCCTTGGCCGACGGCGCGTAGCGCTCCATGAAGCGCTCGCCCTCGGAATTGACGAGATAGCCGCCCTCGCCGCGCGCGCCCTCGGTGATCAGGCAGCCGGCACCGTAGATGCCGGTCGGGTGGAACTGCACGAACTCCATGTCCTGCAGCGCAAACCCGGCCCGCGCCGCCATGCCGCCGCCGTCGCCGGTGCAGGTGTGCGCCGAGGTCGCCGAAAAATAGGCGCGGCCATAGCCGCCCGTCGCCAGCACCACCATCTTGGCCGAGAAGCGGTGAATGGTGCCGTCGTCGAGGTTCCAGGCGACGACGCCGGTGCAGGTGCCGTCAGGCTCCATGATCAGGTCGAGCGCAAAATACTCGATGAAGAACTGCGCGTTGTGCTTCAGCGACTGGCCGTAGAGCGTATGCAGCATGGCATGGCCGGTGCGGTCGGCGGCGGCGCATGTGCGCTGTACGGGCGGGCCTTCGCCGAAATTCATCATCATGCCGCCGAACGGCCGCTGATAGATCTTGCCCTCTTCGGTGCGCGAGAACGGCACGCCGTAATGTTCGAGCTCGTAGACGGCGGCTGGCGCCTGCTGGACCATGTATTCCTGTGCGTCGATGTCGCCCAGCCAGTCCGAACCCTTGACGGTATCGAAGAGGTGCCATTGCCAGTTGTCGGGGCCCATATTGGCAAGCGAAGCGGCAATACCGCCTTGCGCCGCAACGGTGTGAGAGCGGGTCGGGAACACCTTGGTGATGCAGGCCGTGCGCAGGCCCTGCTCGGCCATGCCGAGCGTGGCGCGCAGGCCGGCGCCGCCGGCGCCTACGACCACCACGTCGAACTTGTGGTCGACAAAAGTATAGCCTGCCGTGTTGGCTGATTTCGCGTCCTTGGCCAACTCAGCCTCCAAATGCCAGCTTGAGCAGGGCGAAGATCGAGGCGACGCCGACCGCTACGGTAAAAAATGTATTGAGCGCGATCAGCGCCAGCTTCACGCCTTCGCCATGCACGTAATCCTCGATGATCACCTGCATGCCGAGCCGCATATGGAGGAGCCCGGAGACCAGCACGAGCGCCAGCACCAGCGCCACGAACGGGTTGGCGAGCGCTGCCCGCACTTCCGTATAGCCGGCGCCGTTGAGCGCGATCAGGAACCCAACGAAGAACAGTGTCAGTGGGATATTGGCGATGGCTGTCAGGCGCTGACGCCAGAAATGGCCCGTGCCCTCACGGGCGGAACCAAGACCGCGGACTTTCGCCAGCGGCGTGCGCATGTCGGTGTTGTTCTTGCCGCTCATGATCAGGCTCTCCGCGCCATGTAGCCGGCGACCCAGATCAGCAGCGTGAGCAGGATCGAGCCGACCAGCGTCGCCCAGGCGATCTTCGAGGCGGTGTGCTTTTCGAGACCGGCGCCGGTATCCCAGACCAAGTGGCGCACGCCGCCCAGCATGTGGTGCATCAGCGCCCAGGTGTAACCGAACAGGATCAGCCGGCCGAGCCAGGTGCCGAAGGCCCAGTTGACCCAGTCGAAGACCGGTTGCGAACTTGCCGCCGCCATCAGCCAGACCGCGACCAGCAGCGTACCGAAATAAAGCGCCCCGCCGGTGATGCGATGGATGATCGACATCGTCATCGTAATCGGCGGCCGGTAGATCGTCAGGTGCGGCGAGAGCGGCCGTTCACGTCTGGCGAATTCGCGGGTGGCTGGTGATTTGCTCATGGCTCCCCCAGGTTCGGCGTCTCTGGAGCCTCAGGTGGGAATGCGGCATTGCCGCTTCCGGTTGCGACTTCGGACAGGCGGTTTCTAATGCTCTTTTTGCACCGCGTCAAAGCCAGAAAATCGTTTTGAAAACGTCATTTAGTCTGACAAAAAGGCAGGCTCGGGCTTCAATCGATTAGGGCTTGGCGACCCGAAGCCGGCTCGATATCGCTGCAGTGCAGCATACGCCGCCCATTAGCCGTGCAGCCTATCGTTTGCAGGTCTGCGGCGTCGAGCCTCTCTTCATCACCAGCGCCTCACGCCCGTCGATCACAATTGCGTCATGCGTGGCGGCCTCCTGGTAGCGGCTGGACTGGTTGGCGGGCGACGCCGCGAACTCCTCTGTCGCGCCGTCGGGCCCGACCACACGCAACGCCGTGCCGAGATTTTGGATGGTGATCATGCCGTTGTTACCGCATCTGTAGGTGGCCGTGCCTATGCCGGATCGCGGCGCGGTAAGGTCGGTGGTGATCTTGGTTGCCGGTGCTGGAGGCGCGGGTGCCGGGGGCGCGGCTGCTGCGATGGGCGGCTGAGCCGGTGCAGGCGAGACGGCATTGGCCGCCTTCGGCGCGCCATCCTGCGGCACACAGGCGGCAACGAGAGCGAGCAACGGGAAAACGGACACCCAAACCGTCCGGCGTAACGCCATATGCTGTCCTCCCGCGCGGCAGACTAGCCACGATGCTACGCCAAGATCAAGGTTGCCCCAACGCCACCTTTTGAATCCATTCGATGCCGGCCGCGATGGTGCGTCCAAGCATGGCCGAATGATGGCCGACGGTTTTCCCTCCAGTCGGAAATTAACCATGTTTACCGAGACATCACCGCGCAGCGCGCCGGCCTCTTAACAAAGGTTAAGAAAAGGTTAATTTCTGATTCGAGGAGGCATGCATGTCGCCCAAAAGTGCGTCAGCGGTTTTGGGACAAACGACATGCATCCAAACAAGAGATAAAAGCGCGTCGCGACGCGCTTTGGCCTCAAAGAAGGAAAACGCCATGCGTTCAAACTCGAGCAGATTGCGCCTTGCTGCGCTCATTGTGGCGGCCTCGGTGGCCGGCCTGGCGACGCCCACGCTGGCCGATGGACGCCACCAGGATCGCGTCTACGCTGATTCTTTCGGCAATCTCGTCATCGACAGCGCCGCCGGCTACAAGCGCATCATCGTCGGCGAAGGCAAGCTGGCCAAGCAGCTGTCCAACTACACCAGCGCCGGCCAGCCCAAGGTGATCTACCAGAACGAATCGGACGAGATATCAGGCGGCGGCGATTGCTACCGGCCGCCGGTCTTCGTCAAGGGCCGCAGCTACATGTACGGGCTTTCCGACGGCGAAATGCCGGAACTCAGCCCCTGCCGCTAAAGTTGATGGCGATCGCGTTGGACGGCCACTCGCCTCCCGGCCCGGCTGAAGCGCGTACGCAGTCGCGCCCGGCATTCTTCGCCAGATAAAGCGCCTCATCCGCGCGCCGCATGAGATCGGCAATGGTTTCACTGGGATGAAGTTCGGCGATCCCGAAACTCGCGGTGCAGCGATTGTCCGGCGGCAGGCCGTCGATGGGCAGCGTGCCGAACGCGCTGCGCGTGCCCTCGGCGAACAGCCGGGCGGCGGCAAGGTTGGCCCCCGGCAGGATGACGGCGAATTCCTCGCCGCCGATACGGCCGGCGACATGGTGCCTGGCGGCCGCCCCGCGCAGGAAACCGGCAAAAGTCTCGATCACGCGGTCGCCGGAGGCATGGCCGAAACTGTCGTTGATACTCTTGAAATGATCGAGATCGGCGATGACCAGCGCGACCGGCACAGCTTGCCGGACGGCGCCAAGCACGGCCTGTTCGGCCTGACGCGTGAAAGCACCGCGATTGAGCAGTCCCGAAAGCGTATCGGTCTCCGACTTCGACGTCACATCGGCCAACACCTCGCGCACCAGGATGGCCAGGATGAGCAACGCCAGCGCCAGGCCGAAGACGGTGCCGAGCGACTGCGACACCAGCGCGTAGCCACTTTGCAGATAGGCCTGCGGATTGGCGCCCCAACCGCCGAGCGCATGGGCGATGAACGGCTTTGAGGCGAATTGCACACCGCTGGCGGCCAGGACCGCCATCAGGATGCGATCGAGCCGGCCACGCCTTTGCCTGGACGACCAGACGATGGCCAACCCGACGAATTGCATGACGGCATAGGGAAGCTGGTAGGCCATCATGCGGGTCAGCGACTGGCGCGGCAGGTCCTGGACGAAATAGACGGCGATGGTGGCGGCGACCAGGAAGAACAGCATCGGCGGCCATGGCGTCGCGATGCCGTATTTGCGGGCGAGCCCGACATTGAAGGCCATGGTGGCACCAAGGAAGACAGCGAAGGCGGCGACCACCGCCGGCCGCGCATCCGTAAAGGCGGGAATGCTGAATTCGATGGCGAAATAAACCATGCCCAGGAGATAGCCGGACGCCAGCCAGCGCGCCGGGGCGCGGCCGACATCGTGGAACGCGACCGCCATGAAGGATGCCGCCAGCAGGCCGGCAACCGACAGATTGATCAGCAGGATGAAGTTCGCGCCGCTCATCTCTTTCGCACCCCGTGCCGCAGCTAAACATCGACGGGCGAAAAAGACGTTAACGTGGGCCGGAAAGCCCGGTGTCAGGCGGTCTTGGACTGTTCCAGCACGAACAGCGTTTCGGGCCGTTCGTAGGACAGGCGCACGCTGTCGCGGCCGTTCTTCTTGGCCTTGTAGAGCGCCTCGTCGGCACGGCGCATCAAGGGCTGCAGCGCTTCCTCGCCGCTGCGGGCTGCCACGCCGAAACTGGCGGTGACCTTGGTGCCGGGAGGAAGCCCATCGACGCCGCCTGCCGAATAGAGCGTGCGCACGGCCTCCGCGAACAATCGTGCGGCGGCGAGATCGCTCAGCGGCAAAAGTACTGCGAACTCCTCGCCGCCGATGCGTCCGGCAGCGCCGCGCGTGCCGGTGGCCGCTCGCAGCTTGGCGGCGAAGTCGGCGATCACCCGGTCGCCGGCGGCATGCCCGTGCACGTCGTTGAGTGCCTTGAAGTGATCGAGGTCGGCCAGGACCAGCGCGACCGGAAACTTGGCCGCCGCGCAACGCTGCAACAGGAACTCGGCGCGCTCCTCGAAGCCGCGCCGATTGAGCAGGCCCGACAGCGGATCGGTATATGTCTCGGCCTTCAGCGCCTTCATGACGTCGAGCGCCGCGGCGCTGAACAGGCAAAGCGCGATCAGAAGCGACAAAAGCGCATGCGACAGCAGCGCCGTCGTCCAGTAGGACGAGCTATAGAATCCGTCATAGCTGGTGAACGGCCCGTGCGCGATGACGACGACAAGCGTGCGCACGAAGAAGTTGAGGCCCGACAGCAGCGACAGCACGAACAGGATTTTCTCGGTCGGGCCGTTGTTGCGCACCGGCCTGAGTTCGGCGCCGACCAGAAGGCTGAGTCCGCCGAAGGCAAAATTCATCGCCAGGATACGCCAGGTGAGATCCGGCGCGACGAACAGGAACCAGCAGAACGAAGCCAGCCCGCCACCTGCCAGCACGCCGATCCCCACATAAGGCACCTTGCGGCCATAGCGGGCGACGATGGCGCCTGACAGGCAGCAGCCGGCGATGGCGAAGCAGATGTTGGACACCAGCTTGGTCAGCGCCATGCCGATGGGCAAGGTGAAATACTGGAACAGAAAGCCGGGCGCCGAAACACAATAGCTGAGCGCCAGCACGGCCAGATAGGGCCGGTGGCGCTGATAGGTCCATAGCACGAGGAAGGCCGCGCCGAGGGCCAGCGCGATCGTCGGATTGAGCAGCGCTATCAACAGGCCAGTGTCCAAAGGACGGTGACTTCCCCTCGCTTGACGTCACGGAAGAGCTTAGGGCGCAAGCCCAAACAAGCGGTTAAGCCCGAGCGAATATGCGCACCGCGCGAATGAAAAAAGACCCCGGAAGCGCAAGGCGATCCGGGGTCTGGCAGGCGTCAGAACGTGTAAACCGCTGTTATTTCCAGTCGCGGATGTCGACGAAGTGGCCGGCGATCGCCGCCGCCGCCGCCATGGCCGGCGACACCAGATGGGTGCGGCCCTTGAAGCCTTGCCTGCCCTCGAAATTGCGGTTCGAGGTCGAGGCGCAGCGCTCATGCGGCTTCAGCCGGTCGTCGTTCATGGCCAGGCACATCGAGCAGCCCGGCTCGCGCCAGTCGAAACCGGCGGCGCGGAAGATCTTGTCGAGACCCTCGGCTTCCGCCTGTTCCTTGACCAGGCCGGAGCCCGGCACGATCATCGCATTGACATGCGGGCTGACGGTCTTGCCCTCGATCACCTTGGCGGCGGCGCGCAGATCCTCGATGCGGCCATTGGTGCAGGAGCCGATGAAGACTCGGTCGAGCGTGATGTCGGTCATCTTGGTTCCCGGCGTCAGGCCCATATAGTCGAGCGCGCGCTGCTTGGAGGTGCGCTTGTTCTCATCGGTGATATCGTCCGGGTTCGGCACGATGCCTTGCACGGAGACGACATCCTCGGGCGAGGAACCCCAGGAGACGATCGGCGGCAGCTTGGCCGCGTCGAGCACGATCACCTTGTCGAAATGCGCGCCTTCATCGGACTGCAGCGTCTTCCAGTAGGCGAGCGCCGCATCCCAGGCCGCGCCCTTCGGCGCACGCGGCTTGTCCTTGACATAGGCGAAGGTGGTCTCGTCGGCCGCGATCAGGCCGGCGCGCGCGCCGCCCTCGATCGACATGTTGCAGATCGTCATGCGGCCTTCCATCGACAGCGAGCGGATCGCCTCGCCGGCATATTCGATGACATAGCCGGTGCCGCCGGCGGTGCCGATCTCGCCGATGATGGCCAGGATGATGTCCTTGGCGGTGACGCCTTCCGGCAGCTGGCCGTCGACACGCACCAGCATGTTCTTGGCCTTGCGCTGGATCAGCGTCTGCGTCGCCAACACATGCTCGACCTCGGATGTGCCGATGCCGTGCGCCAGCGCCCCGAACGCGCCATGCGTCGAGGTGTGGCTGTCGCCGCAGACGATGGTCATGCCGGGCAGTGTAAAGCCCTGCTCCGGGCCGATGATGTGGACGATGCCCTGGCGGATATCGTTCTCGGAATAATACTCGACGCCGAAATCCCTAGCGTTCTTGGCGAGCGCCTCGACCTGGATGCGGCTTTCCTCGTTCTTGATGCCGAACTTGCGCTCGGGCGAGGTCGAGACATTGTGATCGACCACGGCCAGCGTCTTTTCCGGATGGCGGACCTTGCGGCCGCTCATGCGCAGGCCTTCGAAGGCCTGCGGGCTGGTCACTTCATGGACGAGGTGACGATCGATGTAGAGCAGGCAGGTGCCGTCGTCCTGGCGGTCGACGACGTGGTCGTCGAAAATCTTGTCGTAGAGGGTGCGCGGTGCGCTCATGTGCGTAAATCCGTCGATATGAGAGTGGGAAGAGGGTAACGCCGCAGGCCCTTGGCCCGGCGAAAACGGCCTAGCTAAGTCGGCTGGTCAATGCGCCGCTGACGCGCGCGGAGAAGCGCGACGGCTTCCCTTCTCCCCTTGTGGGAGAAGGTGGATCGGCGCGGAGCGCCGAGACGGTTGAGGGGTGGGTGACGGAGTGCTGTCGGCGCCAAGCTGGAGCACCCCTCATCCGACCTCGCTTCGCGAGGCCACCTTCTCCCACAGGGGGAGAAGGGAAGAACGAACATTCACATCACCTCAAACACAAACGTCTTCACCAGCGCATCCGGTTCGGCAATGGCGTAACACCTGAACCACCGGCTTTGCTCGACCAGCCGCCATTTGCTTGCCCGCTCCAGCTCGTCGAAAACGCCCTGAAAACCGCCGCTTTCAAAAACCTGGTCACGCACGGTGAAGATGGCGTGGCCGCCCTTTTTGGTGATGCGCACCAGTTCGTGCAGGCCCGACGCCGGCGCGTGGCTGATGGTGAAGACGCCGGTCGAGAAGAAGGCGCGGAAATGACCATCCGGCCATGGCAGCGGGCCACCCAGCATGGCCTGTTTCAGCTCGCCATAGGCGTTGCGGCTGCCGGCGATCTTGAGCATGTCGTCCGAGAGATCCAGCCCTGCAATATCGCCGTAGCCCAACGCCTTTAGCGACGGCCCCGACAGGCCGGTGCCGCAGCCGGCGTCGAGCAGCGGCCCGTCATCAGCCGGAACGTAGCGCGCCACCCAGGCGGTGATCAGGAACGGCAGCAAATAGCCGAGCGAGGCGGTCTCGCTGTCATAGGTCGCGGCCCAGGCGGCATAGGCCTGCGCCAGCGTTTCCGGCGTGTCGGCGCCATAGACGGAATCGAGCGCCGCATTGGCCTTGTCGACGATCATGAGACCTGCCTCTGTGCAGACAGGATTGTAACCCTGTCTGCGCCCAAAAACTATTCCTCGTGCTGGCGGCGCAAGCGCCGCTCCAGCGCCCTGAGCGCCAGCGACAGGCCGACGGTCAGGATGAGGTAGATATAGGCTACGATCGAATAGGTCTCGAAGAAGCGGAACGAGCCGGCGGCATAGACCTTGCCCATCTGGGTGATGTCGGCGACGCCGAGCACCGAGACCAAGGAGGAATCCTTGACCAGGGCGACGAAGTCATTGCCGAGCGGCGGCAATATGGTGCGGATCGCCTGCGGAAACACGATCAGCCTGAAGCGCTGCGCGCGGCTCAAGCCCAGCGCCTTGGCCGCCTCGATCTGGCCTTTCTCGACCGCCTGGATGCCGGCCCGGAAAACTTCCGAGATGAAGGCGGAGTAGCCGATGGTCAGCGCCATGATGGCGCGCCACAACAGCGACACGTCGCGCACCAGCAGTTCGCCGAGATAGCCGGCACTTTGCAGCGGCGCGGTCAGCACATTCCAGGCCGCGACGAAGGCCGGCGCGCCGGCGAAGGCGATCCAGAACAACAACACCAGAATCGGCACGCCGCGGATGATCTCGACGTAGAAGCGCGCGATCTGCCGTAGCCACTGCGAGCCCGACAGGCCCATCAGCGCGATGCCGAGACCGATGACCGATGCCAGGGCGAAAGCGATCACGGTGACGAGGACGGTGATGCCGATGCCCTTGGCGACCGTGGCGAAGACCTGGGCATAGAGGTCGCTGGCCGCGATGAACAAGGCTGCCGCCAGTGCAAGCACGGCGGCAACGGCAAGCCACCAGGGGAATTCGGCTTTGGTCGAAGAGGACGAAGGCGGTGCCATCAGGCGATGCCTGTGGAGCGAACGTCCCGAGAGGATAGCGCCCAGGCCCCCCTCTCTGGCCTGCCGGCCATCTCCCCCTCAAGGGGGGAGATCGGCAGCTTCAGCGCCGCCGCAGATCTTGCATCGCCCAAAATTAGCGAAAGCCGAACGGGCTGCCAATCTCCCCCCTTGAGGGGGAGATGCCCGGCAGGGCAGAGAGGGGGGCCTGGGCGCAAAGTCAGCGGGAATTCCCGCGCACAATCATGCAATGCGCGTAACAACGAGGCTCACTGCCCCATCTTGTAATCAAGGAACCACTTCTTGTTCAGCGCATCGAGCGTCCCATCCGCCTTCAGCGCGGCGATCGCGGCGTTGACCGGCTTCACCAGGTCCGACCCTTTCGGGAAAATGAAGCCGAAGTCCTCGGTGCCGAGCGGGCCGCCGATCAGCTTCAGCTTGCCTTCGGACGCATCGACATAGCCCTTGCCGGCGGTGCCGTCGGTCAGCACGACATCGACGTCGCCCGCCTTAAGCGCCTGCACGGTCGCGCCAAAAGTCTCGAACAGTTTGATGCGCGGGTTCTGCTCATTGCCGTCGAGCACACTGTAGACGGCGGTGTAGAAGGGCGTGGTGCCGGGCTGCGCGCCGATCAACCCGTCCTTGAAGGCACCAAAAGTCTTGGCGTCGGTGAAGCGGCTCTCATCGCCGCGCACCAGCATGAACTGCTCCGAACGCATATAGGGGTCGGAGAAATCGACCTTCTCCTTGCGATCGTCTTTGATGGTGATGCCGGTCATGCCGATGTTGTACTGGTTGTCGGAAACCGCCTGGATCATCGCGTCCCAGGAGGTGTTCTGGTACTCGACCTTGAAATTCAGCCGCTTGGCGATTTCGTTCATCGCGTCATATTCCCAGCCGATCTGTTTTCCCGTCTTGGGATCGATGAACTGCAGCGGCGGATAAGCGTTTTCGGTGACCACCACCACTTGTCTGCCACCGAGATCGGGCAGCGCCTGCGCGAAGGCGGCAACGGGCGCCAGCACAAGGGCAAGCAGGCCGGCCAGCAGCAGTTTCGACTTGGTCATGACACACTCCCGAAAATTGAAAGCGCCCGGATGGGCCTACAGGAAAATCCGGCGCCGACTTTAGCTTTCCGCATGCGTCATGCAAGACGGTCCGCTGCGTCAGCGTGCGCGAAAAGGGATTCAGATGCCCTGAATTCTGGGATTTCGGGATGATCTGGTTATGTCGAGCCAGAAACCAACGCTTCCTCTGGCGACGCGTCTTCCGTCACGGCGTTGCGCAAGCCGGCGACAAGATGGGTGAGTGTCGCGTGCAGAGCCTTCGCTTCGCCCGGCTCAAGTGGCACGCTGCAGGCAAGGGCTGCGGACACATCCTTGATGCGCGCGCGCAGCGCCTGGCCATTGGCCGTCGGCTCGACCAGCACGCGGCGCTCATCGGCGGCATCGCGGCGGCGGGTGAGGAGGCCGCCCGCTTCCATCCGCTTGAGCAGCGGCGTCAGCGTCGCGGAATCCAGGCCCAGTGCCTCGCCAAGCGCGCCCACAGTGCTCGGCGCATGCTCCCACAGCGCCAGCATGACCAGATATTGCGGATAGGTCAGGCCGAGCGGATCGAGCAACGGCCGGTAGAGCTTGGTCATCAGCCCGCTCGCCGAATAGAGCGCGAAGCAGAGCTGCTGATCAAGTCGCGGAACCTTCACCGTCCCGGCGGTCTCCGCCGGGACGTCGCTGGCGCTCTTTGTGGTCTTTCCCGTCATGCCGCCTTTACCGAAAGCGCCACCTCGACATTGCCCCGGATGGCGTTCGAATAGGGGCAGATCTTGTGTGCTTCCGATACAAGCGCTTCCGCCGCCGCCTGATCAAGGCCTTTCGTTTCCGCAGCGAGCGCGACGCCAAGCTTGAAGCCCTCGCCATGGGGAAGCAGGCTGACGGTCGAGCTTACCCCGGCATCCGTGAGCGGCAGCTTCTGCTTGCGCGCGACGAAGCGGATCGCGCTTTCGAAGCAGGCGGCGTAGCCGATGGCGAAAAGCTGCTCGGGATTGGTGGCGCCACCTGGCCCGCCGAGCTCCTTGGGCAAAGCCAGATCGACCTTGAGCAGGCCGTCGCTGGTCTCGCCATGGCCGGCGCGGCCGCCGGTGACGTGAGCCTGTGCGGTGTAGAGTGCCATATCTTATCTCCAATTATCTTGTGCGCGATTATTTAGTACACAAGATAATATGCCGTCAACACCGACGTCCGATTTCGGAGGCTGAAAGCGTTCACAGTCTGGTGAAACGAAAAAAGGCGGCCAAAGCCGCCTTTTCGAATGGGATTTCCGAAAGCTTATTCGGCCGGGGTCGCCTCAGCAGCGGCCTTGGCTGCCTCGGCCTCGGCGGCCGCCTTCTTCTCGGCGGCTTCCTTGGCGGCCGTCTCGGCGGCCAGCGCCTGGGCGGCGGCAACCTTCTCGGCCTCGATGCGGGCCTTCTCGGCGTTCAGCGCATCGCGCTCCTCATCGTTGAGCTTGCGGGCGCGCACGCCGGTGTTTTCCGAAATACGGGCCGACTTGCCGCGACGATCGCGCAGGTAATAGAGCTTGGCGCGACGCACCTTGCCGCGGCGCACGATCTCGACGCCCTCGACCATCGGCGAGAACACCGGGAACACGCGCTCGACGCCTTCGCCGTAGGAGATCTTGCGGACGGTGAAATTTTCCTGGAAGCCGGAACCGGCGCGGGCGATGACGACGCCCTCATAGGCCTGGACGCGGGTGCGGGTGCCTTCGGTCACGCGGACCTGGACGCGCACGGTGTCGCCGGGCTGGAATTCGGGAAGCTTGCGCTTGGCTTCGATCTTGGCGGCCTGCTCGGCCTCGAGCTGACGGATGAGATCCATCTTGGGTAATCCACTTCTTGTTCTTCCGACAGTCAGAGCGTCCGACACTCGCCTTGCAGTTCCATTGACCGCTCGGCTATGCCCTTTGTTCCGGGACACGTTGTGTCCAAGACATCAGGCAGGGGCGACTACACCGTCATTGTTGACGGGTCCGGCAGATTCTTCTTCCGGTTCGGCGGCGACATACAGCTATTTCGGCGCTTTGTCACGCCCGCGCACGAGTCTTTTTTGCCGGCATGGCATCATCGTAATCGCTTCGTGCCGGGTTGCGCCGCTCTCCGGGGCTTTCTAAGCCTGACATAACACAGTTTTTGAGCAGCGGCATTCCATGTCTGTCCTCGACGCCATCCTGCTTTTCCTGGCGGGCTTCCTGTCCGGCGCCGCCAATGCGGTCGCCGGCGGCGGCACGTTCATCACTTTCGGCGCCATGACATTGGTCGGTGTGCCGCCGATCGTCGCCAACGCCACCTCCTCGGTCACGCAATTCCCGGGCTATATCACCTCGACGCTCGCCTACTGGACCGACATCCGCCACTTCTGGCGCGGTGCCCTGCTGCTTTGCGCCATATCGGCGATCGGCGCACTGGCCGGCGCGCTGATCCTTCTGGCGCTGTCCAACCCGTCCTTCCGCGTCCTGGTGCCGTGGCTGCTTTTGGGCGCAACCGCCCTGTTTGCCGCCGGGCCGTGGCTGAAACCCGCGCCAAAACCCGGCCATGAGGCGGCGGTCGGCTCGCTCGCCGGTTCGCTGGCGCAGTTCGTCACCGCCATCTATGGCGGCTTCTTTGGCGCCGGCATGGGCGTGATGATGCTGGCGACGCTCGGCCTGACGCAGTCCGGCGACTACCACCGGCTGAACGCGCTGAAGAACATGCTGGCCGTGGTCATCGCGGCTGTCGCCATCATCGTCTTCGTCTCGGGCGGCGTTGTCGCCTGGCCGCAGGCGATCATCATGATCCCGGGCGGGGCGCTCGGCGGCTATGCCGGTGTGTGGATCGCCAAACGCGTGCCGCAGAGCGTCGTACGCGGCTTCGTCGTCGCGGTTGGCCTGTTCCTGGCGTTTTATTACTTCGGCAAGGGGTGAGCGACGAGCAGATCCGGCCGCCGCTCCCTCGTCAGCCGCTCGGACTGCTCACGCCGCCATGCAGCGATCTTCTTGTGATTGCCCGAAATCAGCACCTCGGGAATCTCCCGGCCTTCGAACTCCTGCGGTCGCGTGTAGTGGGGATGTTCGAGCAGGCCGTTTTCGAAACTCTCTTCCTCGCCGGACACGGCATTGCCCATGACGCCGGGCAACAGCCGCACCACCGCGTCGAGCAGCACCAGCGCTGCCGGTTCGCCGCCGGAGAGGATGAAATCGCCGATCGAGACTTCCTCTAACCCCCGCGCTTCGATCAGCCGCTGGTCGACGCCCTCGAAGCGGCCGCATAGGATGACCGCGCCCGGCCCGGCGGCAAGTTCGCGCACCCGCGCTTGCGTCAGCGGTTTACCGCGCGGGCTCATCAAAAGGCGCGGACGCGTATCGCCCGGCGGCGAGGCGTGGTCGATAGCCCTGGCCAGCACATCGGCGCGCATCACCATGCCGGCGCCGCCGCCGGCCGGCGTGTCATCGACGGTGCGGTGCTTGTCGGTGGCGAAGTCGCGTATCTGGATCGCTGCAAGCGACCATGTGCCGGCATCGAGCGCGCGGCCCGCCAGCGACAGGCCGAGCGCGCCCGGAAACATCTCGGGATAGAGCGTCAGTACCGAGGCGGCAAAACTCACCGGTTGCCCCCGGCGTCGCGCGGACCGCGCGGCCTGCCCTTCGGATCGAAGTCCTCCTCGCGCGGCGCCTCGCCATCCTCGTCCTCGACCAGTCCGGCCGCCACCGGATCGACGCGGACGAAGCCTTCGGCGATCGACACATCAGGCACGGCGGCCTGCGTGAACGGGATCAGCACGCCCTTGCGGCCGGCAAGCGTCACGTCGAGAATG
The DNA here is from genome assembly GCF_057784245.1 of Mesorhizobium sp. CNPSo 4671. NCBI lineage: Bacteria > Pseudomonadati > Pseudomonadota > Alphaproteobacteria > Hyphomicrobiales > Phyllobacteriaceae > Mesorhizobium > Mesorhizobium sp. CNPSo 4671. Next base: position 25,998 of record NZ_JBWLUW010000015.1, on the reverse strand, counting down.
TCGCCGCCACCGAAATTATGCACCGCGACGACCTTGCCGAGCGCAGTGCCGGTGTCGTCGCGAACCTCCAGTCCGACTAGGTCGGCATGGTAGAATTCATCCTCCTCGCCATCGTCCGGCAGCATCGAGCGGTCGACGAACAGTTCGGTACCGGCGAGCGCTTCGGCCGCATTGCGGTCATTGATGCCTTTGAAGCGCACCACGACGACGGTGTTGGCCGGCCTGATGTCCGTGATCTGGAAGGCGCGGCCATCCCTGGCATAGAGCGGCCCATAATCGGCCAGCGCCATCGGATCGCCGGTGAAGGTTTTCACCCGGAGCTCGCCCTTGATGCCATGGGCGGCGCCGATCACGGCCATCTGGACAGGGTTTTGCGGCTTGCTCATGGCGAAATATCCTTTGGCCTGCTCTAGCCCCAGGCCGGCGTCATTTCAATGATCGCCCCTTGTCATTTCAATGACGGGCTCTTCACCGCTTCCTAACCCGAACACCCCAAAATGCCGCCATGCAGGAATTCCTCATCCCGGCGAAACCCGATCTCCAGGCGGCGCGCGAAAGCTGGCTGAAGATGCTCGCGCGTGAACGTCGCCTGTCGCCCGCAACCGTCGAGGCCTATGAGCGCGACACGCGCCAGTTCCTGCATTTCCTCACTGGCCATTGCGGTGGCTCGCCTGGCATTTCCGACATCGCCAATCTGCGCCCGGCCGATCTGCGCGGCTTCCTCGCCGCCCGCCGCAACGCCGGCGCCGGCGCCCGCACGCTGGGCCGAGGCTTGGCCGGCATCCGCTCGCTGTTGCGTTTTCTCGAACGGCGAGGTCTCGCCAATGCGGCTGGTGCCGCAGCACTTCGCGCTCCGCGCCAACCCAAATCGTTGCCAAAACCGCTGACGGCGAGCGACGCCAAACAGGTCGTATCGGTGGAAGGCCAACTGGCCGAAGAGCCCTGGATCGCCGCCCGCAACGCCGCCGTGCTGACGCTGCTCTATGGCTCCGGCCTGCGCATTTCCGAAGCGCTCGGCCTTGCGGGCGCCGATCTGGCCTCGGAAAGCGACACGGTGCTGCGTGTCACCGGCAAGGGCGGCAAGACGCGGCTGGTGCCGGTGCTGCCGGTGGCGCTTCGGGCCATCGCCGAATATCGCCGGCTCTGCCCTTACCATCTCGACCCCAAGGGCCTGCTGTTTCGCGGCGCGCGCGGCGGCCCGCTCAACCCGGCCATCATCCAGCGCGACATGGCCAAACTGCGCTCGGCGCTGAACCTGCCCGACACTGCGACGCCGCACGCCCTGCGCCATTCCTTCGCCACGCATCTGCTCGGCCGCGGCGGCGATCTGCGCACCATCCAGGAACTGCTCGGCCACGCCAGCCTGTCGACGACGCAAATCTACACCGGCGTCGACACCGCAAGGCTGCTCGAAATCTACGAATCGGCCCATCCGAGGGCGTGAACGCCGGCGCCGCCGCACTGTATCGGTGGCCAAACATTCGATTGGCCGAAGCCGTCCCACCTTCGTCATCCACGGGCGGAGCAGCCGCGCAGCGGCGTCGCGGAGACCCGAGGATCCATGCCGCGACCTTGCTGACGGGTGCAGCGGAGCGAAGTTTCTGCACCCGTTGCGCGCTCCAGAGTCCCGGCATGGATCCTCGGGTCTGCGCCGCGTCGCTACGCTCCTTGCTCCGCCCGTGGATGACGACGTGATGGGCGTTTCCGCTAATCACCGGGCATGAGCTCCGTCAACGTCAGCACGTACTCCTGCGCGGGGGCCATAGCCGGTCAGGACAATTTCATCCCCCCAATTAACCGTTTTGCCGCTTTTCACCCTTAGAAAGGGGCCATGAAACGTGTCATTGCCATCGCCGACCGTGCAGCTTCCATCTCGCTGAAGCTGCTTGTCGCGCTCAACGTGCTGTTTTTCCTGTCCTTCCTTGCCGTCCTGTTGTTCGCGGCAGGCAGGGCGCATGCGGAAGTCCCGACCTGCGCCGGCGCCGACATGCTGTCGGCCCTGCAGAAGAGCAACCCTGCCACCTACAACAAGATCGAGGCGGAAGCCGCCGCGACGCTGAATGGCAAGGGCCTGTTGTGGAAGCTGGAGAAACCGGGCGAACAGCCATCCTACCTCTTTGGCACCATGCACATGACCGACCCGCGCGTCACCACCTTGCCTCCGGACGCACAGAAGGCCTTTGACGCCGCCGGCACCCTCATCATCGAAACCACCGATGTGCTCGACAAGCAGAAGATGATGACGGCGATGCTGAAGGAGCCGGACCTGATGATGTTCACCGACTCCACCACGCTGTCGTCCTTGCTGACGCCGGACGAAGCAGCGGCGATGAATGCAGCACTCGACGCGCGCGGCATTCCGCCGGCAACGGTCGCCAAGATGAAGCCGTGGATGCTGTCGGCGATGATGGCGCTTCCGGCCTGCGAACTCGCCCGCCAGTCCGGCGGAGCGCCGGTGCTCGACGTCAAGCTGGCCGAGAGCGCCAAGGCTGCCGGCAAGCCGGTCGAAGGGTTGGAAACGGCCGAGAGCCAGCTGCGCGCCATGGCCTCGTTGCCGCTTGCCTTTCACATGAAGGGCCTGGTCGACACGCTGAAGCTCGGCGACAAGGTCAACGACATCAACGAGACCATGATCGTGCTCTACCAGCGCGGCGACACCGGCATGTTCTGGCCACTGTTCCGCGCCGCCATGCCGGAGGAGCAGAACGACGCCTCGGGCTATGCCGCCTTCGAGGAAACCATGATCACCAGCCGCAACAAGGTCATGGTCGATCACGCCGAGCCGATCCTGGCCAAAGGCAATACCTTCATGGCGGTCGGCGCGCTGCACCTTCCCGGTCCCGAGGGACTGGTCGAGGATTTTCGCAAGGCCGGCTACACCGTCACCGCCGTTGGGCTTTAGCCGCTATTTGAACAAGACCTGAGCCAGCATCGCCGGAACGATGATGCGGTGAAACGGCATGATGACGGCGAGATAGGTCCGCCCGAACAGATTGTGCGTCTTCACGATCGTCGACGCGGCCACCTCCTGCCGGCCCGCACCGAGATCGTTCACCTCCACCAGGAGGCGGAAATCGAGATGCCGGTCGTCCAGGCCAAGCAGAACCCTGCCGGGCGCCTGGCTGATGAGCGGAAATATGCCGATCTTGCTTTCCGGCGGTGCGTCGGGGTCAGCCCCGCCTTTCAGCCCAAATGGCCTGACAGCGAGGTTGCGCAGCGCCGTAAGCCGGCCGACCCACAGCGGGGTTCGCCCCAGGGCGCGCTCGGCCGCGCCAATGGCGGTCAGGGCAAGACCATCGGTTGTCAGCACGTAGCGGTCGGCGAACTGAGCGCCGGCAAGAACGCCTTCGGGGTCGGGAAAGGTTTGTGCTGTGGGCGTCATACCGGCAAATCCTTCGCAACCAACGATAGCATCGGTTGGTTTGGAACACTGCGTGGCGAAACGCCGCCAGGACTGGTCGAGGATTTTCGTAAAGCCGGCTATACTGTCACCGCCGTCAATTGAGTCGGATGGCAGTGGGGGGCCCAAACGCCGCGTTTTCGGCGCTTTCCTTCCCTAGCGTGAAACCCATTCAACGGTTGCGCGTTGATGGCTGTTGATTGATCATTTTCATCCACGGAGGACACTTTTATGGCGAATCCATCGAACGACACTCCCAGGCCAAGCGGCGGGGGCGGCAGCCCCTGGCTGATTGCGCTGGTCGTCGTTATCCTGGCGATTGTCGCGTATTATGTTTTCGGCAGAAGCGGCGAGCATCCGGCACCCGCCGAACCGCCAGCGGCCAGCACGCCGGCCCCTGCGCCCGCTCCGGCACCCGCGCCCGCTCCGGCACCCGAGCCAGCACCGGCTCCTGCGCCAGCTCCGGCCCCTGCGCCTGCTCCGGCCCCTGCTCCGGCACCAGCGCCTGCTCCCGCTCCGGCGCCTGCACCGGCCAACTGATCGGCCCGGCACCAGATACCAACGGCCCGCTGAAAGGCGGGCCGTTTTGTTTTGAGGCGATAGCGCCTGAAAGGCCTTTCCAGAAACTCGCTCCGGTGAGTCAGCTGGTGTGATTTTCGAGAACCGGAGCGCAGCGGACATTCAGGTCCGTGAGCAGCGCATGCCCCCGAAAATCGGTCCGATTTTCGGAAAGGATCATGCGCCAGTCAAAAGTGTCACAGCGTCCTTTGCGCGTCCAAGAGGGCGCGCGGCGCTGTGAGAAGCGCAGAAAACCGCACCAGATGGCCGCCGGAGTAGAGTTTATGAAAGGCCTTTAGATATGGATGGGCTTGAAGAAAGTGGCCAGCGCCGCTTCCTTCACCGCTTCCGACATCGTCGGATGCGCGTGGCAGGTGCGGGCGAGGTCTTCCGACGAGCCGCCGAACTCCATCAGCACCGCCGCCTCGTGGATCATCTCGCCGGCACCGAAGCCGACAATGTGCACGCCGAGCACGCGGTCGCTCGCCTTGTCGGCGAGGATCTTCACGAAGCCGTCCGTGTGCAGCATGGCGCGTGCGCGGCCATTAGCGCTGAATGGGAACTTGCCGACCTTGTAGTCGATGCCGGCCTTCTTCAGCTCTTCCTCGGTCTTGCCGACCGAGGCGATTTCCGGGCTGGTGTAGACGACACTCGGGATAACCTCGTAGTTCACATGGCCGGCCTGGCCGGCGATGGTTTCGGCCACCGCCACGCCCTCGTCCTCGGCCTTGTGCGCCAGCATCGGCCCGGCGATGACATCGCCGATGGCATAAATGCCCGGGACATTGGTCTTGAGGTGTCCGTCGGTCTTGACCCGGCCGCGCTCGTCGACCTCGACGCCCGCTTCTTTCAGCCCGAGACTGTCGGAAAAAGCGCGGCGGCCGGTGGCGATCAGCACGACATCGGCGGCGACGGTCTCGGCGGCGCCACCCTTCACCGGCTCGAAGGTGACGGTGGCACCCTTCTTGGCCTTGGCGACACCGGTGACCTTGGCGCCGAGCTTGAACTCGAAGCCTTGCTTGGAGAGCAGCCGCTGGAATTGCTTGGAGACCTCGCCGTCCATGCCGCCGAGGATCGTGTCGAGGAACTCGACGACGGTGACCTTGGCGCCGAGCCGCGCCCACACCGAGCCGAGCTCGAGCCCGATGACGCCGCCGCCGACCACCACGAGGTGGCCCGGAACCTTGTCCAGCGACAGCGCGCCGGTCGACGACACGATGATTTTCTCGTCGAAATCGACCTTGACGCCAGGAATGCCGGCGACATCGGAACCGGTGGCGATGACGATATTCCCGGTCTCGATCTCCTCGACCTTGCCGTCCTCGGAGGTGACCGAGACCTTGCCGGCCGCGACTACCTTGCCGGTGCCGCGGAAGGAGTCGATCTTGTTCTTCTTGAACAGGAAGGCGACGCCGTTGACGTTGGACGCCACCGTCGCATCCTTGTGCGCCATCATCTTCTTGAGGTTGAGCTTGGGTGCCGCGATCTCGACGCCGAGCGTGTCGAAGGAATGGCCAGCCTCGGCGAACATTTCGGAGGCGTAGAGCAGCGCCTTCGACGGGATGCAGCCGATGTTGAGGCAGGTGCCGCCGAAGGTAGCGTTCTTCTCGACCACCGCGACCTTCAGCCCAAGCTGTGCCGCCTTGATGGCGCAGACATAGCCGCCGGGTCCAGATCCGATGATAACGACGTCATAAGCCATGTTTGTTTCCCTTTGCTTGGCGCTCAGCGGCCGCCGCTGACATTCAGGATCGCGCCTGTCGTATAGGATGCGGCGTCGGATAGAAGATAGAGAATCGCTGCCGCGACTTCATCCGCGGTGCCCGCCCTTTTCATCGGCAGCGAGTCCTGGATCAGCGCCACCCGATCCGGCTGTCCGCCGGAGGCGTGGATATCGGTGTCGATAATGCCCGGCCGCACCGCGTTGACGCGGATGCCTTCCAGCGCCACCTCGCGGGCAAGCCCGATGGTGAACGTGTCGATGGCGCCCTTGGAGGCGGCATAGTCGACGTAATTGTCGGGCGCCCCCAGCACCGCCGCCGCCGACGAGATGTTGACGATCGCTCCGCCCTTGCCACCATGGCGCGTCGACATGCGCTTGACCGCTTCGCGGGCGCAGAGGATGGAACCGACGACATTGATGCGCATCATGCGTTCGAGCCGTGCCGCGCTCATCTCGTCGACACGGGCCTTGGCGTCGACGATACCGGCATTGTTGACGAAGGCGTCGAGCCGGCCCCAGGTGCGGTCCACCGCCTCGAAGATGGCCAGGATGTCGGCCTCGCTGCCGACATCGCCCTTGACCGCAAAAGCGTCACCGCCGCCGGCCTTAATGTCGCCGACCAGCGCGTCGGCGGCAGCCTGGTTCGAGGCATAGTTGATTGCCAGGCGATAACCGGCCTTCGCCCCGAGCCGGCAAACGGCGGCCCCGATCCCGCGACTGCCGCCGGTGACCAGCAGCACTCTTTGCGCCTCGCTCATTCCTGGCATCCCTTCAGCGTAAACACATCCGACGGCACTTTCGAAAATCCACTGCCGCCAAAGGCCAGTGAATGCCGCAATGACGGCCCGAGGTCGGGAAGGATCAGGGTCTTCGGCGCATCGACGCCTTGCGCCGGCAACAGCCCGATCGCGCCCTTTTCATCCGACGTATAGATCACACCGTTCCACAGCGTGCAGGCGGCAAGTTCGCCGCCGGTGACGTCGCCCTCGGGGCATTTGTACATCAAGGAACCGTTCGGCCGCGCTTCACCCGAGCTCCACATCACAATGCCGTTCAGCACGACATTGTTGTCGAGGACCATGCGGTAACTGTTGGTGACAACAGCTGAGGTCCCGGTCGGCGTAAAGTCGATCTCGCTGCCACTCTGCGCGTCACCATAGACGGCGAGTTCGATCGGGCAGGCGGCATAAGCGGCAGAGTTGGTAAACAAGATCGCCAGCAATCCAGCGAGACATCGGATGGTGGGCGACATTGCGCTTTGCATCGCGGTGCCCTACTGGCTCTCGCGGCCATCGGCGTTTTCCAGCACGCCAAAATCGGTCATCAGCAGCAGCGGCTCGCCGGCCGCGTCCAGCCCCCAGAACGATGGATAGAATCCGTCGCCCCAGCCGCTCCAGAACATGGCGATGTTGAGCGGGTTGCCGGCAACCGGATGATGCATGACGAACCTGTCCTGGTTGGGCGCGAATTCGGCCGCCAGCACGTCGTCATAGTAATTCTGCTCGGCCTTGAGCTTGTCCTGCTCACCCGACATCAGCGCCATCGCCGTTTTGTCCATGAACGAGCCAAGGCCGGCATCGACGGGATAGCCGAAGATCTCGTCGCCCTTCAAGGTCGACGCATCCTGGCCGGGCACTGTCGCCAGTTCCCAGCGAACCGGCGTGCCGGGCTTGAAGCGCAGCACCGAAATCGCGACGCGGCCCTGGGCTTCCAGCAGCGAAACCGGGTAGCGCCCCGGTTTGACCCTACGGCTCAAGGCCGGCATCTCGGTATCGCTGATCAGAGGATCGCACGCGATGATTTCACCGGTCGGCAATTCGAGTTCGCCGATCGGAGTGACGGTGATCTTCCGCTCTTCCAGTTGAGCATCGCTCAAAGCGAAAACGCCAAGATTGCTGCTCGCCTGCGAAGGGTCCCATTGGGCTGCCGTCGCCAGCGACGGAACGACGGCGGCGGCCAGGCCAATAGACCGCAGCACGCCACCGGCTCGCCGGCCCAGGCTGTAACCGAACCGCTCCAGCCAGCCGCTCATCGGGGGCCAGCCTTGCTCACAGATCGAGCACCAGCCGTTCCGGATCCTCCAGGCTTTCCTTGACGCGCACCAGGAAGGTCACGGCTTCCTTGCCGTCGACGATGCGATGATCGTAGCTCAGCGCCAGATACATCATCGGCCGGATGACGATCTGGCCGCCGACCACGACAGGCCGGTCCTGGATCTTGTGCATGCCGAGAATGCCCGACTGCGGCGCGTTGAGGATCGGCGTCGACATCAGCGAGCCATAGACGCCGCCATTGGAAATCGTGAACGTGCCGCCCTGCATGTCGGCGACCGACAGCTTGCCGTCACGCGCGGCGATGCCCAGCCGGCCGATCTCCTTCTCGATCTCGGCGATCGACATCTGGTCGGCATCTCGCACCACAGGCACGACGAGGCCCTTTTCGGTGCCGACGGCGACGCCGACATGGGCAAAGTTCTTGTAGATGATGTCGGTACCGTCGATCTCGGCATTGACCGCCGGGATTTCCTTCAGCGCGTGGGTGACGGCCTTGGTGAAGAAGCCCATGAAGCCGAGCTTCACGCCGTGCTTCTTCTCGAACACGTCCTTGTATTTGGTCCTGAGCGCCATCACCGCTGACATGTCGACCTCGTTGAAGGTCGTCAGCATGGCTGCGGTCGACTGCGCTTCCTTCAGCCGGCGCGCGATGGTCTGGCGCAATTTGGTCATGCGCACGCGCTCTTCGCGCGAGGCATCGTCGCCCGAGGATGGCGCACGCACCGCGATCGGTGCAGGTGCTGCCTTCGGTGTCTCGGCCGGTTGCGACGGCGCACCCTTGGAGATGGCATCGAGCACGTCGCCCTTCAGCACCTGGCCACGCTTGCCGGAACCCGAAAGCTGGTCGACCGACAGATTGTTCTCGGCGATCAGTTTTGCTGCCGCCGGCGCCGGCGGCATGCTGCGTGGCTCGACCGCGCCGGCATCGCCGGCGATCTTGGCGGTCTCGGCCGCGGCCTGCTTGCTGGTCGACGCCGCATCCGGCGACGAGGCCTGCGACACCGCCTGCGGCTTGGTCGCCGGAGCAGCACCACCGGCCGAAATCGAGCCCAGCAGCGCGCCGACACCGACCGTCTCGCCTTCCTTGGCGACGATTTCGCCCAGCGTGCCGGCGGCGGCGGCCGGAACTTCCACCGTCACCTTGTCGGTTTCAAGCTCGACCAGCGGCTCGTCGACGGCAATGGCATCGCCGACCTTCTTGAACCATTTGCCGATGGTCGCCTCGGTGACGGATTCGCCGAGAGTGGGGACGCGGATTTCGGTAGCCATTGTGCCTGTCCGTTTCTTTCGTTCTGTTATTCGCCCAATTCTGCTTTATTCGCCAAGCGCGTCTTCGAGCAAGGCGGCGAGCTGGGCAAGGTGCTTGGACATCAAGCCGGTCGCCGGCGACGCGGCCGCCGGGCGGCCGGTGTAGCGCACCCGCTGATGCTTGGCGTCGATATGCGCCAGCACCCATTCCAGATACGGGTCGATGAACGACCAGGCGCCCATGTTCTTGGGCTCCTCCTGGCACCACACCATCTCGGCGTTGCGGAAACGTGAAAGTTCGGTGATCAGCGCCTTGGCCGGGAATGGATAGAGCTGTTCGACGCGCAGCAGATAGATGTCGTTAATGCCGCGCTTCTCGCGCTCTTCATAGAGGTCGTAATAGACCTTGCCCGAGCACAGCACGACGCGGCGGATCTTGCTGTCCTTGGTGAGCTTGATCGCCTGGTTGGGCAACAGCTGGGCGTCGTCCCACAACAGCCGGTGGAACGAGCTTTCGCCCGAGATTTCCGGCAGTGTCGACACCGCCCGCTTGTGGCGCAGCAGCGACTTCGGCGTCATCAGGATCAGCGGCTTGCGGAAGTCGCGCTTCAGTTGCCGCCGCAAGATGTGGAAGTAGTTGGCCGGCGTGGTGCAGTTTGCCACTTGCATATTGTCTTCGGCGCAAAGCTGCAGGAAGCGCTCGAGCCTTGCCGAGGAATGTTCCGGACCCTGGCCTTCATAGCCATGCGGCAGAAGACAGACGAGGCCCGACATTCTGAGCCACTTGCGCTCGCCCGACGAGATGAACTGGTCGAACACCACCTGGGCGCCGTTGGCGAAGTCGCCGAACTGCGCTTCCCACAAGGTCAGCGCCTTCGGCTCGGCGAGGCTGTAGCCATATTCGAAGCCCAGCACCGCCTCTTCCGACAGCATCGAGTTGATGACTTCGTAGCCAGCCTGTGCCGCCGACAGATTGTTGAGCGGGATATAGCGGGTTTCGTCGCGCTGGTCGTAGAGCACGGAATGGCGCTGCGAGAAGGTACCGCGCTCGGAATCCTGACCCGACAGGCGGATCGGGTTGCCGTCAAGCAGGATGGCGCCGAAGGCCAACGCCTCGGCCGTCGACCAGTCGATGCCTTCGCCGGACTCGATCGCCTCGCGGCGGTTTTCGAGGAAGCGGATGATGGTCTTGTGCGCCTCGAAACCCTTCGGCACCTCGGTCAGCTTCTTGCCGATTTCCTTCAGCGTCTTGACCGGCACGGCGGTTTTGCCGCGCCTCTGTTCGTCCTGGTTGTCGGCCGTGCGCAGGCCCGACCAGGCGCCATCCAGCCAGTCGGCCTTGTTGGGCTTGTAGGCCTGGCCGACTTCCCATTCCTGCTCCAGATGCGCGCGCCAGTCGGCCTTCATCTGGTCGAGCTCGGCCTGGGTGATGTGGCCCTCTGCGATCAGCCGGTCGCCATAGATCTGCACCGTCGTCTTGTGGGTGCGGATGTTGCGGTACATGATCGGCTGGGTGAAGGCCGGTTCGTCGCCCTCATTGTGGCCGAAGCGGCGATAGCAGAACATGTCCACGACCACCGGCTTGTGGAACTTCATGCGGAATTCGATCGCCACCTTGGTGGCATGCACCACGGCTTCCGGGTCGTCGCCATTGACGTGGAAGATCGGCGCCTCGATCATCTTGGCGACGTCGGACGGATAGGGCGACGAGCGCGAGAAGCGCGGATTGGTGGTGAAGCCAATCTGGTTGTTGATGATGAAATGCAGCGTGCCGGCGACGCGGTGGCCGCGCAGGCCCGACAGGCCGAGGATTTCGGCGATCACGCCCTGGCCGGCGAAGGCGGCGTCGCCATGCAGGAGCAGCGGCAGCACCTTGGCCCGCTCCTCCAGCGGCACGATCTCCTCGCGGCCGCGGCCGAACAGATAGTCCTGCTTGGCGCGTGCCTTGCCCATCACCACCGGATCGACGATTTCCAGGTGCGAGGGGTTGGCGGTCAGCGACAGATGCACCTTGTTGCCGTCGAACTCGCGGTCTGACGAGGCGCCGAGATGGTACTTCACGTCGCCCGAGCCTTCGACCTCGTCGGGGGCTGCCGAGCCGCCCTTGAATTCGTGGAAGATGGCGCGGTGCGGCTTCGCCATCACCTGGCTGAGCACGTTCAACCGGCCGCGATGCGCCATGCCGAGCACGATCTCCTTCATGCCGAGCTGGCCGCCGCGCTTGACGATCTGCTCCAGCGCCGGGATCAGCGCCTCGCCGCCGTCGAGGCCGAAGCGCTTGGTGCCCTTGTACTTGACGTCGATGAACTGCTCGAAGCCCTCCGCCTCGACCAGCTTCTGCAGGATCGCCTTCTTGCCGGTGTTGGTGAAGGAGATCTCCTTGTCGGCTCCCTCGATGCGCGCCTGGATCCAGGCCTTCTCCTCGGGATCGGAGATGTGCATGAACTCGACGCCCAGCGTCGAGCAATAGGTGCGGGTGAGTATCTCCAGCATCTGCCGGATGGTGCCGAATTCGAGGCCGAGCACGTTGTCGAGGAAGATCGGCCGGTCGTAATCGGCTGCAGTGAAGCCGTAATTCTCCGGCGACAATTCATTGTAGTCCTCGAGCGGCTTGGCGATGCCGAGCGGGTCGAGATTGGCGTGCAGATGGCCACGCATGCGGTAGGCGCGGATCATCATGATGGCGCGCACGGAATCGCGTGTCGCCTGGTGCACGTCGGCGTCCGACAAGACAACGCCGTTGGTGACCGCCTTGTCCTTGACCTTCTTCTCCAGATGCTTCTCGACGATGCCCCAATTGCCGTCGAGCGCCGACACCAGTTCGCCATTGGCCTGCAGCGGCCAGGAAGGTTTTGCCCAGGAAGCGCCCTTGGCATTCCTGCGCACATCGCCGGCATCGTCCTTCAGCCCGGCGAAGAACTCCTGCCACTCCGGATTGACCGATTCCGGGTCATCCTCATAGGCGGCATAGAGCGCGTCGATGTAATCGGCGTTGCCGCCATAGAGGAATGAGGTGAGCGAAAATTGGTCGTTGGCCTGATCTTGTCTTGCCATTTTTTGTCCGCGGAGCCGCGCTCCGTCTCCATTTAGGGGATAGTGAGTAGGCAGTAGTGAGTAGAAAGATAAAACTCCCGCTCAGCTGCTACTCGCCCGTCCATCCTTTTTTACTAATGACTACTGCCTACTCACTACTGCCTTAACCCTTGATCGCCTCGACCAGCGTCGTGCCGAGACGAGCCGGCGAGGGCGAAACTTTTATCCCAGCCGATTCCATCGCCGCGATCTTGTCCTCGGCGCCGCCTTTGCCGCCGGAGATGACCGCGCCGGCATGGCCCATCGTGCGGCCGGCCGGCGCCGTGCGCCCGGCGATAAAGCCGGCCATCGGCTTCTTGCGGCCACGCTTGGCTTCGTCCTTGAGGAACTGCGCGGCGTCTTCCTCGGCCGAACCGCCGATCTCGCCGATCATGATGATCGACTTGGTCTCGTCATCGGCGAGGAACATTTCGAGCACGTCGATGAACTCGGTGCCTTTTACGGGGTCGCCGCCAATGCCGACGGCGGTGGTCTGGCCGAGGCCGACATTGGTGGTCTGGAACACGGCCTCATAGGTAAGTGTTCCCGAGCGCGAAACAACGCCGACCGAGCCCTTGCGGAAGATGTTTCCGGGCATGATGCCGATCTTGCATTCGTCGGGGGTGAGCACGCCCGGGCAGTTCGGGCCGATCAGCCGCGAGGTCGAGCGGTCGAGCCGCGCCTTGACCTTGACCATGTCCATCACCGGAATGCCCTCGGTGATGCAGATGATCAGCGGGATCTCCGCTTCGATCGCTTCCAGGATCGCTTCGGCGGCACCCGCCGGCGGCACGTAGACGACCGAAGCATTGGCGCCGGTCTTTTCCTTGCCTTCGGCAACCGTGGCGAAGATTGGCAGGCTCTCGCCCTTCGACCCGGTCCAGGTTTCGCCGCCCTTCTTGGGATGGATGCCGCCCACCATCTTGGTGCCGTGATAGGCCAGCGCCTGTTCGGTGTGGAACGTGCCGGTCTTGCCGGTCAGGCCCTGCACCAGCACCTTGGTGTTCTTGTCGACGAGAATGGACATCGGAGCCCTTTTCTAAAGACTGTTGATCGAGGAAGGCGAGACGCGCCGGTAGACGCCGCTCACCATGTCTTGCCAGCCATCGCTGCCGGCGGGTTTGAAATGCAGTCGCATGCGGTAGGTGTCGGCGTCGTCGAAAATATACGTCACGCGTGCCGCGCCGCGCGGCGACGACCGTTCCAGATTGAGCTCGTTGCCGTTCCACGTTCCCGTGGCCGGCGAGGCCGGCACGAAGCCCATCGAATCGAACTGATGCATGGTGACGACGCTGTTCGGCTGGTCGAAGCCGAACACATTGTGCGCACCGAAGGAAATCGTGCCGTCGCGGCGCTGGCGATAGCGCTGCACCACGAACAGGCCGCCGAACTGTGCCTCTGCCAGCACCTCCGAGGTCGCTTGGCCGCCATCAGCCCATTGTGTGTCCGCCACTTCTTCCTCGCCGCGCCACGCGCCGACCAGCGCCTGCAGGCGCTGGTGATCGGCGGAAAGTGAGGAGAAGGAGGCAGCGTTCATCGGTCAGAGCCGCTTCAGGTCGGTGACGGTCAGATCGCTCTTGGCGTTGCCGGTGTTGAGCGTCGTCGCCGGCTCGAACATCAGCACCACCGGCTCGGCGGTCAGCGAACGCGGCCGGTGCTCGACACCGCGCGGCACGACGATGAAGTCGCCCTCGCCGAGTTCGACCGGACCGTCGCGGAAATCGATGGCGATCCTGCCCCGCAGCACGAGGAAGGCCTCGTCCTCATTGTCATGCGCGTGCCAGTCGAAGGTCGCGCCAAACTTGGCGACCTTGGCCTGGCTGTCATTGACGTCGCCGGCAATATGCGGATCGAAGACCTTGCGGATCTTTTGATCCGCCGCCTCGACGAGGTTTATCTTGCGCGGAGGCATCCGCTCAGCCCTTCACCGCCGCCACGATCTTCTTGGCTGCGTCGTCGAGATCATCGGCCGAGACGACGTTGAGGCCGCTGTCGTTGATGATCTTCTTGCCGAGCTCGGCATTGGTGCCTTCCAGGCGCACCACCAGCGGCACCTTCAGGCCGACTTCCTTGACCGCGGCGATGACGCCCTCGGCAATGATGTCGCACTTCATGATGCCGCCGAAGATGTTGATCAGTATGCCTTTGACCGCCGGATCCTTGGTGATGATCTTGAACGCCGCCGTCACTTTTTCCTTCGACGCGCCGCCGCCGACATCGAGGAAGTTGGCGGGCTCGGCACCATAGAGCTTGATGATGTCCATCGTCGCCATGGCGAGGCCGGCGCCGTTGACCATGCAGCCGATATTGCCGTCGAGCGCGACATAGGCGAGGTCGTATTTCGACGCCTCGATCTCCTTCTCGTCCTCTTCGGTGGTGTCGCGCAGTCCGAGCACGTCGGGGTGGCGAAACAGCGCATTGTTGTCGAACGACACCTTGGCGTCGAGCACGCGCAGCCGGCCGTTCTTCATGACGATCAGCGGATTGACCTCGAGCAGGCTCATATCCTTCTCGACAAAGGCCTTGTAGAGGATCGGAAACAGCGTATCGCCATCCTTGGCCGCGTCGCCGTCGAGCTTGAGAGCGCCGTTGAGCGCCTTCAGATCGGCTGCTGTGACGCCCTTTTCCGGGTCGATGGCAACGGTGATGATCTTCTCCGGCGTATCATGCGCCACCGCCTCGATATCCATGCCGCCTTCCGTCGAGACAACGAAGGCGATGCGGCCGACCGAACGGTCGACCAGGATCGACAGATAGAGCTCTCGCTCGATGTCGGCGCCGTCTTCGATATAGAGCCGGTTGACCTGCTTGCCGGCCGGGCCGGTCTGCTTGGTCACCAGCGTGTGACCGAGCATCTCGTTGGCGTTGGCGACGACGTCGGCGACCGACTTCGCCAGCCGCACGCCACCCTTAGCGTCGGGGCCGAGCTCCTTGAACTTGCCCTTGCCGCGGCCGCCGGCATGGATCTGGCTCTTCACCACATAGAGCGGGCCGGGCAGCGCCTTGGCTGCGGCTTCCGCCTCGCCCGCCTTGAACACCGGCACGCCTTCGGCCACCGGCGCGCCAAAGCTCTTCAGCAGCGCCTTGCCCTGATATTCATGGATGTTCATTGGGAACTATCTCCAGGTCTTTTGCCGGGGTTGTCTTTTGGCGGGGTTTACTTCGAGGCGAGCTGTGGTGCGATCTTGACGCAGGCCTCGGTCAAGCCCTGCACCGTCGCCACCGAGCTTTCGAACATCTTCTGTTCGGTCTTGTTGAGGTCGATCTCGATGATGCGCTCGACACCGCCGGCGCCGATCACCACGGGAACGCCGACATAAGTGCCCTTGACGCCATACTGGCCGGAGAGGTGCGCGGCACAAGGCAGGACGCGCTTCTTGTCCTTGAGATAGGCTTCGGCCATCTGGATCGCCGAGGCGGCCGGCGCGTAGTAGGCCGAGCCGGTCTTGAGCAGGCCGACGATCTCGGCGCCGCCGTCGCGGGTGCGCTGCACGATCTGGTCGAGCTTCTCCTTCGAGGTCCAGCCCATCTTGACGAGGTCGGGCAGCGGAATGCCCGACACCGTGGAATAGCGGATCATCGGCACCATGGAATCGCCGTGGCCGCCGAGCACGAATGCGGTGACGTCCTCGACCGAGACCTTGAATTCCTCGGCCAGGAAGTAGCGGAAGCGTGCGCTGTCGAGCACGCCGGCCATGCCTACGACATGGGTCTTGGGCAGGCCGGAAAACTTCTGCAGCGCCCACACCATGGCATCGAGCGGGTTGGTGATGCAGATGACGAAGGCCTTGGGCGCGTACTTCTTCAGACCGGCGCCGACCTGCTCCATGACCTTGAGATTGATGCCGAGCAGGTCGTCGCGGCTCATGCCCGGCTTGCGCGGCACGCCGGCGGTAACGATGCAGACATCGGCGCCCTCGATGCCGGCATAGTCGTTGACGCCGGTTAGCCGGGAGTCGAAACCATCGACCGGCGACGATTGCGCAATATCGAGCCCCTTGCCTTGCGGAATACCCTCGGCGATATCGAACAGAACCACGTCGCCGAGGTCCTTGAGGCCGATCATGTGGGCCAGCGTGCCGCCGATCATGCCCGAGCCGATAAGCGCTATCTTGTTGCGTGCCATGTGAGGATATTTTCCCTTTGTCTGTTACGGTGCCCCAAGTCTTTAGTGACTTGATGACGGCATCGAGGAAGAGGCCGGAATGCTGCGGAAACCCGTGAGATTTCGCCGCACCCATAGCCCCGGTGCAAGATAAATTCAAACGATTATTTTGGAGTGAGCATTTTCAATCGGTTAGATGGTTTGGGATTTACGTAAACGTCAAAGTTTGTAAGCCGACTTGGGAGAATTTACACAATGACCGTGTCAATCAGAAGGCTTGAAGCGGGTGATGACGCCCTTGTGATGCCGGTTGCCGAGGATGTGTTCGACGAGCCGGTCAGGCCAGATCGATTGGCAGCCTATCTCAGGCAACCAGGCCATTTCATGATCGTGGCCTTAGCTGACAGCGTGGTTGTCGGACAATGCGCGGCGGTGATCCACCGCCATCCCGACAAGCTCAGCGAAATCTACATCGACGAGGTCGGCGTAACGCCCGCATTCCAGCGCCAGGGCATTGCGCGAAAGATGCTCGACGCGATGTTCGCGATCGGCAGGGAGCATGGCTGCGAAGAGGCCTGGGTCGGCACCGAGCCCGACAACGTCCCGGCCCGCGCGCTTTATGAGTCGCGCGATTCGGTGGCCGAGCCGTTCGTGATGTACGTTTACAGGCTTTAGATCATGCAGATGGGTCGCTGTGCGGCCACGACAACAAGGAGGTTAGCCATGGCCGAAACAGAACCTCTCATTCTGCGCCGCTGGTCGTCCGTCATCCGTACACGGGATCGCGCTGCCTATGCCGCCTATGTCGGGAGGACAGGGGGGCTCGATTATGCGGCCACGACAGGCAATCGCGGCTTCCAGATGCTTATGCGTGATCGTGGCGACGACACGACGGAGATCGTGACCTTGAGCTGGTGGACATCAATGGATGCCGTGCGAGGTTTTGCCGGCGACGCACCGGAACTGGCCCGCTACTACCCTGAAGATGATCGCTATCTCCTGGAGAAATCCGAATTCGTCGATCACTACACAGTTGTTGCCGGCAGTTTGCCAACCGCCTGAAGGGTTCAAGCCGTGGCGACGGGAGGCTCGCCGTGCCGGCCTTCCGGTTTGTTCGTCTTCGCTTTCCGCCGTTCCACCCAGTCCTCCAGCCAGTCGCGGCTCTGCATCTCGATCAGGCGGGAGGCCGTGCGTTCGAACTCGAACACTTCGACGCCGCGCTTGGCCACATAGAGCTCTTGAGGCGCGGCCTCGGCGCTCACCACCAGGCGCACATGATGGTCGTAGAGCGTGTCGATCAGCAGGATGAAGCGTTTGGCTTCGTTGCGCTTGCCTTCGCCCAGCACCGGCACGTGATCGATGAAGACCGTCGAGAAACGCCCGGCGATGGCCAGGAAATCGCGCGCGCCGAGCGGTTTTTCGCAGAGATCGGCGAAGGAAAACCGGGCCGCGTTGCCGGCGGCGGCCGGCACCACAATTTGCCGTCCCTTCAGCGTCAGCGACGTCGCTTCTGTCGGCGCGCCGCGCGTCATCGTCCGCCAGGCCTCGTCGAGCGCCCGGTCGGCCGCTTCATCGACCGGCGTGACATAGACCGGCGTGCGGTCGAGCTTTTCCAGCCGGTAATCCTTGTCGCTGTCGAGCGACAGCACCTGCGCATGCCGTTCCAGGATGCCGATGAACGGCAGGAACAGCTGGCGATTGAGCCCGTCGCGGTAAAGATTTTCCGGCGCCACGTTCGAGGTGGCGACCAGTACGACGCCATTGGCAAACAGCGCCGAAAACAGCCTGGACAGGATCATCGCGTCGGCAATGTCGGTGACCGAAAATTCGTCGAAGCACAGCACCCAGGCCTGTTCGGCCAGCGCCTTGGCCACCGGCGGGATCGGATCGTCCTCTTTGACGTCGCCATTCTTGCGCGCCTGCCGGTGCTTCTGGATACGGTCCTGCACGTCGGCCATGAAGTCGTTGAAATGCACGCGGCGCTTGCGACGGACCGGCAGCAGCTCGAAGAACATGTCCATCAGCATGGTCTTGCCGCGGCCGACACCGCCATGGATGTAGAGACCCCTGACGATGTCCCGCGTCTCGCGCTTACGGGCAAACAGCCAGCCCAGCGCACTGGATTTGTGCGCCAGCCGCTTGGCCGAGATTTCATCGGTCAGCCGGTCGAGCGCAGCGGCAATGCGTTCCTGCGCCAAGTCGCGTTCGACCGCGCCGGTTTCCACCAGATGGTCGTAGCGCTGCCTGACGGTCGCATGGGTCTGGAGGCCGTCACGCAGATGCATAGGTCACGTCGTTTGTTCTATGCGTGTCGCGGTCCCGAAACCGGGGCCGTTTGTGCGACATGCACTGGGGAGGTCGGGCCTATCTTGTAAGCGAGATCGGCTGGCCGTTGGAAGTCTGGCCGTCGAATTTCGAGCCGCCCGAGGAATAGAGCCGCGCCAGCGAGCCGCCATTCTCATCGTAGAGCGTCAGCTGCTTGCCGGCGACGTTCCAGGACTTGATGCCGTCGATCGGCGCCGGGCAATGCAGCGGCCCGGCGCGGAAGCCGGCGCCGAACTTCGTCTGCGGCGTCGCGATCTTGCAGCTCTGGCCGGAAACACTGGCGTTCCAGACGCCGGCCACGCTTGCCGCGTTGAGATCCGAGGCGCCGGCGGGCGCCGCGCCGTCAGGCGGCAAGGACGCAACCTGTGTGTTTGCCGGTGCGGTCGGGAATTGCGACGGGTCGGTGGTGCCAGGCGAGGCCGGCGGCGGCAGCTGGTTGGAACTCACCTGGCCGGCCGGAGCCGCAGGCAGTGGCGCGGGCTGCTGGTCGTCCATCGACGAGAAGCGTGTGGTCGAGCAGCCACTCGCAACGAGCGCAGCCAGCGATACGGCCACAAGGCCGCTTTTCGAAAAATTCATTCCAACCTCCGTCGGATCCGGCTGGGGGATGCCGTCCGCGCAATCTCACCTCCACCAAGATGGAGAAGGTGGCGAAATTTCAACCCGATATGGTTAAAATAGGGTTTGCGGCAAGAATTGTTGCAAATTTATCGCAATCATCCTGCCAAAGGCGCGCTCGTCGGTCATCGAAGGCGCCCCTAACGCGGCTCGAACCGGTAGAGCGGCTGCGAAATCGGCATTGGGGGCCGCAGCAGGTCGGCGCATCGGCGGTCCAGCCTAAGCGCCAGCTCATGAGAGCGCCGCACTGCCGTCTTCCAATCGCCGGTCGTTTTCAGCAAGGCCAACGCATCCGCAGGACGGTCGGCTGCGATCAAGAGATCGGCCGCAACGATGCGATCCTCTGGCGCGATGGCTTCGCCGGCCTTCAGTCTGCCGGCCAATCCGACCCACTGTTCCCAAGGTAAGGCCGCTGTGAGCAGTTTCGGGCGAGGTGGCGGTTTGGCCACATTGCCTTGCATGAAGGAGGCCAACGTCGACCGGGCCAACGCCCTGTCGATGAACGACTCTGCCGTTTCGCCCATTTCAAAGATTAGGGCGTGACGCAGGTTATCCTCCCGGTCGCGGTGACCAAGAACATGATCGATCCCGTCGAGCATGGCTGTCGTAACAGCATCGGGATCGTTGACCGGGTCGAGCTGCTTTCCAGCAATCTGCGCGTTAAGCGCAGCTGCCACCGTGGTGCCGAGGCGCAGGTCGCCGGTCTGGTTGACGAGAGGCAGCAAGATCGCGGCCTGAGGAGCATAGTCGATCAGCCGCCCGATCTGTCGGATAGCCGGCCCCATGCCGTTTTGACGGTCGAGCGCCTGCACTTCGGCTGGCTGTTTGGAGATATCGAACGAAGGTCGAAGATCGGCTGAGTAAAGAGCATTGCGGATAAACCCCGTGCGATTGCCTTTGTGGGGTGGAAGCTTGTCGAGGTACGCGACGTAGTCGGAGAGGTCGTCCTTGACCGCCCGCATCTCGAGAGCCAGCGGCCAAACGCCTGCATTTTCGGCCCTTTGGGCGAACTGAGACTTTGCCTCGTCATCGAGAACGGACAGCGCGCCCGCAATTGCTTTGGCGGCGTCTAACGCATGGTAAAGATCCAACGTCTGCAAGTGACCCAGTTCGCCCAGCAGCCAATCGCCGCCATCCTCGATGACCAGCACGCGCAAGGCAGGTAACCCAAGCTGAGGCAAAATCGACTTCGCATTGGGCTGCGGCTGCATGCCGGCAATCATCGCCGCCCGGTCCGCTGTTTTGGCATAAGCGAGCCTCAGTTCGGCAATGCGCTGCGGCGGATGGCTACGTTTTTCCAAGTCAGCCAGAAGCGCCGAGCCCTCGGCATGGCTGAGATCGCCATAGCGTATCTTCAGATACGCGGCGTCGTCCCCGTACCGATCGCGCCAGAAATTCGGGAACTGCGCCGGTTCGGCCAGCAGAAAATCGGCCGCCGCCATGATGGCTGGTGCGTGGCTGCAGGCGCCGGGCTTGTCTTGCCGTGTCTGCGCCGCAGCCATCGACGACATCGACGCGATTGCGATGATCACAAGAATTGCCAGCCGCCGCATGGTGAACCCTCATTCCGCCTGCCGATGGTACACCGAAAGTTGTGGCCGTCACAGCGCGCAGCCTGTTGCCCCAGGCGCCGCGACCTTGGAATTCCGCAAGGCAATGCTTGCGCCAACCGGCACAGAACCTATGTCAAGGAGCCGAAACCGCTGGAGCGCAGACCTTGGCCGCCAGAAAGAAAGCCGCCAACCGCTATTACAGCGGTCCGTCCAGCGACCATTTCGATGGCACTCTGTTCTTCAATCCCGGCGGCCGGATGCCCGGCCGCTTTACCGATCTGCTGAAATGGCAGTTCAACGGCCAGCGCGCGAAATGGCCGGCGATCAGTCCGAGCCCCTTTGCGCAGGCAAGGCCAGCCGCGCGGGCAGACGGTTCCGATCTGACCGTGACCATGGTCGGTCACTCCACCCTGCTGATCCAGACGGCGGGTTTGAACATCCTCACCGATCCGGTCTGGTCGCAGCGCACCTCGCCGTTTTCCTTCGCCGGGCCAAAACGCGTCAATCCGCCAGGCATCGCCTTCGACGATCTGCCGCCGATCGACCTCGTTCTGGTCAGCCACAACCACTATGACCATCTCGACCTTGCCACGCTGAAGCGGCTGAAGGAAAAGCACGATCCGCTGGTGGTGACGCCGCTCGGCAACGATGTGCTGATCGGCGAGGCGGTTCCAGACATGCAGCTGGCGGCGCATGATTGGGGCGATAGGGTCGACATCGCTGACCGCACGGCCATCCACATCGAGCCGACGCATCACTGGTCGGCGCGCGGTGCCCGCGACCGCCGCATGGCGCTGTGGGCCGGCTTCGTCATCGAGACGCCGAGCGGCAAAATCTATTTCGCCGGCGATACCGGCTTCCATGACGGCATCAACTACCGGCTGATGGCCGACAAACATGGCGGCTTCCGCTTCGCCATCCTGCCGATCGGCGCCTACGAGCCGCGCTGGTTCATGGCGCCGCAGCACCAGAACCCGGGGGAAGCGGTGCAAGGCATGGTCCTGTGCAAGGCCGCCTTCGCCGCCGGCTGCCACTGGGGCACGTTTCAGCTCACCGACGAACCGATGGACGAGCCGTCCCGCAAACTGACCGAGGCGCTCGAGGCAGAGGGCCTGCCGCCGGAACGTTTTCGCGCCTTGCTGCCCGGTGAGGTCTGGAAGGTACCGGAGGTCGAGCACGGCTGAAGTCCGCATTGGCCATTTACGGCACGGTCATTTTCGCCGATGGTCCGGCCAGCAAAAAAGGGGACCTCAGATGAAATCGATCCTTGCAGCACTGATGGCACTGGCAATTTCGGCGCCGGCGGCTTTCGCGGGTGACATCGCCGATCGCGCCGCCGAGGCTGAAAAGGCGCTGCAAGCAGGTGACGGACCCGGCGCGCTGGAGAAATTCCGCGGCGCCGAGGAGGCGTTGTGGCAAGCGATGCCGCTCGCCGTGCAGAACGTCAAACAGGTCGATTCGGCCGGCGGCTTCGGCATCTACAGCGAGCGTGCCAATCACATCTACAAACCCGGCGAGAAGGTCGTGCTCTACATGGAACCGGTCGGCTATGGCTATGGCTCGGACGGCCTCGGCAACAGCCAGATCGCGCTTTCCGTCGACCTCACCGTGCTTTCCGACACGGGCGAAGCCCTGGGCACTTTCGAGAAGATCGGCAGCGTTCAGGTCGCTTCCCGCTCGCACAACCGCGAACTCTTCTTCAAGCTCGACCTGTCCCTCGATGGCCTGCCGGCGGGGAAATATAAGTGCAACTTCCTCATGCATGACCAGAATTCGACCAAGACGGCGCCGTTCAGCACCGACATCGAGATCGCCGGCTAGGTTTACCACTGACATTGCCTCGCAAACCGCGGGAACCCAGGCACGACAGAAGCGTTCTTCATGCGGTTCAAATCTGTCGGCTTGCGAGGCATTCCCATGATCAAATGGATCATCATCCTGCTCATCGTCGCCGCCGCGGCGAGCCTGCTCGGCATGCCGGCGCTGGCCGGAGCCGCGGCCACCGGCGCGCGCATCCTTATCGGCATCGTTCTCGTCATCTTCCTGCTGGTGGTGCTGGGCATCTTTGCCGTGACCTAAGTCCGGCGTCTCCGCCGTGACCAAGTCCGGCACCTTCGCCGTGACTGAACACGCCTGCGCACTGGTAATTCCCGCCCGTTTCCGCCATATAGCGCCAAACGGACACGGAATTTCGCGGAGCAATGGCAAGCACTGCCCCTTTCGCCAAGATGAACGGCATCGGCAACGAGATCATCGTCGCCGATATGCGCGGCCGTGCCGATCAGGTGACGGCGGCCGCCGCACTTGTGCTGAACGCAGATGCCGCGACCCGCTTCGACCAGATCATGGCGATCCATGATGCGAAGACACCGGGCACTGCCTATTATGTCGACATCCTGAATTCCGACGGCACCAGTGCGCAGGCCTGCGGCAACGGTATGCGCTGCGTCGTCCAGGCACTCGCCGCCGAAACCGGCCAGAAGACTTTCACCTTCGAGACCCGCGCCGGCATCCTCAACGCCCGCGAACATGCCGACGGCACGATCTCGGTCGACATGGGTATCCCGCATTTCGGCTGGCAGGAGATTCCGCTGGCCGAAGAATTCCGCGACACCCGCATGATCGAACTGCAGATCGGCCCGATTGACGCGCCGGTGCTGCATTCGCCCTCCGCCGTCTCGATGGGCAATCCGCATGCCATCTTCTGGGTCGACCGTGACGTCTGGTCCTATGAGCTCGAACGCTTCGGCCCGCTGCTCGAAAACCACCCGATCTTCCCTGAACGCGCCAACATCACCATCGCCCAGGTGACGTCGCCCGAAAGCATGATCATCCGCACCTGGGAGCGCGGCGCCGGCTTGACCAAGGCCTGCGGCTCCGCGGCCTGCGCATCGGTGGTGGCCGCGGCCCGCACCAGGCGCACCGGCCGCAGCGTCAGCCTGCTGACCCCCGGCGGCGGCACGCTGCATGTCGAATGGCGCGACGACGACCACGTCATCCTGACCGGTGCGGCCGAATGGGAATTTTCCGGCAGTTTCGATCCTTCGACCGGTACCTGGGCCCGCGACACCGAAAGCGCGGCCTGATGTCGGTTGCTCTTTCCAAGAGCCCGGATTTCGACGGCTCCCTTTCCGAGGCCCCCAGCCGCATTGACGTGGTGACCTTTGGCTGCCGGCTGAACACCTATGAATCCGAAGTGATGCGGCGCGAGGCCGAAAGTGCCGGGCTCGGCGCGCTGCAAGGCGGCGCCGTGATCTTCAACACCTGCGCCGTCACCGGCGAGGCGGTGCGCCAGGCCAAACAGGCGATCCGCAAGGCGCGCCGCGACAACCCTGGGGCGCGCATCATCGTCACCGGCTGCGCCGCGCAGACCGAGCCGGAAAAATTCGCCGCCATGGACGAGGTCGATCTCGTGCTTGGCAATGAAGAGAAGCTGAAGGCACACTCCTATCGCGCGCTGCCGGATTTCGGCGTCAACGACACCGAGAAGGCCCGCGTCAACGACATTTTCTCGGTACGCGAGACCGCCGGCCATATGGTCGACGCCATCGAGGGCCGCGCCCGCGCCTTCGTTCAGGTGCAGAATGGCTGCGACCACCGCTGTACCTTCTGCATCATTCCCTATGGCCGCGGCAATTCTCGCTCGGTGCCGATGGGCGCTGTGGTCGAGCAGGTCAAGCGGCTGGCCGGCAACGGCTATGCCGAGATCGTGCTGACCGGCGTCGACATGACGTCTTTTGGCGCCGACCTGCCGGGCGCGCCCAAGCTCGGCAAATTGGTCAAGACCATCCTGAAACAGGTGCCCGATGTGAAGCGCCTGCGGCTATCCTCGATCGATTCCATCGAGGCCGACGACGACTTGCTCGATGCCATCGCCACCGAACCCAGGCTGATGCCGCATCTGCATCTGTCGCTGCAGTCGGGCGACGACATGATCCTGAAGCGGATGAAGCGAAGGCATCTGCGCGACCAGTCGATCCGCTTCTGCGAGGACGTGCGCAAATTGCGGCCCGCAATCGTCTTCGGCGCCGACATCATCGCCGGCTTCCCGACCGAGACCGACGCCATGTTCGAGAACTCGATAAAGATCGTCGAGGAATGTGGCCTGACCCATCTCCACGTCTTCCCGTTTTCACCGCGCGAAGGCACGCCTGCCGCGCGCATGCCGCAGGTCCGCCGCGAACTGGTCAAGCAGCGCGCCGCCCGGCTGCGCGCCGCCGGCGAAGCCGCGTACCGGCGCCATCTATCCTCGCTGACCGGCACCCGGCAATCGATCCTGATCGAGCGCGACGGCCTTGGCCGCACCGAAGGATTTACGCTTGCCGCGCTCGGCACCGGCGCGCCTGGCGAGATCGTCGAAGCGACAATTACTGGCCACGATGGTATCAGGCTGAACGCAGCCCCGCTTGCCGCACGCGCCGCCTGAGAAACGCAAAGCATGGCTGGTTTTTTCAAGAAGATATTTTCGTTCGGCAAGAAAGAGGTTGTCGAGGAGCGCGTCGACGAGACCGCCCCGCTGCCACCCATCAAATGGGACCAGCTCGATGCGCTGAAGCCGGCGGCCGAACAGGTCGTTCCGGAGTTCTTGAAGCGCGACGGGCCCCTGCCCGAGGCAGAACTTGCGCCGATAGCGCCGACCGAGCCAGAACCAGCCCCTCACCCTCCCCTCGATGGGGAGGGACGCCACGAAGTGGCGGGGAGGGGTGACAGCGCCGACGCTGGCGCCAGTCACCCCCAAGCTGCGCTTGGGACCTCCCCCATCGAGGGGGAGGTAAAGAGCGCGCCGACGCCTGTCGAAGAGCCAGCACCCGAGCCCGCTCCAACCATTCCGACTGAGCCGGAGCCGGCCGTTCCGTCTGAACCGGAACCGCTGCCTGAGCCGGCGCCGGTCGAGGAACCAGCACCCGCGCCACAGCCTCCGGAGCCCCCGGCGCCGGAGGAAATTCCGCTTCCCCCCGCCGCCCCGGGGCCCGCTCCCGAACCGCAGCCGCAGGAAGTCCCTGCTCCGGCGCCAGCCGAGCCGGAAATTGCGCCGTCGCGTCCGGAAAGGCAGCCCGAACCGGCGCCGATCGAAGTGCCGGCGCCGCCTGCCGAGATTCCGGTCGAGACGCCAGCACCGGTCGAGGTGCCACCACCGGCTGCACCTTCCGCACAGCCAACTTCGGATGTTAGCGCCGCCCCTCAAGCGCCGACGCCTCCTCTTGCGAACATCAAAGAAATAGCGCCGCTCGCTGAAGCCGCGCCGACGCCCCACCCTCCCCTCGATGGGGAGGGTCGACGCGAAGCGTCGGGGTGGGGTGATGGCGCCGGCGTCGGCGCCATGACCCCCCCCCCCCCCCTCG
>NZ_JBWLUW010000014.1:0-130688 GCF_057784245.1 Mesorhizobium sp. CNPSo 4671 | reverse complement strand
GGTGGGTTCAACCGGTCACTGCAACACTCTTAATCTGAGAGGATGAGGAGGTGTTGCATGGTGACGTCACGGATCTGGTTTACGTCAGCGCAGAAGGCCGAGCTTTGGGAGCGATGGAAGCAAGGTCAGAGCATTTCGTCGATCTCGCGGGCACTGGACCGCCGGAACAAGACCGGCGTTCAGCGGATCGTATCCTTACACGGCGGCATTGCTCCCTCAGCAAGGCGTAGAGCAGCCTCGGCGCTCGGGCTGGCGGAGCGCGAAGAGATCTCTCGCGGGATCGCGGCGGGTCTCGCGATACGCGCTATTGCACGAAGTCTCGGGCGATCCCCATCGACAATATGTCGGGAGATCTCTCGCAATGGCGGTGCACAAACGTATCGCGCAACCCGGGCCGACAAGCAGGCTTGGCAGCGCGCGCTACGCCCGAAGCAATGTCGCCTGGCGCGCTCTGGACGGCTACGGTGGCGGGTGGCGCAAAAGCTGGCGCTGCAATGGTCGCCGGAGCAGATTGCGGGCTGGCTGAGGCGAGCGTACCCAGGCGATCCAAGCATGCGGATATCTCATGAAGCGATCTATCGCAGCCTATTCATCCAGTCGCGAGGGGTGCTCAAGAAGGAACTGACAGCGCACCTGCGCACCAAACGACAGATGCGCCTCGGCATAGGTGCACAGAGCCGAACGGGGCAAGGTCAAATCCTCGATATGGTCTCCATCCGCGAGCGTCCCGCAGAGGCGGAGGATCGTGCCATCCCAGGCCATTGTTGACATGGGACCAGGGCAAGGAGATGGCTCGTCATAAGAGCTTCACCGTCGCAACCGATCTACAGGTCTACTTCTGCGACCCGCGCAGTCCCTGGCAACGCGGCAGCAACGAAAATACCAACGGTCTGCTCAGGCAGTACTTCCCGACAACAACCAACTTCTCGCAGGTCTCGCAGGCCCAACTCGACGGCGTCGCCCTGCGGCTCAATCAGCGCCCCCGAAAAACCCTGGACTTCGAAACGCCCGCCGATAGGCTACAGAAGGTGTTGCAGTGACCGGTTGAACCCACCTCCTGATATGGGCCATTCCAGGTCACCCGTTTAGGTAGGTGAGCGCCGGCTGTGGTCGACCTTCGCTGATATAAAAGCAATTGCTAATATAACGGAAAGGTGCCAGCATTGGGCTCCGCGTCGCGTATGGGAGGATGCCATGGCCGATGGTGGAATGAATGTCACCAAACTTGAATCCAAATCTCACGACAACCCGGATGAGGTTCGCTCGCCCGCCAAGACACGCGTCGAGGTCGTGCGGCTTCCAGGCTTTACGCTCGGGCGGCTCAATATGGAGCCGGGGTGGAAATGGTCCGAATGCGTGAAGCCGGTCGTCAAGACGGATAGCTGTCAGGTATCGCATGTCGGCTACGTCGTTTCCGGAACCATTACCATCAGGATGAACGACGGGACTCAGAAAACCTTCACGAAGGGTACGTCCTATACGATCCCGCCCGGCCACGACGCCTGGGTGGAAGGCAACGAACGCTTCGTCTGCATCGAGGTCATGAGCGCCGAGCAATACGCCAAGCCGGCGTAGGGTAAGCTGCAACCTGCTGGCTAAAAGGTTCGCGTCAGGCGGCGAGGCTGTTGTCGCGACATGAATATGTCGCCCGCGACCGCTGCGCGCATCAGCGCGATGACATTGTCGTGGTTGCGTGCCGCTTGCCTTATCCCTTCCACATCGTCGATCGAAGAACAGCCTGCATATGCTCCGGAAGGTCGAGTTCGCCGCGCGCCTCTATCTCCAAAAGATATCGGGCCTTGGCCAGGCGATCGCCTTCCTCAACCGCAGTATGGCCGCAGATGGCGAGCAGCGCCCTCTCCTCCTCCCGACTGGCTCTGTCGGAGTCGGCGCCTGTGCCGTGCAGCGACTTGCCGAACGCCGCATATGCAATCCTGTGCACCTCAATCAGCTCTCGCAGTCTATCGGACGGTTCCTGGTCTCGGCCCGGCGGCTCTGTGCCGAGTGCCGTTGCCGCAGCCGTCGAGGCGACGACTGCGCTGCCGGAGTGGAAAAGCAAGGCGCGGCGATTGATCCTGGACGTGGCGAACTCTCCCATTTGCTTCGATGGCTATCAGTTCGATGACATGACACCATCGGACCGTAACACGACGGTTTGCACATTCGTGTCAGGATGGGCGGCCTAGTGGCAGTCGAAGCAGGTGAGATTTGCAGGCAAAAAAGATTGGCTGCCGGTGCCTACCAATGGCTAAGCTGCGTAGAAGTTTCCTCCACAGGGCTGCGTAATGGTCACTGACACCGAGTTCATTCTCGAAAGCATCAACCAAGGCTGCGTGACGCTTGCCGATGGTGAATTCCTCATCGACAGGCTGGTGAAATATGTCGGCAATGGAAGGATCCGCTGGCATGTCGAGTTTCGTGGGCATCGCGTCGAGTTCACAACCGGCCAGCTCAAGAAGCAGCCTACCTTCCGCAGGAAGATGCTCGAACAGACCGGTGTGCTGCCGCCCCAACGTGCGGGGGCCAGCTACAGGCGTTGGGCACTCGATCTGAGGAAGAATGCCATCGAGCTTCCCTGGCGGGATCGACCGGTTGACGCCGGTTTCGCCATCGACAGCCTTGTCAGTCTCGGAGGCGACCGCTGGACGGTTGAATACCAGGGCAAGGTCATCAAATTCACGACGACCAAACTGCGCAGGCAAACCAGTTTCCGCAAGCGGATGCTGCTCAAGGCCAAGGTGCTGCCGCCCCAGCTTGATCCGGTTGCCTACCGGAAGTGGATGGACTGGCTGATTCAAAACGCTACGGAGGCTGCGCCGCAGGCCGGCGATGCCTTGATGAGCGAGAAAAGTTGGCTTGACGACCTGCCGGAACTGGCCGGTTGGCAAAGCGAGGGGCCGCCCGACAGGACCAACTAGGGGCTGGGCGCCACAGACAGTCCGCGTTATCGTCACCCAAAACCTGGTTCGAATCCAGGTTCCCCAGCCAGAAGTTTCTCGCGAAATCCCCAAAGCAAGCTTTTGCAGTCTTGGATGGCGCAGTGCGCTGGACCAAGTCTTCATTCATGAATGACGCCTATAAAGGCAAACTCGATGATCCCCGAGGGAGGGTGGAGTTGAGACGTAGTAACCAGGTCATCATCATCGTCATCTCTGCCGCTCTTGCTGTCTGGTTCCTGGGGCCAAGGTTACTTGGATTCCGGAGTTGGGAATGGCATCAAAGGCTCGTGCTCGAGGTGAATACCCTACTGGCCTTGTATCAGGGGGAAGCACCATTTCGGAAGCCATAAGCATAGCGCCCAAATGGGTCCCGATCACCGCAGGAAACTTGCACAGCACGATCAGGGGAGAGTCATCGTTTGTGGAGGTCTCGCCGGGCAGGTATCTCTTTGCGGTGCTCAACGACCGTGAGACCGAGCGCGCGATGGTTTCTTTCCATTTCAAGGCGAGCGAAACCAGTTCTCAGATCTTCGGTGCGCTGAGCACCGAGCACGGAACAGGTTTCGTGCCGTACAGCCTCTATCCGGAACTGGTGACGTTTGATGATCTTTCCGACCCGAAATCAGTGAGAGAGGTCGATCCCCATAACCTTGAGGCGACTTTTGGACCGGGTGTATCCTTGAAACGCATTGCACTGGAGGTCACCCGCGAACGAGTGACAGCCGGTCCCATAGAAAAGATATTGAAGTGGCTGCCCGATTATTGCGGAATTCGCTTCGACCGAGCCCAATTTGAGACATTGTCTGCCTCGAACAGGCTCGCCAATTCGTTGAGTTCCGGAGCGTTTAAAATCCCGTGCCGGTGACGAGATCACAACAGACCCACGGGCTGATGACTTTGCGGGAGGAGGCGGTCGTATCGACCTGCCCAGCACAGAGACCATCTTCCGATAATTGGTGAAATCGAGAAGAGCGGCGGTTCCCTTCAGTCGCAGCAGCAAGGTTCCCTGCAAAGCTTTGACTAGGTGTTGATGGGGTGGCCATAGGACCAGCACGGTCTGAGGGCGGGACGGTGACGCATCGGTCTGCAAAACCGACGTAATGGGTTCAATTCCCATTCAGGCCTCCACTTTCAAAAGTCGCCCGCTTGTACAAGCCGGGCGGCTTTTTTGTCAGAGACGCCTGCCTTACTCTCTCAAACAGTGGCGGTGCTGCTCATGGCGTTTGCCATGTTTCCAGATTTCGGCACACATTGATGGCGAAGGAATCTGGTGCCGCTTGGCTCGCGGCTCACCAGACTTTGAATGAGAACCCATGGACCGCTTCAATCTCGGCACCTATCGCCGCCCGATCTCCACGCGCTCCACTGAGACCCAGCGCTGGTTCGATATCGGGCTCAACTGGTGCTACGGCTTCAACCATGAGGAAGGCATCAAGTGCTTTGAGAAGGCGCTGGAGACGGATCCCGGCTGCGCTTTCGTGCATTGGGGCATCGCCTATGCCGCCGGGCCTTTCTACAATCTGACCTGGAAGGAGCATGGCGAGGCCGAGGCCAACAGCGCGACCAAGCGTTGCTACGAGCACGTCCAGCTGGCGCGCGCCAATGCGGCTGGCGCCAGCGATGTCGAACGCCAGTTGATCGAGGCGGAGGCATGCCGTTTCCAGGAGCCGCACAGAGTAAGCCCGCAGGAATTCGAACAGTGGGACGATGCCTATGCCGCCGCGATGCGGCGGGTCTACGAAAACTTTCCCGACGACCATGATGTGATGGCGCTGCTGGTCGAGGCTCTGATGATGCGCACCGTGCGGCGGCTGTGGAACCTCAAGACCGGTGCGCCGGCGCCGAATTCGGACGTGCTTGAAGCTCTGGAGGTCTGTGAGCGGTCGATCCGGCTCGCCGACGAGGCGGGTGCCGCACAACACCCGGCGATCCTGCACTTGCACATCCATCTCCTGGAAATGTCCACCATGCCGGAACGCGGCTTACGCTCGGCCGACCTGCTTGGCGAAATGTGCCCAGACGCCGGGCACATGAACCATATGCCGGGACATATCCACGTGCTGTGCGGCGACTATGAGAAGGCGAAGCTTGCGAGCGAAAAGGCGGTCCGCGCCAATGACCTCTATCTCGCCTATGCCGGCGAGCCGACCTATTACCTGCTCGGCTGCTGCCACGATCTGCATCTGATGATGTTCACCTGCATGTTCCTTGGCCAGTACCGACCGGCGCTGTGGGCCGCCGACAAGGTGCGCAGCCTGGTCACGCGCGACGTGGTCGCCATCCAGGACCGGCCCAAGCTGACGCAAACGGTGGAAGGCTATCATGCGATGAAATCGCATGTGCTGGTGCGCTTCGGCCGCTGGCAGGAGATCATCGACGAACCGGCGGTCGAAGAGCCGGGCCTCTATGTGCTGACGGCGGCGATGCAGCACTACGGCAAAGGCGTCGCGCATGCGACGCTGAGGCAATTCGCTGAAGCCGAGCGCGAGCGTGAGCGGTTCCACCGGCATGTGGCGGACATTCCGGCCGAGCGGCGTTTTCTCAGCAACCCGACCCGCGCCTCGCTCGCCGTCGGTTCCGCCTTGTTCGATGGCGAGCTTGCCTACCATCAGGGCCGGCACGACGAAGCCTACGCCCATTTGCGGCAAGCGATCGAGCTGGATGACAACCTCTCCTACACCGAGCCATGGGCGTGGATGCACCCTCCCCGCCATGCGCTGGCGGCGCTGCTTCTCGACCAGGGCCACGCGCAAGAGGCTGAGCAGGTCTATCGCGACGATCTCGGCCTAAGCGGCAAGGTGCAGCGTTGCGCCCAGCACCCGGACAATGTCTGGTCGCTGCACGGGCTGGTGGAATGTTTGAGGCGGCGTGGCGAGAGCAAAGAGCTGCCGGGGTTGCGGGCCAAGCTCGCTGCGGCGGTGGCCAAGGCGGATGTGACGATCAGCTCGTCCTGCCTGTGCCGGACGAGCGTGCAAGCGGGTCCAAGCTGCTGTCACTGAGATTTCCAATCTGAGGATGTTTCTATCCGAACCCGGCCTTCAGGAGATGGATGCCCGAGCCGCCACCGCACAGACCAGGCCTTGGCTAAGCATTTTATGGCCGCGGCGCGGTCAGTCCCCGGTTGATCGCCGAAGTACGCTGCGCGCATTCTTGATCAGGCGAGGGAAAACGGCATCAGCCGATCATGCCAGGCTCAATGAACGGCTTTCCTCAATTAGCGCAGAGCAGTCGATCTCGTCGTGAAATTGGGCACATGCGTCAGGCGCAAGCCAGGAAGCGTAAGACCGAAGCCGCTTGAGCCTGGCTGTTTTCTCGAGCCGCGCCAGGCGCTCATCTTCGGCTGGTTGGGTACGAGGCGGCCTTTTGTTCCTCTCGGCAGAATCTTGCATATCGACTCTCCTCGGTCGGAGCCTATTAAGAGGCCCGCTCAATGAGGGAGTTGGCCCACTCACCGGAAGGATGGAACCACCTGTTGCTCCGGTGGGCCGCACTCCACCTGGGCTGGATGCCACCATAGGCGTCGCCGCAAGTCGCCATCCATTTTGATGAAGCTGCCGCAAATTGGCGTCGGACTTGGTCTACTCTCAAACCCTCAAGCCTCGTCGTCCCTGATCCAGTTCGCCATGCCTGTGCCGAGCGTGCAATCAGATCCCTGCTGCTGTCGTTGAAGTGGGCTGTCGCCCCTCGGGCGAATGGCGCCATCCGCTACGCGAATATCTGCGCCAGTTCGTCGATGCTTGCGCCTTCCTTGACCTGGCGCAGTTCGACATAGCTGACCGCGGCGGCGATCGACAGCACCATAGAGACCACGGTCTGCACCAGCGCAGCGCCCAGCTGAGCCAGAATTCCACCAAACAGGACGAAAACCAGCAATATCCCCCACTGGATGACCATCGCGATGATCATCAGTATGAGAAACAGGCCAAACAGCGACCAGCGGTTGCCCTTTGTCAGGGCGCGGCTGCGCGACATCGAACCGAACACGCCCCGCCGCTCTTGGATCAGGACCGGCACAGACATCGACCATCCGAGCCACAAGATGATGCCGGGCACGATCAGGGCCAGCATGGCAAGGCCGGCGCCAAGGGCGACGAGGAAGCCAATCGCCAGCGTCGGCAGCAGGAAGCGGACGGCAATCTGAATGCAATCGCCGAAGGCCGGCCGCCTGCCATTCAGGTCCTCGATGGTCGCCCGGACCAGCGACGACTGAAGCAGCAGCGTGAAAACGAAGGAAACCAGCCCGGCGATGAGGCTGAGGTAGGAATTGCGAAACATCGCATGGGGATCCGCCATCGCGCCCGGATCGCCATGCAACATCGCGTCGATCTGCGGCTGGGTCCACAACCGGATAAGCAGTGTCGGCACGCCCGCGAACAGCGCGGCAAGGCCAAGGCAAAGCCCAATGTTGCGGCCGATGACGGCAAAGGTGTTGTTGAACACCCTGCCGATCTCGAACCGGCTGGGTTGTCCCAGTGTCGCAGTGGTCATGACATTTCCCCCGGTCGCCGCCGCATCCAAACGGTCGACATCGAAAGTAAATCTGCCAAGATTGAAAGGCTTCGTCCAGTGGACTTGCAATTGTCGAGGCGTATTGCCAGTGTCGGCGCCGAACCGCAGGTTGCAGGGGAGCGAGCGGGTGACAGTTGCACAGCCGGTAGACTCCGAATGGCTGGCCAAAGTGCACAAGCAGCTGCTGTCGGACGATTCGATCCAGTTTGACCTGCCGACGCTGGTGCAGCCCACGCCGCCGGAATGGCTGAGGCCTTTTCTGGACGCATTGGCGAAGATCGGCCCTTACATGATCTATCTGTTCTGGGGCGCTGTGATCATCGGTGTCGCGGTCATTGCGCTGCTCGTCGCCCTCGAAGCGAAGGGGGTCGCCTGGCGGCTGCCGTGGCGGCGCGCGCGCAAGGAGACCGAGGCTGAAGAGGCATGGCGCCCGGACGCCGCGGCGGCGCAGATCCTGCTCTCCGAGGCCGACGCGCTCGCCGCACGAGGCGACTATGACGAGGCGGTGCATCTTCTGCTTCGCCGCAGCGTCGCCGACATTGCGGGGCGACTGCCCGACTTCCTGCGCCCGTCGCTGACGTCGCGCGACATTGCCACGGCCCCATCGCTGCCGTCGCGGGCGCGCCAGGCATTCAGCGAGATCGCGCGCATCGTCGAGGCCGCCCTGTTCGCCCGCCGGCCGGTCGGTGCCGAGGGCTGGCAGCAGGCACGCGGCGCCTATGAACGCTTCGCCTTCCGGGATGCCTGGGCATGAGCGCACCGGCGGCCGAGGCAGCGCAGGAACCGTTCAGCCGAAAAACCCTGTTCTGGGGCATTTTTGCCAGCCTGCTCGCGGCGGCGGGCTTTTTCCTGCTGTCGACCTACGCGCCGGACTTTCGCCAGCCGGAAGGTGGCGGCACGCCGCTCTCCAAGGGCGGTTCAGGCTATGCCGGGCTCGTCGAATGGCTGAAACTTGCCAATGGACAGTCGCCGCCCATGGCCCGCAGCGAGGAGGCTCTAAGTTCCGGCCTGGCATCGCGTTTCCTGCTGATCGTCACCATCGCGCCGAACAGCGACCCGGCCGCGCTGGCAAGAATCATCAAGCTTCGCTCGGGCAAAGCCACGCTGTTCGTGCTGCCCAAATGGATCACCTTGCCGCAGCAGGCGCACGAAGGGTGGGAAATGAAGCTCGAGCGGCTGCCTGATACGGTTGTCAACGACTGGCTCGGCAGCATCACCAAGGCAAAGCTCGGTGAAGGCGACAGCACCATAAAACAACTTGATGTCGAAGGCCGTACAGTCGCCGCGCCCGACGAGTTGCAGTGGGTGGCCGACGACCACCCCCTGATCGCGGCGGGTACCGGCAGGGCGGTTCTCTCCGAGCTCGACAAAGAGCCGTTCTACATCCTGACCGACCCGGATCTTATCAACAATGCGGCGTTGAAGGACCCGCAAAAGGCGGCGGCGGCACTCGACATGATCGCCATGCTGGAGCCCGGCAAGGGCGCGGTGATGTTCGACCTGACACTGCATGGCATCGGGCAGAAATACGATCTGGCGAAACTCCTGGTCGAACCGCCATTCCTGGCGCTGACGCTGTCGGTTCTGGCGGCCGCCGCACTTGCGTTCCTGCACGGGCTCGGCCGGTTCGGACCGCCGCGCACGGAGGCGCGGGCGATTGCCTTCGGCAAAAGGGCGCTGGTCGACACCACTGCTATGCTTTTGAAGCGCGCCGGGCGGATCGAGGAGCTCGGCGACCGCTATGCGGCGCTGATGCGTGCGCGTGCCGGCGCATTGCTCGGCGCGCCGCAAGGCTTGCCTGGCGAAGCGCTCGACCGCTGGCTCGATTCCCGCGACCGCGGCGAACCGCAGGGCTTCAGCCGTCGTTACAAGGCCACGAACGAAGCCAGGACTCTGGCTCAAATGCATGAAGCAGCGCAGGAGCTGCATGACTGGACGACAAGGAGGCTCGGTGAACGTCGATGATGTGAAGGCCCTGGCGACCTCGATCAGGGAAGAAGTGGGCAAAGCGATCACCGGGCAGCACGACACGGTCGACCTGATGCTGACGGCATTGTTCGCCGGCGGACACATTTTGCTGGAAGGCCCGCCGGGAACCGCCAAGACCATGACCGCGCGATGCTTCGCGCAAGCACTTGGCGTCGCCTATGGCCGCATCCAGTTCACGCCAGACCTGATGCCTGGCGATATCGTCGGCTCCAACATCTACAATTTCCAGAGCGGACAGTTCACGCTGACGCGCGGGCCGATCTTCTGCGACCTTTTGCTTGCCGACGAAATCAACCGCACGCCGCCGAAGACGCAGGCCGCACTCTTGGAAGCCATGCAGGAGCATGCCGTCACCTTCGACGGCACCACGCACGCGCTCAGCCAGAACTTCATGGTGGTGGCGACGCAGAACCCGATCGAGCATCAGGGCGTCTATCCCCTGCCCGAAGCCCAGCTCGACCGCTTCCTGTTCAAGCACCGGGTAAGCTATCCCGATGCACAGGAGGAACGTGCCATCATCGTGCATCACGGCGGCGGCTCCGCCTCGCACGATATCAAGCAATACGGCATCAAGGCGCAGACCGACCGCAAGACGCTGGAGGCAGCACTTGCCACGGTCGGCAATGTCACGCTGGTCGACGACGTCGTCGGCTACATCGCAGCCCTGGTGCGCGGCACGCGCGAAAGCCCAGATCTGGAGGTTGGCGCCAGCCCTCGCGCCGGCGCCATGCTGGCGCGTGCCGCCCGCGCCAGGGCAGCGCTCGACGGCCGTGCCTATGTCATTCCCGACGACGTCAAAGCGCTGGCGGTGCCGGCGCTGCGCCACCGCGTCATCCTGTCGCCGGCGGCGCAGATCGACGGACGGCTGGTGGAGCAGATCGTCTCGGACCTTGTCGACCAGACGGCAGCGCCCCGTTGATCTACCCAAGCGGCAAAGCGGTTTGGGCAGCTGCGGCGGGTGCCATCCCCGCCTTCCTGATCGCGCTTGCGCTGCCCTCCTTCTGGTATCTCGGCCTGTTGTGGATTTGCATTCTGCTCGCCTTCCTGGCGGTCGACGCGGCGGCCGGGCGCGGACGCGCCTCGCTCAGCGCCAGTCTCTCGGCGCCACCGCAGGTCGGCGTCGGTGGGCGTTTTACCGTGCATGTCGCGGCCAGCCTCGGCCAGCGGGCGCGTATGTTGCAAGCGCGCGTCGGCCACGATCAGCGTGTGGAGCCGGTCAACCGCACAGGCGGCGCGTTGCCGGCGAACGGTGGCACGCTCGATCTCGAATTCACGGCACGCAGGCGCGGCATTGCCAGTTTCGACCGGATCTGGCTGCGCTGGAACGGTCCGTTCGGGCTGATCTGGAACCAGGTCGTCCTGCCGATGGACCGCAAAGTGGCGATACTGCCCGACATCAGCAGCGCGCGCGATGAGGCGATCACCTTGCTGCAGCGTTCCGCGCTCGCTGACGGCCACGCGCAAAGGCGGGCCGGCCAGGGCCGCGAGTTCGAGGCGCTGAAGGACTATCAGCCAGGCATGGGCCGGCGGATGATCGACTGGAAGCGCAGCGCGCGTCACGGCAAGCTTCTGGCGCGCGAGTTCAGGGTCGAGGAGAACAACAACATCGTGCTGGCGATCGACAGCGGGCGACTGATGTGCGAGCCGGTCGACGGAGTGCCGAAAGTCGACCGGGCGGTAACGGCAGCGCTGTTGTCGGCCTTCATTGCGCTCAAGGGCGGCGACCTCGTCAGCCTGTTCTCGTTCGATGCCAGGCCGCGCGTCTCGAGCGGCGCGGTGCGTGGCTCGGCGAGTTTCATGATGATCCAGAAGCGTGCGGCCGAGATCGACTATTCCAGCGAGGAGACCAACTTCACGCTCGCCCTGACGACATTGGCGGCCAAGCTCGACAGACGCTCGCTGGTCATCGTCTTCACCGATTTCGTCGATCCGATCAGCGCCGAACTGATGCTGCGCACCGTCGGCCGGCTGACCGAGCGGCATCTGGTTCTGTTTATGCTGATGAAGGATGTCGAGCTGGAGACGCTGGCCGACATGAAGCCCGAGACGCCGGAAGATGTCGCCCGCTCGGTCACCGCGGGCGGCCTCCTTCGGGAGCGGCAAGTGGTGATCGGGCGGCTACGGCTGCTTGGCGCGCATGTGATCGAGGCCGACCACCAGCGGCTCGGTCCCGCACTGGTCGAGCGTTATATCCAGCTCAAGGAGGAGAACCTCTTATGACGCTGCCCGCCGGCACCGATGCGGTACGCCAGTCGCTGGCAAGCTTCCGCCAGGAGCGCGAGGCCGACTGGAAGGCGTTCGAGGCGCTGCTTGCGCGTGTCGAAAAACGCGCGCCACGTGCGCTTTCGGAAGACGAACTGCTGTCGCTGCCACTGCTTTATCGCTCGGCACTCTCCTCGCTCTCCGTGGCGCGCGCAACCTCGCTCGACAGCGCGCTGATCGCCTATCTCGAGGCACTCAGCCTGCGCGGCTATTTCTATCTCTATGGCGCACGGCGCGGCCTGAGGCAGCGTGTGGGCGATTTCTTCCTGCGCGACTGGCCGGCGGCGATCCGCGATCTGTGGCGCGAGACCTGGGTCTCGGTCGGACTGACGGTGATCGGCGCGATTTCCGCCTACTGGCTGGTGGCCTCCGACAACCGCTGGTACGACGCCATCATTGCGCCGAGCCTCGCCGGCGGGCGCAACCCCGACTCGTCGGCCGAGACGCTGCGCAGCGTGCTTTATGACAGCGGCGGCGACCATTTTCTGTCCGGCTTTGCCGCCTATCTCTTCACCCACAACACGCAGGTGGCGATCCTGGCTTTTGCACTGGGCTTCGCTTTCGCGGTGCCCAGCGTGCTGATCATCCTGATGAACGGATGCATGCTGGGCGCGCTGTTCCAGGTCTACGCGGCCAAGGGGTTGGGCTTCGAGCTCGGCGGCTGGCTGTCGATCCACGGCACGACGGAATTGTTCGCCATCGCACTGGCGGGTGCGGCAGGCATGCGGATCGGCACGCGCATAGCCTTCCCCGGGGAACTGACCCGGATGGCCGCCGCCGCCCAGGCCGGGCGGGTAGCCGCGACCGCCATGGTCGGTGTCATGATCATGCTTATGTTTGCCGGCCTGCTCGAAGGCATCGGCCGGCAGACGATCACCAGCGATGCGACACGCTACGCCATAGGCGGCGGTATGCTGGCGTTGTGGGTCGCCTATTTCTACCTGTTCCGGATGGTGCGGCATGGCAACGGCTAGGAACCCCGCCGCGCTGACAAGGCCGCTGATCACGCCGGAAGGTGTCGATCTCAGGGTCAAGCTGGCCGGCGCCGGCACACGGGCTGCGGCCTTCCTGCTCGATGTGGTGATCATCGTCGCTGCCGCCATCGCGGTTACCCTCGTCATCATCTTCGGCCTCGGCGGCCTTGGCGTGAAGGAGGCGGAGCCGCTCTTCATCGTCTGGATGATCTTCATGTTCCTGCTGCGCAACGTCTATTTCATCGCCTTCGAGGCGGGGCGGCGGGCCGCGACGCCCGGCAAGCGGATCGTCGGCGTGCGGGTCGCCTCGCGCAGTGGCGCCGGCCTCTCGATCGATCAGGTCATCGCGCGCAACCTGATGCGCGAGATCGAGGTTTTCCTGCCGCTGTCGATCATCGCCGCGCGCGGCGGCGCCGGCGTCGCCGACACGCTGTCGACGATTTTCGGCCTGGTGTGGGCGCTGCTGTTTTCGCTGTTCCTGCTGTTCAACCGCGATCGCTTGCGCATCGGCGACCTGCTGGCCGGAACCTGGGTGGTAGAAACGCCGAAATTCAAGCTGGTCGAGGACCTTTCGCAGCGACAAGACCCGATTGCCAAGCGCTTCCATTTCAGCCCGGCGCAGCTCGATGCCTATGGCATCGCCGAGCTGCACAAGCTGGAAGAAGTGCTGCGCCGCGACGACTATTTCGCGATGAAGGCCGTTGCCGAGACCATCGGCGGCAAGATCGGCGCCAAAGTCGAGCCGATCGATTCAAAAGCCTTCCTCACCGCCTATTACGGCGAGCTCAGGGCGCATCTGGAGCGCAAGCTTCTGCTTGGAAACCGCAAGGCGGATAAGTACGCGCGGTAGCGCGTGACCAATTTGACCTGCCCTACCCCAGCCACTTCTCATAGTCGGCCACCAGCAGGTGCACCGGGGCGACATCCTCGTCGATGTTGGAGAAGCGGCCGATCGGCTCGCGAAAGACGTTGTCGGTGAGATCGTCGTTGACGGTCGACACCTCGCCGATCAGCACGTCCTTGCCCTCGGCCCAGAAGGCGTGCCAGACGCCGGGCAGCAGCGTGACGCTCTGGCCCGGGTCGAGCTTCAGCAGACCGCCCGCCGGCAGCCGGTGGATGGTTCCGTCGACCGGCACCGACACTTCCGCTTTTGGGTCGATACCACCGTCGCGATCGTGCATGAACAATTCAAGCACCAGCTTGCCGCCGCCACGGTTGATGATGTCCTCGGCCTTGATGTTGTGGCGGTGCATGGGCGACAGCTGGTCCTTGCGCGAGATCATGATCTTCTCGGCATAGAGCATGCCCATGCCCTTCTTCATGTCCTCGTAGCGGCCGTTGCGCACGGTGAACAGGAACAGGCCGAGCTCCTTGAATTTTTCCTGGCCGTAATCGGTGATGTCCCAACCGAGCCGCGAGGTATAGATCGCCGAGGAATCGACCTGGCGCGCCTTCATCTCTTCCGGCGACCAGTAGGCGAAGGGCGGCATGATGTAGCCGAACGAGCGGATGAAAGCGTCGGCTTCGCGGATGATGTCGTTGATGGCGGAGCGTTTCATGATCATGGTCCTTCGTGTCGACTTTTTCGACAAATCGCATAGCCGAACGCCGCTGCGGTGTCGATCCATCTTGCCGCCTGCCCCGCCCTTGGCAACACGCGGATGGCCCACCGATCCGATCCGCTGGCTGCGTGACATCGCCGGGTTTCAAGCTCATAAACCCTGCGAATTCTCACAGGAATAGAAGATGCCGACGATCCACGACCTCGATACGCCGTCGATCCTGATCGATGCCGCGCGCGCCGAAGCCAACATTGCCCGCGCGCAGGCCCATGCCGACAGGAATGGGCTAAAACTCAGGCCGCATATCAAGACGCACAAGCTGCCTTATTGGGCGAGGAAGCAGGTCGCGGCGGGTGCCGTCGGCATCACATGCCAGAAGATCGGCGAGGCCGAAGTGATGGCCGACGCCGGGCTGTCCGACATTTTTCTGCCGTACAACATTCTGGGCCGCGCCAAACTGGAGCGGCTGAAGACGCTGCACGGCCGCGTAACCCTATCGGTGACGGCGGACAGCACGGAGACGCTGGAAGGACTCGCCGCGACTTTCACCGATGCCGGCCATCCCCTGCCGGTGCTGGTCGAATGCGACACCGGCATGGGCCGATGCGGCGTGCAGACGGCTGATCAAGCGGTTGCGCTGGCAAGGCTGATCGACAGGGCCGGTGGCCTCAGTTTCGGCGGGCTGATGACCTATCCGGCGGCCGGCCGCGCGGCGGAGGCCGAAGCCTGGCTTGCCGGCGCCAAGCAGGCGCTGGCCGCTTCTGGTCTCGCCTGCGAGCGCATCTCCAGCGGCGGCACGCCTGATATGTGGCGCTCCGGCGATGCCTCCGTCGTCACCGAATACCGCCCCGGCACCTACATCTATCTCGACCGCTATCAGGTCGCCAAAGGCGTCGGCACCTTGGACGAGTGCGCGCTGACGGTGCTGTCGACGGTTGTCAGCCACCCGACGCCAAGCCGCGCCATCCTCGATGCCGGCAGCAAGGCGCTGTCCAGCGATACGCTCGGGCTAAAGGATTTTGGCGAGCTGCTCGGCGCTCCCGATGCCAGGGTCACCGGGCTCAGCGAAGAACATGGCACCGTCACGCTTTCTGGTGACGCGAAGCTGCGCATCGGCGAGCGCGTGCGCGTGGTGCCTGACCATTGTTGCGTCGTCACCAATTTGTTCAATGAGGTCAACCTGATCGACGGCGACAACGTGCTGGAGACACTGCCAGTGGCAGCGCGGGGGAAAATGGGATGAGTGGCCCACCCTTCTCTCCCTGTGGGGAGAAGGTTAAGCCCGCTCCGCCTGCCGGGCCGCTACCCGCCGCATGGCGATCACCCGGCGGCGGCGGATTTCGGTGCGCATGGCCATCAGGTGCAGGGCGAAGAACAGCATCGTGAAGCCGACAGCCATGACCAGCAGCGGCCAGAGCAGGCTGGGATCGATGGTCGGGCCGCCGAGGCGGAACACCGAGGCCGGCTGGTGCAGCGTGTTCCACCAGTCGACCGAGAATTTGATGATCGGGATGTTGATGAAGCCGACCAGCGTGATGATGGCGGCGGCCCAGGCGGCGCGGCTGGCATCGTCGAGGGCGCGGGTCAGCGCGATGATGCCGAGATACATCAAAAACAGCACGAAGACAGAGGTCAGGCGTGCGTCCCACACCCACCAGGTGCCCCACATCGGCTTGCCCCAGATCGAACCGGTGATCAGCGCAAGTGCTGTGAAGACGGCGCCGATGGGAGCCGCCGATTTGAGCGCAACATCAGCCAGCGGATGCCGCCAGACCAGCGTGCCAAGGGCCGACACCGCCATCAGCGTGTAGCACATCATGGCGAGCCAGGCGAAAGGCACGTGGATGTACATGATGCGGACGGTGATGCCTTGCTGGAAATCCTCGGGCGCGGCGAAGCTCATATAGAGGCCGATGGCGAGGACAAGAGCGGCGATGGCCGCCAGCCACGGCACGACCTTGTCGGCCAGCGCGACGAAGCGCGTCGGGTTGGCAAGGTCCATCCAGCCGCTCAGGCGTGAAGTCGTGTCGCTCATGCGACTTTACATAGACCGCCGGCGCGATCGGGGCAATCGAGCGGCGGTGTCGCAGGTGCGTAAGGTCTTCCTTCTCCCCTTGTGGGAGAAGGTGGATCGCCGCGTAGCGGCGAGACGGATGAGGGGTGATCCAGCGGAGTGAGGCGTTGAAGAGCATAGTCTTCCGGCCAATTTGGATGCGGATGCCAAGCTGGAACACCCCTCATCCGACCTCGCTTCGTGAGGCCACCTTCCCCCAAAAAAGGGGGAAGGAAGAACCGTCATCAGATCAGGCGGCCTCGCCCTGCACGGAGCGGCTGAGGCGGCGGACTTCCTCGTCGTTGAGCAGGCCGCCGGCGCGCAGCAGGCTGGCGAAGCGGCCGTTGCGCAGCGACAGTTCGGCGAAGCCACCCATTTCGACCACCCTGCCCTTGTCCATGAACACGACCAGATCGGCGTCGCGAACGGTGGTCAGGCGATGGGCGATGATGAAGGTGGTGCGGTCGCGCCGCAGCTCGTCGATCGCTTCCTTGACGCGATCCTCGGTCTCGACGTCGAGCGCGCTGGTCGCCTCGTCGAGCACCAGGATCGGGGCGTCCTTGAGCACGGCGCGGGCGATGGCGATGCGCTGGCGCTCGCCGCCCGACAGCTGGCCGCCGCGCTCGCCGACCACCGTGTCGTAGCCATTGCTCTTGGCCAGGATGAAATCCTGCGCTGCCGCTGCGATGGCCGCGGCATGGATCTCGTCATTGCTGGCTTCGGCGCGGCCGACACGGATGTTGTCCTCGATCGAGCGGTTGAGAAGCCCGGCGTCCTGGAACACGGTGGCGATCGAATGGCGCAGCGACTTGCGGCTCACGGTGCGGGTGTCGATGCCGTCGATCAGGATACGGCCGCTGGACGGCGAGAAGACGCGCTGCAGCAGGTTGATCAGCGTCGTCTTGCCGGCACCCGTCGGTCCGACGATGGCGACGGTCTGGCCGGCCTTGACCTCGAAGGAGACGTCGCTGACGCCCTGCCCCGAATTGGCGAATTCGAAGCCGACATCCTCGAAACGGACATGGCCGGTGACGTTGGTGAGATCGCGCAGGCCATCCGGCTCGGCGGTATCGGCGGCTGAGTCCTCGAGCTTGTAGAACTCCTCGAGCTTGGCGCGGGCTTCCGAAATCTGGTTGGCGAAAGCCGACATCTGGTCCAGCCGCGAGATAAGCAGCGTGGCAAAGCCGGTGAAGGCGATGACATCGCCGATCCGCAACTGGCCATGGGTGACCAGATAAGCGCCGATCAGAAGCACCACCATCATCGAGATGGTCGACGACAGACGATTGAGCGCATTGGCGATGGCCCACCAGTCGAGCACCGGGTTTTGCGCATCGAGCAGATTCTTGACGTAGCGGCGCAGCGTCTCGGCCTCATGGCCAAGTCGGTTGTAGCTCTGGAGAACGGCGACGTTGCTGACGGAGTCAGTCACATGCGCGAACACCTTGTGATAGTGGCGCTCAACGGCCGCCTGGCCGGCCTTGGTCCGCTTCATCACCAGCCGGCCGATGCAGACATAGAGCACGCCGAGCACGAGCAGCACCATCGACATGCGCACGTCCATGGCGAGAGCCGTCGGCACCAGCAGAACCAGCGCCACGGCTGTCGACAGATGCTGGCGCATGAATTCGAGCCACAGGCTGAACAGTGTCTCGACCGCGCGCAACAGCGTGTGCAGGGCGTTGGAGGTGCCGCGCTGGTGGTGCCAGGCGAGCGGCATGGTGATCACGCGCTCGAAGGACTCGCAGAGCACTTCGCTGCGGCGGGCATGCGCGAAACGGTCGGCGCCGCGCGACACCAGAACGACGGCCAAGACATTGAACGCGCCGAGGCCGGCCCAGACGGCGAGCGTCGAAAACACCGAACCGTGATCGGAGATGGCGTCGATAACCCGGCCGAACATGATCGGCTCGAGGATGGCAACCATGGCCAGCGCGACATTGGCGCCGCAAATCAGCGCGACGCGCTTCTTGTCGGCGGCCAGATACCCCAGCGCTCTCCAATAGATCTGCAGAAGTGACACTTCAGCTACTCCGCCAACTCTCTATTGTGCCCAATACCAATATTGTGCACTGCACCATTCCTTGACACGTAACGGTTGATGCGTCGCAAAACAATGCCCGTCTATCGCTTCCGTTCCCATTTAGCGAACAAAACATGACGACGATGCGAAATCTGA
The DNA here is from genome assembly GCF_057784245.1 of Mesorhizobium sp. CNPSo 4671. Taxonomy (NCBI): domain Bacteria; kingdom Pseudomonadati; phylum Pseudomonadota; class Alphaproteobacteria; order Hyphomicrobiales; family Phyllobacteriaceae; genus Mesorhizobium; species Mesorhizobium sp. CNPSo 4671. The sequence continues at coordinate 112,221 of NZ_JBWLUW010000014.1, read as the reverse complement.
CGTGATCACCTAACGGTTTGAGATAAAAGGTGAAATGCCAGCCTTGCGGCAAAATCATGGCAGTGGCCGAGCACTGCCACATTTTTAATCACGACCGTATTGCAAGGCTTAATCGGGAGGCATCTTGCCGGCGCAGTGACGTATCGCGCGCAAGTAACAAGACGCAGAGTCGCGCGTCCCGAAGGACGCGCGAACAAGCAACCCAAGCTGTTGATTTTACCCCGGTATCTTGACCACGATCTCGGTCTGAGTGCCGGCTTTTGGTTCGAATGAAGCGGATCTTGTTTTCGAACCATCGACTTCTAGCGAGATCGTCTTGGTCTTTTTGTCGCGAATGACCTGAACCTTGATCTCTGCACCCAGCATTTTGAGAGTGGCGTGGTAGCCGTCCCAATGGCTGGGCAGTTTCGGCCGGAACGTGATCTGCTTGCCGCGCCGTTCGATGCCGAGAATACCCTCCACCGCCGCACGATAGAGCCAGCCCGCCGAGCCGGTGTACCAGGTCCAGCCGCCGCGCCCGCCCTTGTCGTCTCCGGCATAGATATCGGCGGCGACCACATAGGGTTCGACGCGGTATTGCTCGGCCGAAGCCTCGTCGTACGCATGGTTGACCGGGTTCAGCATCGAGAAGCAGCGATAGGCTTCGTCGGTCTGCCCCATCTCGGCCAGCGCGATGACGAACCACGTCGCCGCGTGGGTATACTGGCCGCCATTCTCGCGCACGCCCGGCGGATAGCTCTTGATATAGCCGGGGTCTTTCTGCGTCTTCGAGAAGGGTGGCGTGAACAGCTTGACGATCTTGAGCTTGTCGTCGACTAGCAGGCTGGTCGCCTGCTGCATCGCCGTCGTCGACCGCGCCGGGTCGCCCTCGCCCGAAAGCACGCTCCAGGACTGGGCTATGGAGTCGATCCTGCACTCTTCGGATGTACGCGACCCCAAAGCCGTGCCGTCGTCAAAACTGCCGCGGCGGTACCATTCGCCGTCCCATGCCGTGCTCTCCAGCGCCCGCTTCAGCGCCTCGGCATGCTTTGCCCAGGCCTGCGCGCGCTTGCCGTCGCCTTCGCTCTTGGCGACGGCGGCGAAGTCGCCAAGCGTCTTCAGCAGGAACCAGCCCAGCCACACGCTCTCGCCCTTGCCGTGCTCGCCGACGCGGTTCATGCCGTCGTTCCAGTCGCCGCCAAGAATGAGCGGCAGGCCGGCCGGGCTGCTGCGCTTGATGGCGAGGTCGAGCGCACGCGCGCAGTGGTCGTAGAGCGACACCGTCTTCTTCGAGATTTCCGGAGTGAAGAAGGCATCGTGCTCGCCCTCGCCCAGCGCCTGCCCATCGATGAAGGGCAGCTGCTCCTTCAGGATGGCGGCGTCGCCGGTGACACTGAGATAGCGCGCCGTGGCGTGGGCCAGCCAGACCACGTCGTCGGAGATCATGGTGCGCACGCCCGCTCCGGTGCGCGGCAGCCACCAGTGCTGCACGTCGCCTTCCGGGAACTGCCGCCGCGCGGCGTTGAGGATTTGGTCGCGCGCCAGCGTCGGATCATGCGCCAGCAGCGCCAGCGTGTCCTGCAACTGGTCGCGGAAGCCGAAGGCGCCGCTTGCCTGATAGAAGGCCGAGCGGGCGCGGATGCGGCAGGCAAGGCTCTGATAGGGTAGCCAGTGATTGACCATGGCGTCGAGCGCCTTGTCCGGCGTGTCGACCTGGATGGTATCGAGGAACGCGCGCCACGCGCGCTCGTTGTCGGCCAGGCGCTGGTCGAAATCCTTGCCCCGATGCGTCTGCACCAGCGCGCTCGCCTGCGCGGAGGTGTCGGCATCGCCGAGCAACCAGAGCAGCGTGACGTCGCCGCCTGCCGGGATCTCGACGTCGCGGGCGATCGCCGCGCAAGGATCGTCGCCCGCCTCGACACGGCCCGACAGTGCCGCGCCGGTCAGCACCGCCTGCGGCAGTTCGCTGGAGCCATGCCAGCCGAGGAATTCGGAGCGATCCGTTGTCACCGAATGAACAGCGGCATCGGCGGCGAGGAACGCCACGCGCTCGCTGAAATCGAGCCCATAGGGGTTTTGCGCCAGCAACGCGCCGGTCGCCCTGTCGCGCGACGGCACGATGGTAGCGGCCGTGCGCGACCGATGCCCGCCAAGCACCCATTCGGCATAGGCATAGACGCGCAGCCGCGCCGGCACCGAGCCGGAATTCTGGATGCGCAGCCGCGTGATCTTCACCGGATCGACGGGGTCGACCACATGGGTCAGGTCCATCGACAGCGGCCCACGCTTCGAGCGGAAGGTGGAGAAGCCCTGGCCATGCCAAGCCTCGTAGGTCATCGAGGGATCGCGCACCACCGCGGCGATCGGCGAGAACGCCCTGCCGCTGGCCTGATCGTAGATATAGACGCCTTCGCCCGGCCGGTTGGAGACCGGATCGTTCGACCACGGCGTCAACTGATAGTCGCGGCTGTTGCGGCTCCAGGTGAAGGCCGCGCCCTCGGCGGACGTATGGAAGCCGAACGAGGCGTTGGAGACGACGTTGATCCAGGGCTGGGGTGTGGTGCGCCGGCCGGCCAGACGGACCACATAGTGCCGTCCGTCGCCGTCGAAACCGCCAAAGCCGTTCCATTGGCTGAGGCCGGTGCCATCGGCACTGACATCCGCCACGGCCTGCGAGGCGAATGCATGCGCCGTGTACGCCGGCGCTGGAATTTCGCGCAGCGTCGGCAATCCGGTGGGCAGCAGAGCGTCGCGCGCCTGCAAGGCGGCCGCCTCGGCCCGCTCGATCTGATCGAAGATGGTGCCGTTGCGCGTATGCAGCACCACCCGGGCGACGGCGAGCAGCGTCTTGTAGGTGGTCTCTTCCATCAGGTCGCGGCGCACCGCGAAGATGTGCTGCCGGGGGCCAAGCTCCTTGCCGCGCAAACGGCTGTTTTCGCACAGCGTCTCGACCGCACGCTGCAGGTCCTGGACGTAGGACGATGCCTGCTCGTTGACGACGACGAAGTCGATCATCATGCCGCGGGTGCGCATATACTCCTGGAAGCGTAGCGCCTGGGCAACGATCTCCAGATCGGCGACGTCGCCGATCCTGACCAGGAAGATCGGGAAATCGCCCGAAATGCTGGTCGGCCACAGGCTCGACTGCTTACCGAGGCCCGAAGCGATGGATTCTGCCGGCAGGCGCAGGAACGCATCGGGATAGATCAGATAGCGCGCCAGTTTCTGCACATTGGCGGCATCGGTCAGGCTGAGCCCCATATGGCGGGTCTGCACCTGGCTGCGCGTCCAGGCAAGCATGGCCTGGCGGGCAAAGCTCTCCTGATGGTCGAGGCGGTTTATAGCCTCTTCCAGCTCCGGGCGGTTGGTTCCGACCACGGTCCAGAAGGTCAGCGATATCTTCTTGTTGGCGGGCACGCGCACCTGACGGCGCAGCGAGGCGATGGGATCGAGCGTGAAGCCGGAATGGCCGCCGAGCCTGGCGCCCGGATCGAAGGCGGCGGCATCGGCGATCGAGCGGCCACGGCCGATGAAGGCGCGCCTGTCGGTCTCAGCCTCGGCATCGCGCGCCGGTCCGGACGGATCGGTGACGAAATGCGCCAGGGTGATATCGGGCTCGCTGGTTTCACGCTTGCGGCGCGTGGCGAAGATCGCGCCGTTGTTGGCGGCGATTTCGGTCTCCACGAACATCTTCGAGAAGGCCGGATGCGCGTTGTCGGAAGCCTCCGAGCCCAGCACCAGTTCGGCGAAGGACGTCACTTCGATGTGACGATCGGATGTGCTCTCATTGTAGAGCGTGATGCGACGGCCTTCGCCATTGCCTTCGGAAACGACGATACATTCGACCTCGGAGCGCAACGTGCCGACCGATTTGACGAAGCTCGCCTTGTCGTCGGAGAACAGGGTCTGCACCTTCTCTTCGGCGGCGCGCTTGGGCTCCGCCGTTGCCGACCACCAGTCTCCGGTGCTGACGTCACGCAGGAAGATGTAGGAGCCCAGACGGTCCTCTACTGGATCCGGCTGCCAGCGGGTCACCGACAGATCGCCCCAGCGGCTGTAGCCGGAGCCGGTCGCGGTGACCATCACCGAATAGCGGCCGTTCGACATCACATTGGTCGAACGCAGCGCCCGCAGGGGATCGAGCACGATGCGGGTGTCGGGGCTCTCGGTCTCGGTCTCGTCTTTCGCGCGCTCGTCCGCTTCGGTTCTGACGGTCGCGGTCGGAATGTCGCGCGGCGCCCGTTCCTGCAGCAAGAGTTCGGCCGATTCAATGACCGGATCGCTGTGGAAACGGTCGCGCAGGCGACCCTCGAAGATCGCGTCGGCGACCGCCGCGATCGACATGCCCGAATGGTGCGCATAGTAATTCAGCACGACCGCGTGGTTGGTACCTTCAGGCACGCGCTGCGGCGTGAAATCGACCGCATCGTAATAGCCATGCGGGCCTAGCGCACCGATCTCGCGCAGACGCTCAAGATTATGCACGGCTTCACGCGGGTTGAACTGCGCTGCGAGGATGGTCGCGTAAGGCGCGATCACCGTGTTCTGGCCAAGACCGCGCTTCAGCCCAAGCCCAGGCACGCCGAAATTGGTGTACTGATAGGTCAGTTCCCGGTCGCGGGCGTTATACGCCGCTTCCGAAATGCCCCACGGCACGTTTTTCTGACGGCCGTACTGCATCTGGCGCTTGATGATCAGCTTGCTGGTCTGGTTGAGGATGGAGCCTTGCGGCTCCTTCATCACCAGCGGCGGCATCAAATACTCGAACATCGAGCCCGACCAGGACATCAGCGCGCCCTGGAAACCGATCTCGACGATCGGGCGGCCAAGCCGGAACCAGTGCTCGGTAGGCAGGTCGCCCTTGGCGATAGCGAACAGGCTGGTCAGCCGCGCCTCGGAAGCAAGAAGGTCGTAGCAGCTTTCGTCGAGTTGGTGCTCCTCGACGCGGTAGCCGATCGACAACAGCTTGCGTTCCGGCCGCAGCAGGAAGGCGAATTCCATCTCGAAGGCGAAACGGCGCGTGCGCTCGCGCAAGGTCAGGAGCTTGGCGCGCAACGCCTCGACGGCATTGTCGTCGCTGTGGGCGTCGTGAACATGCGCCTCGCAGGTAGCCTCGAGCCTCGCTGCCCAGTCGACGATGACATCGCTCTGGGCCGATGCCGCCTCGGTGTGGATGGCGGTCGCGAGCTTGCGAATTTCGCCCGCCAGCACGGCGAGGTTGATGGTGCGGATCGAGGCCATTTCCGGCTGCGCCTTGATCGTTTCGACGGCGCGCCGCATGCCGTCCAGGCGATCGACGAGACGCTGGCGCAGAGGCCTGAGCTGACGACGGTCGTCGGGCAGCTGATCGAGGCTTTCGCTCAGAATGGTGACCGTGTCGAGGATGCCTTCGAAATCGCCCTGGAGGTGCACGGAAGGCGCTTCCGCCCATTCGGCGCAGGCAGCCGCCACCGCTACCAGGTGGCCGGCGAGATTGCCGCTGTCGACGGCCGAAATATAGAGCGGGTAGAGCGGCTTCAGCGTCGTGGTGTCGTACCAGTTGAAGAGATGGCCACGATGGCGCGGCATGCTCTCGATGGTCGTCATGGTGGCGTCGATGCGGGTGATGGCGTCAGACAGGCTGATCCAGCCGAAATCGCGCGCCGAAACCACCGACAGAAGATAGACACCGACATTGGTGGGCGAGGTGCGCGGCGCCACGACCGGTGCCGGGCTTTCCTGGAAATTGTCCGGCGGCAGGTTGTGATGCTCTGCCGTGACGAAGCTCTCGAAATAGTGCCAGGTGCGCCGCGCCACGGTGCGCAGTGCATGGATGTCGGCCTGCGATATGCGCAGCCGGTCCTCGGTTTCGGCCGAGCGGCTGATCCAGCTGGCAATCGCCGGCGAGCCGATCCAGAACAGGGCGAAGAAGAAGGCGACGAAGGCGCCGGTGGAATCGGCCAGCACCGGAATGGCGAGGCCGACGAAGCCGATGATCACGGCGCCGTACATCATGCCGTAGTACGAACCGACATCATTGTCGCCGGCCTTGTGCGCCTGCGATGCGGTGCGCCATTCCAGGAGGTTCTGGCGGCTGACGAACAACCGGTAGAGCGTGCGCACGATGGCGTCGCCCATCATCCAGGCATTGTGCGCCATCAGCACGATCTTCAGCGCCACCATGGCGGTGCCGAAGGCAACGTCGCGCGCCAGTGCGGAGAAATGGCCGCGCGGCGTCTGGTCGCCGCTCTTGGGCAGGATGGCGTTGACCACGTCGAAGGTCGGCGCCATGAACAGGCTGAGGATCAGCAGGGCCTGCCATTGCGCGGCCTGCGTGAAGGGCAGCAAGGTCCAGCCGGCGATCGCCGCCATCACCCAGAAGATCGGCGTCAGCGAGCGGCGCAGATTGTCGACCATCTTCCAGCGCGACAGGGCCGGAACGCCGGAGCGCGGATCGAGGATGAAGCCCAGCAGCTGCCAATCGCCGCGTGCCCAGCGATGGTGGCGCGAGGCGTCGACCGAGTAGCGCGTCGGGTAGTCCTCGACCAGTTCGACGTCGGTGACAAGTGCTGCGCGCGCCAGCGCACCTTCGAGCAGATCGTGGCTGAGGACGGTGTTTTCCTCGATGCGGCCTTGCAGGGCGGCTTCGAAGGCATCGACGTGATAGAGGCCCTTGCCGGTGAAGGACCCGTCGCTGAAGACGTCCTGATAGAGGTCGGAGACGGCAAAGACGTAGGGGTCGAGACCGCGATTGGCCGAGAACACACGCTGGAAGAACGAAGCCTCGTCGCCTGATGTCAGCGACGCGGTGATGCGCGGCTGCAGGATCGTGTAGCCGGCGGTAACAACACGTTTGGTGGCGTCGAAATGCGGGCGGTTGAGCGGGTGGCAGAGCTTGCCGACGAGGCTCGCCACCGCATCGCGGGTGGTACGCGTGTCGGCGTCGAGCGTCATCACATGGACGACTTTTTCCGGCAGCGGCACCTCCAGCGGCAGGAAAGTGGTGTCGCTGTCGCCACGCAGCAAAAGGTCAAGCTCATGCAGCTTGCCGCGCTTGCGCTCCCAGCCCATCCAAGCCCCTTGGGCGGCATTGAAGAGCCGGCGGCGGTGCAGGATGTAGAAGCGCGGCGCACCTTCGGAGGGATGGCGGGCGTTGAGACGGGCGATCTCGGCACGGGCGTATTCAAGGATCTCGGTGTCGGCCGCATCGATCTCGATCTTGCTGTCGGGCCAGTCCGACAGCAGCGCGAAATGGATCTCGTCCACCAGATTGGCAAGGTAGTGCACTTCGAGGTTGCGGATGTTTTCCTCGACATCGTCGCGCGACCCAATCAGCGACGGCACCACCACCAGCGTGCGCGCCTCGGGCGGCACGCCGTGCCTGTAGTCGTAGCCGATCAGGCGTGTCGGCTTGAGGAACAGCGAGACCACGGTGTTGAAGAAGGCCAGCGCGCCCTCGCTCGCCGGCACGGCAAACAGCGCCAGCATCACGACGATCGAGGTCACCGACAGGCCGAGATGGGCCAAGGCATTGCCGGTGAGGACAAGAAGCAGTGCCGTCAGGGCGAAAACCGGCAGGACGATGCCCAGCCATCCGGTCTTGGCGAAGGTCCGCTTGACCGTCTGGCTGATCGTCGGCCGATAGTCGATCGCCTTTTCCAGTTCCAGCCGGCGCGGGCCGACAAGGAAGAAGCCGACATCGGTATGCGCGGACGGAGCCGGAGAGGAATCGTCGCCATCGCCAGCCGATGCGTGTTCGCTCGCGGCGTGTTCACTAACGGCTTGGCCGGCCAGTTCGATCGCCTTCTCGGCGACGCGGTATTCCGACAGGTTCGAGCGGCGCGCCAGTTCCTCGATCGCTGTGCGGTATTGATCGCGCGAGAAGAAGTCGAGCGCGGCGAAATCGGTGCGCTCGCGCAGCACGGTGTCGATGCGGCTGACGCCTTCGAACCACACGGTCCAGTCGACGTCGTTGATCAGGCGCAGGCCGCGGATGATGTTGCCGGTCGTCACGTTGCCGCTGGACAGCGTGTGATGCTCGGAGATGATGATCTCCTCGGCATCGGAGCCGGTCTTTTCGAGCTCGCCTTCCAACCACTCCAGAGCCTTGCCGGCATTCTGCGATCCATCGCGCAAGCGATAGAGAAGCTGCGTGGCAAAGGTGGTGTCCTGCGCATGCGCACTGAAATTGGCCAGGATCGCCTGCCGGTCGGCGCTGTCGTCGGTTGCTAGAACCTTGTCAGCCACATCGTTGGATATCTGGCGCATCTGGCGGGTGCGATTGACCCTGACGGCCAGCCGGCGGAGATTTTCGATCAGCACGAAACGCAGAAGCGATGGCAGCGCCCAGAGTTCACCGATCTTCAGCGGCTCGACCGACTGGAACCCCTGGACGATCGCCTTGAACATGGTCGCCGAGACGGAACTGTCCGAATGCGCCACATAGGTCCAGGCCAGCGCAAGAGCGCGCGGAACGGTGCCGCCATTGGGCAGTTTCAGCGTCGGCAACTGGCGATAGAAGCGGCGCGGCAGGTCGCGCTTGACCTGGAAAATGGTCTCCTCGACCAAATAGTTGTTGTCGAGCAGCCATTGCGCGGCCGGGGTGATCGTCTCGCCCTTGGCCTGCGCCGCATTGGTCGATCGGTAGACTTCGAGGATCTTCTTGGCGCTGTCGCGGATACGGGCCTGGAAATCGAACGGGATCAGGCCGAACAGGTCGGCGAGATCGCCTTTTGCCAGGCTTTCGCCGAGCAGCCTCAGGCGCTCCTCCGGCAGGAATGTCGACCGTATCGGCTCTTCCGTGATGGCCGGAAAGCTCGCGCTTGTCTTCTCGATCTGGGCAGGATTCGTCTGAATATTCATTGAAAATTCCGTAAGCGGGCACTCAGCGGCGTCACCGCCACGGCAATGGCCCTAAAACCGGTTCAAATGCAATTGGTTGCATCAACCCCTATGCCGAAAGTTTGTTTCCGCACCACGACAGGGCGTCATCTTTCGACCAAACTCAAAGACGAGCGCCCCTCGCTCCCGTCGGGATCGATCGACGGAGAGGATTCGGGCTTTTTCGTGATGCCGGCAGGAGCTTACGCTATATTTCGCCGGCGTTGCGATCATGTTTGGAAACAGGCGGTAACCGTTGGCGCGAAAGCATCAGCCCGCGGTGGTTATGCGGACCACGAACAGCGTCGCATCCCGAGCCGGCTCAACCCGCAGGACGGAAGCATCCGGCCCGAGCAGCAACGTGTCGAGCGGCCCGAGGCGAATTGACTGAGCCTCGGGAAAAACAGCCTCGCCCTTGTGACAAAGGATGAGGGTCGAACCGGCTGGGGTCGCGATGTCCACGGGCCGCGAAATCGCCATGCGCTCGACCGAATGCAGCATGCGGCCACGGCGCGTCATGACGTTGAGGTCGGCGATCGGGCCGGCGATCAGCGCGGCACTGGTCGGCAGGTCGGCTGGAAAGGTAAAAGGCTGGGAAACCGGCGTCAGCCGGGCCGCAGGTTGGCCGGCGACATCAAGTACGATCCCCTCGCCTTCCAGCACCGACAGCGTGCGGTCGATGCCGGCAAAGCTGGAAAAGGGCCCGCTGCCTTGGACGCGAGCCATCGACACGCGCCAGTCGAACGCGTCAAGGCCGGCGCCGTCGGGCGAGACGGCGATCTCGGTCGTCGTGCCGCCGCCGTTCTTCCACGGCATGACGCGGTAGTCGGCGGCACGAAGGATGCGCATGACGTCAGCCGAGAATGCCGGGCAAATTGAGCTGGTGCTCCTTGGCGCACTCGATGGCGATGTCGTAGCCGGCATCGGCATGGCGCATGACGCCAGTCGCCGGGTCGTTCCACAGCACCCGCTCCAGGCGCCTTGCGGCGTCCTGCGTACCGTCGGCGACGATGACCATGCCTGCATGCTGGGAAAAGCCCATGCCGACGCCGCCGCCATGATGCAGCGACACCCAGGTGGCGCCCGACGCGGTGTTGAGCAAAGCATTGAGAAGCGGCCAGTCGGAGACGGCGTCCGAGCCGTCCTTCATTGCTTCGGTCTCGCGGTTCGGCGAGGCGACCGAGCCGGAATCGAGGTGATCGCGGCCGATGACGACGGGCGCCTTGAGTTCGCCCTTGGCCACCATCTCATTGAAGGCGAGACCAAGCCGGTGGCGGTCGCCGAGACCGACCCAGCAGATGCGCGCCGGCAGGCCCTGGAAGGCAATGCGCTCGCGCGCCATGTCCAGCCAATTGTGCAGATGGGTGTTGCCGGGGGTGAGTTCGCGCACCTTGGCATCGGTCTTGTAGATGTCCTCGGGATCGCCGGAGAGCGCGGCCCAACGAAACGGGCCGATGCCGCGGCAGAACAGGGGACGGATATAGGCCGGCACGAAGCCCGGGAAAGCGAAAGCGTTCTCGAAGCCTTCGTCCTTGGCCACCTGGCGGATGTTGTTGCCATAGTCGAGCGTCGGCACGCCGGCGTTCCAGAACGCCACCATCGCCTCGACATGTTCGCGCATGGAAGCCCGGGCCGCCTTCTCGACCGCCTTCGGGTCGCTGACGCGCTTCTCGCGCCACTCGGCCATGGTCCAGCCCTTGGGCAGATAGCCGTTGATGGGGTCGTGGGCCGAGGTCTGGTCGGTGACCATATCGGGGCGGATGCCGCGCCTGAACATTTCCGGCACGATCTCTGCCGCGTTACCGAGCAGACCGACCGACTTCGCCTCGCCGGCCTTGGTCCAGCGCTCGATCATTTCCATCGCCTCATCGAGCGTCTCGGCCTTCTCGTCGACATAGCGGGTGCGCAGGCGGAAGTCGATCGAGTCCGGATTGCATTCGATGGCGAGGCAGCAGGCGCCGGCCATGACGGCTGCGAGCGGCTGCGCGCCGCCCATGCCGCCGAGGCCGCCGGTCAGGATCCACTTGCCCTTGAGATTGCCGCCATAGTGCTGGCGGCCGGCCTCGACGAAGGTCTCGTAGGTGCCCTGCACGATGCCTTGCGTGCCTATATAGATCCACGAGCCGGCCGTCATCTGGCCGTACATCATCAGACCCTTTCTATCGAGCTCGTTGAATTTATCCCAGGTTGCCCAGTGCGGCACCAGATTGGAGTTGGCGATCAGCACACGCGGCGCATCGGCGTGCGTCCGGAACACGCCGACCGGCTTGCCTGACTGCACCAAAAGCGTCTCGTCCTCGCCAAGCGTCTTCAGCGAGGCGACGATGCTGTCGAAATCGTTCCAGGTGCGCGCGGCGCGGCCAATGCCGCCGTAGACGACCAATTCGTTGGGGTTTTCGGCAACCTCGGGGTCGAGATTGTTCATCAGCATGCGCAGCGGTGCTTCGGTCGTCCAATAGCGGGCGTTGAGCTTGTCGCCGCGGGGCGCACGGACTTCACGGATGTTGTGGCGAGGATTGTTCATCATTGTCCCTTTCGAATGAGATGCGCGGTGCTGCGAGAGCCTTCGGCGCTGATCCAGGTGACTTGTTCGTGGTCAGGATTGGAGGAATCGATGGTCATATCGTAGCAAGCCCAGGCATCGGAAGGCGGCCACAGCGAGCAGTACTGATCGCCCCGCACGTCCCAGCGGCCTATCTGGTGACTGTCGCCTCTGGCATAGCTGGTGGCGCCACCGTCATCGAAGTCTTGCGACCAGCCGTCACCCTGGACATGTGCCCCTTTCAGATCGGCAAGAATTTCCGGACCCTTCATCGCCACTTCGGCGGCGGCTGCGGAAACAATCGCAGCTGAAAGCAGCCCAGCGGCGAGAAGGAATGTCCTGACATATACGGCCATTGCGTTCCTCCGAAAATTGCCGATCAGCCGTGCGCCCAGGCAATCGCGGTTTTCAGAATGGTCTCCAGCGTCGCGCGGATCGGCGCTGCGAAATCGGCGTCATAGGGTACCGGCCAATTGTCCGGCTCACCCTTTTCCTCGGGCTCGGGCATGTATCCGCGGTTAGCGAGCTCCATCTGCAAGGCGTGGATACCTTGCTGCGGTTGGCCAAAATGGCGCGTGATCCAGCCGCCCTTGAAGCGACCGTTGACGACAGAGGTTTCGCCGGTTTCGGCCATGATCTGGCTGACCATTGCCTGCAGATTCGGATCAGCGCTCTTGCCGTCATTGGTGCCGAGGTTGAACACCGGCAGCGTGCCTTCGAACAGTCGCGGCAGCACCGAGCGGATCGAGTGGCAGTCATAAAGGACGATCTTGTCGTGCAGGCCTCGCAGCCGGTCGATCTCGGCCTGCAAGGCGGTATGGTACGGCACGAAGAATTTCTCGCGGCGCTCGTCAACTTCCGACGGCCCGGGTTCTTCGCCCTCGCGGTAGAGCGGATCGCCATCGAAAGTCTCGGTCGGACACAGGCCGGTCGTCGCCTGGCCGGGATAGAGCGATGCGCCGGAGGGATCGCGGTTGACGTCGATGACGGTGCGCGAGATCGACGTGTGCACGACAGTCGCACCAAGGCCGGCGGCAAAATCGTAGAGATTGTCGATCCACCAGTCGCAATCGCGGCGGCCGAGCCAGGGCGAAACCAGCCGGTTTTCGAGGCCGGCAAGGTCGATGCCGGTGTGCGGGATCGACACCAGCAGGGGTGCTGTGCGTTGGCTAACGGTGAGCCAGGGTGTGGCGGCCATCACGCCGCTCCCGAAATCGACGGCAGCGCCACCGCGCCGGCAGCCCTGACGGTCGCACCACTGCGCACCATGGCGATTGCCTTTTCCATGTCGGGGTGGAAGTGCCGGTCATTGTCGAGATGCGGCACTTCGGCCCGCACCAGCTTGCGCACTGCCTCCAAGGCGTCGCTCGACGCCAATGGCGCATGGAAATCGCAGCCTTGCGCGGCGGCCAGCAATTCGATGCCGATCACAGCCGTCGCATTCTCGACCATGCCGATCAGCCGGCGCGCGCCGTGCGCGGCCATCGAAACGTGGTCTTCCTGATTGGCCGAGGTCGGGATGGAATCGACGCTGGCCGGATAGGCTTTCTGCTTGTTTTCCGAAACGAGTGCCGCCGCCGTCACCTGCGGGATCATGAAACCGGAGTTGAGGCCGGGCTTGGGCGTCAGGAAGGCGGGCATGCCGGACAGCGCCGGATCGACCAGCATGGCGATGCGGCGTTCCGACAGCGAACCGATCTCGCAGACGGCAAGCGCGATCATGTCGGCGGCGAAGGCCACCGGCTCGGCGTGGAAATTGCCGCCGGAGAGCGCGGTATCATCCTCGGCGAAGATCAGCGGATTGTCGGTGACGCCATTGGCCTCGGTGCCCAGCGTGTCGGCCGCTTGGCGCAGCACGGTGAGTGCCGCACCCATGACCTGTGGCTGGCAACGCAGGCAATAGGGATCCTGTACGCGCTCGTCGCCGACACGGTGCGATTCCCTGATAGCGCTGCCGGCCATCAGATTGCGCAGCGCATCCGCCGTCTCGATCTGGCCACGGTGCTTTCTCAAGAGATGAATACGCGGATCGAAGGGGGCGTCGGAACCCTTTGCCGCGTCGGTCGATAGGGCGCCGGCGACCAGCGCCGACTGGTAGAGCACTTCGGCCTCGAACAAAGCAGCCAGCGCATAGGCGGTGGAAAACTGCGTGCCGTTGAGCAGGGCCAGACCTTCCTTGGCGCCAAGCGTCACCGGCTCCAGGCCATGCGAGACAAAGGCGACCTTGGCCGGGAAGCGGCCATGCGGGGTAAAGCATTCGCCGACGCCGATCATCACAGCCGTCATATGCGACAGCGGCGCGAGATCGCCGGAAGCGCCGACCGAGCCTTGCGCCGGCACCACCGGGATGACGTCGTTGGCGAGCATTGCTTCCAGCAACTCGATGGTCTCGGGGCGCACACCGGACGCCCCCTGCGCCAGGCTGGCCAGCTTCAGCGCCATCATCAGCCGGGCGACAGCGACGGGCATCGGCTCGCCGACGCCGGCGGCATGCGACAGGACGATGTTGCGCTGCAAGGTCTCGAGATCGCTTGCCGGGATGCGGACGCTGGCCAGTTTGCCGAAACCGGTGTTGATGCCGTAGACCGGCTCACCCTTGGCAACGATCCTGGCAACGGCCTCGGCGCTCGCCTTGATCTTTGGACGGCAGGCATCATCCAGCTTCGGCACGGCGCCACGATAGATGGCGCGCCAGTCGGCCAGCGTCGCACTGCCGGGCTTCAAGGTCAGTTCGGTCATTGTCCTCTCCAGATGCGGGCATGGAGCGGGTTGAAGCCCATGCGGTAGACGAGTTCGGCGGGACGCTCGATGTCCCATATCGCCAGATCGGCGGATTTGCCGGCTTCCAGTGTGCCGGCCTTGTCGAGAAGGCCAAGCGCACGCGCAGCCTCGCGGGTGACGCCGGCGAGGCATTCATCGACGGTCAAGCCAAAGAGCGTCGCGGCCATATTCATGGTGAGCAGCAGCGAGGTTAGCGGCGAGGTGCCGGGATTGCTGTCCGTCGCCACCGCCATCTTCACGCCATGGCGGCGGAACAGGTCGACAGGCGGCTTCTTGGTCTCGCGGATGAAGTAATAGGCGCCGGGCAGGATGGTCGCCACCGTGCCAGCCTTGGCCATCGCGGCAGCGCCCGCCTCATCCGTATATTCGAGATGGTCGGCGGACAACGCACCATAGCTGGCGGCAAGCGCGGCGCCATGCAGGTTCGACAGCTGGTCGGCGTGAAGCTTCACCGGCAGGCCTAAGGCCTTGGCGGCATCGAAAACGCGCGTCACCTGTTCGGGCGAGAACGCTATGCCTTCGCAGAAACCGTCGACGGCATCGGCCAGTCCTTCGGCGGCAACCGCCGGAACAATCTGCCTGGCGACCAGATCGATAAAAGCGTCCTTGTCCCCCTTGGCCTCGGGCGGCAAGGCGTGGGCAGCCAGACAGGTCGTGCGGACCGTCACCGCCCGTTCACCGCCCAGCCGGCGGGCGGCGCGCAGCGACTTCTTCTCATTGTCGAGATCGAGCCCATAGCCCGACTTGACCTCGACTGAGGTGACACCCTCGGCCATCAGCGCATCGAGGCGCGGCAGCGTCTGGGCAACGAGTTCATCCTCGCTGGCAGCGCGCAGTGACTTGACGGAGGAAACAATACCGCCGCCGGCGCGGGCGACTTCTTCATAGGTGGCGCCGGCCAGCCGCATCTCGAACTCGTTGGCGCGGTTGCCGGCATAGACCAGATGGGTGTGGCAGTCGATCAGGCCCGGCGTGATCCAGCGGCCCTCGCAATCAATGGTCTCGGCGCCCTGCCCTGCCGAAGCCGGCATCAAAGCCTCCGCGCCAGCATATACAATGACACCGTCGCGCGCGGCGATCGCGCCTTTCTCGACAATGCCGAGGCCAGCCACGCCGTCGGCCATGGTCGCCAGGCGCGCATTGCGCCAGACACGAAGGCCGCTCTTCTTGTTTGCTCCACCCATCATCTTTTCCATTTGAAAGGATGGCGATTATGTATATACATATTGAAACGCGACGCAAGTGATATCGTCGTTCAGGCATGCAGATTCGGAGATGGACGTGACGGCGATCTTTGCGGAACAGGCGCTGCTACCCGAGGGCTGGCAAGGCAATGTCAGGATCGCGCTCGATGGAGGCCACATCGCTTCCGTCGAAGCGGGTGCGGTTCCGCGGGCCGGCGACAAGCGCCACGCCATTCTCGTGCCTGGCATGACCAATCTGCACAGCCACGCCTTCCAGCGCGGCATGGCCGGCCTTGCCGAGCTTCGCGGGCCTTCCGCCGACAGTTTCTGGAGCTGGCGCGAGGTGATGTACCGCTTCGCACTGTCGATGACGCCCGATCAGGTCGAGGCGGTTGCCGCACAGCTCTATGTCGAGATGCTGGAGGCCGGTTTCTCGCGCGTCGGCGAATTTCACTATTTGCACCACGATCGCGATGGAAAACCTTACGCCAACCTTGCCGAGATGGCCGAGCGCATCGCAGCTGCGGCCGGCGAAACCGGTATCGGCCTGACACTGCTGCCGGTGTTTTATGCGCACGCCTCCTTCGGTGGCGCAACTCCCAACGATGGCCAAAGGCGATTCATCAACGATGTGAATCGGTTCTCCCGGCTTGTTGAGAAGAGCCGCGAATCTGTTCGCGCGTTGAATCAAGCTGTCGTCGGTGTAGCGCCACACAGCCTGCGCGCCGCGACGCCGGAGGAACTCGCGCAAGTTGCTGCTCTGACACCGAATGGGCCGATCCATATCCATGTCGCCGAGCAGGTAAAGGAAGTCGAGGACTGCCTTGCCTGGTCCGGCGCGCGGCCGGTCGAATTTCTGCTGGCCAACGCCGAGGTCGACCAGCGCTGGTGCCTGATCCATGCCACCCATATGACCGATGCCGAAACCATCGGCATGGCCAAGAGCGGCACCATTGCCGGCCTTTGCCCGATCACCGAAGCCAATCTCGGCGACGGCACATTTGCCGCTCCGCTATTCACCGAGCATGGCGGCCGCTTCGGTATCGGCTCCGATTCCAACGTGCTGATCGGCCTGCCCGACGAATTGCGCCAACTCGAATATTCGCAGCGCCTCGCCCACCGCGCCCGCAATGTGCTGGCGGTGGCCGGCGGCTCGACCGGGCGCGCGCTGTTCGATGCCGCGCTTGACGGTGGCGGCGTGGCGCTTGGCGCCGGCGCTTCGCAGATCGCCGTCGGGAGAGCCGCCGATCTTGTCTCGCTCGACGCCAAGACCCCCTCGCTGGCCGGCAAGGCCGGCGACGCGATCCTCGACGCCTGGATCTTCGCCAATGGCAGCAAGGTCGACTGCGTCTGGGTGCATGGCAAGAAGCAGGTCAGCGGCGGCAGGCATGCGAAGCGCGAGGCCATTGCCGAACGATTCCGCAAAGTCATGACCGCGCTGTCGCAGAACTGAAGCCGATGAGCCTGATCGAGACAGATGACATTGACGGCGGCGAGACGGTCTCGCTGCATCAGCGCATCCTGTCCGACATCCGCGAAAAAATCCTGTCCGGCGCGTGGGCGCCCGGACATCGCATTCCGTTCGAGCACGAACTGACGACCGAGTATAATTGCTCGCGCATGACGGTGAACAAGGCGCTGTCGCAACTGGCTAAGGCCGGGCTGATCGAACGCCGCCGCCGCTCCGGCAGCTTTGTCCGCCGGCCGCAGTCGCAGGCGGCGGTGCTGGAACTTCACGACATCAGGATCGAGGTCGAGGCGCTTGGCCTGCCCTATCGCTACGAGCGGCTGGAACACCTGAAGCGGCGCAGCAATGCGAACGACAGGACGCTGCTCGGGCTGTCCGCCGCCGGGTCGGTGCTATGGGTCGAAGGCTTGCATTTCGCCGGCGAACGGCCATTCGCACTCGAGCAGCGCCTGATCAATCTTACCGCGGTTCCGGAAGCCGGGGACGAAGAGTTTCTGGAGATCGCCGCCGGGCCCTGGCTTATCGGCCGCGTGCCGTGGAGCGAGGCCGAGCACCGTATCCGCGCCATGGCCGCCGACGAGACTGTTGCCGACGCGCTTGACATCGACCCGGGCGCGCCCTGCCTTGTGGTCGAGCGCCGCACCTGGAGTGCCGAGCACCCGGTGACGCATGTGCGGTTTATCTATCCCGCGGAAAGCCACACGCTGGTGGCGAGGTTCACGCCATCGCAGGGGTAGCGCCGACGCTCCCTTCTCCCCTTGCGGGAGAAGGTGGATCGGCGCGACAGCGCCGAGACGGATGAGGGGCGTTCCAGCGGAGTGAGACGTTGGCGTTCCCTGGAGCACCCCTCATCCGTCGCCTTCGGCGACACCTTCTCCCACAAGGGGAGAAGGGAGAGTCGACGCCTCAAATCGCCGCCGTGACGATAATCTCGACCAGATATTCCGGACCAGCCAACTTGGCTTCGCCGGTGGCGCGGGCGGGGGTGTGGCCCTGCGGGACCCACTTGTCCCATTCCGAATTCATCTCGGCGAAGGTGCCCATGTCGGCCAGCCAGATGATCGCCTGAACGATCTTGGTCTTGTCGGTGCCGGCCTTGGCCAGCAATTCGTCGATGGCCGCCAGAATATCGCGGGTCTGCGAGGCGACGTTGCCGCCGGGCTCGCCGACCTGGCCGGCCAGATAGACGGTGTTGCCGTGGATGACGATCTGGCTCATGCGCGGGCCAACATCGATGCGACGAATGCTCATGGGAGGTTCCTTCCTGTTATGGGTGGCGCCTGTTTAGAGTTGCGGTTCGCATCGGGCAAGGCCGCCGGGGCCAAATCCCCTTGGACCAGCGAGTGGCGAGATTCACGGCAAGTTGAGCTGCCGGTCGTAATTCCGCCCGACTGGCTTGTTGACTAATGTAATAACATCACATATCCAATCGACCCCTGCCCGCAGCCGAAATTGGCTGTCCGACGGAACGACATGACCCAGACCTGCCTGACATTCCGTGACCTGACGCTGGGCTACAACAGCCACCCGGCGATCCATCATCTTGACGGTGCGATCCGCAAGGGTTCGCTGACGGCCGTTGTCGGTGCCAACGGGTCCGGCAAATCGACGCTGATGAAGGGTATTGTCGGCGTGCTGAAGCCGATGGCCGGCGAGGTTGTCCGCGCGCCAGGCGTGCGCGCCGCTTACCTGCCGCAGCAATCGGAACTCGATCGCTCCTTTCCCGCCCGCGTCGTCGACCTGGTCTCGCTCGGCCTCTGGCCGAAGCGCGGCATGCTCGGCCGCTATACCAAGGAAGATCGCGAGTCCGTCAGCCAGGCGCTGATGGCGGTCGGCCTTGGCGGCTTCGAGAAGCGGCCGATCGACACGCTGTCAGGCGGCCAGTTGCAGCGCACGCTGTTTGCCCGGGTGCTGTTGCAGGACGCCGACCTGATCCTGCTCGACGAGCCGTTCAACGCTGTCGATGCCAAGACGGTCGGCGACCTGATCGCGCTCATCAAGCGCTGGCATGGCGAGGAACGCACCATCATGGTCGTCGTCCATGATCTCGATCTGGTCCGTCAGAATTTCCCCGAAACCCTGCTTCTGGCCCGCCAGCCGATCGCCTGGGGCGAAACGCGCGAAACGCTGAAGCCGGAGAATCTGTTGCGCGCCCGCCGTTTTCACGAAGCCTGGGAAGAGAATGCGCCCTGGTGCGAGCCGGACGAGCATGCCCATGGCCATGATCACGACCATCATGACTATACTCATGGCCACGATCACGACCATCATCATGGCGCCGGACCGAGGGCTGCCTGATGGACGCGCTCTACGGTCTGTTCATCGCACCCTTCGCCGATTTCGGCTTCATGCAGCGGGCGCTGTTCGGCTCACTGATGCTGTCGCTTGGCGCCTGCCCGATCGGCGTCTTCCTGATGCTGCGGCGCATGAGCCTGTCGGGCGATGCCATGGCGCATGCCATCCTGCCGGGTGCGGCCGCCGGCTTCCTGTTCTATGGGCTGGAAATCCTGCCGATGACCATTGGCGGGCTGATCGCCGGCATCATCGTGGCGCTCGGCGCCGGCGCCGTCTCGCGCTTCACCATCCAGCGAGAGGACGCCTCGATGGCGGCCTTCTATCTGATTTCACTCGCCATCGGCGTGCTGATGGTGTCGATCCGCGGCTCCAGCGTCGATCTCATGCATGTGCTGTTCGGCACGGTGCTGGCGCTCAACAACGAAGCGCTGACGCTGATCGGCGGCATCGTCGCGGTGACGCTGGTCAGCCTCGCTATCTTCTGGCGGGCGCTGGTCGCCGAATGCCTCGATCCGCTGTTCCTGCGTTCGGTCAGCCGGATGGGCAGCCCGGTTCATTTCATCTTCCTTGGCCTGGTCGTGCTCAACCTCGTCGGCGGTTTCCAGGCGCTCGGCACGCTTCTATCCGTCGGACTGATGATGCTGCCGGCGGCGGCCGCCCGCTTCTGGACGGTGCGCGTCGAGCCGATGTGCATGCTGGCCGTGCTGATCGGCTTTGCCTCCTGCATCGCCGGGCTGCTTTTGTCCTACCACGCCTCGCTGCCGTCCGGCCCGGCCATCATCCTGTCGGCAGGCGTCGTCTATTTCGCCTCGATCCTGTTCGGCACGCGCGGCATCCTGCGCGCCCGCATTATCCATCACCGCCACAGAACGGCCTGATCCCCCGCCCCTCGAAAGGAGACCCCGCCTATGCTGAGATCCATCCGTGCCGCCCTAGCGATGAGCGTTATAACATTAACAGCCTTTTGCGCATCGTCGGCTTTCGCGGCGCCGCTGAAAGTCGTCGCCAGCTTCACGGTCATTGCCGATTTCGCCAAAAATGTCGGCGGCGACCGTGTCGATATCACCACCATCGTCGGCCCGGATGGCGACGCCCATGTCTATGAGCCGAGCCCGGCCGACGCGGTCGCCATGGCCAAGGCCGATATCGTTCTGGTCAACGGCCTGCATTTCGAAGGCTTTTTGCAGCGGCTGGTCGATGCCAGCGCCACCAAGGCCTCGATCGTTACCTTGACCAAGGGCGTGACGCCGATCGACTTCAAGCCTGAATTCGCCGACGCGGACGCGGCCGAAGGTGCCGGCACCGGCGGCGGCAAGACCGTTACCGATCCGCACGCCTTCCAGTCGATCGCCAATGCCAAGATCTATGTGAAGAACATCGCCGAGGCTTTTTGCGCGGCCGACAGCGATGGCTGCGTCAGCTACCAGACCAATGCCGCCGCCTACACCAAGAAGCTTGACGCGCTGGAAGGCGAAGTGAAGGCTGCGATCCAGTCGATCCCCGAGGCCAAGCGCGTCGTCATCACCTCGCACGACGCCTTCGGCTATTTCGAGCACGAATACGGCCTGACCTTCCTCGCTCCGCAAGGCATTTCGACCGACTCCGAACCGTCGGCCGCTGACGTCGCCAAGCTGGTCGAGCAGGTGAAGCAGGACAAGGCGGCGGCGATCTTCGTGGAAAACATCACCAACCCGCGCTTGATCGAACAGATTGCCAGCGAGACCAGCATCAAGGTGGGCGGCACGCTCTATTCGGATGCGCTGTCGCAGCCCGATGGCCCGGGATCGACCTATATTGACATGATGAACAACAACATCCGCCAGATCAAAGGCGCGATCCTCGGCAGCTGAGAAGCGCCGTGCTCGGAAAGGCGGAGCCAGTCTCCGCCTTTCTGGCCGAGGATTTTCAGCCCGAACTGTGGCGAGCGCTACCCGATCCGTTCCCGGTCTGGGCGGCCTGAGTTGGATTCTCTGCTGGATGCGTCTATCTCAGTTGAATGATTTCCGTCGGCGCGGATTGCCGGCCACGTCGGGGAGTGGCAAGACTCCTCGACAAACCAGATTGCGAGGATGCTGCCATGGAATACCGCGAAATCAGCGAGGACTATTCGGTCTCTGGCCAGATCCAGCCCGAAGACGTTGCCGCCATCAAGGAAGCCGGCTTCAAGAGCGTCATCTGCAACCGGCCTGACGATGAGCAGCCCGGCCAGCCTTCGGCCAAGAGCATCGGATCGGCGGTTGAAGCCGCCGGCCTTGCCTTCCGCTACATCCCCGTCATCAGCGGCCAGATCACCGCGGAGAATGTCGAGGACCAGGCTGAGGCGCTGGACGAGTTGGAAGGCCCGGTGTTTGCCTATTGCCGCTCGGGTGCGCGCTGCACCAATCTGTACGGGCTGATCCAGCAGTCGAAGGGTTAAATCGGCAGCGCGCCCGTCTCCTTCAGCGTCTCCAGCACGATCGCCGTCTTCACATGCTGCACCGATTCGTGCGGCAGGAGCACGCCGTTGACGAATTCCGACAGTGATTTGAGATCGGGCGTCACCACCTTCAAGATGTAATCCATCTCGCCGGTCAGCGCGTGCGCCTCCTGCACCTCCGGCAACCGCGCCACCAACTCACCAAAACGCCGGGCGTTGTCACGGTTGTGGGTGGCCAAGGTCACCGAGATGACGTTGACCAGCGAGAAGCCGAGCTTGTCGCGGTCGAGCACCGCCCGATAGCCCTTGATAAAACCGTCTTCCTCGAGCCGCTGGCGGCGGCGCGAGCATTGCGAGGCCGACAGGTTTACCCGCTCCGAGAGATCGCTGTTGGTGAGCCGCGCATCACCCTGCAGGAGCGCCATTATCTTGCGGTCAAACTGATCGATGCGCATCTCATCCATGGTTTTGTCTCTCATCATGCATGTTTCGCGCATGATATGACCATTTCAAGCGTTTGAATGCAAGCACCATGCGCCCACTCCGCGCTATGATGGCGTTAGATGGCCTTTTCAGGCCGAGCCAGCTTTGGAGGATTATCATGGGTCCCTTCCCGCACGACGCTGCGCCCGCCACGATCAGCAAGGACAACCCGGCAGGCACCGATGGTTTCGAATTCGTCGAATTCGCGCATCCGGAGCCGCAAAAGCTCGCCGAGCTGTTCACCCGCATGGGCTATGTGGCGGTGGCGAAGCATCGCACCAAGAACATCACCGTCTGGCGCCAGGGCGACATCAACTATGTCGTCAATGCCGAGCCCGGCTCGCATGCGATGAAGTTTGCCGACAAGCACGGCCCGTGCGCGGCCTCGATGGCCTGGCGGGTGGTCGATGCCAAGCATGCCTTCGACCATGCTGTGTCGAAAGGCGCCACGCCTTATGAAAGCGACGACAAGGCGCTCGACGTGCCGGCGATCGTTGGCATCGGCGGCTCGCTGCTTTATTTCATCGATACCTACGGCACGAAGGGTTCGGCTTACGATGCCGAGTTCGAGTGGCTCGGCGCGCGCGATCCGCGGCCGCTGGGTGTCGGCTTCTATTTCCTCGACCACCTCACCCACAATGTCTATCGCGGCCAGATGGACAAATGGTGGGATTTCTACCGCAATCTGTTCGGCTTCAAGCAGATCCATTTCTTCGACATCGACGGCAAGATCACCGGCCTGGTCAGCCGGGCAATTACCTCGCCCTGTGGCAAGATCCGCATTCCGCTCAACGAATCCAAGGACGAGACCAGCCAGATCGCCGAGTATCTGAAGAAGTACAATGGCGAGGGCATCCAGCACATCGCTGTCGGCACCGACGAGATCTACGCCGCCACCGACAAGCTGGCCGACAATGGGCTGAAGTTCATGCCCGGCCCGCCGGAGACCTATTACGACATGTCGTACGACCGGGTGAACGGCCATGACGAGCCGATCGAGCGGATGAAGAAGCACGGCATCCTGATCGACGGCGAAGGTGTGGTCGATGGTGGCATGACCAAGATCCTGCTGCAGATCTTTTCCAAAACCGTGATCGGCCCGATCTTCTTCGAGTTCATCCAGCGCAAGGGCGACGAAGGGTTCGGCGAAGGCAATTTCCGCGCTTTGTTCGAATCGATCGAGCAGGACCAGATCAAGCGCGGCGTGATCAGGGTGGACGGCAAAGCGGCGTAGGAGCGCCCCAATCAGCCTTGTTGCGGCGCGATCAATTATGACCTAAATTATGGTCATAAAGGATCGAGCTATGAATGTTTCCATCGCCGAGGCCAAGGCCAAATTGTCGGAGCTCGTCAGCCGCGCGGAAGCCGGCGAGGAGATCATACTTACACGCCACGGCAAGGTAGCCGCGCGCATCGTACCGCCGGCGGTGGCAGAACCCCTGCCGCGTATCGGCGCACTGAAGGGCAAGATTTGGATTGCGGACGATTTTGACGAACTCGGTCCCGAGTGGGACGAGTACGTGAAATGACGATCGGCCCGTTTCTCGCCGACACCCATATCATCCTCTGGTCGATTTCGGACGACCGACGTCTCAGCGAGCACCACCGCGCTATCCTGGCTTCGGAGGCGGTGGTGTTCGCAAGCGCGGCAAGTGTTTGGGAAATTGCCATCAAACGCTCGATCGGAAAGCTCAACGCGCCGGACGATTTGCCAACGCTGCTTCCAAGGATGCGATTTCAGCCGCTCGCCGTAACCTTACAACATGCGAACGCCGTAACCGGTCTACCCCACCACCATGGTGATCCGTTCGACAGACTGCTGATTGCGCAGGCGCAGGTGGAGAACCTGACCATTCTGACATCCGACCCGCATTTCGCCCGCTACGGCGTCGCTCGGGCCTGATAGACGAAAATCCGGCTCACAATCCCAGCCTCTCGACCTCCGCCTTCCTCAGCTTGATGTCATAGTCGAGCAGGAACTCGTCCAGCTGCGGCGGCGCGACAGAGGTGCCGGAGAGCATGGCGTGCACCTGGCCGCGGTGATGGATATCGTGCAGGAAGACGTGGGCGAGGATGTCGCCGATCTTTTCGGGAATCATGCCATCCTCGCGCCGGTCAGTGATGACACGGCGATCGAGATCGGCCTCCGACAGGCCATCGCAGAATTCGAGTAAGCGCCGGTCGGCCGCGACCTGGGCGGCAAACAGCGCCTGCGGCTCATCGAACGGCAAGTAATTGTCATAGGCGGCAGCACCGATGCCTCCCTCTTCCAGGAAATCGAGATAGAGGTGATCGACCGCCAGGATGTGGTTGAGGGTCGCCTTGAGCGATGGGAAGAAGCTGGTGCGCTCTGACTCGAACTCACCAGGCTTGAGCGCCAGCACGGCACGATAGAGCCGGTCATTCGACCAGAGATTGTTGCCGGCCATGCGGCGCAGATGATCCAGCAGGGTCATGAGATCATCCCCCTGACCGCACCAGATGCAGGCCTAGCCCCATAATCGCGAATCCGGCGAGAAAGATCAGCAGCAGCCCGTTCATGCGGCGACGCATGGCCTGCGTTTCCTCGTCCCGTGCGACTTTCATGTTGGTGATGGTGTGAAACATCATCGCCTTGCGCGGAAAGCCGCTGCGGTTGGTCAGGTCCGGCGAGCGCGCCTCGATGCGATAGCTCAGCCGGATCGCCAGGATGAACACCGCCAGTATGGCGAGCGCCCAGATACCGGCCAGCGGATAGAACACCTCCCCCGTCATTCCACACCCCCGCTGTTATCCCTGGTATTTCTCGACCTTCTGCTCGATGGCGCCGAAGATCGAATGGCCGGCTCTGTCCTTCATCTCGATGCGCACCGTGTCGCCGAAACGCAGGAACGGCGTTTTGGGTTCACCCGCCTCGATGGTCTCGATCATGCGCAGCTCGGCGATGCAGGAATAGCCGGCGCCGCCCGCCGAGACCGGTTTACCCGGCCCGCCGTCGAGCTTGTTGGATACCGTACCCGAACCGATAATGGTGCCGGATACCAGCGGCCTTGTGCGGGCGGCATGCACGATCAGTGCCGGATAATCGAAGGTCATGTCGATGCCGGCATTGGCGCGGCCGAAGGGCTTGCCGTTGAGATCGGCAAGCAGCGGCAGGCTGACCTTGCCGCCGTCCCAGGCATCGCCCAGCTCATCCGGCGTCACCGCTACAGGTGAAAAGGCCGAGGACGGCTTTGATTGGAAAAAGCCGAACCCCTTGGCCAGTTCCGGCCCGGTCAGCGCCCGCAGCGTGACATCGTTGACCAGCATGACCAAACGGATCGCGGCGCGCGCTTCATCGAGGCTTGCGCCCATCGGCACATCATCGACGATGACGGCAACTTCCGCTTCCATGTCGATGCCGAAGGCTTCGTCGACCATGCGGATGGGATCGCGCGGCGCAATGAAGGAGTCGGACCCGCCCTGATAGATCAGCGGGTCGGTCCAGAAACTCGCCGGCATCTCGACGCCACGCGCCTTCCGCACCAGTTCGACATGGTTCACATAGGCCGACCCGTCAGCCCATTGATAGGCGCGCGGCAACGGCGAATGCGCGTCGTGCTCATGAAAGCGAGCCGACGGCACCGCATTGTTCTCCAGCGATTCCGCGATTGTGCCGAGATGCGGCGAGATCCTGCGCCAGTCATCAAGTGCCGCCTGCAGCGTGCGCGCCAGGAACGAGGCGTCGGTGTACTGCGTCAGATCGCGCGAGACGACGACGAGTTTTCCGTCGCGCGTCCCGTCCTTCAATGTGGCAAGCTTCATGCGGTTTCCTCTCCTTGTGCAGCTTTCACACTGCTTAATTCCACAACAAGGCCGTCGCGGGCGATCGTCAAGTCGCCGGCCCATGTTTTCCTGACGGCAGCGATCCAGTCCGCCTCGCCGATCTCGGCATCGTCGGCGGGAATGAGGTGGTTGAGCACCAGTCTCTTCACGCCGGCATCGCTGGCGATGCGCCCGGCGTCCTCGGCAAGGCTGTGGCTGGCGAACAGATGCTCCTTGAGCCGAGCGCCATTGCCGGTTCTGGCAACCAGCCGTTCTATGCCTTCCTCCAGCATGGCTTCGTGGACGAGAATGTCGGCACCTTCGGCGAAATCGGCGAGCGGCGGAAAGAAGGCTGTGTCGGCGGAAAAGACCACGCTTTTGCCGCCATGCCCGAAGCGCAAGGCAAAGCAGTCGGTCACCGGCGGATGGTCGACGCGCAGCGCCGAAACCTTCAGGCCGCCTTGCTCGAGCAACGCACCTTCGCCGAACTCGTCGATCGAAACCAGTTCGCGAATATCAGGCCGGCCCTCATCGACAATGCGGATTTCGATGTCGAACTCCGTCGCCTGGCAAAAGCGCCGCCAGTAGCGGCCGGTGCCGGGCGGGCCGAACACGGTGACCGGAGTCGCAAGCCCCGCCGTCCAGGCGGTGTGGAGCAGAGGCCCCAGTTCCAGCACATGGTCGGAATGCAGATGCGTGATGAAGATCAGGTCGAGCGCCTTCAGGGTGATCCCGACATCGACCAGGCCACGCGTTACGCCAAGCCCGCAATCGACAACGATGGTTCGCCCCCCGATCTCGAGCAGCGACGAGCTCGGCCACGGTCCGCCCGGCCGCAGCGCCGGGCCACCCTTCGAGCCCAGCAGCACCAACCGATCCGGCATTGGCTTGCCGCTCAAGACCAGTCGCCCTCGGGCGTGCCATTGAAGCGCTTCTTCAGGTCGGCCCAGCAGTCGATGTAATTGTCCTGCCTTGTTTCCAGTTCGGCGCCATAGCGGGTCAGCATCTGCGGGAAACGCGTCTCGAACATGAAGGCCATGGTGTTGTCGAGCTTGACCGGTTTCAGCTCCGCGCGCGAGGCCTTTTCGAAGCCAGGCGCGTCCGGACCATGGGCCAGCATCAGATTGTGCAGGCTGATGCCGCCGGGCACGAACCCCTCCTCCTTGGCGTCGTACTGGCCGTGGATCAGCCCCATGAATTCGCTCATGATGTTGCGGTGGTACCAGGGCGGCCGGAACGTATCTTCCGCCACCAGCCAGCGCGGCGGGAAGATGACGAAATCGATATTGGCGGTGCCTTCCTCGCCGCTCGGAGCGGTCAGCACGGTGAAGATCGACGGATCTGGATGGTCGAACAGCAATGCGCCGACCGGCGAAAACGTTGTCAGATCATATTTGTAGGGCGCGTAATTGCCGTGCCAGGCGACGACGTCGAGCGGCGAATGGCCGATCTCGGTGACGTGGAAATTGCCGCACCATTTCACGATCAGCCGGCACGGCGTTTCCTTCTCTTCGAACCAGGCGCAAGGCGTCTTGAAATCGCGCGGGTTGGCCAGGCAATTGGCGCCGATCGGGCCGCGGTCGGGTAAGGTCAGCTTGGCGCCGTAGTTCTCGCAGACATAGCCGCGTACTTCTTTGTCGACCAGTTCGACCTTGAAGACGAGACCGCGCGGCAAAACGGCGATCTCGCCGGGCCGAAGCTCGATGACGCCCATCTCGGTGACGAGGCGCAAGGCGCCGACCTGCGGGACGACCAGCAACTCGCCATCGGCATTGAAGAAATGATCGTCGACCATCGATGTGTTGGCGACATAGACATGGGCTGCCATGCCGCTCTGCCCGAGCACGTCGCCGGCCGTGGTGATCGTGCGCATGCCAGCGACAAAGTCGGTCGGCTCTTTCGGCATCGGCACCGGATTCCAGCGATACTGGCCAAGCGCCAGTTCGTGATCGCCGACGTTGGGCGCGGTCTTCCAGAGGGGATAGTTTGCCGCCTTGAAGCGACCGGTGTGTTTCACGCTTGGCCGGATGCGGTAGAGCCAGGAGCGCTCATTGGTGCCGCGCGGGGCGGTGAAGGGCGAGCCGGAAAGCTGCTCGGCATAGAGGCCGTAGGCCGGCCGCTGCGGCGAGTTCCGGCCTTGCGGCAGCGAGCCGGGCAAGGTCTCGGTCTCAAAATCATTGCCGAAGCCCGGCATGTAGGACAAGGCCATCGCTTCCTCCCGGATTGACCAAACTGGTTTCATTTGTAACCATCGAAAATGTAACCATCAATGGCGACTTCGAAAAATGGCGAAGAATAACGAAACCTCCACCGAGCCTGAAATTCTCGATCTGGAGAATTTCCTGCCTTACCGTCTCTATCGGCTCGCAGATGTCGTCAGCCGTGAATTTTCCCGAATATACAAGGACAGCCACGGCCTGACGCGGCCGGAGTGGCGCACGCTTTCCGGGCTCGGGCAGCGCGGCACGATGACGGCAACGGAACTTGGCGAGCAATCGGCCATGCACAAGACCAAGGTCTCGCGCGCAGTGGCGGAGCTAGAGCGCCGGCGCTGGCTGGCGCGTACGCCGGACGAGAATGATCGGCGTGTCGAACACCTTGCGCTGACCAAGGCAGGGCTTGCCGCCTATCGAGAGATGGTGCCGCTGGCGAAGGCGTTTGAGGGGCAGCTGTTTGAGCGCCTTGATCCAGCAGACCGCTCGCTCATTCTTGCAACCTTTACCAGCCTTGAAGCGCTATTTTTGAATTAACCAAGAAACAGAAATTGATTTAGGCTCTCACTCACGCAACTATAACTTGGAAAACTATTTCCTAATTGGATGGTGCGTGATGGACCGATTTGATTGGAAAATACTTATCCCCTGGGTGATAAGCATCGTCACTGTTTTTGTCGGCATCTTGGAGTACTCCGACAAACAGGCTCAGGCAAATCGCGAACCATTTCTCAAAGAGCAAACCAGACTTCTCTTTGAGGCAACTGAAACTGTTTCGACACTCGCAAATACAACTGACACCGGCGACTGGAAGAAGGCTCGCTTACGCTTCTGGACTCTTTACTGGGGTCCACTCAGCTTAGTCGAAGACGTTCGCGTCGAGAGCTGCATGGTAAAGTTGGGGGAGATGATACCGGCTCCGACGCAGGCTGAATTACCACCGCTACCATTCGACAAACTTCGGACAGCATCTTACGAATTGGCGCATATCGCCCGCAATCTGATGATCACCAGTTGGGATGCAAAGCTTGATATGAAGGTCACAAACACATTCAGCATCTGCAAAGATGGCTAGCTAGGCGGCCCTCACCAATCCATCACCACCTTGCCGGAGCTGCCGCTCCTCATCGCATCGAAACCCGTCTGGAAATCATCAACACCGATACGGTGGGTGATCAGGCCGGTCACGTCGAGCGGGCCTTGAACCAGCGCGATCATCTTGTACCAGGTCTCGAACATCTCGCGGCCATAGATGCCCTTGAGATGCAGCATCTTGAAGATGACCTTGTTCCAGTCGATCTCGAAGCCGGTCGGGGCGATGCCGAGAATGGCGATCTTGCCGCCATTGTTCATGGTGTCGATCATGTCGCGGAAGGCGGGTGCGGCGCCCGACATTTCGAGGCCGACGTCAAAACCCTCGGTCATGCCAAGCGCCGGCATCACGTCACGCAGCTTTTCCTTCGAGGCATCGACGACATGCTGGACGCCTAGCTTCTTGGCCAGCGCCAGCCGCACCGGATTGATGTCGGTGATGACCACTTTTCGCGCACCGACGCATTGGGCGACGAGCGCACCCATGATGCCGATCGGCCCGGCGCCAGTGACCAGCACATCCTCGCCGACCAGGTCGAAGGACAGTGCCGTATGCACCGCATTGCCCAGGGGATCGAAAATCGCGGCGATTTCGTCAGGCACGTCGTCGGGGATCGGCACGACATTGTGCTGCGGGATCGCCAGATATTCGCCGAAGGCGCCGGGCCGGTTGACGCCGACGCCCAGCGTGTTGCGGCAGAGATGCCCTCGCCCCGCACGGCAGTTGCGGCAATGGCCGCAGACGATGTGGCCTTCGCCCGAAACGCGCTGGCCGACCTTGTATTCGGTCACCGCGGCGCCAAAATCGGCGACGGTGCCGACGAACTCGTGGCCGGTCACCATCGGCACCGGCACAGTCTTCTGCGCCCACTGGTCCCAATTGTAGATGTGGACGTCGGTGCCACAGATCGCCGTCTTCTTGACCTTGATCAGCACATCGTTGGGGCCGATCTCCGGCACCGACACCTCTTCCATCCAGATGCCCGGTTCGGCCTTGGCCTTCACCAGCGCCTTCATCATGTTCGACATTCTTTTGTCCCTTGAATCTCTTGATCCGGAATCGCTTTTCGGCGCCGGCCGTTCAGGAAACCACGCCCAGCTCCCTGCCGACCGTAGCGAAAGCCTCCACCGCGCGGTCGATGTCGGCGCTGGAATGCGCCGCCGACATCTGCGTGCGGATCCGCGCCTGCCCCTTCGGCACCACGGGGAAGGAAAAGCCGATGACGTAGATGCCGCGCTTCAGCATGCGCGCCGCCATCTCCTGCGCCAGCGTCGCGTCGCCCAGCATCACCGGAATGATCGGATGGTCGGCCCCGGCAAGCGTGAAGCCAAGCTTACCCATCTGCGACCTGAACCGCGCCGCATTGGCATAGAGGCGTTCGCGCAAGGCGTCACCATTGCGGATCAGGTCGAACACCCTGATCGAGGCGCCAGCGATGGCCGGCATCAGCGTGTTGGAAAAGAGATAGGGCCGCGAGCGCTGGCGCAGCCAGTCGACCACCTGGCTCTTGCCTGAGGTGTAGCCGCCGGAAGCGCCGCCAAGCGCCTTGCCGAGCGTGCCGGTGATGATGTCCACCCTGCCCTCGACACCGCAATACTCTGCCGAGCCGCGGCCATTTTTGCCGACGAAGCCAACTGCATGGCTGTCGTCGACCATGACCATGGCATCGTATTTGTCGGCAAGGTCGCAGACGCCTTTCAGGTTGGCGATAATGCCGTCCATCGAAAACACGCCGTCGGTGGCGATTAGCCGGAACCGGCAATCCCTGGCTTCCTTCAGCCGTGCTTCGAGATCGGCCATGTCGTTGTTGGCGTAGCGGAAGCGCTTGGCCTTCGACAGCCTGACACCATCGATGATCGAGGCGTGGTTCAGCGCATCCGAGATGATCGCGTCTTCCTCGCCGAGCAGCGTCTCGAACAGTCCGCCATTGGCGTCGAAGCACGAGCCGTAGAGAATGGTGTCTTCCAGGCCGAGGAAAGACGAAATCGTCGCCTCGAGCTGTTTGTGTTCCTCCTGCGTGCCGCAGATGAAACGCACCGACGCCATGCCGTAGCCATAGCGGTCGAGGGCCTGGGTTGCCGCCTTTCGCAGGTCGGCGCTGTCGGCGAGGCCAAGATAGTTGTTGGCGCAAAAATTCAGCACTTTCTCGCCGCCGACCTCGATCTGCGCCGACTGCATCGAGGAAATCACCCGCTC
This sequence comes from Mesorhizobium sp. CNPSo 4671, assembly GCF_057784245.1. Taxonomy (NCBI): domain Bacteria; kingdom Pseudomonadati; phylum Pseudomonadota; class Alphaproteobacteria; order Hyphomicrobiales; family Phyllobacteriaceae; genus Mesorhizobium; species Mesorhizobium sp. CNPSo 4671. The sequence continues at coordinate 80,929 of NZ_JBWLUW010000014.1, read as the reverse complement.
GGACTTGTAGAGGCCGGCCGTTTTGAGCCCGGCAAGCTCGCTGTCGATGTGGGAGAGAAATGCTGCGGTCATGATCAGGCCTCGTTTGACGTGGGCAGACTGTCGTCCCGCCCGCGCAAAAAATCCATCGCAAAAGCGACCGGAACGGGTGGCCGGGCAGCATCAAAGCGGCATCAAACGAGACGCCATGGGCATCGCTCAAGCGACCGCCCGGGACGCACAGGCCCACGAATGCTCAAATACAGGCCGGCAGCGAAAGGAGCCGATAACCATTTCGCGATCTTTCCGCGTCTCCCCCTTGTCGGTCCGCTGTCGATTTCCAGTCCTGTTAACGTTTCCAGTTCAATGGTGCTCGTACAGGAATCCGTTGGCGAGAGGGCCGCCCCCGAACATGTCGCAGCAGCCGGTGCATACCGTTTCAGGCAAGCTTATTCTGCTGATCAAGGCCGGCTACTGGCTGGCGCTGCTGATCATTGCCGCCATGGTCGCGGCCTCCTTCGTCCTGCTGCAGCAGACAATGGCCACGCAACAGCAGAATAACACCTTGCTCGACATCGTCGGCACGCAGAAGACGCTGTCACAGCGCATCGTCTTCCTTGCCAGCGCAACGGGTGCCGCCTCGCGCGACAAACAGCCGGCGCTGGTCAGCGCGCTCAAGCAGGCTACGGCGGAGTTCGAGATCAACTACGATCTGCTGCTCAAGCAGACGGGGGCAGATCCGCAATCGCAAGCCAAGCTCGATCCGAAATCGATCGAGAGCGTGCTTTTCGCCAAACCGTTCCATCTCGACTATTTCTCGGTCGGGCTGATCGCCAATGGCGACCGTCTGATCTCGGCCCTTGAATCACAACTCAACCATGTCGACAATGAAGGCTACAAAGGCGGCGCCGAGCGCGTCAACCTCGATGCCTCGGTCGCCAATGCCACCTTGTCGGGCTATGCGGCACTTGGCCAGCGTATCAGCGCCGAGGCCGACGAGCGCTCCGAAAAGCTGCTGGCCCTCCACCGCACGCTGTTCTACGCCACACTCGGCGTCATCCTGCTGGTGGCGCTGTTCATCTTCAGGCCGATGTCAAACGCGATCCTGCGCAAGACGCGTGAACTGGTCGACGCGCGCAATTCGATGGCCTTCATCGCGGTTCATGACGGCCTGACCGGCCTGCACAACCGCACCTTCCTGACCGATCATTTCGACACGCTGATCAAGGGCGCACACCGGCGGCGCGAACGCCTGGCTGTCGTCCAGCTCGACCTCGACCGCTTCAAGCAGATCAACGATACGCTCGGCCACGCCGCCGGCGACTATGTGCTGGTCGTCACGGCACAGCGCATGCGCGATTCCTGCCGGGCGTCGGATCTGTGCGCGCGGCTCGGTGGCGACGAATTCGTGATGATCCTCAACGGCGCAGGCACCACCGAAGACATCAATATGCTCGCACGGCGCATCCTGGCGCACATCAACGAGCCGATCGTCTTCCAGGGCACCACCATTCTTCCGGGCGCCAGCGGCGGCATCGCCGTCTATCCGATCGACGCCGACAATGCCCAGGACTTGCTCGTCCATGCCGATCTGGCGCTTTACTCCGCCAAGAAAATGGGCGGCGGCAACTTCTCGTTCTTCTCGGAGGAGCTGCGCCGCGAGCTCGACTACCGCAAGCAGCTCGAGCACGACATCAAAGTCGCCATCGCCGAGCGGGCATTCCAGGCCTATTTCCAGCCGCAGGTCTCCCTGACCGATGGCACGATCAGCGGCATCGAAGCCCTGGTGCGATGGAACCATCACGAGCGCGGCATGATCTCGCCGGGCGAATTCATTCCGGTCGCCGAGAAATGCGGCTTCATGCCGGAGATCGGCCGCATCGTGATCAGCAAGGCGATCAACGAAGCAGCCGAATGGAACCGAGCCGGGATTGCCTTCGGCCGGCTTGCCGTCAATGTCTCGGGCACCGAGCTGCGCGAGCACGATTTCGATGCGTTTCTGTTCGAGACGCTGGAAAAGGCCGGGCTGCCGCCACAGAAATTGTCGCTGGAAATCGTCGAATCCGTCATTCTCGACGATGAGAAGACAGGCATCGCGGCGAAGCTGCGTCACATCCGGGCCGCCGGCGTGCATCTGGAACTCGATGATTTCGGCACCGGTTATGCTTCGCTCAGCCACGTAAATCCCAACGAGATCGACCGGCTCAAGATCGACCGCCGCTTCGTCCAGAACATCCATGAGAACGGTGACAACTCGAAGATCGTGCGCGCCATCACCGAGCTCGCCCGCGGCCTCGGCATCTCCATCGTCGCCGAGGGCGCTGAAACCGAGGCCGAACTCGACTCGCTGATGGCGATCGGCTGCGACCAGGTGCAGGGCTATTCGATCGCCTTCCCGATGCCGCAGGACAAGGCGCTGGAATGGCTGACCGCCCGCATGCCGAAGAAGGCCAAACTGCGGGTCTTGCAGGGCAGCCTGGCGTAACGGCCCGGCTTGACAACCAGCCACCGAAATGGCGGCACTGTCACGGTAACAACCGGATCGTGCGGCTTATGACATTCTTGCGGTTTGTCCTGGCGGCCATGCTGATGTCCGCGTGGCCCGCCTATGGGGCGGATCGCACCATCTATCTCACCTTCGACGATGGCCCGTTGAGCGGCACCAGCAACATCCTCGACGTGCTGGCGGCGGAACAGGTTCCGGCAACGCTGTTCATGGTCGGCATGCATGCCGAGGCCAGCGCGTCCAACAAGGCGCTGGTGCGGCGCGCTAAGGCGATGCCGCTGGTGACGATCGGCAACCACAGTTACAGCCACGCCTATAATCACTACCGGTACTTCTACAGCGATACGGAAGGGGTGGTCGCCGATATGCTCATGGCGAATGCCGTGCTGGGCCTGAAGCCGGCGGTGCATGCGCGCCTGCCGGGACGCGATGTGTTCCGGCTGCCTTCGATGTCAAAGGACGACAACTCGCTCGGCCCCGCACAAGCCGGCCGTGAGGATCCCGACTACGAGTTCGTCGCCGCTTCCGGCTTCTATCTTTATGGCTGGGACCACGAATGGGTGCACAAGGACAGCGGCGAGCCGGTCCAGAGCGTCGACCATCTGGTCAGCGAGATCGACCACCTGTTCGGCTATGGCCACTTCGCCAAGCCGAGCAAGTTGATCCTCTTGATGCATGACGAGATGTTCCAGGACGGCTTTGACGGCAAGACGAAGCTGACCAACCTGATCACCGCGCTGAAGTTGCGCCATTACGCCTTTGGAACGATCCCGAGCTATGACAACTGAGCCAAAGGTTCGGTACTCCTAGCTTTCGACATTGTCCCGCAGCGCCTCCAGCACCTGCGCAAACTCCGCCAGACGCTCGTCGGGCAGTCCTGTGCGAAGCCGCTTGTCGAAGGCAAGCGCGGCCTGTCGCAATGTCTCGAACAGCGCTTCTCCCGCTTCTGTCAATTCGACCAGATGGACCCTGCGGTTGACGGGATCGCGGCGGCGCGTCAGCAGGCCCTGCGCTTCCATCGCGTTCAGGTGGTGGGTCAGCGTCGCGCCCTGGATGCCGATCATGCCGGCGAGTTCGCGCTGATTGGCGAGCTTGCTCGACTTGACCGACAGCAGCGTGAGCCAGACCGGCAATGTCCCGCCCGCTTCGACCAAAGCGGCGTCGAAGGCCTGGGCAACAAGCTTGGCGGTGCGGCCGAGATTCATGCCGACTGGCGGGCGTTCAAAAGGCGTCATCGCAGGACACTAGACGGTGTTTTTCTCGGATGGAACTGACTCCTCCCTTATACATTGACATCTAACAGTTAGATATCTAACTATTAGATGTACCAGCAGGCGAAAGAGGAGAGCCGGCATGCAATATGTCTACATCGTGGTTATCGGTCTTCACGTCATGGCAGGGGTGTTCTGGGCTGGCACCACCATCACGCTTGCCCGCGATCCCGAGATCAAGGCGGAACGCTTCATCCAGCCGCAGATGGGCGCGGCCGGCATGGTTTTCCTGACCGGGGCGCTGCTGTGGTATTTCTTCCACGGCGCCTATTTTGGCTCGATGGAAATGGTGCTTGCACTCGGCATACTGGCGGCTTTCGCCGCCGCCGGCGTGCTCGGCGCAATGGTCAGGGCGCCCAGCCGACAGCTCGCCGGCGCCAATACGGAAATCGAAACGCAACTGCGCGCCAGAATGGCCATGGGCGAACGCATCGCCGCATGGCTGCTGGTGGTCACGGTGCTGTGCATGGCGATCGCCAGGATGGTCTGAACATCCCACCGCAAACTCCGAGATCGCACGTTATCAGGCGATGAGCCAATGACGTGCGGGCGCGCGGCCGGGCCGGTATACACGGGCTCTCGTATGCAGGTCCGACCGCGCGCCACCAATGCAGATCGTTGCCGCGGCCTCAGGTCAGCTTCTTGCGCGCCTGCTTTTCCAGTGCCTCCACGAAGACGGTAGGTTCCCACCCCGCATCGAGCGCCCGGTGGAAGAGCGCCTGCTGTGTTTCCGGTGCAAGACCGCCAAGCGGTGGGTCGCGATCGAGATTGGTCGGAAAGGAATAGCCTTCCGCTGACGATGCTATGACGTTGTCGGCCGCCTGCCTGGTGAGGCTGCCGTCGCCGAGCATGCGTCGGACTACGGGATAGAGGGTCGCGCTCATGCGGCTCCGGTCAACGCTCTCCATGGCGCGGCCATAGGCCGATGACACCTGCAACAGGTTCGCCATGCGCTGGATATCAGCCGACCGGTTGGTGCCGGCGGCGTGGAACAGCGCTGGATTGAAGAACGCCGCATCGCCCTTCTTCAGAGGCAGTTGAACATGATGCTCGCTGAAATAGGCCTGGAATTCGGGGCGATTCATCGCCAGGTATCCCGGCAGGTAGGTCTGCGAATAGGGCAAGTAAAGCGTGGGGCCGCTTTCCACCGGCATGTCGCAATGAGCCACGGCGCCCTGCAGCGTCAGCACCGGCGAAATCCGATGGACGTGCACCGGATAGCGTTCGATGACCGACGCCGTCTGGAAGCCGAGATGATAATCCCGGTGTGCCGACTGCGATGCGCCGCCCGGCCTGACATTGTTCACCTGCGATGTGACCTGATAAGCTGGACCAAGCCAAGCTTCCGATATCAATGCGAGAATGTCGTTGCCATAATAGGCGGCAAAGGTCGCGGGATCGCGCAGGCAAAGCTTTTCCAGCGCATTCCACACACGGTCGTTGGCGCCTGGCTTGGCGAAATGATCGCCGCCGCCTGCCCCGGCCGCGCGCTCCTCAGCGATGATGGCGTTGAAGGCTTCCGTCGCCGCGTCGACTGGCGCCACATCCTCGAAAGCGCCGCGAAAGACGACGACACCCGGGCCGTCGGTCATCGCCTCGACCCACTCGGCGAGAAGCACCTTGCGCCGGGCCGGATCGGCAGCGGCCGCGCGAATCGCGGCACCATCGTAGATCAGGATGTTCTTCTGCACCTCGGACGCGGACGGATAGTCCGCAAGGTTTGTGATCCGCTGCGTCGACGCCGCAAAATCGTCGATGCTGCACATATCGGCGGTTAGCCAGACACGATCGGATCTGAGCTTGGCAAAATTGTCGGCCTTCACGGCATCCTCCCTATGGTCTTGTTTCGACTGGATGAGGGAAGTATAGCTTTGAGTGAGAGGTGGCATACGGCTGAAACACCTCAAAAACACCTCAGGATTGACCGAGACGGCTGATGTCGCATCCATTCCTGGTGAAGGACATCGCCCAGCAGGCCGGCGTCAGCATCGCCACGGTCGACCGTGTCCTGCATGGGCGCAGCGGCGTGCGTCAGCACACCGTTCGCCGCGTCGAGCAGGCGATCCGCGAACTGGAAACGCAACGCTCCCAGCTCGGCCTGTCGGGCCGCAAATTCATTCTCGACCTTGTCATGGAAGCTCCGCTGCGCTTCACGGAAGCGGTGCGCGCCGCGCTGGAGGCAGAAATGCCAGGCCTGCATCCGGCCGTGTTCCGGTCACGCTACCACCTTGCCGAAATGCGGGCGGCTGCGAACACCGTCTCCCTGCTCGACGCGATTGCCCGCCGCGGCAGCAACGGCATTTTCCTGAAGGCACCTGATATTCCGGAGATAGCGGTCGCGGTGGATCGGGTCGTTCAGTCGGGAATACCCGTCGTGACACTCGTCACCGATCTGCCGAACAGCCGAAGGCTGGCCTATGTCGGCGTCGACAACCGCGCCGCCGGCGAAACGGCTGCCTATCTGATCGGCGCATGGCTAGGTGGACGTCGTGCCGATGTCCTTGTCACCTTGAGCAGCAGTCGCTTCCGGGGCGAAGAGGAGCGCGAAATCGGCTTTCGCCGCGCTTTGCGCGAAAACTTTCCCGACCTCGGAATTGTCGATGTCAGCGAAGGGCACGGCATCGATCGCACGACGGGCGCGCTTGTCCGCAGCGCACTGACACACCATCCCGACATTGCGGCGGTGTATTCCATCGGCGGCGGAAACGCCTCCATTGTGCAGGCATTCGCCGAGATGAAACGGCCCTGCCTTGTGTTCATCGGCCATGATCTCGACGCCGACAATATCGAACTACTGCGAAGCCGACGCATCTCGGCGGTGCTGCATCATGACCTCGGGCAAGACATGCGGACGGCCTGCATCCACATCATGCGGGCACAGGGAGCATTGCCGAAATCGATCGCCCCGGGCGCATCCAACATCCAGATCATCACGCCGTTCAACATGCCAGGCTGAGCGGGCGGTGGATTAGATCCGCAAGCCGAACCTTATCCCGTCATAGATGGCGGCGTGGATGTTGCGGGAAGCGACCGCATCGCCGATGCGTAGCAGCACGAAGCTAGCTCCTGGATTGCGTGCCGGAAAAATGTCGCCGCCGCCCACCAGGCGTTCGTAATCGACCGCGCCGCCGTTTTTCGACAGCGGCTTCAGGCCGAAGTAGAGATCGTCGAGCGGCACCGTACCGTGTTCGACCACCACCTGGTCGACACGTCGCTCGCCGCGCCAACCATCGGCAAAATCCGAAGCGAGTTCGGCGACCAGTTGATTGCCTTCGCGCCGCACCGAGCGCAGGCGCGTGTTGATGGTGATGATGACGCCCTTTTCCTGGAAAGCGCGCATATACGGCACGTGGTTCATGCCGCCCATTTCGGGGGCGAAGAAACGCTCCGGCGAAACCAGTTCCAACCTCGCGCCGCTGTTGGCGATCAACTCGGCCGCGCCCATGCCCTGATGGCCGCCATTGTCGTCGAAGAGCAGAACGTTCTCGGCCGGCTTGACGCTGCCGGCCATGATGTCCCAGCTCGACGTGACGAGATTGTCGCCCGCCGTCAGCGGCGGGTTCTGCGGCAGGCCGCCTGTGGCGACGACGACCACATCAGGCGCCAGCGCCAGAACATCTTCCTTTTCCGCCCAGGTGTCGTAGCGGATTTCGACGCCGAGCCGGTCGAGTTCGGCCAGCCGCCAGTCGATGATGCCGATCAATTCCTTGCGGCGCGGATTCTGGGTCGCCAGCCGCACCTGGCCGCCCGCTTGCGACGATGCCTCCAGGATCGTGACTTGATGGCCGCGCTCAGCCGCAACACGCGCCGCCTCCAGTCCGCCGGCGCCGGCACCGACGACGACGACTTTCCGCTTCGGCCCTTCGGTCTTGACGATGATGTGCGGAATCTCGGCCTCACGGCCGGTCGCGGCATTGTGGACGCACAGGGCCTCGCCGCCTTCATAGATGCGATCGAGACAGTAGGTGGCGCCGACACAGGGGCGGATCTCGTGCTCGCGGCCTTCCATCACCTTCTTGATGATGTGCGGATCGGCGATGTGCGCACGGGTCATGCCGACCATATCGAGCTTGCCGGTGGCGATCGCATGGCGCGCGGTGGCGACGTCGGAAATGCGCGCCGCATGGAAGGTCGGGAATTTCGTCGCCGCCCTCACCTCGCCGGCGAAATCGAGATGCGGCGAAGACCGCATGCCGGTCACCGGAATGACCTTGGTGAGTGCCGCGTCGCTTTCGATCGAGCCGCGGATGATGTTGAGGAAATCGACCTTGCCGGAGCCGGCCAGCCACCTGGCTATCTCGATGCCTTCTTCCTTCGACAGGCCTTTCTCGAAGTCCTCGTCGGCGACCATTCGGATGCCGACGACGAATTTTTCGCCGACCACCGCGCGCACGGCATCGAGCACCATGTTGGTGAAACGCAGGCGGTTGTCGAGCGAGCCGCCATATTCGTCGTCGCGATGATTGGTGGCCGGCGACCAGAAGCCATCCATCAAATGGCCGTAGGCCTCGAACTCGATGCCGTCGAGGCCGGCGGCCTGGCAGCGCTGGGCGGCCGACGCATAGTCGGCGACGATGCGTTCGATGTCCCAGTCCTCGATGGTTTTCGGGAAAGCGCGGTGCGCCGGCTCGCGCACCGGCGAGGCGGAAAGCACCGGCAGCCAGTCGGCCTTGTTCCAGCCGGTGCGGCGGCCAAGATGGGTGATCTGGATCATCACCTTGCAGTCGTGCTCGTGGCAGGCCTCGGTGAGTTCGCTGAGCCACGGCACGATGCGGTCGTCATAGACATGCAGATTGCCGAAAGCGGCAGGACTGTCGCGCGAAACGATGGCCGAGCCGGCGGTCATGGTCAGCGCCATACCGCCTTTGGCTTTCTCGGCATGGTAGAGTCGGTAGCGTTGTTTCGGCATGCCGTCCTCGGAATAGGCCGGCTCGTGGCTGGTCGACATCACCCGGTTCTTGAGCGTCAGATGCTTGAGCTGGTAGGGCTGGAGAAGCGGGTCGTTGCTGGTCATCGTCTTCCTGCTGTTTCAAATTATGTGGGGCAGCACGCTGCTCCAGTTCCTATTTAAGCATCGGATTCGTCCGAAAACGGCTGCGCACCTTTCGGTCCGGTGCTAAGGAGCGGCGAAATTTGAAAGAGATCCCGCTCATGATCGATACCAAAACTCTCACCCAGCTCGGCGCGCACGTCGAGACGCCACAGAGCCCTGAACAGGCAGTCCTGGAGACTGTGCCGTTCACGCGTGGCGACGGTCCGCCGGCGATCGTGCGCTTCACCTGCCCGGAATTCACCTCGCTGTGCCCAGTGACCGGCCAGCCGGATTTCGCCCATATCGTCATCGACTACGCACCCGATGCGGCTCTGGTGGAATCGAAATCGCTGAAGCTGTTCATGACCTCATTTCGCAACCATGGCGCCTTCCATGAGGATTGCACCGTGATGATCGGCCACCGCATCGTGGCAGCAACCAGGCCGCTGTGGTTGCGCATAGGCGGCTATTGGTATCCGCGCGGCGGCATTCCGATCGATGTGTTCTGGCAAACCGGCGCGCCACCGGAAGGCGCCTGGCTGCCGGAAACCGGTGTTGCGCCGTATCGCGGCCGCGGCTGAGCCGGCCCTCATTCGCACTGATATTGGCTGAGCGCCCACTCGCCGGTCACCGAAAGCAGGTCCGATATCTTCCAGTCGCCGTCGACCTTCTTGAGCTTCCATTCAAGCCGATGCGGGTTGCTGGCGACGACGAAGGCGACGACGACCTTGGCCTGGTCGCCATTGATCGATTCGAGCGTCTTCAGGCTCTTGTCGATCTCGTCCTTGTTGTAATCGGCATTGTCCAGCGCCATGTTGGGGTCGAGGCATTCGCCCTGCCCGGATTTGCGCAACGCGTCGCTCTTGTCGAGCACGGTCTTCGCCGGATCGATGAAATGGCTGCGCTGCGCCGGATCGATCTCCAGGCCAACCTGATCGTAGAACGGCCGCACCACCGCCGTCGGCGATCCCGGCTGGATGGGTGCGGCAGGTTCGCTGGGCGGCCAGGCGACCGGCGGCGTTGCCGGCTCCGCCGCGCCGCCCGGCGCATTGGCGGGAGGTGCCCCGCTGTCGGAAGGAGCGCCAGCCGAGGGCGCGCCGTCGGCGGGAGGGTTTGCGGGGGGCGCGCCAAACAACCCTTGCGCAGCCACGCCACATAAACCCGACGCCAGTATGAAAAAAACCGAGAATGCCAGAAGACAAATACGGGCCATAACGTCACCAAGGCTTTGGCCAGTCATGCCTTTCGATGGGCATGCATTCGATTGGCTGGACATCCAGCCACACAACCTTCGGGCCTGATCCAGAACCATGCAGAGTTTGTTGGCGTAGACAAGGCCACGCCACTCAAATTGCTTGCCTGGCGCGATCGGTATCGCGCCAGGCGAGCCACATCAGGTTATTTCAGTGCAATGACAGGCGGATTTGGCCCATCGCTGGTGTTGCCGTTGATCTGGTTATTGCCGTAAGACTGGATCAAGCCACCATTGTTGATCGCCGTGCCAGTGGTATTGCCGCTGACCGTAGAATTGCCGACCCGCAGCAGGGTGTTCGGTCCATCGGCCCGAAGGCCCCCGTTCGCCCCGTTGTTGGCCGCAGCGACGCGATCAACCATGATGTTGATTGCTGCACCACCCGCCGTATTGAACAAGCTGATGCCGGAGTTGGTATTGCCGGACACATTGCTGCTCACGACGGTTATGTTCATGCCGCCGGTGCTGCCGGTGCCGTCGGCCTTCACCCCGGCAAGATTGTTGTTCTCGATCGAAGAGTTTTCGATAACGACCTTCGCGGATCCGGTGCCGGTCGGCTGGACATGGATGCCGTCATTGTTGCCGGTGATCGTGGTGTTGTTGACATAGAGCTCAGCCGCCACGGACGGAGCGAAGTTGATACCCATGCCATTCGGCGCGGCACCCGTGTTGTCGCGAATGACGCAGTCCTCGATAAACAATGCGGCGCCGACAAGAAACCGCACCCCATTGAGGCCGGGCGAAGTCGGCGTGCTGTCGATATCGAGACCACGAAGAACGACAACGTCAGTGGCCAACGCATTGACGATGACGCCATTTACCCCTGCGTTCAACACACCTGCCTCGACGTCCTCGCATGCGATGGTGATCGATTTGGTGATCGTCACCGTGCCAAAACCACCTGGATCGATGCAGTTGATTTCACCGCCGGCGGCGGTCTTGGAAATCGCGCCGGCGAAGGTCTTGCAAGGCGCAGTGCGGCTGCAGGGATTGGCGTCGTCACCAACGCCGGAAACCCATGTCCGGGTTGCCTGTGCGGAAGCCGGAGTAGCGATCACCGCCATCGCCAAAGCGAGAAACAGCGATGATAATAGGTAAACTAGAATTTTCATGATCATTCCCCCTAAATGGAACAAGAGATTCGTTCACAACCAAGCGCAAGAAGTTTAGCGCGTTGCCCTGTCAAAAGCAACGCGACCTCAAAACCGGATCGCCGATTTGTATTTCTCCGAAGCGCGGCGACGCGCCAAGCTACGCAGCCGCCTTCGTAGTTTTGTTACATCGCCTTCACACTACAGTCGAAGTGCTTGACGTTCCACGAAATTTAGCAGGCCTCGCGCGTGACGACGGCAAGCAGCGACATGAACCGGCCGATTCGACGCCCCAGCTGGAGCAACCGAGCCTCACGGCATCACTCCGGATCCTGCCCCGCCATGCATTCGAGTTGGCTCAGCGTCCAGTCGCTGGTCTTCGAGGCGATGTCCGATACCTTCCATTTGCCATCGAGCTTCTTCAGCGACCAGTGCATTTCACGCTGCGCATCGTCTCCGTCCGGAAAAAGTTTGAAGCTCGCCACCACTTGCGCGGTGTCGCCATCCACCGTCTCGGACAGTTTCAAGGTCTTGGAGACGGTCTTCTGGTCGAAATCCTGCGCATCCAAACCGGGATCGAAGTCGATGCAGGCGACCTGATCGGGATTCTTCTTGGTCGCCTGGTCGTTGAGATCGAAGAGTTTCGTCACCGGGTCGGTAAAGCGATCCCGATATTGTGCGTCAGCCTCGAATTTGACCGCCGGAACATAGAAGAACTTTACGGCGTCGGACGCCGGTCCGGCCAAGGCGGCCGCGGGCAAGGCTGTCGATAGGGCGGCAAGCAGCACTGTCCGTCGCATGCAGAATCTCCGCTTTTGGTGGCTTGAATCAATCCACGCCACGCATCCTGCATACCGGCTTTTTTGCGGCTCATGAAGCCCCTGCCCGGCCTCCTTTCAGCTGTCGAGCCAGACGTTCTGGAAGTCCATTTCGTAGGTCTGGTGCATCCTGTAGTTCTTCACCTTCTTGTTCATGTGGCAGTAGAGCTTCTGCCAGAACGGCTGGATGATGACGCCGGAGTCCTGCAGGATCTGCTCGACATCCTTCATCACCTCCTTGCGCTTGGCTGGGTCGGCCAGCGAAAGCGCCTGCTTGAGCTTGGCATCAAAGTCCGGATTGGAATAGGCCGTCTCATTCCAGGCCTCGCCGGAGCGATAACCGAGCGCCAGCACCTGAACGCCGAGCGGGCGCATGTACCAGATGGTCATCGAGTACGGATATTTCGTCCAGTCGTTCCAGAAGGTCGAGCCCGGCAGCACCGTACGCTTGACCTTGATCCCGGCATCGCGCAACTGGCCAGCGATCGCATCGCCGGTGTTCTTCTGCCATTCGTCCTCGACGGTGATCAGTTCGTGCTCGAAGTCGGCCTGCCCGGCATCCGCCATCATCTTCTTGGCGGCGGCGGCATCGCGTGTCTTCTTGGGCAGCGGATAGTATTCAGGATGGATCGGGGCGACGTGATGGTTCTCGCCGACCGTGCCGAGCCCCGCATAGCCGAGCTGCATGACGGCATTGTTGTCAACGGCCATCTGCAGCGCATTGCGCACCCGCTGATCGTCATAGGGCTTGTGGGTGATGTTGGTGCGGGCAACGAGCGTGGTCGCCGTCGCGACCTCCGATTTCACCAGATCCATTTTATCGAGGGCGTCGATGAAGTCGGCCGGTGTTTCGAAATCGAGATCGATCTCGCCGGATTCGAAGGCATTCAGCGTTGCGTTGAAGTCGGTGCCGTAGTCGATGAATTCGACACCGTCGAGCGGCGTTTCACCACCCCACCACTTGCCGTTCTCTCGACGCTTGACGACCGCCTTCGAGCCCACAGCATAAGACACCAATTCGAAAGGTCCGGTACCGATTGGCTTCTTGAGCGGGTCGGCGCCATCCTTGTCGAAGTCGCGATGCACGACCAGTGCCGGATAGTCAGTGAAGCCCGGTATGATCGCGATGTCGGGTTCGGCCAGCTTCAGCTTGACCGTGAGGTCATCGACCTTGGTGATGGCGCCATCCTTGGCCTTGCCGGTCTTCGAGTCGATCAGCGCGCCGACGCGTGCCGCCATGGAATTGCCGGACGCACCCTTCTCGCACCAGCGGTTCAGATTGGAGACCACGTCGTCGGCGTTGAAAGCATCACCATTGTTCCAGGTCACGCCCTTGCGCAGATGCAGCGTATATTCGGTGGCGTCGTCATTGACGTCCCAGCTTTCGAGCAGGACCGGCTCGAACGTGAACTGGTGCGTGTAGCGGACGAGCGGCTCCAGCCATGTCCGGGTGACGTTTGCCATTTCCGTCCAGTCATAAGTGCGCGGATCCTTCTGCGCCTTCACCGACATCGCGACGTGCAGCGTTCCGCCCTTCTTCGGCTCGTCGGCCAGGGCCTTTGTCGGCGCGGCAACGCCGATCATGCCATAGGCAAGCGCGGTCGACGCGCCGAAGGCGCTTGCCAGCGCCAGGAACTCACGCCGGTCCATGCGGCCAGCACGCGCTTCTTCCGCCATCGCCTCGATGGTGGCGGGGACTCGGTCGCCATTGCTTCTGAAAAGCGTCATTTTCTTCCTCCCTTATGGTTCCCGTCGGGTCTTCGCCCTTTGGGTCAACTGACGGTGTCCGGCAGTTTCTCCTCGCGCCGCGCGATCAAATCCCTGAGACCCTCGGCAATACCCTCATCGAGCTTCGGCTCCTCGTAGTCTGCGAGCATGTTGCGCGCCTTCTCGCGGCCGCGCGTGTCGTGGTCCTTCGCCCCTTCGGCATTCCATTGCTCGTAGGAATTGAAGTCCATGATCGAAGGCATGAAGAAGGCGGACTCGAAATGTTCGAGCGTGTGCTGGGTGCCGAGGAAATGGCCCTGCGGCCCGACCTCGCGGATCGCCGCCATGGCTTCCTTGAAATCGTCGAAGGACAGCCCGCCGGCATATTTGTACCAGCCGACAAGCTGCTCGCAGTCGGTGGCGAATTTCGAATAGCCGCAGGTGAGCCCCGCTTCCAGCCATCCGGCGGAATGCCAGATGTAGTTGGCGCCCGATAGGATCGCGGCATGCATGAGCATGTTCGATTCGTAGCCCGCCTGGGCGTCGTTCAGCTTCGAGCCGACATGGAAGCCCGAGGTGCGCCACGGCAGGCGGTATTTCCGCGCCAGCGCCCCCATCAGGTACATCATCTGGGCGGCCTCCGGCGTACCGCCCATCGGCGCGCCGGTCTTCATGTCGACGGTGACCATGAACTGGCCGTAGAGCTGCGGCGAGCCTGGGCGGATGAGCTGGGTCAGCGCCACGCCGGCAAGCGCCTCGGCGTTGACCTGCGCCACAGCGCCGACGGCGGAAGCCGAGGTCGAAGCCCCACACAGCGCGAAAGGCGCCAGGATCAGCGGCTGATTGTGGCTCGCGTAGACGCGCATGGCGTCAATCATGGTGGCGTCCCATACCAGCGGCGAATTGCAGTTGGTGATCGCCACCAGCACAGGGTTGTCGCGGACGAACTCCTCGCCGAACACGATGCCAGCCATCGCCATAGTGTCCTCAGCGCGCTCCTTCGACGTCACGATGCCCATGAACGGCTTGTCGGAATGTTTCAACGCAGAGTGGATGATGTGCAGATGCCGTTTCGGCACCGCGATTTCCATCGGCTCGCATATGACCGAGCTCGATGAATGCAGCGCCGGCGCCATGTAGGCCATTTTGTGGAAATTGTTGAGGTCGGCGAGCGTGCCATAGCGCCTGTTGTTGTCGAGGTCGCGGACGTAGGGCGCGCCATACATCGGCACGAAAATCGAGTTGTTGCCGCCGACGCGCACCGTGCGCTCGGGGTTGCGCGCATGGAGCGTGAACTCCGACGGAACCTTCGAGACCAGCTCCATCAGCAGCGCGCGGTCGATGCGGACACGCGTCTCCCTGACATCGGCGCCGGCCGCCTTCCAGAGCGCGATCGCGCCGTCGTCGCGGAATTCGCAGCCTACCTCCTCGAGGATCTTGAGCGATTCCTCGTGGATCAGTTCCACCGCCTCGTCCGGAACCATCTGATAGACGGGAATCTTGCGCACAAGGGTCGGGAACGAGGTTATGGGCGCCCCTCGCAGGGCCTTTCGACCCAGGCGGCCGCCGCTTCGGCGGCTGGTGTTTTCGGTCAACTCAGCGGCCGGCGCGTTCATGACAACTCCGTCTTTTCATCTGCGTCAATTTAGTCAGACCGCACATGGCTGTGACGCTGGAAAATCCTGATCTCTTGTATAAGCTGTGCTTATGCGAAGCCTGCGCCACCTCCTGCCCTCCGCCGGCAGCCTGATCGTCTTCGAGGCCGCCGGCCGGCTGTCGAGCTTCACCGCCGCCGGGCGGGAGCTCGGCATGACGCAGGCCGCCGTCTCCTACGCGGTGCGCGGGCTGGAAGAACAGCTCGGCGCCAAGCTGTTCCAGCGCCGCCACCGGCAGGTCAGCCTGACAGAGGCCGGCGAGCGCTTCCACGCCGATGTCTCGCTCGGCTTGTCGCACATCCGCAAGTCGGCCGAGGATCTGCGCCTGCAAGCGACGGGCGGTCATGTGACGCTTGCCGCATCGACCGCGTTCGGCTCGTTCTGGATGATGCCGCGCCTGCAGCAGTTCCGTGACGGATTGCCGGGCATCGACCTGCGCATCCAGACCGCCGACCGCGACCTCGACATCATCGCTGAAGGCATACCGCTGGCGGTACGCGGCGGCGAGCCGCGGGACTGGCCGGATTACCATTCGCTGCCGCTTGCCGATGAGGAGATTTTCCCCGTCGCCGGCACCAGCTATCTGGCCAAGTTCGGCATGCCGAGGACGGTTGGCGAGTTGGCCACGCACCGGCTTATACATCTCGAGGAGCCGTATCGCGAGGCGGCGAGCTGGGACGAATGGTTCCAGTCAGCCGGCGGCAGCCTTGGCGACACCGCGCGCGGCCTGCGCATCAACGATTACGGCCTGGTGATCCAGGGCGTCATGGAGGGGCAAGGCATCGCGCTCGGCTGGCGGCACCTCGCCGAGCGACTGCTGGCGACGGGACTGCTGGTGCAGGTGACGGATCATGTGCTCAAGACCGGCAAGGCCTTCTATATCGTCTGGCCGAAGAACCGGGAGCTGAGCGAGAATGCCCGCAAGGTAAGGGATTGGCTGGCGGCGCAGGCATAAAGCCGTTCCGCCGCAGTTCGCCCTCGCCCGCACGACACGAATCCGCCTATACTGCCGTCATGCCCATTCGCCAGCTTTCCGAAACGATGATCAACCAGATCGCCGCCGGCGAAGTCATCGAGCGTCCGGCGAGCGTGGTGAAGGAACTGGTCGAGAATGCGCTCGATGCCGGTGCATTGCGCGTCGAAATCGTCACGGCAGGCGGCGGGCTGAACCTGATCCGTGTTACCGATGACGGTTCCGGCATCCCCGAACCAGAACTGGCGCTGGCGATCGCGCGCCACTGCACTTCCAAGCTCGCCGAGGATATCAACGACATCCGCTCGCTCGGCTTTCGCGGCGAGGCGCTGCCGTCGATCGGCTCGGTGTCGCGGCTGTCGATCCGGTCGCGCACGGCTTTGGGCGACAGCGCCGCCGAAATCGGCATAGAGGGCGGCCGCGTGCTCCCCGTCAGGCCGGCGGCGGCCAACCGCGGCACGACCGTCGAGGTGCGCGACCTGTTCTTCGCAACGCCGGCGCGGCTGAAATTCATGAAGGGTGAGCGCGCCGAAAGCTCGGCGACCAGCGATGTCGTCAAGCGCATCGCGATTGCCTTTCCGACGGTACGTTTCACGCTGGCCGGTTCCGACCGCTCGACGTTGGAATTGCCGGCGACCGACGACAGTCCGGAAGGCAGCCTGCGCCGCGTCGCCCAGGTGATGGGGGCCGAGTTTCCCGACAATTCCATTGCCATCGACGCGATGCGCGAAGGCGTGCATTTGACCGGCCATGTGTCGATCCCCTCCTTCACCCGCGCCAACGCGCTGCAGCAATACGCCTATGTCAATGGCAGGCCGGTGCGCGACAAGCTGATCGCCGGCGCCATCCGCGGCGCCTTTGCCGATGTCCTGCCGCGCGACCGCCACGCCGTGACGGTGCTGTTCCTGACGCTCGATCCGGCCATCGTCGACGTCAATGTCCATCCGGCCAAGGCCGATGTGCGCTTCCGCGATCCGGGCCTGGTGCGCGGGCTGATCGTCGGCGCCATCCGGCAGGCACTGGCCGATGCCGGCATCCGTTCAGCCACGACGGGAGCCGCCGGCATGATGGCGGCGTTCCGGCCAGGTGCGGCATCCTACGGTCACGGCGGCCCGGCCAACGGCCATCGCAGCTACGACGCGGCCTATCGCGCGTCCGGCTCCGCCGGTTTCGACCCCTCGCACTCACCGCAGCGCCCGCTCGACATGGGTTTCGAAGGTGCGGGCTTTGAGCGCGCCGGCGCAAGGAATGGCAGTGGCTTTGGCGAGCCCGGCCAGGCGGCGTTCGATGCCGGTGAGCTTGCCAGCGCCGATGCGCGCGCGGGGCTGAGCGAAGCGGCTGAGACCCTCCTCGGCACGGTGCTAGGCGCGGCACGGGCCCAAGTGCATGAGAACTATATCGTGGCGCAGACCAGGGATTCGCTCGTCATCGTCGACCAGCATGCCGCGCATGAGCGACTGGTTTACGAAGCGCTGAAGAACGCCCTGCACTCGCGACCCGTGCCTTCGCAGATGCTGCTCCTGCCGGAGATCATCGATTTGCCGGAAGAGGACGCCGAGCGGCTCGCGATGCATTCCGAGACACTCGCCCGCTTCGGCCTCGGCATCGAGCGTTTCGGCCCCGGAGCGGTGGCGGTGCGCGAGACTCCGTCCATGCTGGGCGAGACCAATGTCCGGCAATTGGTGCACGACCTCGCCGACGAGATCGCCGACAACGACACGGTCGAAACGCTGAAAGGGCGGCTGGACAAGATCGCTGCCACCATGGCTTGCCATGGTTCGGTGCGCTCCGGCCGCCTGCTCAAGGCCGAGGAGATGAACGCGCTGCTGCGCCAGATGGAAGCGACGCCGGGATCCGGCACCTGCAACCATGGCCGGCCTACCTATATCGAATTGAAGCTCGCCGATATCGAGCGGTTGTTCGGACGGCGGTGAGTTCGCTCAATTCACCAATCGGTGATACTTCCTGGTTTTGGGAGAGTAGCCATACTCCATCGCGTGGCCGCCGTTTCCGCCGCGAAAATTCACGGAAATAATCTCTTCGCCCTGCTGTTGAACGTTCATATAGACCGGCGTCATCAACATGCCTGCATTGCAGTCATCGTCGTCGAACCGGATGCTCTGGACGGCTCTCTTTGTCTTCTTGCTGATGACCTGCAGTGTGGTCATGCAGATGCCGGCGTCGGTTTTGGTGAAGATGCCAGCAAATCTATGGGCCGCGGTCTGCGCCCAAAAGGAAATCTCGACGATTCCATTGATCTTACCCTCGGCCGTATCGTCGAGGCCCGCAACCTGCTTGAGCACGACCGGGAACTTCTCCGCTCCCTTGACCCAGCCCCCCGTCGCGCCACTTTCGCTGATGTCGAGCGAAAGCGGGCATCCCGTGGTATCGATGGGCGTCTTTGATCCCACCACCAACACTCGATCCAATTCCTTGTCGTCCGCGATCTCACAAAGCGTGAGTTTGGTTCCTTCAGCTTTCCCGTAGAGCGCGATGGGGCTCTGCTTGGCGTCATAAAAGTAGCTTCCCTCGACCGTGATCCCGCTGCCGAAGCCGTCATATCTTTGGAGGGACAGATGAACCGGCCTCGATCCGATGGAGCCTTCGAAATTCTTTACCTGATACCAGCCCGCCGCAGCTTGTCCGGTCAGCAGCAACAGCCAGCAAACCATCGATACGAAGAGTCGCTCCATTTGGTCCCCCAGCGAAGACGGTTCACCATAGCGGCCCTTTCGCCGGGTGTCTGCATGCTGCTGGAAACGGTTCTCGGTTTGAGTCCAGAAATGCCTCTAATCTTTTGTTTTACCGCTTCAAATTGACCACGATGACGCCGCCGAGCGCCAGCGCGCCACCGAGGATGCCGAGCAGGGTCGGCACTTCGCCTAGCCAGAAGAAGCCGATCAAGGCGGACACCGGCGAGACTAAATAGAGGAAGTTCGAAGCGCGCGCCGCCGGGAGACGCGACAGCGCGGTTGCCCAAGCGGCATAGGCGATCAGGCTGGGCACGATGCCGAGAAAGATCACGGCGCCGAGGCCGGCTGTGTTGGCGACCGCTGCCTGTGCAAAGCCGCTTGGCAGAAAGGGTGACAGGCAAAGTGCGCCAAGGATCATATTCGAGGCTGAGATGGTCAGTGGATGATGGCGGGCAAACAGCGGCTTCTGGACGATCGTGTTGACGGCCGAGCATAGCGCGGAGCCAAGAACCAACAGCGCGCCGGCATTGAAGTGCAGGCCATTGCCGTCGGCCACGGCGATGATGCCGATGCCGGCGAAAGAAATGGCCGTGCCAAACCAGGCCCACCCTGAGAAGCGCTCGCCGAGCAATGCCATAGCCATAATGGCGGTGAAGATCGGGCTGACATTGATGATGAAGCCGGCGGCCCCGGCCGAGACGGTCAACTCGCCGAAATTGAGCATGACGGTGTAGAGCGCGACGAAAATGGCGCCGCCAAAGGCGAGGCGCCACAATTCATCGAGCCTGGGCAATGCCGGACGCTTGGCGGCAAGGAAAATCGCTGCCGGCACGGCAGCGATGGCAAAGCGTAGCGCACCGAGTTCCAGGGGGCCGAAGGCGGCGAGGCCGGCACGGATCGCCGGAAAGGCCGACGCCCAGCCCACCACCGTGAGCGCGACCGCGATCGCTGCCGTGGTGTCCATCCGCTGTGTCTGATTCGACGTTCCCGTGATCGCGCTCATCTTGCTGTCCTCGTGTTTTCCGCCCTTGAATGCAGAAAACGTCTTTTCGGCGCCGTTGACAAACGACCAAATCGAGGATCAGCTGTGACTATGGATCACAGCTCAGAGACAATGGTGCCGCTGGAAACCCTGCGCGCCTTCGACGCGGCGGCGCGGACCGGCAGTTTTTCTGCGGCGGCCGAAAAGCTCAACATCACCCATGGCGCCGTCAGCCGGCAGATCGCCAAGCTGGAGGACTGGCTCGGGTTGAAAGTGTTCGATCGCGGCGCGCGCGGCGTGACGCTGACGATCGAAGGCAACCGGCTGCATCTGCGCACATCGGAGGCTTTCGCGCTGATATCGAGCCATTCCGACCGCTGGGTTGAGCCACGCGGCACGGCGGTGGTGCGGCTGACCTCTATCCCCTCGGTGAGCGGACTGTGGCTGATGCCGCGCATGGCGGCGCTGGAAAACAATCCCACCAAGCTGCGCATCGTGCTCGATGTCGACATCCGCCAGGCCGACCTTGCCGATGAAGGCATCGATCTGTCGATCCGCTGCGGCCGTGGCGGCATTCCGGGCCGTGTTTCGGTGCAGCTGTTCGAAGAGCATGTCTTCCCGGTCGCTTCGCCCGAGCTGGCACGCGAAATCGGGCGGGGCGACCCGGCCAGGCTGCTCAAATTTCCGCTGATCAACGATTCCGACGCCTCCGCCTGGCGTGCCTGGTTCGCCGCGCAAGGCATGGACTACCGGCCACGCCCACAGGACCGGCGATTCGAGGATTACAATCTGGTGCTGGATGCCGCAGCCTATGGGCTCGGCATCGCATTGGCGCGTCCGCCGCTGACCGGGCATCAGCTGCAGTCGGGCCGCATCACCGCGGTCGACGAGCGCACCGCGCTCAGTCCGGTGTCCTATTGGCTCGACCGGCCGCTGGGACGGCCACGCACGGCCGCCGCCGACCTTGCCCGCCGCATCGCGCAGCAGGCCGGATTGGCGCCGGACAAGATCGAGGCGTTTATCGAAGCCGAGCGATAGGTCTCCTGCCCCCGCCCAAGATCAGTCGATTCACAGACTCAACGAAGCAGCAGCAGAACGAAGCCAACGGTCAAGATTCCCAATAAACCCAGCGTTATCGAAACAAAGCCGATCTTCATCAAAAGACGTTCGGGATTCGGCGCCGCACCGTAGGATTGATTGGCGGGCCTATGCCGTCCCGCCGGCATTGCCAGGGCGGCGTTTTGCGGAACCGGAGCCTGCGGCGGGATAAACGACAGCAAGGACACACCCGCGGGCCTGGCCGGCGCGTTGTCATTGGCCGTCGCCGAAGGCGGCATGGCGCCGCGCTGCGTTTCGGCCTCGGGCGGGGCAGCTCTCCTCGCCACGAACGTTGCCAGCACCGCCTCGTCCCGCGTGTCGAGCTGGGCCTGATAGGCTTCGACGATGCCCGCCGAAGCTATCTGCTGCGATTTGACGGCCATTGGTGCGGCAGGCATCGCCATCAAGGCGGGCGCCGTCCTTTGGGCGAACAGAGAGGGCGCGGCGGGCTGGACCAGTTCCCTGACCAGCGCCGTCCTGACCGGATCGGCTTTCGCCAACGGCACGGGGTGCGGCGTCATCGCCTCCTTGAGCAGGGAAGCCAGGCGGGCGGAAGAAATATCCATCGTGCCCCCGATAAAAGCGCTTTTCATACCTGTCGTAGTGCCTCAGCATTGTCCGAGGCTTGTCGCATGCTTGACCTGGCCGGCGATTTGTGGCGATGAAATCAGCATGAACCTCGGCACCACCGCATGATGAACCGTTTCGAAGGCCCGGGCGGCAAGGAAGCCCGCATCCGCTATCTCGATGGCGATTTCCAGGTCACCAGCCCCGGCTCGTTCGTGCGCTGCGCGGTGACCGGGGAAAACATCCCCCTGGACGAGCTGAAATACTGGAGCGTCGCCAGGCAGGAGCCTTACGCCAACGCCACCGCCTCGCTGCGCCGCGAAATCGAAATGCATCCGGAGCTGCGCAAGCGTAGCTAGAACGGTTCATCGTTTCACGGAAACGCCGAACCGTTCCAGCTCTTTGTTTTGACGCAATTCCCAAGGGAAAGCGCTACACGCTTTTCCCGGGAAAACCGCTTCACACTTTTCCTGGAATTGCTCTAGCCTCTCAGCTTGCGCTGCCGCCAGGCATCCAGCGTCTCGTCGATGATTCGCTCGGGAACATGGTCGAGCTCGAAAACCGTGTCGATTTCCAGCACCTCGAACCTGTCGAGAAAGTCCTGCGAGGCGCCATGGCGCAGCCGGGCAGCGTCCTTGGCCGTGGTGATGAGGCCAAGGCCTTCGGCGCGCGCCGTCGCCGCCAGTTCGGCGAGATCGTCCTCAGCGTAGAAATGATGGTCCGGAAAGGGCTTTGAGAGAACCACCTCGCCGCCGGCCGCCCTCACCGTGTCGAAGAATTTGTCGGGATGGCCGATGCCGGCAAAGGCCAGGAACCGCTTGCCGGCAAGCCCTGTCTTGCTGCTGGGCTCCGTATGCGCCTCGAAGATCGGCCGACCGGCGCGCGCCGCCTGGCGCACCACGGCGTCGGCGGCGGTGCCCTCGCCCATCTTCAACAGCCCGCTGGTGAAGACCAACTGGTCGACGATCTTGGCCCTTAGCGGGCCGCCCGGAATGACGCGACCATTGCCGATGCCGTAGCGGGCGTCGACCACGATCAGCGCGTAGTCGATGTGGATGCGCGCGCTCTGAAAGCCGTCATCCATGATCAGGAAATCGCAGCCGTGCTTTTCGATGAGCAGCCGGGCGCCGGCAGCGCGGTTCGGCGTCACCGCTACCGGCGCGTGTTCGGCCAAAAGCAGCGGTTCGTCGCCGACATGTTTGGCGGCATCGTGATGGGCATCGACGACATGCGGCTCGGCGAAGGAGCCGCCATGGCCGCGCGACAGGAAACCGGGCTTCAGCTGCATGCCCTTGGCCTGTTCGGCGAGCGCGATGGCGACCGGCGTCTTGCCGGTGCCGCCGACGGTGAAATTGCCGACGCACAGAACCGGCGCCTCGATCTTCTCGCGCCGTGCCCGCCGCATGCCGCGGCCGGCGACAAGCGCATAGACGGCCGATAGCGGCGACAGCGCCAGGACTTTCCAGTCCGGCTCTTCCCACCAGAATGGTGGTGCTTCGGAGGCCACGCTAGCGCCCGTTGGCGCCCTTCAGGCGCGACTTGACGACCAGCGGCTGGATATAGGGTTCGAGCGATTTCAGCGTGCGCGCCAGCGCGCCGCGCATCTCATCGACGGTCGCGATCCCCGCCGCCATCATCTCATGCCGCGCGACTTCGTTGGTCAGCAGGAAATTGACGGCACCGGCCAGCATGTCGCGATCGCGCACCAGCTTGGCGCCACCGCTGTCGATCAGGCGCTGATAGGCCTCGCGGAAATTCTGCACATTGCGGCCGGCAAGGACCGCGGTGTCGAGCATGGCCGGCTCGAGCGGGTTCTGCCCGCCCTCGGAGGTCAGCGAGCGGCCGACAAAAGCGATTTCGGTCAGTCGGAGATAGAGCCCCATCTCGCCGATCGTGTCGCCGAGCAGGATATCGGTGTCGGGCCCGATGCGGTCGCCCTTGCTGCGCCGCGCGACCTTCAGCCCCATGCCGGAAATCTGCGCGGCAAGCGCCTCGGCACGATCGGGATGGCGCGGAACGACGATCGTCAGCAGGCCGTGGTGACGCTTGTGCAGCGTCGCATGGACTTCCGCCGCGACCACTTCCTCGCCATCATGAGTCGAGATCGCCGCCCAGGTCGGGCGGCCGCCGATCTGCCGCTGCAAGGTGGCCAGTACCCGTTCGTCGACCGGCGGTGGGTTGGTGTCGACCTTGAGATTGCCCGACACGGTGACCGGCCGGGCACCAAGCGCGCGAAAACGCTCGCCGTCGACGTCGGACTGGGCAACGACATGGGCCAGGTTCTCGAACAGCGCTTCGGCGATGTTGGCGCGCTTCTTCCACGAAGAGTACGAGCGATCGGAAAGCCTGCCATTGACCAGCACCTGCGGCACATGGCGCGCGCCAAGCTCGAGGATGGTCATCGGCCATATCTCGGATTCGGCGATGATCGCCAGATCCGGCCGCCAGTGGTCGAGGAACCGGCTGACCGCCGGCTTCAGGTCGAGCGGCACATATTGGTGGATGATGCGGTCACCGAGCCGCTCATCGGCAACCTGGGCCGATGTCACCGTGCCTGTGGTCAGCACGATGTTGACGCCATAGTCGAGAATGCTCTCGACCAGCGGCACGACGGCAATGGTCTCGCCAACGCTTGCGGCATGGATCCAGATGACAGGCCCTTCGGGGCGCGGCCGGCCGGCGACGCCGTAGCGCTCGCGACGGCGGTTGCGGTCCTCCTTGCCGCGCGAGGTGCGCCAGGCGACATAGGGCCCGACCAGCGGATAGGCCGCGGCACCGGCGAAACGGTATGCCGTCAGCATGGTGCGCGCCCAGCGACCGCTCATCGCCGGCCATCCACGAGACGGTAGGCCTCGGCGGTCGCGGCATTGAGCGCGGTGGTGACTTCCTGGCGCTTGCGCTCCATTTCGGCGTCGTCGGCGTCCGCCGCGACAAAGATCGGCACGCCGATGGTCACGGCGGAACGGCCGAACGGCAGGTTGATGGTGGTCTTGTCCCAACTCTTTTCCAGCACCTTGCGGCGGGAGGTGGCGATGGCGACCGGCAGCAGCGGCCGGCCCGAGAGGCGCGCTAGGAGAACGATACCGAGCCCTGCGTCGCGCGGGGTGCCGTGCGGAATGTCTGCGATCATGGCGACGTTCTTGCCTGCGGTGAGCGACTTTTTGAGGGCGATGAGGGCCTTGGCCCCACCCTTGTCGAGATGCCTGGCATTGTCACGCCCGCCCGAACCGCGCACCGCCTCGATACCGAATTTCTCCAGCATCAGCGCATTGAGTTCGGCATCGGCGCTGCGCGACACCATGGCGACCAGCGGTTTGCGCTTGGGATAATAGGCCGGCGTCAAAAGATGCTGGCCGTGCCACAAAGCGATGATGCCGGGCTCGAATTCGGCATAGGCGCCGCCCGAAAAGCGTGCCGATCCGGCGACCAAAGGGCTGGTCAGGCGAACCAGCCGCACGAACTGCGCCAGCAGGCTGGCAATGGCGTTCTTGACGAATCGCGACTGCGCCAGCGGTTCGCGCACCTTGCGCCAGAACGCCTTGGTCGCGCGGCTGCCGCCCCTGCCGGTGGGCGTTGCCTCGCTCGCTGGCCCTTTCGCCAGGTCATGCTCCATCGAGGTCAACCGACAGCCTTGTTGTCGGGGTCGAGCAGACGGTGCAGATGAACGACGAAATAACGCATATGGGCATTGTCCACGCTGGCTTGCGCCTTGGCTTTCCACGCCGTGTGCGCGGATTGATAGTCAGGATAGATGCCGACAATGTCGAGCCCGTCGAGATCGCGGAACTCGGTGCCGCCAAGCTTCTTCAGTTCGCCGCCGAACACCAGATGCAAAAGCTGTTTCTTCCCGTCTTCCGCGGTCATGTCGGTCCTTCACATATTGTGAGTTTGTGACAGGTCTAGACCAAAGCCGCCGACTTTGGAACCTGCGAATGTGCTTTCACGCATCCAGCCCGGCGATGACATCGACGAGCACAGCCAGCAATTCACCGCTGCCGGCGGCGAGCGCGCCGTGGCGGGTGACTTCACCGGCATAGAGCGGCGCGCGGCCATGCGGGTCGAGCAACCGGCCGCCGGCCTCGCCCAGGATGAGATCGGCGGCGGCGATGTCCCAATCATGCGCGTTCGGCTTGACGAAGGTGGCGTCGAGCGTGCCATTGGCGATCATCGCCAGGCGGTAGGCAAGCGAGGGGCTGTAGGGTGCCCGCGTCAGCCGCTTCTGCCAGCCGGCCGGCACCAGGTCGATCAACTGCTTCAACCCGGAAATCTCGGCCTTGTCGCCAAGCGTGCGCACCGCGATGCGCTTGCCGTTGCGGAAGGCGCCTTGGCCAGGCAGCGCCCAGTAGGTCTCGTCCATTGCCGGGCATTCGAGCACGCCGGCAAGCGTGCGGCCCTGTTCGACGACAGCGACGCTGACGCACCAGGTGCGCTGGCCCTCGAGGAAGCCGCGCGTGCCGTCGATCGGATCGACGACGAAGGTGCGGCGCGCCGAAAGCCGCACCGGGTCATCGACCGTCTCTTCCGACAGCCAGCCATAGTCGGGCCGTGCCGCCAGCAGCGTGCGACGCAGATAGGCGTCGGCCGCATGATCGGCTTCGCTGACCGGCGAGGTGCCTCCCTTCATCCAAACCTGCGGGCTGTTGCCGAAGTAGCGCATGGCGATGAGACCAGCCTCGCGGGCGGCGTCGCGCAGCAGCGGCAGATCCCCGATGGCGCCCGAGGAGGCACCGGCAGCGGTCAACTCATGCTCCGGCAAGGGTCATGCCTTCGATCAGCAGAGTTGGCGCGGCCGTGCCGAAATTGCGGTCGAGGTCGTTGGCCGGCACCATGTTGAGGAACATGGTCTTCAGGTTCGAGGCGATGGTGACCTCGGCGACCGGATAGGCCAGTTCGCCATTCTCGATCCAGAAGCCGGAGGCGCCGCGGCTGTATTCGCCGGTCACCATGTCGACGCCCTGGCCGAACACTTCGGTGACGTAGAAGCCGGTCTTGAGCGATTTGATCAAGTCGCCGGGCGAGCGTTCGCCCGGCTCGATGGCGAGATTGGTGGAGGACGGTGAAACGGAAGAGCCGCTGCGCGATCCGCGCCCGTTGGTGATCAATCCCAGTTCGCGCGCGGCCGAGGTCGACAGGAACCAGTGGTTGAGCACGCCCTTTTCGACCATGAGAAGCCTCTCGCCCTCGACGCCCTCGCCATCGAACGGACGCGAGGCCTGGCCACGCGGCCTGAGCGGCTCGTCGGTGACCGTAATGGCGGATGCGGCCACCTGCTTGCCCATCATGTCGCGCAGGAACGAGGTCTTGCGCGCGACGGAGGCGCCGTTGATGGCACCGGCAATGTGGCCGGCGATGCCGCGCGCCACGCGCGGGTCGAACACCACGTCGACCGGCCCAGTCGCCGCCTTGCGCGCGCCGAGGCGGCGCACGGCGCGTTCGCCAGCCTTGCGGCCGATGTCATCAGGCGCGTCGAGATCGGCGAAATGCTGGCGCGAGGAGAATTCATAGTCGCGCTCCATGCCGGTGCCCTCGCCGGCAATGACACTGGCCGAACGCGAGAAACGCGAGCCGACATAGTGGCCGAGGAAGCCGTGCGAAGTGGCCAGCACCATGCCGCCAAGGCCAGCACCGGCACTGGCGCCGGCCGAATTGGTCACGCCCTTGACGGCAAGGGCGGCCGCTTCCGCCGCAAGGGCGGCTTCCTTCAGCTGATCGGCGGAGACTTCGGTGGCGTCGAACAGGTCGAGATCGCGCGTTCGTTTCGCCAGCAGCGCCGGATCGGCGAGACCCTGATAGGGATCCTCGGGCGAGACTTTCGCCATCGCAACGGCGCGCTCGGCAAGCGAGCGCGGGTCGGACGCGGCGGTGGCCGAGACGCTCGCCACGCGCTGGCCGACGAAGACGCGCAACGAAACATCCTCTGCCTCGGACGATTCGGTGGCCTCGACCTTGCCGAGCCGCACGGACACGCCCGTCGAACGGCCGCGCACGGCGACCGCATCGGCGGCATCGGCGCCTGCCTTTTTGGCAGCCTCGACCAGCGCCGCGACGCGGTCGGTCAGTTTTTTAGCGTCTGATGTGTCGGCCATGCCTGTGATCCTGCTCGTCGCGGCCAGCTTGCGGCCGCGCCCACCCATCTATTGTCCCGATCCGGCTTGTGCAATGGCGAAGGCCGGAATCAGTAGCGTGATTGCCTGTGGCTCAAGACCGGCAAAAGAAGGGCGGCGCGAGCGTTTTGGTTGTCTCAGGACGCGGCCACAGGCGTCCAGATGACATCCTCGATCCTTTGCGCTCCGGTCGACAGCATCGCCAAGCGGTCGAAGCCGAGCGCGATGCCGCTGGCCTGCGGCATGATGGCTAGGGCGGCGAGGAAATCCTCGTCCAGCGGATAACGCTCGCCATAGATGCGCTCTTTCTCGTCCATCTCGAGGATGAAGCGCCGGCGCTGCTCCTCGGCATCGGTCAGTTCGCCAAAGCCGTTGGCGAGCTCGACGCCGCAACAATAGAGCTCGAAACGCTCGGCGACACGTGAATCCCTGGGGCTTGGCCGGGCAAGTGCCGCCTCGGCCACCGGATATTCGCACAGGATGGTCGCGCGGCCGATGCCGAGATTGGGTTCGATCTTTTCCACCATCACCCGGCTGAACAGGTCGGCCCAGCTGTCGTCGGGCGCCGTGCGCAGGCCGGCCTTCGTCAAGGCGGCGTAGAGCGCGTCCCGATCCGTGCCGCCATCGGTGGCGACCGTGGCCAGGAGGTCGATGCCGGCATGGCGCGAGAAAGCGTCAGCCACTGTCAGCTGCTCCGGCTCACTGAGCGGATCGCAGCCGCGGCCCCGGAAGGAAAAGCGCGGCGCCCCTGCCCTCGTCGCGGCCAGCGCCAGCAGATCGGCGCAATCGCGCATCAGGCTCTCATAGGCCTCGCCCACCCGGTACCATTCGAGCATGGTGAATTCGGGTTGGTGCAAGGGACCGCGCTCGCGGTTGCGCCAGACCGGACCAAGACTGAAAATGCGCTGTTCACCGGCCGCGAGCAGCTTCTTGCAGGCGAATTCCGGTGAAGTGTGGAGATAAAGCGGCGAACGCGCGCCATCCGGCCCGACCGCCTCCGTGGCGAAGGCCGCCAGATGCGCCTCATTGCCGGGCGAGACCTGCAGCGCCGCCGTTTCCACCTCGATGAAATCGCGGCCAGCGAACCAGTCGCGCAAGGCCGCGGTCAGGCTATTGCGCAGCATCAGCCGCGGGCGGCGGTCGGCATGGACATGCGGCGTCCACCAGGGCGAAGCGGCGGTCATGAGCGATTTGAAGGCGTGCTGGCGCGCCTTAGGGGCTGGCGGTTCGCGCCAAGATGCGCTACCAGCGCCGCACAAGCCGGCAAACGCCCGCCAACTCTCGCAGGATTTAAAACCGTGGTGAAAGTCATCGCCAGTTCGCTCCGCAAAGGCAATGTCGTCGACAAGGACGGCAAGCTTTATGTGATCCTCTTTGCCGAAAACATCCACCCAGGCAAGGGCACACCCGTGACGCAGCTCGACATGCGCCGCATCGGCGACGGGGTGAAGGTGTCGGAGCGCTACCGCACCACAGAGCAGGTTGAGCGCGCCTATGTCGAGGAGCGCGAGCACACCTTCCTCTACGCCGATGGTGAAGGCTATCACTTCATGAACCCGGAAACCTACGATCAGGTGGCGGTGAGCGAAGCCGTGGTCGGCGACGCAGCCCCCTATCTGCAGGAAGGCATGCCGGTGCAGGTCTCGCAGTTCAACGGCATCGCGATCTCCCTAGTCCTGCCGCAGCGCGCCACTTTCGAAGTGGTCGAGACCGAACCGACGACCAAGGGCCAGACGGCCTCGTCCTCCTACAAGCCCGCCGTGCTCTCCAACGGCGTGCGCACCGCCGTGCCACCCCACATCGCGCCCGGCACCCGCGTGGTGGTGATGACGGCCGATGGGTCTTATGTGGAGCGGGCGAAGGACTGAGGGGCCCTAAAGTCTGCCAATCCCAAGGCGAAGGGCGTCGCCTTACTGCTTGAAGCAGTGCTCGCGATGCCATTGCAAGAAATGAGGGTGCGGGCGTTCGAGCTGTCGGCGAGGCGGAAGCGCGCGGCGGGTCTTGTTTATGAACCCTTGCACGCTTTCGAGGGCGTTGACCTGCCGCGAAATCAGGATTTCGAGATCGTCGGAGAGGCTGATCAATCCGCGATCGAACATCCAATGCGCGGTCCCTGATAGTGCGAGCCCGTTGTTGACGACATCGGGCCCGTTCGCTTCGACGGGCCGAATATGTGCCGCGGCAACTTCTGCCCGACCACCGCCATTTATCAACTTCAGTCCCGTGATTGCGCAGCGCTCATCATAGGCGCGCAAGACGATGCGGCGGAAAATGCGGTCCCGCACGATTCGCGATCCGATGTAACTTATGCGGTCGCGGCTGTGCTCGAACTGGAATGGCGCCTCTTCATCCTGAAATCCGGATGAAATGCCGATTTCATCGACGCGTGGCAGCAACGGCTCACGGGCGTCAAGGCCCAGATCGAGAATGCGGTTGAAGTCGCTCGGGCTGATCGGTCGTACGGCCGATTGAGCGCGGCCGGAAATCCGTCCCTGGTCGTTAAGCAAACCTCGCTCAACGAGCCCGTCCATCCCATTGAATGGAACGGGATTGGCTAAATCGAGGTACGACCCCGGCTCAATCAAAGCGAGATACATACCAGGCGCGACAGGGTCAGGGATAACTTCCTGGACTTTGGCCAGAGCGAAATAGCCACGGGTATCGTCTACTTTGCTAGGTTCATAGTAGATGATCCAATCGCCAATGCATGCTTCCACACGGCGCAGATACTGGCTGGGGAACTGATATCGCTCAGCGGGGCTGTCATCGTAGATCGAATCTGAGCGGTGGATGAAGACCCCGAATCCCATGATCTTCCTGTAGCTTTGGAAATATCCGCTGAGATGTAGCACCAAAATTCGACTTTGGTGCCTAGCTTAGGCCAGAGAAACCCCTTCTCCGACAAACCACCCGGATTTTTCAGGGCCTGTAGCAAAAGGCTCATCCGGTTCGTCCTTTGAGCGAAGAGGAGAACGCCATGAGAAAACTCATCGTCACCGAATTCATCAGCGTCGATGGTGTTGCCGAGGTCGAGAAATTACCCGGCGTGACCTGGAACGACGAGATGAACAGGTTCAAGGAAGATGAACTTGCCGACAGCGGCGCCATGCTTCTGGGACGCAAGACCTATGAGATTTTTGCCGGCTCATGGCCCAAGGAAACCGGAGATTTTGCCGACCGGTTCAACGCGCTGCCGAAATACGTTGCATCGACGAGTTTCAAGGCGCTCGACTGGAAACCGGCCGAACTCCTCAAGGGTGCGTTGTCGGATGCGGTGAGGACGCTGAAGCAAGGCAGCGGCGGCAACATCTATGTGCATGGCAGCCTCAGCGTCGCACAGGAATTGCTGCGCCACGGGCTGGTCGACCGCGTCAGGCTGCTCAGCTATCCCGGCGCCGTCGGCCAGGGCAAGCCGCTGTTCCCACCGGGCGAACAAGTACCGCTCGAGCTGATTTCGGCCACGCCGTTCAGCAACGGCGTTGTTGCGCTGGAGTATGCGCCAGCGAAGTCTTAGCCGACCTCACCACTCAACCGGCCTTCTTCCCTCGCCTCCCCTTGCTGGCAGCGCCATCCCGCGCCTCCACCACTCTCGCCACTTCCCGCTTCAGCTGATCCTTGATATCAGCCGTCTCGTTCATCAGCGCATCAATCTTCAGGAAATCGAGGACGCGGTATTTTGACACCGCCGGGCGGACCAATATGTCGGGGCGGCATTGTTTCAGCTTGTTGGCGATGATCGACTGCATCATCAGCTGCGTGGCGCCGAACATCAGGTCGACGGAGGTGGGATGCTTGCGGTCGGCCTCTTCCGGCGCGCCGACGACGTCAACGCCGATGATGATGTCGGCGTCGTTCTCTATGAGATCGAACGGCACGGGGTTGTAGATGCCGCCATCGATCAGCAGCCTGCCGTCGCGCGTCACCGGGCGGAAGACGGCTGGAATGGCAGCCGAGGCGGCAAGCGCTGAGTGCAGGTCGCCTTCGTCGAACACGGCGAGCTTGTGGCCGAAATAGTCGGTTGCCGTCACCTTCAGCGGGATTTTCAGTTCGGCGAAGGTTTCGGGAATGGCCTCGGGCAAAAACGCCTTGAGGATGCGCTCGACATTGAACTGGCTGACGCGGATGCCGTTCTGCATGGCTTCGGCGATGGTGCCCGGCCGGGCGCGCCACATGCGGCTCGCCACTTCGGCGCGGCGGCCGAGGATCGAGCGGGCATAGTCGTGGATGTCCCTGCCGGTCATGCCGGCGGCCATGCCGGCGCCCATAATGGCGCCTATCGACGAGCCGGCGATCGCAACCGGCTTTATGCCGAGTTCGTCCAGCGCCTCGATGACATGGATATGCGCCAAACCGCGCGCACCGCCGCCGCCGAAAGCTATGCCGAAGGTCGGGCTCATCCCTTGCCGGCTCCGGCCAGCGGCGGCCCGACCACCATGATGGTCGGCTCGGCGGTCAGCAGCTTTTTCGCCGCCGCCTTGACCTGGTCGAGCGTCACCGCGTTGATGTAACCGGCGCGGCGCTGCATGTAGTCTATGCCGAGATCGTCAAGCTGCAATTCGACCAGCGTCGCGGCGATGGAACTCGAAGAGTCCAAATTGCTTATGGCATAGGCGCCGATCAGGTATTTCTTGGTTGCCGCGAGCTCAGCCTCGGTCGGGCCATCCTCAGCCAACTGCCTGGCGACGTCGCGGACAATGCCGAGTGTCTCGGCCACGCGGTCGGAACGCGTGCCGGTGGTGACGATCAGCGCGTCGGCATGGTCCTGGTTGACCAGCGAGGAGTTGACGCCATAGGCCAGCCCGCGCTTTTCGCGCACCTCCTGGTAAAGGCGCGAGGTAAAGGTGCCGCCGCCAAGGATCTCGTTCATCAGCACGGCCGGAAAGAAATCCGCCGACTTGCGTTTCACGCCCGGCCAGGCGAGTTGCAGCGAAGTCTGCGGCAGGTCGTAATTGACCTCGAGGCGTTGTGCGAGCTTCGGCTCGACATCGGCGACCGGGGTGAGCGCCTGTTTCTGCGGCAGGTCGCCGAACACCATCTCCAGCTTTTTCTTCAGGGTCTCGGCGTCGATGGCGCCGACCACGGCGACATGCAGGCCGCCGCGCGCGAAGACCGCCTTGTGCAGGGTTTTCAGATCGTCCTGCGTGATCGCGGCGATGCTCTGCCTGGAGCCCTGGTCGGAGCGCGAATAGGGGTGGTCGCCATAGATGGCGCGCGCCCATTTGTGCTGCGCCACCGTGTCGGGATCGTTCTCGTTGGCGATGATGCCGGACAGGATCTGGGCGCGGATGCGGTCGATCGGCGCCTGATCGAAGCGCGGCTCGTTGACCGCCAGCCGCAACAGGTCGAACGCCTCGTCGCGCTGTTCGGCCAGCATACGCATGGAGCCATAGACGCCGTCACGGGTCTCCTCGAAACTCATCTCGGCGCCGGCATCGTCGAGCCTGATCTGGAAGGCTTCCGAATCGAGCGGCCCGGCGCCCTCGTCGAACAGGCCGGTCATCAGGTTGGCCAGACCCTCCTTGCCCACCGGATCCTGCGTCGAGCCGCCATCGAAGACGAAGCGGACGGCGACGATCGGGACCGAATAATCCTCGACCAGCCAGGCAGTGATGCCTTTTGGCGAGGTGACCTGCTGGATGTCCATGGCGCGGGCGGCAAGTGCGGGCAGGACCAGGAAGAGGATGGAGAGGAAGAGGGTCGCGAGGGTGGCGCCCACGCGCGGTCTTCCCTTCTCCCCCAAGGGGAGAAGGTCACCCGCTTTCACTGCCTCGCGCATATGCATCGAGTTCATCATCAATTCCCCGCCTGTTGCTGCGGCAAGAGATAGCCGGTCGTCGAGCGGGCGAGCACCAGATAGCGCGCGGCGACGGCCTTGATCTCGTCCGCCGTGACCTTGCGGATGCGGTCAGGCCATTGCTGGACGTCCTGCACATTGCCGCCGGTGGCCAGGGTCGAGCCATAGATTTCGGCCATGGAATCCTGCTTGTCGCGGGCAAAGACCATCGACCTGACATAGCGGTCCTTGGCCTTTTCGAGCTCGTCCGCCGTGACGCCGCCGCTGGCGATGCGCGCCACCTCCGCATCGACCGCGGCCTCAACGTCGGCGAGCTTGGCGTCGCCGCGCGGCGCGCCATAGACGGTGAAATTGGTGTCGTCGAGCATGGTGCCCTGGAAATACGCACCGGCGCTGGAAGCGATGCCTTGCTGGACGACCAGGGCCTGGTAGAGGCGGCTGCGGTTGCCGCCGCCGAGGATTTCGGCCAGGAGGTCAAGCGCTTCGGCCTCGCCCGGCTTGGCGGTGTGGTAGGATGGCACCACCCATTGCGTCGAGAAACTCGGCACACTGACGCGGGCGTCGGAGAGCGTGACGGTGCGTTTGGTGTTCTGTTCCGGCTCGACCGGGCGGATGCGCGGCGGCAGGTCCGGCCCGCGCGCTACCTTGCCATAGGTTTTTTCGGCCAGCGCCTTGACCATGGCGGGTTCGACATCGCCGGCCACGATGAGCACGGCGTTGTTGGGACGGTAGTATTTGTCATAGAAAGCGGTGGCGTCGATGCGGTTCAGCTGTTCCATCTCCTGCATCCAGCCTATCACCGGGATGCGATAGGGCTGGTTTTGCCAGAGCGTGGCATCGACTTCCTCGTCGAGCACCGCCTGCGGATTGTTGTCGATGCGCGAGCGGCGCTCCTCGAGGATGACATCGCGCTCGGTCTTGATGACATCGTCGGTGAGGATGAGGTTGCGCATGCGGTCGGCCTCGAAGCCCATCATCTGCTCGAGCGCCGACGGCGCCACCGTCTCGTGGAAAGCGGTGTAGTCGTAGGAGGTGAAAGCGTTGTTGGAGCCGCCAATGTCGGAGACGGCGCGGTCGAACTCGCCGGCCGCATGATGTGTCGTCGCCTTGAACATCAGATGTTCGAAGAAATGCGCGATGCCGGATTTGCCGGGCGGCTCGTCGGCACTGCCGATCTTGTACCACACCATATGGGTGACGATCGGCGCGCGGTGATCAGGGATGACGACCACCTCCATGCCGTTGTCGAGCAGGAAATCCGTCACCTTGAATTCGGCCGGCTTGGTGTTGGGCGGCACGGCGCTATCTGCCAGCGCGGAGCCGGTGAGCGTGAAGGCCAGCGACGTTGCCAGCAGTGTTCCGTGCAGCCATTCAGCCTGAAATGTCATCAATGGCTCCGGTTTTCTCGGTACGACGATAGGGCAAGGTGCAGGCGACAAGCAAAGTGAATTGTTGTTGCCGGCAAAGGCGGCGGCAAAGAGGCCGCCGCAACGCAGGCGTATCAGGCAGCCTCGATGAAACGGATGATGGTCTCGCCATAGTTGCGCTCATCCAGCACGGCAAAGCCTGGGCCCGGCTCGAAGGGAACCGCCGCGGTCTCCTCGACCACGCACAGCGCGCCGGGCCGCAGCCAGCCGCCGGCCTTCGCCGACTGCAAGGCGCGCTCGCCAAGTCCCTTGCCATAGGGCGGGTCGGCGAAGACGAGACCGAATGGCGCCAGCGTGCCCGCCTCGCCAAGGCCGGTGGCGTCACGGCGAAAAATCTTGGTGCGGCCGGTCAGGCCGAAGGCCTCAACATTGTCGCGGATAAGGCCGCGGCCTTCGGCCGATTCCTCGATGAAGACGCCATAGGACGCGCCGCGCGACAGCGCTTCCAGACCAAGCGCGCCGGTGCCGGCAAACAGGTCCAGCACGCGCGCGCCGTCCAAATGCTCGGCAAAGCGATGCGCCAGCACGTTGAAGACGGCCTCGCGGGTGCGGTCGGTCGTCGGACGGATGGCGCTGCTGCGGGGCGTCGCCAGCGGACGCCCACGAAACTCACCGCCGACGATTCTCATCTTGTGCGGGGACCCTTGGGGCCGCCGCGCGGCCGCTCGCCGCCACCGGCGCCACCCGGACGCTCGCCACGCGGCTTGCCGAACGGCTTCGCGCCGCCCGGTTTGCCAGCGGGCTTGCCATAGGACGGCTTGAACGAGGCCTTGCGCGCCTTGGCGTCCGCCGCCTTGGCGGCGTCAGCTTCCGCCCTGCCCTTGCCGATCGGCCTAGCACCGGGCGCCATCCAGACATTGGCCTTGCGCTGGCCGGGCGGCTCGATCGGCCGCTGCTCGCGCTCGGTTTTCTTGCCGCCAAAACCGCCGCGAGGCTTGTCGCCGAAACCACCACGCGGCTTGTCGCCGAAACTGCCACGGGGTTTGTCGCCAAAGCCGCCGCGTTCGGGCCTCGGGCCGCGTTCGCCAAAGCTCTTTTCCGGCCTCTCGGCTCTGTCGGGACTGGTCGACAACTTGCCGAGTGCCTCATCGCGGCTGCCTTCGCGGCGCTTGCGGTTCTTGATCAGCCCGCCCTCGCCGATCGGCCGGCGCTCGCCGTCGCGTGTGAATTTCGGCCGTTCGGGTTCTGGTTCGCGAACTTCAGTACGCCGCACCGGCTTGTTGGAAAACGGCTTTGTTATCTCGGCGTCGAAATTGGCGCCGGATTCCTCCACCAGGCGCTCGCCCAGCTGGTCGCGCAGCACGCGGCCCTTGATCTCCAGCACATGGCCCTCGGGAAGATCCTCGAGCTGGAACGGGCCGTAGGAGATGCGGATCAGCCGAGTCACGTCGAGGCCGAGCGCACCGAGGATGTTCCTGACCTCACGGTTCTTGCCTTCGCGCAGACCGATCGTCAGCCAGGCATTGGAGCCCTGCTCGCGGTCGAGGCTGGCCTCGATGGCGCCATAGAAGACGCCGTCGACGGCAATGCCTTCACGCAGGCCGGCGAGCGCGCTTTCCTCGACCTTGCCGTGGACGCGCACGCGGTAGCGGCGCAGCCAGCCGGTGGCCGGCAGTTCTAGCACGCGCGATAGGCCGCCATCATTGGTGAGCAGCAGCAGGCCTTCGGTGTTGATGTCGAGCCGGCCAATGGTCATCAGCCGCGGCAATTCGGCCGGCAGCACGTCGAAGACCGTCTTACGGCCCTCGGGATCGCGGTTGGTGGTGACGACGCCGGCCGGCTTGTGGAACAGGAACAGGCGCGTGCGTTCGATCGGCGGGATTTCCATGCCGTCGAGATGGATGATGTCGCCCGGCATGACATTGAAAGCCGGTGAAGTCAGAGCGCGACCGTTGACCTTGACGCGGCCGGCCGCGATCAATTCCTCGGCGTCGCGGCGCGAGGCAAGGCCGGCGCGCGCCAACCGCTTGGCGATGCGCTCGCCGGCCTCTTCCGTGGCCTCGGCGGGCCGTGGGCGCGGCTTGAAGCCGCCGCCCGATGCCGCTTGCGGCCGATCACCGAAGTCACGCTTCGGGCGATCACTGAAGTCGCGCTTGGGACGGTCAGAAAAGTCACGCTTCGGACGATCGCCGAAATCACGCTTGGGACGGTCGAAACGCTTTTCACCACCCTCCGCCGAAGCGGCAGCCGGGCGGTCGCCGCGCGGCGCGTAGGGCTTGCGCGGTCCTTCGCGCTTCTCGTAGGGCTTGCGCTCGCCTTCGGCCGCCATCGGACGGTCGCCGCGCGGCGCGTAGGGCTTGCGCGGTCCTTCGCGCTTCTCATAGGGCTTGCGCTCGCTTTCGGCCGCCATCGGACGGTCGCCGCGCGGCGCGTAGGGCTTGCGTGGCCCTTCGCGCTTTTCATAGGGCTTGCCCGCTGGGCGTGGCCCCTTGCTGAACGGCTTGTCGCCGCCCTTGAAGTCGCGCTTTGGGCGTTCGCCCTCGGCGGCCATCGGCCGATCGCCGCGCGGCGCGTAAGGTTTCTTGGCGCCGAAGGATGGCTTGCCGCCGCCTCGCGGAGCCGCAGGTTTCTTGCCCGGGCCTTTTTGGCGCGGAGATTTCTTGTCGTTGTCGTCCATGTGGCCTTTGTCCGTTTGCGCTGCTACAGCGTGGCGCATCCTTTCGGGCGCGCAACGAACGCTGGTGCACTTTGATTTGGCGCATGATCATTTCCGAAAATCGAGTCCGATTTTCGGGTTGATGCGCTCAATAACAGGATCGCCAGAGTTTGTCAGGGAAAAGTGGAAACCGGTTTTCCCTGAAAAACAGGATCATCAGAGTTTGTCAGCGAAAAGTGGAGACTGGTTTTCCCGAAAAGACAAACGAAAACCAAAAGCCTGGAGTGGCGAGGAGATAATCGGAATGGAAACCGCGTGAGGCGGCCGGATTTCATGGCGCTGGCGCTAAAAGAGGCCGAAGCGGCAGGCTTGCGCGGCGAAGTGCCGGTCGGCGCCGTCATCGCCAGCGGCAGCACGGTCCTTGCAAAAGCCGGCAACCGCACCCGCGAGCTTGCCGATCCGACGGCGCATGCCGAGATGTTGGTGATCCGCGAAGCCTGTGGGAAACTCTCGGCCGAACGGCTCACCGGCCACGATCTCTATGTGACGCTGGAGCCTTGCGCGATGTGTGCCGGCGCCATTTCCTTCGCCAGGTTGCGCCGGCTTTACTTCGGCGCCGCCGACGAAAAGGGCGGTGCGGTCGTCAATGGCGTACGCTTCTTCGCCTCGCCGACTTGCCACCATACGCCCGACATTTATCCGGGCATGGGCGAGACCGAAGCGGCCCTGCTGCTGAAGGATTTTTTCAGGGAACGTCGCGACTGAACCACGCCATGCCGCCCGAACAGGGCGGCGTGGCCGTTCTTACAGGGACGGCAACCAGTCGAACCAGCCGCCCTTCTTGCCTTCCGCCTCTTTCTTCAGGCGGCGTTCCTTCTTGTATTCGTCCTCGCCGAGTTCGTTCTGCGGCGCCGTGTCGGATGCGACACGGTAGGCCAACGGCGGCTCGCTCAGATATCTGCGGGTGTTGGGGTCGCCTTGCTTGCTCGCCGCAAGACGACGCTGAATTTCAGCGGCGCGGCCCTTGTCGGAGTCAGCGGGCGACCACGCTGGCGGGTGGCTGGAGCCTGAGTCCGCCATCGCCTTCTTGATAGAGGCCGGATCGGTCTGCACATCGTCAACGATCTCCGCCTGGTAATTCGGATCGTTCTGGTGCGCGGTGGCGTCGGCGCGCAGCCGAGCGCGGCGCTGCTCGGGCGATTCGGGCCATTCGGCGCTTGCCGTCTCGATGCTTTCCTGCGGTGCAGGCAGCGCATCCTTCTGTCCGGGAGCTGGCTTCACCAAGGTGGGGCGCGGCTTGTAGTCGATCGGGTCCTTGTGTTTGGGCGCGAAGGAAACGGCGCCGGTGAGATCGCCGGCCAGCTGTTCGGCCGCGGTCTTATCGGTTCCGTAGGTCGGAGAGCCCATGCAGCCGGACAATGCGAGGCCCGATGCGACAAGCGGCGCCAGCAGCGCAAGGCGCGCGTTATATCTCTCGGTCATGCCAAAAAGTCCCACTCTAGACAGCCTCTCGATCGCCACCGGTCTTATGACCGATCCCCATCGTCCAAGCACTTGCGACGGAAATCCGGCGACAATTTGTCTTCCGGAGTTTCGCGTGTTTACCTCAACCACTCGTTAAGGGCAACGCACGGGCGGATTTGCACCGCCCGGCGTGGCATTTGTGCACTATTGATCGGGTGGATGTCGTTTTCCTAAAACCGCGGCACACCCTAGGGTCAGGCCCCGAGGGCATGCTTTTGGACGACATGCACCTAAAGCCGGCTGAGCGCCTTCAGCTCATGCAGCACGGCGGCGTCGCGCGCCGAGACATCGGGAAATGCAGGATCCTGTCCGACATCGGCCGTGTAGCGCCAGGAACGCGCGCATTTGACCAGGCCGCGGTCCTCCGCCTTCTCGACAACAACGGCGACGCCCTTGACATCGTCGAGCGTGAAGGCGCCTTCCGGCGCCTTGCCATGGACAATGACGAGATCGCTAGTGATCGCCATCTCGGCCATGTCGACGTCCGCTATCGCTGCCTCGAGCGTCGCGTCGTTGATGGTGACGACCGGCACCGCCTCCAGCGAGGAGCCGATCACCTTCTGGGCACGCGCAATCTCGAGCGCGCCGGTGACGACGCGGCGCACCTGCCTGACCTTGCGCCATTTTTCCGCCAGCGCCTCATTCTTCCAGCCCGCCGGGATTTCCGGAAACTGGTCGAGATGCACCGACACGGCATCGGGATGCCGGTCGAGCCAGGCCTCTTCCATGGTGAAGGGCAGCATCGGCGCCAGCCATTTCACCAGACATTCGAACAGATGGCGCACCACCTGAACCGAGGCCTTGCGTTTCACGCTCGACGGTGCGTCGCAGTAGAGCGCGTCCTTGCGGATGTCGAAATAGAAGGCCGACAGCTCGACCACCATGAAATCGATGAGCGCGCGGGTGATGCGCTTGAACTCGAAGGCATCGTAGCCCTGGCGCACCACCTCATCGAGTTCGGCCAGCCG
Source organism: Mesorhizobium sp. CNPSo 4671 (assembly GCF_057784245.1). Lineage (NCBI taxonomy): Bacteria > Pseudomonadati > Pseudomonadota > Alphaproteobacteria > Hyphomicrobiales > Phyllobacteriaceae > Mesorhizobium > Mesorhizobium sp. CNPSo 4671. The sequence goes on along the minus strand of NZ_JBWLUW010000014.1, from coordinate 40,892 downwards.
ATGCAGCATCAGCCGCTCCAGCTCCGGCATCGCTTCCAGCGGCACGGTCTCGCCATAGTCATGGGCGAGCGTGCCCAGCATCCAGCGGATGGTGTTGCGCAGTTTGCGGTAGGCGTCGATGTTGGTCTGCAGCACGTTCTTGCCGAGCCGCTGATCTTCCCAATAGTCCGTCGTCACCACCCAAAGGCGCAGGATGTCGGCGCCGGACTGCTTGATGACGTCCTGCGGCACCACCGTGTTGCCAAGCGACTTCGACATCTTGCGTCCGTCTTCGTCCATGGTGAAGCCGTGGGTGACGACGGTGTCGTAAGGCGCCCTGCCCCTGGTGCCGCAGCTTTCGAGCAGCGAGGAGTGGAACCAGCCGCGATGCTGGTCGGAGCCTTCGAGATAGACGTCGGCCGGCCACTTCAGGTCGGGCCGATCCTCCAGCGTAAAGACATGGGTCGAGCCCGAATCGAACCAGACGTCGAGGATGTCCATCACCTGCTTCCATTTGGAAGCATCATGGTTGCCGAGGAAGCGTTCCTTGGCGTTCGCCGCGAACCAGGCATCGGCGCCCTCTTCCTCGAAGGCGTCCATGATACGTTGGTTGACCGCCTCGTCCTTCAGCACGTTGCCGTCCTCATCGGCGAAGACGGCGATCGGCACACCCCAGGCGCGCTGGCGCGACAGCACCCAGTCGGGGCGCTCCTCGATCATGGCGCGGATGCGGTTCTGGCCGGCGGCCGGCACGAAGCGCGTGTCGTCGATGGCCTTCAAGGCGCGGCTGCGCAGCGTCGTGCCGTCGCCGAGGTCCTTGTCCATGTAGACGAACCATTGCGGCGTGTTGCGGAAGATGACCGGCTTCTTCGACCGCCAGGAATGCGGGTAGCTGTGCTTCAGGCGGCCGCGCGCGAACAACGCGTTGCGCTTGATCAGCTCGTCGATGACCGCCTGGTTGGCGTTGCCCTTCTTGCCATTGTCGTCAATCACACGCGCGGGCCCGCCCTCGCGATCCGGACCGAAGCCCGGCGCCTCCTTGGTGAAGAAGCCGGCATCGTCGACCGTGAAGGGGATCACCGTGTCGACGCCACGTGCGCGCAGCTGGGGCGCGGCGTCCATCCAGGCGTCGAAATCCTCGCGGCCATGGCTGGGAGCGGTGTGGACGAAACCGGTGCCGGCATCGTCGGTCACATGGTCGCCCGCGATCATCGGCACTGGGAATTCGTACCCCCCGCCGAGGCCCTTGAAGGGGTGCGAAAGCACAAGATTTCCAAGCTGTTCAGCGCTGATGCCGTGACGGCGCTTCAAGGTGACCTTGGCCTTGGCCTGGCTATCTTCGGCCAGCGCGTCGGCAAAGATCAGTTTCTCACCCGGCTGTGGGCCAAACGCGTTCTCGGCCGCCGTCACCTCGTAGAGCCCGTAGGCGACACGCGGCGAATAGCTGACGGCGCGGTTGCCCGGGATGGTCCACGGCGTCGTCGTCCAGATGACGACATGGGCATCCAGCAAGTCCAGCGACCGCCCGCTCAGGTCCGGATTGAGTTCCGCCGGCTGCCCGTCCACGACACTGGCAACGACGAGATTGGCCACCGGAAACTTCGCCCAGATCGTATCGGACTCATAGTCCTGGTACTCGATCTCGGCCTCGGCCAACGCGGTGCGCTCGACGACGCTCCACATCACCGGCTTCGAGCCGCGATAGAGCTGGCCCGACATGGCAAATTTCAGCAATTCGCCGGCGATGCGCGCCTCGGCATGGAAAGCCATCGTCGTATAGGGGTTCTTGAAGTCGCCGACGACGCCGAGCCGCTGGAACTCACCGCCCTGCACCGAGATCCAGTGCGCGGCGAATTCACGGCATTCCTTGCGGAATTCGTTGACCGGCACCTCGTCCTTGTTCTTGCCCTTGGCGCGGTACTGCTCCTCGATCTTCCATTCGATTGGCAGGCCGTGGCAGTCCCAGCCGGGCACATAGTTGGAATCATAGCCGCGCATCTGGAACGAGCGGGTGATGACATCCTTGAGTATCTTGTTCAGCGCATGGCCGATATGGATGTTGCCGTTGGCGTAGGGCGGGCCGTCATGCAGCACATATTTCGTGCGGCCGGCGGCACTCTCGCGCAGCTTGCGGTAGAGGTCCATGTCCTGCCAGCGCTTGACCAGCACTGGTTCCTTCTCGGGCAAGCCGGCGCGCATCGGGAAATCCGTCTGCGGCAGGTAAAGCGTCTTGGAATAGTCGATCGTTTCAACAGTGTCGGTCATTGATCTGCCATCTGGGTAACCCGTCGGCACAAGGCCCGGGCGTTGAAGTCTTTGGTTGACGCATATCGTTTTCCCAAAACCGGACCCACTTTTGGGCGATATGCGTCGATGATCTGGAAAAAGCGCGAGGGCGCGCGCGAAACTCCCGGCGGCTCCGGCGGCGCTCAGGCCACCCGGAACACCGGGCCAGTAATTCGTATCGCGATCGCGAAAAGGCGCGAAAAGCTCATCATGGCGTGGCTTTTAGCGGAGATAGGCGCAGGAATAAAGCGTCTCGTTCGATTCGCTTACATCTTGAAGTCGAAGCGATAGGTGGTCGACACACCGACCATGAACTGGTTGCGGTCGCCGCGCTCCCTGACCAGGCTGGAATCGGCCGCCGGGCCTTCCAGGCGTGAATATTCGCCAAACAGGCTGGCGGTCATCGGATCGGTCACCTTCCAGGTCACCGCGCCGCCGAGACCGACGGATTTCAGGCCGCCACCGGGATTGTATTGGCTCAGGCCCGAGGCCACGGCTTCCTGTGCGTTGACGCCATAATAAGCGTCGAAATAGTTGGCCGAGGCAAAGGACACGCGCGGACCACCCGAAATCCTGACGGTTGGCGTCACATCATAGAAGGCGTCGGCGGCGATATCGGCGACAAAGCCGTTATGGGCACGGACGCCATGCCGCAATTCGGCACGCGCGCGCATCCAGTCCGTCGGATAGAATTCGAAGAAGCCGCCGACTTCGCCGCCCCAGCGGACCGGATCGAGACCCTTGAGCTCGTCGGCATTGCTGTCATCGCGTGAGAACAGGAACTTGCCGGTCAGGCCGGCGCGGACGCTGCCGTCATCGACCAGCGCCAGCGAAATGTTGTCGTTGCGCGAGGTGAAGCGTGCCTGGGGGCCCGCCTTGCCCAAGGAGATGATGGGCTGGGCACTCAGCATGTATTGCTTGCCGCCCTCGAAATTGGGCGCGATCAGGCCAGTGGCGCCAACCGTCAGATACCAGTCGCCGGACAGCCAGCCGAAAGCGCCGTCGCCGGCCTCGGCCGCGCCTGACGTGGCCAGCATTAAGGTAGCCAAGGTTGCAGAAATCTTCCCGACCGGACTCATGGCCACTCCACTAACACGATACAACTGTCCTTCGGTGACAGCTTTGACGAGGCTTTGGTAAAATTTGATTTAAGGCCGAGACATCCGCCTCGAATTGGCTGCACCATCGGGCCGCCCCGGCTGGACGCGGACAGGCACCGGAGCTAACTTCGTTGCATGCTGGCGGTCCTCGACGGAGGTGGCGACATGACCTTGCACGGCGATACACTGAAGAACGCGATCGGGGAGACCCGAGCAAAATGGGGATGGTTTGTCGGTCTGGGCGTGTTGCTTCTGATCCTCGGCGGCATTGCCTTCGGCAATCTGTTCATCGCCACGGTGGCTTCCGTCTATGTCGTCGGCTGGCTGATGCTGGTGGCCGGCATCATCGAGATCATGCATGCTTTCGGGGTCAAAACCTGGGGCCGCTTCTTCTACTGGCTGCTCAGCGGACTGCTTTACGCGGTCGCCGGATTTTTCGCTTTCGACAATCCGCTGCTGGCCTCGGCGGTGCTGACCTTCCTGCTGGCCGTTGCGCTCGTCGCTTCCGGCGCGCTGCGGGCCTGGGTCGGCTACAGTCACCGCCCGCAACAGGGCTGGGGCTGGATCGTCGCGGCGGGTATCATCAGCGTGGTTGCTGGCTTGATCATCGCCATGGGTTGGCCGGTCAACAGCCTATGGGTGCTCGGATTGTTCCTGGCGATCGACCTGATCTTCCAGGGCTGGACCTTCATCGCGGTCGGCCTTGCGCTGAAGAAGTAGCTCAGAACGCCACCGAAGCGTCCAGACCGGATAGCGGCTTGACGCTGGCAAGCAGCGCGCGCGCTTCGGCTTCATCGCGCTTCATCTGCACCACCAAGGCATCGAGCCCGTCGAATTTGATCTCGCTGCGCAGGAAGCCGAAGAACGAGACCTCACAGGTCTCGCCATAGAGATCGCCGGAAAAATCGAAGACGAAGGTTTCCAGAAGCGGCGCACCATTGTCATCAACGGTCGGGCGGCGGCCGAAGGAGGCGACGCCGTCATGCAACGTGCCGTCGGTGCGCCGGAAGCGGACGGCATAGATCCCTTCCTTGAGGGTGGCTTCCGCGGGAAGCCGCATATTCGCCGTGGGAAAGCCGAGCGTCCGTCCGAGTTGCTGGCCGCCGACGACCTCGCTCTCCACCGTGAAGCGATAGCCGAGCAGACCGGCGGCCTCGGCCACCTCGCCATCGCAGAGCAAGGCCCGGATCCGGCTCGACGAAACCACCTCGGCGCCCTCGTCGCGAAAGGCGTCGACAAGTGTGACGCCAAAGCCATGGCGTTCGCCGGCTGCCATCAGATAGGCCGGTCCGCCCTGGCGATCCTTACCGAAATGGAAATCGAAACCGGTCACAGCGTGGGTGATGCCGAGCGTCCTCTCCAGCACGTCGGTGACGAACGCTTCCGCCGACAGCGAGGCGAAGTCGCGCGTGAACTGCTGCTCGACGAGTGCGGCAAAGCCCAGCAACGACAGGAGCCGCGCCTTCATCGGCGGCGGCGTCAGCACGAACAACGGCATGTCAGGCCTGAAGACCTTTCGCGGATGCGGTTCGAAGCTCAGCACCAGGGCCGGCACGTCACGCCGCGCAGCCTCGGCCAACGCCCGTTCGAGCACCGCCTGATGGCCACGGTGGACGCCATCGAAATTGCCGATCGCGACAACGCCGCCACGCAGATCGGCGGGCAGCGGCGCGGTTGCCGAGAGATGCTGGAAGGCTACCATCGCCACCTACTGCAGTCTGATCATGACGGCCACCGGACGATAGCCGTGCCGTTCCAGGAAGAGCCCGAGCTTTGCCGGATCCGGCCGGGATGCATCGCCGTAGTCACGAGCATGAATGCCGCCGGAGACATAGAGAACGTCGAAACCATTGTCGGCCGCGCCCTTCACATCGGTCATCATCCCGTCGCCGATGGCCAATATCCGGGAACGCTCAACCGGCCGGCCAAGCACCTCCGCCACCTCTTTCATCGCGACGTCATAGACAGGCGCGTAGGGCTTTCCGGCGATCAGCGTGCGGCCGCCGAGCTGGGCATAGTCGCGCGCCAAGGCACCGGCGCACCAGATGATCCGTTCGCCGCGCTCCACCATGATATCGGGATTGGCGCAGATGAACGGCAGGTTCCTGGCCCGCAATCGGCGCAGCATTTCCGCATAATCCTCAGGCTTCTCGACCTCGTCGTTGAACAGCCCGGTGCAGACAACGCCGGCGGCTTCGAATTCCTCGACGAGATCGACATCGAGGCCGTCATAGAGGGTCAGATCGCGCTCTGCGCCAATGTGGAAGACTTTTCGCGGGCCTTCCGCGATCAGGTCACGGGTCACGTCGCCCGAGGTCACCACACGGTCGTAGGCTGATGGCGGAACGCCGATTGCGCTCATCTGAGCCACGACATCGGCGCTGCGGCGGGGCGAGTTGGTGATGAGGACAACGGGAATACCCGCTGCCCTTGCCTTGGCCAGCGCTGCCGCGGCTGCAGGGAAATGCCATTCGCCATTGTGCACCACGCCCCAGACATCGCAAAGAATTGCCGAATAGGCCTTCGAGACCTCTTCGAGCGAGCCAACGATTTCAGGCGAATCCGCCATGCCGTGTCCTTCATTATGAGCGTTGCGAGTGCCGTGGCCGACAGTTCGCCGTGGCCGGTTCGAATTATCCGAACCGGTACAAGCTGTCACCAGCTTTCAAGCATCGTCCGCTGAACGACCGGTTCCCCTGCCTCGGCAGGGCGTTTGTTTCAGGACGGGCTCGCGGCCGCGGCCCTTGGATTGGTTAGTGGTTGGTGAACCGCCAACCAAGCAATAGAGCGGTTTCCCAAACCCACCATTCAGCGTTTTGTGAAAAGCTGGCGCCGACCGAGAATCCGCCGGCGGGGGCCGCTCCAAGACATGCATGAACTTTGGCGTCAGTTCCGCCGCGACAGGCGCGGCAACTATGCTCTTATGACGGTTGTGGCGATGGTGCCGCTGATGGGCGGCCTGGCGATCGCGGTCGACTTCACCGAAATGAACCGCGAAAAGCAGATGGTAACGAATGCGCTCGACGCCGCCAACTTCGCCACGGCGCGCCGGCTGACGGAAGGTGCGACCGACGACCAGTTGAGAGCCTATGCGCTCGATTTCTTCAATGCCAACCTGAACGATGTCGATCCCGCCAGCACGACGCTCAACGTCACCTTGCCGAGCAACACCAGCGGCGGTGGCCTGCTCACGATGACGGCGCAGCTTGCCTACAAGCCCTATTTCTATCCCGCCTTCACCCAGATGGTCGGCAAATCCGCGACCGATGCGAACCAGAGGATCAGCTTCAACGTCACCTCCCAGGTGCGGCTGAAGAACACGCTGGAAGTTGCCCTGGTGCTCGACAATTCCGGATCGATGACCACACTCGGCACCGGCTCTGGACAAAAGCGCATCGATCTTCTCAAGACTGCGTCGAAGCAGCTGGTCGACACGCTGGCCCAGCAGGCGGTCATGATCAAGCAGGTCGACAAGCCGGTGCAGTTCGGCCTGGTGCCCTTTGCCGCTTCGGTCAATGTCGGTCCCGGCAATGGCAACGCGCCCTGGATGGACACCGAAGGCCTGTCGCCGGTGTCGAACGAGAATTTCGACTGGTCGACGCTGAATGCGGCCAACAAATACGCCCAGCAGACCAACGGTATCTGGTACAAGCGCGGCACTGGCTGGGGCACCGAGGAAGGCCAGATGCTGACCCGGTTTTCGCTGTATCGGGACATGAAGGTCGTCACCAACCACGAGCGTGTCGTCAACAGCAAGCGGGTGGTTTGCGACGAGTACAATTCGAACAACACCTGCAAACGCAGCCACGACGAATATGACTACATCGATTCCTACGGTCCATTTGCCAGCTGGCAGGGCTGCGTGGAGGCCCGGCCCTACCCCTACAATGTCAACGACACCCCGCCATCCGGCGGTTCGGCGAACACCGGCATAGGCGTCGGCGATCCGGCAACGATGTTCGTGCCGATGTTCGCTCCCGACGAGCCCGGCAATCACTGGAAGCTCACCCAAGACCCCGACGAAGCCGCCCCGGTGACCTACGGCGCGGTGAACAGTTGGTGGAACGACGATCCTTCGAGCAGCACCGGTCAATCGCGGCTGCGCAATATGGCCAAATATTTCCAGCCGCGGCCAATAGATGCGCCGGCGCTGCCCTCAGGCAATGGCCCGAACTACAGCTGCACCACCAACCCGATCACGCCGCTGACCGATGTCAGCGTCACCGATGGGGCCACCGCGATCAAGGCCGCGATCGACCTCATGCAGCCAAATGGCGGCACCAATGTTCCCGAGGGCCTGGCGTGGGGCTGGCGGGTGGTTTCGAGTGGCGAGCCGTTCACGCAAGGGCGCGCGGAAACCGAGAAAGGCAACGACAAGGTGGTGATCGTGCTGACCGACGGCGCCAACACCTACTACACACCGTCTTCGCTGGGCTATTCAGATCCCGCCAATTCGAAATCGACCTATGCGTCCTACGGCTATCTCAACCCCGGCTACAACGGCACCACGGTCGGCCGCATGTTCATGGGCACATCGAGCGCCATCGGTCAGTTCGACTATTCGAACGGCAATTACACCAACGCGCTCAACGAGCAGATGGTAACGCTCTGCAACAACGCCAAGGCAGCCAACATCATGGTGATGACGGTGGCGCTCGACCTGTCGACGACCAAGGCAAGCGACAAGCTGGCGATCGATGCGCTGAAATCCTGCTCGTCGGACTCGCGCTTCCGCAAGGACGCGACGGATCCGACCAAGCCGGCCAAGCTGTTCTGGAATGCGACCGGCGCCAGCCTGTCGAACGACTTCAAGGAAATCGGCAACGAACTGTCGAACCTGCGGGTGGTCGGCTAGGAAGCGGCGCTGAACACGTTCTTGGGTGCGAGTTCGGCTCTGATCTCGCCGAGCAGCGCCATGCCGCCCAACCGGCCCAATTCGTCCGAACATTTCGCACTCTTGCCATAGCAGCCGAATGCAACCACTACACGCTGCGAAAGCGGCCGGATGCAAGGCAAGCCCGAGGCGCCAAAGGTGGTCATGCAAGGCACGACCCGGCGTTCTTCGAAATCGAGGTCGCGAATACGCTCAAGGATCTGCTTTTGAAGCCCATCGGCAACCTCGATCGACCCGCCCGATTTGAACCAGTCCTTGATATCCGCCTCGCTTTCGAGCGGCAGATCGACCGGGTCGCCGCCGAGCTTCAACCAGGTTTGCCCGTCCGGATAGGGGATCGGCGGCAGAATATAGGGATCCTCGCCCTTGGGTCCGAAACAACGCATCGACGGCATTCCGGCCAGGCGTTGAACCTCCCCCGCACCGAGCCGAAACATCGCCACGGTACGCCCATAGACCGTAAAGCCCAGGGATTGACCGAGCAGTGACTGGGTATGCCCGCCTGCCGCGACAAGAACACGCTCGGCCTCGACACTGCCCGATCGCGTCCGGATCGTCACACCTGAGCCGCTTTCCGAAATCCCCAGGACAGGTTCGTCGATGATGCGAGCCCCGGCGCGCTCCGCCGCAATCGTCTGCGCCCGGACCAGGCGGCGCGGGCTGATGTATCCGGCATTGCGCGGCTCGAAATATCCCGACATTCCCGCCGTCGATTTCAGAAACGGAAATCGCTCCGCGAGCGCAGTATCATCATAGGCTTCACAGCGAATGCCAGCCTCGGCGGCGATTTTGCCAACCGAAGCGATATCAGTGCCTTCGCGAGGGCCGACATGAAGCACGCCGACTTCCCGGTAGAATTCCACATCGCTCTCCGCGGAAATCTCGCCGTAGCGAGAAATCGCAGCGCTGTTGGCCTGCCGCCAGAATGGATGGGCGTCAAAAACCCGCGTGATACGGCCCTCATCGTAGTGGCTTCCAAAGACACCGCCATGGCGCGGATAATCGGTCGGCTCATCGGGCCCGATCAGTGCAACATCATGGCCCATTTTGGACAAATGTCGCGCAGCCGCCGAGCCGATCAGACCACGTCCGATCACCGCGAGTTTGATGGCTTTGTTCGTGGTCACGATGAACTCCCGGGCCTTGCAGGCATAGACTGTATGAAATGAAACGCCAACTCCGGCTCGTCCTTAAGCGGGGAATTGGCATGTCGATGACAGGCTTGTGATTTTCTGGCGCAATGCCTGACGCCGGCAAGCCCTTGCGGGTGCCTGCCGCGACAGGCACATATCAGCCGCTCGCGGGATCGTGCGTCCATCGCGGCACGCTTAGGGGACGAACAATGCCCGATACCGCCAATCATATCGCCTTCGCGCTGGTCTGCCTTGGCATGGTGCTGACGCCAGGCCCGAACATGATCTACCTGATCTCGCGCTCGCTGTCGCAAGGGCCGAAGGCCGGACTGATCTCGCTTGGCGGGGTCGCGGTCGGCTTCCTGTTCTATGTGGTGTCGGCGGCGTTCGGCATTACGGCGCTGCTGCTCGCCGTGCCCTATGCCTATGACGCACTGCGCTTTGCCGGCGTGCTCTATCTCTTGTGGCTTGCCTGGCAGGCCGTGAAGCCTGGCGGCCGCTCACCGTTCCAGGTGCGCGACCTGCCGAAAGACCGGCCGCGCAAGCTGTTCGCCATGGGGCTGATGACCAATCTGCTCAACCCCAAGGTAGCGGTTCTCTATCTGTCGCTGCTGCCGCAATTCATCAGCATCGGCAAAGGCCATGTCCTGTCGCAACTCTTGGTTCTGGGCGCTACGCAGATCTCAATCAGCCTGACCGTCAATGCCATCATCGCGGTGACGGCCGGCTCGATCGCCACCTTCCTTGCCGGGCGGCCATTGTGGCTGGTCATCCAGCGCTGGATGATGGGAGGGGTGCTGACGGCGCTGGCGCTGAAGATGGCGACCGACGCCCAGCGCTGAGCCCTTCCGGCAGAGCATGATCCCAAACCGGTTCCCACGTTCGGGGACCATGCTCTGGTCTACATCGGCCGGCGGATCGGGCGGATCTGCGCCGGCTCGACCACCTTGCGGTAGAGGTGCCAGGTGGCGTGGCCCAGGATCGGCATGACCACCGCCAGCCCGGCAAACAGCGGGATGGAGCCGATCACCAGAAGCATTGCAACCAGCAGCCCCCACAGCGCCATCTGCAGCGGGTTTGCCATCACCGCCCGGGCCGAGGTTTCGATTGCCGAGACGGCACCGACATCACGGTCGAGCAGCAGCGGAAAGGCGATCACCGTCGTGGCGAGCACCACCACGGCAAAGACGAACCCGGCCGCGTTGCCAAGCAGAATCAGGGTCCAGCCCTTGCCGGTCGTCAGCACGTCGCGGGCGAAGGCGCCGATCGATGCCGGCGGCTGGTCGCCGAACAGGCTGGTGTAGATTGATTGCGCGGTGAACAGCCACAAAAGGAACAGCGCAAACAGCATGATGCCGATGACTGCGATCGACGGCAGCGCCGGGGACCGGCGCACATCCAGCGCATGGCGCCAATCCGTGTTCATGCCCAGCTCGCGCCGGCGGCTGATCTCGTAGAGCCCGATCGCGGCAAAAGGCCCGACCAGGGCAAAGCCCGACATCAAGGGATAGACGAGTTGAATGGCGTTGGAGCCCGAACTCCACTGCGTGAGGATCAGGCCGACAATCGGGTAGATCAAACACAGGAACACGTAGTGAGACGGTTTTGCCCAGAAATCCTCGGCGCCGAGCTTGAGCGCGTCCCAGAGGTCCGTCGTGGTGATGCGGCGCACCGTGGGCTGCACATGCATCCCATACGCGTCCGCCATGACATGAAAGCCGGCCATAACCATCCTCCCGTGTGTCGGGGGCGGTCACGCGGTGAGGCCGCCCGTAGCTGCCACTGCAAGAACGAGAGTGACGATAGCAGATCTGGCGTCGGTTGTCGCCGCGTCAATGGCTGGAACCAGTCGTTGTCGGTTCATCTCCGGCTGTTGCCCCTCGTGGGCGTGCCGGGCGGCCTTCGTTTGGCGAGCCACCTCGCCTCATTTTAGAATCCATGCATTTTAGTTATTGCTTAAATTACTCATAGAGACCCCAAGCGTATCACCTAGGCATTGCAAACCTTGGCGGCGGACGATGTTCACATTGAGGGGCTTCTGGCCTTCGAAGCGCGGCAACTTTGCCATGGCGACCGCCATAGCGATGCTGCCGATAATGGTTGTCGTGGCCGGCACGATCGATCTGACGGGCACCAGTGACGACGCCGCGCAATTGCAGAACTCGCTGGACGCGGCAGGGCTTGCCGTCGGTACGAAGTACCTGCCCAGCATGGCCGCGAGCGATGTCCAGGGACTTGGGCTGACATTCTTTGCGGCCAATTTGAGCCTGGCCGACCAGCAGGAATATTCCGACAGCGTCTCCACTTTTTCGACAACCGCCAGCGGCGACCCGAGCGCCTATTACATCTCGCTTTCGTCCAGCATCAACCATCCGAGCTTCATCAATGGCGCGGCCCCCTGGCCAGCTCACCGCTCAGCCACGGTCAAGATGAACCCCGGTGCGCAGGCCTGTGTGCTGGCGCTCGATCCACATGCTTCGGCAGCCGTAAGCCTGCAGGGCTCGACCAATGTCGCTATGAGCAGCTGCGTGATCGCAGCAAACTCGGACGCGTCCGATGCTGTCAGCATGGGAGGTTCCGCGCAGGTTTCGGCGGGCTGCGTCTCGACCGTCGGCGGCACTTACGGCCTTTCGCCGCCCAGCGCCAATCTCACCTGCGGAACCCCGCTCGAACATCAATATGCGTCTTTCGACCCTCTGGCGGATGTCGTCCCTCCCCCCTACACATTGTGCCTGCCGGTCCCGAACGGCAAAACCTATACGCTGTCGCCCGGAACCTATTGCGACAAGACGTTGTCGGGAAACATCACGCTCAATCCGGGCGTCTACATTTTCCGCGGCGTCACCTTGAAACCCGGCGGCAACGGCAGCCTGACCGGTCAAGGCGTGACCTTATTCCTCATGGAGGGCTCACAGATCACCATAAATGCCAATGAACAGGTGAATCTATCGCCACCCACCAGCGGTCCCTACGCCGGCATCACCATTTTCGAGGACCGCGGCAACACGTCGGCCTTGACGCTGAATGGCGGCGCAAATTCCGTGATCAGCGGTTTCGTCTATGCGCCTGACGCGGCCATTTCCTTTGCCGGCAACTCAGATATGAGCGGTCAGGGGGACTGTCTGAGGCTTGTTGGCTTGACCGTGCAGATGACCGGAAACTCATCCATCAAAACCGACTGCTCGGCCGTGTTTGGAAATCGCGAGATGTATGCCAGCCGCCTGATCACGCTTGTGAAATGAGCGGTTGGCCTCTCATTTCCATCTCAGATTTTACCGCCCTGCCCGGCAAAAGCCATGATCGCCATTATGTCAGGTGGGCATGACGATCGCGAAAACTGCAAACTCCCCAATCCCGAATCCGAACAGGCGCACGTTGCTCAAGGTAGCCGGCCTTGCAGCCATTGCCGTGCTTTCCGCCTGCAGCACCGTCTCAGTCCCGACGGGCGAAGGCGCAGGCGTCTCCTCCTCAGCCACCGCCACCCTGGCGGGTTTGCGCGCCACAGCCGGGCTCGGCCCGCTGACGCCGGACGCCCAGCTCGAGCAGGCGGCGCTGCAGCAGGCCGGCTACATGGCATCGCGGGAGCGCATGAGCCACACCACGGGCTGGGGCAAGGATTTTGCCTCGCGCATGAAGGACAACGGCGTGCGGGGAGCCGCGGCCGAGAACATCGCCGAAGGCCGCTTCGACCAGCAAAAACTGTTCGACATCTGGATGCATTCGCAAGGTCACCGGCGCAACATACTCGATGCGGATTTCAGTCGCTTCGGGCTCGCCTATGTCCGCGACGGACGTGACCCCAACCTGCGCTATTGGTCGCTGGTTCTCGGCAGGTAGGCTTCATTTTCCTGTTTGACGCATGTCGCTGTCCCAAAACCGCTAAGCACTTTTGGGCGGCATGCATTACTTCGTCGTCGCCTTGAATTTTCCCATCAGATAGGGGCCGGAGCGCACTGGTGCGTATTTCGGCGCCTCGCCATCGGCAAGGCAGCCGTCGAGCACCTTGATCTCGGCATCCCAGTTCGGCTGATGGAAGAAGGCCATCGACTGGCGCCGGTCCCTGCCGCCCTGTTCTGTCGATGGATTGACCACACGATGCAGGGTGGAGACCCAGCGGTCGTTGGTCCAGCGCGCCATCAGGTCGCCGATGTTGATGACGAAGGCTCCCGGGATCGGCGGCACCTCGGTCCATTCTCCATCCGGCGTGATGATCTGAAGGCCGCGCGATCCGGCCTGCGGCAAAAGGATGGTCAGGCTGCCATAGTCGGTGTGGGCGCCGGCGCGGATCTGGCCGGGCTTCGGCGCGACATGCTGTTCGGGATAGTTGAGCGCCCGCAGCGCGCTGATCGGCGCATCGAGATAGCTGTCGAAATGATTTTCAGACAGGCCAAGCGCCGTGGCGAAGACACGCATGATGCGCAGCGCCAGATCCTCGAGCGCCGCATAATAGGCTTTCCAGGCGTCGACGAATCCGTCCGGTTCTTCAGGCCAGATCGTTTGCGCATAGCAGAAGGCAAGCGCCTCTGGATCGGACATGCCTTGCGGCACGCTGAGCGGTCCGCCGTTGAAACTCTCCTTGAGGTCGGGTGGCGTGTCGACGTTGCGGGATTTGGCCAAGGCTTCGAGTTCGGGGCCGAGATAACCGTACGGATAGCCCTTGTAGGGCGCCTTCGCGCACTGCTTCTGCTCCGGCGGCAGATCGAAGAAGGCGCGGGCCTTCGACCACGCCGCGTCGATCACCGCTTGCGGAATACCGTGGTTGGTCACAGCCAGAAACCCGGTGTCGCGGCAGATGCGGTCGACCTCGGCGCCGAGCGCTCTTTTCTCCTCGGCGCCGGAGCTTTCGAACTTATCGAGATCGAACACCGGGAATGTCGTCTGCATCGTTCTTGCATCCAGTCTGTCAACGAAACGATGCCGTCAGGTTTGGCCATGAGCTAGGACCAATCGACCCGGCAATTCTAGTCCATCTGCGCTGCGGGCACATTGCCCGCCGAGGGCCTAGTCCATATGCGCTGCAGGTGCGCCGCCGGCCGGCGCAGCCTTCGGCTTGCGCAGCAGGAAGACGAACGGGATGGCTAGCAGCGTCATCACCATCAGGATTTTGAAGTCGTTGACGTAGGAGATCATCATCGCCTGGAGATTGACCATGCGATCGACCTCCGACAGCGCCATCGGATCGCCGCCCGCGGCCGCCGGCGAGACCGCCCAGAGATTGGGATTGAACGGGTTGATGAAGGCTGAAAGCTCGGCGTGATTGATCTGCGTGTTGCGCACCAGGAGCACCGTCACCACCGACACACCGATCGACGAGCCAAGATTGCGCACCAGGCTGAACAGCGCGGTTGCATCGGTGCGGTAGCGTGCGTCGAGCGTGGCGAAGGCAACTGTCGACAGCGGCACGAACACCATTCCCATACCCAGGCCCTGAATCACACCGGAGCTAAGGATCAGCCAGTTATCCATCTGCGGCGTGAAGCTCGCCATTGTGTAGAGCGACTGCGCGGTCAGCAGAAAACCGATGACGACGAGAATCCTGGCGTCGATCTTGTTCATGAGCCGCCCGACGACGAGCATCGAAATCATCGTGCCGATACCGCGCGGACCTATGACGATGCCGATGGTGATGGTCGGATAGCCGAAAATCGTCGACAGCATCGGCGGCAGCAGCGACATCGAGGCCAGGATGAGCACACCCATGATGAAGATGAAGGCCAGGCCGGTGACGAAGTTGCGGTCGAGGAAAATCTTCGGATCGATAAAGGGATGTTCCGCCGTCACCGTGTGAATGATGAAAACCCAGAAACCGGTGATGGCCAGACCGAGTTCGATCCATATCTCGACCGAGGAAAACCAATCGACCTCGCCGCCGCGGTCCAGCATCAGCTGCAGCGCGCCGACGCCGAGCGATATCATGGCAAAGCCGAAGAAATCGAAACTGCGCACCCGCCGGGCAACGGCCGGCAGATAGGCCGCCATGCCAAGGAAGGCGACGATGCCGACCGGCAGGTTGATGAAGAACACCCAGCGCCAGTTGAAATTGTCGGTCAGCCAGCCGCCCAGCGTCGGGCCCAGGATCGGTCCCAGCATGATGCCGGCGCCCCAGATGGCCATGGCCTGGCCGTGACGTTCCTTGGGGTTGATGTCGAGCAGGAAGGTCTGCGACAGCGGCACGATGGCGGCGCCGAACACGCCTTGCATCAGCCGGAACAGCACAATGGTTTCAAGGCTCCATGCCAGGCCGCACAGCATGGAGAAGACGGTGAAGCCGACCACGGTCGTCAGGAACAATTCCTTGCGGCCGAAGCGATCGGCGAGCCAGCCGGTGACCGGCGTCATGATGGCGGCGGCGACGATATAGGAGGTCAGCACCCAGTTGATGTTGTCGGGAGAGGCGCCGAGATCGCCTGTCATGGTCGGCAGCGCGACGTTGGCGATGGTGGTGTCGAGTGCCTGCATGACGGTCGCCAGCATCAGCGCTACGGTGATCAGGCCGCGATGCGGTACCTCTCGGAATGGTTCTGGCGTGCTCATGATGCGGAACTTCCAGCAGGTAACAAAACCGTGTACATAAGGGTTTCCGGGCGGCAACGCCTTCCGTTGAGAGACGCTTCATCGCGGTGGGACGCGATTATCGATGTGGGGGTTACATCGATCGAAAGTCTCTGATGAGCGGATGCCTGCCGCCCGGAAACATGAGGACCGAAGGGTCCGTGCCGAAGATTTCAGATTTCGGCCAGGCCGCAACGCGGCTCGAACCAAACGCTGATCCTTCACACTCCTCCCGTCAGACCAATCCTGCTATCCACTTCCACACGCCTGGTCGCCGCGGGCTTCAGCTGATTTTTAGTGCGCGGTCTCGCCAGCGGTGGCGTGACCGAATATTGCGGGAAAACCGCGGGCAACACCGGTATCGACGGTGACAGAGGCGCTCATGCCGGTCCGCAGCGCCATCCTGGCGTCGGGATCGGTCAGTTCCAAGCGTACCGGAATGCGCTGCGTGACCTTGACCCAGTTGCCGGTGGCGTTCTGGGCGGGAAGCAGCGAGAATTCAGCACCCGTTCCCGCACCGATCGCCTTGACCGTCGCCTCGAAGGTCCTGCCCGGATAGGTATCGACGACGATCTCGGCCTTCTGGCCCGGCCGCATATTGGTGAGCTGGGTTTCCTTGAAATTGGCATCGATCCAGGTGTCGTTGGTCTCGACCAGCGAAAACAGCGGCGTGCCGGAGCCGACATACTGGCCGACCTTGAAGGACGAGGCCTGGGAGATGACGCCATCGGCGGGCGCCTTCACCGTGGTCTGCGCCAGGTCGTAGGCGGCCTTGTCGCGTGCGGCGAGCGCGGCCATCACGGTCGGGTGCTTGTCGGTTTCGATGTCGGGGTTGCCGCCAAGTGCGGCCTTGGCGCTGATGATGCCTTGCTGGGCGACGGCGACCTGCTGCTTTGCCTTGTCGAGGTCGTTGCGGGCCTGATCCAGCGACGACTTGGCGTTGATGCCCTTCTGCGCGAGATCGGCGGCGCGGTCATATTGCGACTGCGCGTAGTCGACCTCGCTGCTGGCGGATTTCTCCTGCGCCGTCGACTGGCTGTAGGCGGCGCGCAGCTGCTCGACGTTGAGGCGCGCGGCGGCCACGGCCGCGTCGGCCTGGGCAAGCGCGATCCGGTAAGGCTCAGGGTCGATGGCGAACAGGAGATCGCCTTGCTTGACCATCTGATTGTCCGCTATCGCAACCTGGACGATGCGGCCGGCCGTGTCCGAGGCGATCGACACCTTGGCCTGCTGCAGATTGGCGTTTTCCGTTTCCTGATAGCGCCCGCCGGTCACCCAGACATAGCCGCCACCGATGATCAGCGCCGCCGGCAAGGCAAACATCAAAAGGAAGCGGCCCATGCGGCGCTTCTTCTTGGGCGCCTGGACCGGCTCTATGGGAGAAGCGACCGCGACGGGAGCAGCAGTCGGCTGGGCCGGAGCTTCCATCTCCACCTTGGCGGCGTTTTCGTCGACTTTGGCTACCGCATTCATGCTGCTGCGCCTTTCGTAGGCTCGACTTTTTCCGAGGTATCGCCGTCCGCCAGATTCTGCGCCATCGCATCGAGCGCCCTGATCAGGACGCGACGGTCCTCCGGCGAAACACCGACAAGCGACTCCTCATAGACTTCGCCGGCGAGGCTCTTGACCTCGGCATAGGCAGCGCTTGCCTTGGCGGTCGGGAAAATCATGCGCACGCGGCGGTCGGCGGCGTCGGCGCGGCGCTCGATCCAGCCGCCCTCTTCCATCCGGTCGACAAGGCGCGAGACACTGATCGGCTCGATTTCGAGCAGTTCGGCGAGCCGGGCCTGGGTGACGCCCTCCTCCTTGGCGACGCGCACCATGAGGCGCCATTGCGCCGAAGACAGGCCAAGCCCACTGGCACGCGTCTCGAAACGCTTGCGCATCAGGCGCTGCACGTCGTGGATCAAAAATCCCAATCTGTCGGTGCCGTCTGAAACCATGAGCGGTATATATAATAAGCGTGCTTACTATTCAAGCGGCTGTGTGATCTCGGAAGCCGGCAAATGTGCACGGCAATGGCGCAGCATGATCATGGTTAGCAACTGGTAAGAGCCGTGGCCCGAGATGGGTACACGGCGACCGCGCATCGCCGGGCGGCGTTCAAATACCGGCCGCATCAAGACGCGAGTGCCCGTTTGGGCGCTGCGGCCGCTGGTCGCGTGTGACATATTCATGTACAGCCGCAGGTCAGGATCGGGGGATCGACGCCATGCCGACGCTCTACGCGCTCAAGCCGGCTTTCCAGGGAAGACTGCGGCCGCTGGTCAACCGGCTGGCGGCAATCGGCGTCACCGCCAACAGCATCACCATCCTGGCGGCCCTGATGTCGATCGTGGCCGGAGCGGCCATCGCGATCCTGCATGAACGGCGCTGGCCGCTGCTGATAATTCCCGTCGTGCTGTTCGTGCGCATGGCGCTCAATGCGGTGGATGGCATGCTGGCGCGCGAACACGGCCAGGCTTCGACGCTCGGCATGTATCTGAACGAGATTTGCGACGTCGTTTCGGACCTGGCGCTGATCCTGCCTTTCGCAGCCTTTGCGCTGTTCGGCGCATGGGGCGTCATCGCCTTCGCCATCACCGCGGTGCTGACCGAGTTCGCCGGTGTGCTCGGCATCGCCGCCGGCATCGGACGCAATTATGCCGGACCGTTCGGCAAGAGCGACAGGGCGCTGGCGCTGGGCGTGGTGGCGATCCTGTGCGCCGCCGGGCTGTGGCCGGCATCCATCGCGGCGCTCGTGTTTCCGGCCATGGCAACGCTTTCGCTGCTGACCGCCATAAACCGGATACGCGCCGGTCTTATTGGCAGCGCCAGCTGAGCACTGAGGCTCGCCATGCCGGCAGAGGGAAAAACCATGATGCACGGACCGATCGCAGCGGCTGCGGAAAATCTTGGCCGCCAAGCGCAGGAGCGCGTCTTCCAAAGCCATGACGGGACAGAAATCTTCTACCGGTTCTGGCCGGCTGCCTCCGCCAGTGCCAAGGGCGCGGTGGTGCTCTTCCATCGCGGCCACGAACATGGCGGCCGCATGGCCCATCTCGTCGACGAATTGCAGATGCCGGACCACGCCTTCTACGCCTGGGACGCCCGCGGCAATGGCCGCTCCTCCGGTGAGCGCGGCTATGCTCCGTCCTTCTCGGCGCTGGTGCGCGACATCGACTGCTTCACGCGCGAGATCGCCGCCAGGGATGGCTTCGCCACTCAGGACATCGCGCTGATCGCGCAGTCCTTCGGCGCCGTGCTTGCCGCGGCCTGGGTGCACGACTACGCGCCGAAACTGCGCGCCATGGTGCTGGCCTCGCCGGCCTTTTCGGTCAAGCTCTACGTGCCCTTCGCCAAGGAGGGCATCGCGCTCTGGCAAAAGCTCAAGGGCCGCTTCTTCGTCAACTCCTACGTCAAGGCGAAATTCCTGACCCATGATCCCGTGCGCATCGCCTCTTTCGAGAGCGATCCGCTGATCACGCGGCCGATCGCCTCCAACATCCTGGTCGAGCTCTACCAGCACGCCGCCCGTATCGTTGCGGACGCCCGCGCCATCACCGTGCCGACGCAGCTTCTGCTTTCGGGAAGCGACTGGGTGGTGCGCCACGGCCCGCAGCACGAATTCTTCGTCAATCTCGGCAGCCGGACCAAGGAACGCCATGTCTTGCCGGGTTTCTTCCACGATACGCTGGGCGAGCGCGACCGGGGACAGGCTCTCGACCTGATCCGGCCGTTCCTGGCCAGGCAATTTACGGCACCGGACGCAGTGGTCGACCTGAAACAGGCTGACATCGCCGGCTACACCCGCGACGAGGCAGACCGGCTTGCCTCGCCGCTCGACCTGTTGTCGCCCAAGGGCCTCTATTGGGCCTTCAGCCGCGCCTCCATCCGCATGGGCGCCTGGGTCTCGTCGGGCATGAAGGCCGGCGTCACCACCGGCTTCGATTCCGGCTCGACGCTGGACTATGTCTACGAGAACGAGGCGCGCGGGCTGACGCCGCTTGGCCGCTTCGTCGATCGCATCTTCCTGGAGGCCATCGGCTGGCGCGGCATTCGCCAGCGCAAGCTGCATCTCGAAGAACTGATCGGCTCTTGCCTGGCGACGCTCAAGGCCGCCGGCCGGCCGGCGCACATTCTCGACATCGCCGCCGGCCACGGCCGCTATGTTCTCGATGCCGTCGTGAAGAGCCCCGACCAGCCGGCAAGCGTGCGCCTGCAGGATTACTCCGACCTCAATGTCGAGCTTGGCCGCAAGCTGATTGCCGAGCGGCAATTGCCGCCCAGTGTCTCGTTCCAGCGCGCCGATGCTTTCGATGCCGAGATGCTCGCCGCGATCGATCCGGCGCCGGACCTCGCCATCGTTTCCGGCCTCTACGAACTGTTCTCCGACAACGCGATGATCGCCCGCTCGCTCGGTGGACTGGCCCGCGCCATGCAGCCGGGCAGCCTGCTCCTCTACACCAACCAGCCCTGGCATCCGCAGCTCGAGATGATCGCGCGCAGCCTGACCTCGCATCGCGGTGGCCAGGCCTGGGTCATGCGCCGGCGCACGCAAGGCGAAATGGACCAGCTGGTCGAAGCCGCCGGTTTCGAGAAACTCGACCAGCGCATCGACCAATGGGGCATCTTCACCGTCTCGGTCGCGCGGCGCCTGTAGGACCAGCCGAGGCATGCCGACTGACCCTGAAGCTTCGCAATCCGCAGCCACAGTAACCACCGAACCCTATGGCCGGGTGGTCGTCAGGGCAGCGTTGTGGCTGGCGTTCCTGGCGCCTTTCTTCTACCTGACCTATAGCTTCGCCAACTGGCTGGCGTCGCGCCGCGACGATGTCGGCAGCATCGTGTTCTCCTGGGAACACAATATCCCGTTCGTCGCCTGGACCATCGTGCCCTACTGGTCGATCAACCTGTTCTACGGCCTGTCGCTGCTGCTCAACGACAGCCGGCAAGGGGTCGACCGCCTGGCCGGCCGCTTTCTCACCGCGCAGATCGTCGCCGTCTCTTGCTTCATCCTGTTCCCGCTGACCGCGACATTCGTGCGGCCGACAACGACCGGCCTGCCGGGCTTCATGTTTGCCGTGCTTGGCGGTTTCGACAAGCCGTTCAACCAGGCGCCCTCGCTGCATATCGCCCTGCTGGTGATCATCTGGGACCATTGGCGCCACCGGCTCTCCGGCTTTCTCCTGCCGCTCTGGCATGGCTGGTGCTTCCTGATCGGCGCCTCGGTGCTAACGACCTGGCAACATCATTTCATCGACATCCCGACCGGCGCGCTGCTCGGTTTCTTTGCGCTGTGGCTGTTTCCCCGCGGCGGCGAATTGCCGTTTTCAGGCGGCCGGCTGACCAGCGATGCGAAAGCCCGCCGGCTGGCGCTCTTCTACGGGCTGGGCAGCGTCCTTGCGTTGGCCGGCGCTGCACTCGGCGCCTTCCTTTCCGCCGTCGCACTCATCCTGCTTTGGCCGGCTTTGGCGCTGGCCGTCGTCGCCTTTGCCTATGCCGGAGCCGGCGCAAAAGTGTTCCAGAAATCCGCGGATGGCAGCGTCACGCTCGCAAGCCGCATCCTGCTCTTGCCTTACCGCCTCGGCGTCAAGACAAACATATGGGCATGGACGCGTGATCTTGCGCCGCAGGTCGCGGTGACCGACGGCGTCTTTCTCGGGCGCTTTCCCAGTGCAAGCGAGGCCAACGGCTTCGGCACGGTCATCGACCTCGCCGCCGAACTTGAAAGGCCGGCGGGAGCGACGTGCGGCTGGATCAGCTTTCCGACGGTCGACCTGTTGCCGCCACCGGTGACGATGCAGCAACAAGCAGCCGGTGCGGTGGAGAAAGCGCGCCGCGACGGAACGGTGCTGGTCTGCTGCGCGCTCGGCTTCCAGCGCAGCGCCGGCGTTGTCGCCGAATGGCTGGTGGCGACCGGCAGGGCGAGGACACCTGCCCTGGCCCGCGAGATGCTGACGACCGCCGGCCGGCCGGTTCATCTTGCCGAGGCCACGGAGCGGGCGACGTCATGACCGGCAATGCCTACCAGGAAAGCACCGATCGCTTCGCTCGCATCCTGATGCGGCAGGCCGCGTGGCCGGCCGCAGTTGTCGTGGCAGCGAACATCCTTGCGCCGCTGGCCGCTTCGGCGCGCGGCGCCTTCGAGACCCGGCATGCGGCCCTCGCCCTGTCGCTCGCCGCCGCGAGCGCGGTTGCCGTGCTGGCGCTATCGGCGCTGCTGGCGTTCGATGCGCTGCTGTTCCGGCTGATGGCCAGCCACGACGACGAGATTTCCGGCGGCGCCGCGGTGGATGAGCTCTTGGCGCGCATGCGCCTGAAGCCGCTGCCGCCCGCCACGCGTTCGCTCGACGAGCGCATGGCCGGTACGCGCCGGTTGCTCACCAGGCAACGCATAGCCATTGGCCTGTTCGTGGCGATGCTTTTGGCGGCCGGATTCTGGGCGCCGCGATGAGCAAGCTTGCATTAAAGACTTTTACGCTGCTGCAGACGGTAACCTCCGTCGGACTCTCGGCGCTGGCCTGGGTGGTGACCGGGGTGCGCCCGATCTGGAACGGCAGCCTGCCGTCGGACCGGCAGCGCATCTATTTCGCCAACCACACCAGCCATGGCGACTTCATCCTTTTGTCGGCCTGCCTGAGTGAAAAAGAGCGCGCGATCACCCATGCGGTTGCTGCCGGCGAATACTGGGGAAAATCGCGGCTGCGCCGCTTCATTGCCGAGGACATGCTGTCGTCCGTACTCATCAACCGGCAATGGACGAAGCCCGAGGAAAACCCGATCGAGATCATGCTGTCGGTTCTCGACCAGGGCCACTCGCTGATCCTGTTTCCCGAAGGCACACGCAACATGACCGAGGAGCCACTGCTGGCCTTCCGCTCCGGGCTCTACAATTTGTCGATGGCGCGGCCTGAGGTCGAGCTGATCCCGTGCTGGATCGAGAACATGTCGCGCGTCTTGCCCAAGGGCCAGTTCCTGCCGGTGCCGCTTCTGTGCCGCGTCGTCTTCGGCGCGCCGGTGACGGTGGCCCCGGGCGAAGAGCGGCGCGCCTTCCTCGACCGAGCCCACGCCACGCTCCTGGCGCTCAACCCGCGCCCCGAACGAGACGATTGATGCGCCACGACATCTCGATCCTGATCATCGGCCTGTTCGCGGTGCTGACGACCGCCAGCATCGTCGCCGCCATACTTTCGGCGCGGGCGCCGAAGCCGCTCAGTTCGACGCTGGTCAATCTCACCCAACGCATCAATGCCTGGTGGGTGATGGTGGCGCTGATGACGGTCGCCTTCTTCTTCGGCCGCTACGGGCTGACCATCCTGTTCGCGCTGATTTCCTTCGCGTCGCTGCGCGAATTCGTGACGCTGACGCACACGCGCCGCAGCGACCATTGGGTGCTGCTTGGCATGTTCGGCATCATCATCCCGTTTCAGTATTGGCTGGTGTGGACCGCCTGGTACGGCCTCTTCGTCATCTTCATTCCGGTCTATTGCTTCCTGCTGATGCCGGCCATCACCGCGCTGCATGGCGACACCGAACGCTTTCTCGAACGGATCGCCGCGCAGCAATGGGCTGTCATGATATCGGTCTATTGCGTCAGCCATGTTCCGGCGCTGCTGACACTCGACGTGCCCGGCTTCGAAGGCCGCAACCTGCTGCTGATCGCCTTCCTGATCATCGTCGTGCAAGGCAGCGACGTGCTGCAATACATCTTCGGCAAGCTGTTCGGAAAACACCGTTTCTCGCCGACCGTGTCACCGTCGAAAACCTGGGAAGGCCTGATCGGCGGACTGATGTCGGCGAGCCTGCTCGGCGCACTCCTGTCGTTCGTGACGCCGTTTTCGCCGCTGCAGGCGGCATGTGTCGCCTTCGTCGCCTGTTCGATGGGTTTTCTGGGCGGGCTGGTGGCCTCGGCCATCAAGCGCGACCAGGGTGTCAAGGACTGGGGCCATCTCATCGAAGGCCATGGTGGCATGATGGACCGCACCGACAGCCTGATCTTCGCCGCCCCGATCTTCTTCCACATCGTGCGCTATTTCTGGACAGTCTGAACCGGCAGCCTCCACCCCGGCGGTCAGAGCCGTTTTCGCACGACCAGCGTGACGACGAAGAAGGCGCCGAGCGAGCTGGTGATGATGCCGATCGGCAGTTCCTGCGGCGGCAGCAAGGTCCGCGCCAGAAGATCGCTTGCCAGCAACAGCACCGCTCCGCACAGCGCACAGCTGGCGATCAGGCGCAGATGCAGCGGACCGGCCAGCGGCCGCGACAGATGCGGGATCATCAGCCCGACAAAGCCGATGACGCCGGCGACCGAGACGAGAATTGCCGTCGAGAAGGCGGCGACGAGAAACGTTGTCCTGCGCATCCTCGCCACCGGCACGCCAAGGCTTTCGGCGACACTTTCACCGGCCAGGAAGGCGTCCAGCCTGCGATGGTTCCACAGCCCGTAGGCCGCGATCGTGCCGGCGCCCAAGGCGCCCAGCCAGACATTGTCCCAGCGCGCCAGCCCGAGCCCGCCCATCGTCCAGAACAGCACCGAATGGGCGGCGCGCTGATCGCCGGCGAAGACCAGATAGTTGGTGACGGCCGTGAACAGGAAGGAGACGGCAAGGCCGGCGAGGATCAACCGTTCCGGCCCCTGCCCCCGCACCCGCGCCACAAGCAGCAGGACGATGCAGGCGGCCAATATGCCGCCGGTGAAGGCGGCGACCGGCAAGGTCCAGATGCCGAAACTGTCGCCAAAGACGGTGATGACGGAAACCGCTCCCGCCGCGGCTCCCGACGACAGCCCGAACAGGAAGGGATCGGCGAGATCGTTGCGGGTTACCGTCTGCAACAGCGCGCCCGTCATGCCGAGGCCGCCACCGACACACACCGCCAGGATCGTGCGCGGCAGGCGCAAATCGACAACGATCTTGCCGACCGGACCCGACACCTGGTGCTCGTTCAACCCGACGGCATGGCCAAGCGAGGCGATGACGTCGGTCAGCGGGATAAGCGTCGACCCATAGGCGATCGACATGAGCACGAGGGCGACCACCGCCACCGTGCCCGCCACCATCGCCAGCGCGAATGCCTTGTGCCCTGAAAGCGCACCGGGTCCGGGGGCAAGAAGCATCAGAATGCTTCCGGATGCATCGCCTTGGCGATTTTGGCGATCGCCTCGATGTTTGCCGGTCCGGGCGTCAATTCGGCATAGCGGAGCGCCACGAAGCGCTCGTTCTTGACCGCGTCCGTCTCTTTCATTGCCGGATGAGCCTTCAAGAAATCGAGCAGTTTCTTGTAGCCGCCGCCATCCTGGTAATCGAGCAGGATGAGGAATTGCGGATTTCGTGATGCCACCGTTTCCCAGTCTGTGTTGCCCCAGCTGGTGTCCATGTCGGCCATGATGTTGTCGCCGCCGGCCGCCGAGATCATGGCGCTGGGGATGGCGAATTTTCCGGCGGTGAACGGCTTATCCTCGCCTGAGTCATAGAGGAACACACGCGTCCCCTTGGCGCTGCCGACCTTGGTGGTGATGTCAGCCAGTTGCGCCTTCCAGCCGGCGACGAGCTTTTCCGCGTCCGCCTCCTTGCCGAAGATTTTGCCGAGCTTTTCGACGTCGCCATACAGAAGATCCATCGAGGCGGCGGGGCGGTTCTTGTCGAGATGGACGCAGCTCTCGGTCAGCACCAGCGTCTTGATGCCGTGCGGGGCGAGCGTGTCGGGCGTCACGTCGCCGCCCGGCTTCATGCCATAGTACCAGCCGGCGAAGAAGAAATCGGGCTCGACCGCGACCAGGTTTTCGAGCGTCGGATATTTGGGCGCCAGTTCCGGGATGGCACCCTGCTCGGCCTTGAATTCGGGGCCGACCTTGTACCATCCGGTGATGCCGGTCAGGCCGACGATCGATGGCTGCAGCTTCAGTGCGAAGGCCATCTCGGCCATGTTGAGATCATGGATGACGGCGCGCTTGGGCGGCGCGTCGAAGATCAGCGGTTTGCCGCAACTGTCGACGGTGACCGGGAAGGCGAAGGCTGTCGAGGCCAGCAGCGAGAAGACGAGCGACAGTGCGAGACGTTTCACGGATTTTGCTCCTTGGTTGAACAGTGTGGGATGGGGGATGGGTTCGATCAGGATGGCGGCGCGGCGCGGTTTGGAACATCGAACACCGTCAGTTCGCGGTCCTCGGTCGGATGGCGCAGGCGAAACACGTCGACGCCGAAGATCTCGCGGATCAGTTTTTGGGTCAGCGCTTCGCGCGGCGCGGCCAGCGCATGCAGCCGCGCTTCGTGCATCACCGCGACCCTGGTGGCGAAGGGCGCCACCAGGGCCAGATCGTGCAGCACCGCGATCACGGTCATGCCGAAGCCGGCCACGAGCTCGAGCAATTCCGCGCGGGCACGCGGATCGAGATGGTTGGTCGGCTCGTCCAGGAACAGCACTTTCGGTTGCTGCGCGATGGCGCGCGCCAACTGGGCGCGCTGGCGTTCGCCGCCCGACAGCGAGCCGATGCTGCGGGCAAGCAGCGGCAACAGGCCGGTCCGGCGCAGCGCGTCGACGACGATATCGCGTTCCTCGCTCCTGCGTCTCAGGCCCGCATGCGGGACGCGGCCAAGCTCGACATAGTCGATCACCGCCAGGCGCGGATCGGGCTGGT
This sequence comes from Mesorhizobium sp. CNPSo 4671, assembly GCF_057784245.1. Classification (NCBI taxonomy): domain Bacteria; kingdom Pseudomonadati; phylum Pseudomonadota; class Alphaproteobacteria; order Hyphomicrobiales; family Phyllobacteriaceae; genus Mesorhizobium; species Mesorhizobium sp. CNPSo 4671. Next base: position 14,330 of record NZ_JBWLUW010000014.1, on the reverse strand, counting down.
CGGTCTGGCCGACGACAGCGATGTGCAGGGCCCGCTCGGCGGTCGAGATCCTGTCCAGGCGGCGCCCACCGAGCTTCACCTCGCCCGCATTTGGCCTGAGCATGCCAGAGAGCATGCGCAGCAGCGTGGTCTTGCCGGCACCATTGGGGCCGATGATGGCGAGACGATCGCCAGAGGCCACCGACAGGCTGACCGCATGGACCAGATCGCGGCCATTCGCCATCGCGCAGAGGTCGCGGGCTTCGAGAAGCGGCATTGTCATCGGCTGTCGCCCGCAATCTTGACCGGTCCGGGAATGCGGGCCAGAGTCTTGCCGGCCAGTCGCGGCGGACGTTGTCCGGAATTGCACCAGCCGTCGGCGAGCGACGCGTAAAGCCTGGCAAATCGCACGAGATCGCCGGCGTCGGCCTCAGCGTCGATGGAGCCGAAAAGATAGGAAGCCTTGCCTGGTGCCTGGAAGGCCACCGTCAGCGGTCGCGCGCAGCCCGCCATGCATTCGACGCCTTCGATCGTGAAGCAATCCGCCAAGGCCGACTCATGGTAGGCCGCGAGCCGGGAGCGCAAATCGGCGCACAGGCTCTCGCCCGACCTGATGCCGGTCGGGATGTCACGGCAAAGCGTGCACACGATGATGCGATGATCGATGGCGCCGTCCAACTTTCCGTCACTTTCCAAAACTGGCAACGGAAGGATGTTGGCGAGCCGGCCGACAAGACCGACGTCCACGTTTCCTCCCGGCACACCCCGTCCGGTCAACTCAGTGATGGCAGGTCTCCTGGCTCGCGGGTCGTTGCGCAATCCTGCCTTCCCAGCCTTGCCGGCCAGTGGCGTGTCGGATCTTGCTCACCGCTTACAGTTGCGGGGGCAGCCACGGCCTCGACCTTTGAGGGTCTCACCGTGTTCCCTTTTCACCCCTTGCCTTTCGGCGCGGGGACCATCAGCCGAGCATCGTAGATTTGCCCCCGGCGCATCGCAACGATTCTTTTCGACCAAGCCTGTCACCATCGCGGCACCAGCAGCCTTGGCCTCATCAGAGAAGACACATGTGATATTTCCATTCGTAATGTCATAACATAACGTTAGAATGATATCCTCTGCCGCTGTCAATCCCCTTGTCGTGAGAGCCATGTCGGCTTGTCGGCAAGGTTGCGACCGCGCAAGGCGGAGTTCAGTCAAACCAGCCCGGCTGGAGGCAACCGAAAATATCCGAAATTGACCATCGAAGCGCTTGCGCAAGCGCTTCGATTAGATTAATTCAATCTCCGTGACGAATTTGGCGACGGAAGAACCACGCCACCAACTTCGCCTTCGGAGGGTCAGCAACAGTCACTGTCGACACGCGTCGCGCTCGCGCTTCGCGGCGGCTTGCTGCTGCCTGTCATTGTCAGATCGAACCGGGAGGAAAACGATGAACATCAAACAGAATGCACTGTCCCGCCGCACTTTCATGAAGGCTTCCGCTGCACTCGGCGCGACCGCAGTGGCGGCGGCGTCAGGGGTCAAGGTGGCGCGGGCCGCGCCCGCCGAAATCAGGTATTTCTACCGGGCGCCATGGCCGTCCTCGGAGGTCTACGCCAATTGGCTGATCGACGAATGGAACAAGAAGAATGGCGACCGGGTCCATGTCACCGGAGCCAGCGTCGACGGCGAGACCTACAAGACCAAGCAGACGATCGAGCTGTCATCGAGCAATCCGCCTGATCTTTTCTATTCCTGGGAAGGCGGCCGCGGCAAGGAGATCGTCGACAACGGTTTCTCCGCCGATCTGACGCCCTATTACGAGAAGTATGGCTGGGACAAGAAGCTGAACCCGGCCGGCGTGGCGCTGTCGGTCTACAATGGCAAGAAGCATTTCGTGCCGACGGAGATGAGCGCGTCGGTGGTCTGGTACCGCAAGGACATCTACGAACAGCTCGGCCTCAAGGTTCCGACCACATGGGATGAGCTGATGGCCAATGCACAGAAGGGCAAGGAAGCCGGCCTTGCCGCCTTCATGCTGGCCAACCAGAAGAAGTGGCCCTCACAATTCATGTGGTCCGCGATCCTGGTCAACAAGCACGGGCTGGACGTCTATGACGGGCTGATCAACGGCACGATACCGTGGACCGACCCGCGCGCCGTCGACGTGACCGCCATGATGCAGAAGCTGGCCCAGGACGGCATGTTCGAGCCGTCGTTCAACTCGATCGATCTCGGGCCTGCCATGGTGCCGTGGACTCAGGGCAAGGGCCTGCATTGGTATCAGGGCTCGTTCAATCTCGGCCGCTTCCGCGGCGACCAGCCGCAATGCTGCGTCGTGCCGATGGACTTCTTCCCGATGCCGGCTTTCCCGGACAAGAAGCCGATCATGTCGGTCTTCGCCGAGGACACCATCATGATCCATGCGAACAGCCCCAACAAGGATGCGGCGGCGGAGTTCCTCGACTGGATGGTCTCCGACGCAGCTATGAGCAAGAAGCTCGAGCTCGACAAGCCTTTCCCGTCGAACGTCAATTCCGACCTGTCGCGGCTGAGCGAAATGGAGCAGCGCCTTGGCAAGGCGATGGCCGAGTCCGGCTCCTTCACCTTCATGCATGTCGACCATGCCACACCGCCGGCGATTTCCGACAAGTTCCTCGACGGCGTACAGGGTGTTCTGGCCGGCGCCATGTCACCTGAGGACGCGATGAAGCTGACCGAGGACGAGGCCGCGCGCGTCAAGAAGTCGTAACGCGAACGGACCGGGAGAGGTGCAAGGCGCCTCTCCCGGTCCGTCACGACGTGCTTCATTGCAGAGGCAGTCATCCTCTCCCGAACCGGGATGGTGGCGACGCGCATCGCGGGCGCTGCCAAAACCATTTCCTGAATCAATCGAAAGGCGCGACACCATGGCCAGCAGCGCAAGGCGCTTCGATGACGGCACCTTCGTCGGCTACGCCCGCCAGCATGTGTTCGTGACCGTGTTCGGCGTGGCCGTGCCGCTGCTGGTGTTCGCCTGCTTCATCGGCTACCCGATCCTCTACACGATCTACCTCAGTTTCTTCGAATGGAACGGCATGGCGCCGCAGAAGAAATTCGTCGGCTTCGCCAACTACGCCTACCTGTTCCAGGACAAGTATTTCTACATAGCGCTGATCAACAACGCCAAGTGGCTGGTCGTTTCGCTGGTTTTCCCGGTCTCGCTCGGGTTCCTGATCGCCTATGTGATGAAGGCGCGCCTGGTGTTTGCGCCGTCGCTGCTGCGCACGATCGTCTTCTTTCCGGTGACCATGTCGCTGATCGCGGTCGGCCTGATGTTCCTTTTGATCCTCAATCCGGTGTTCGGCGCCTTCGACACATTGCTGCGGTCTGTCGGCCTCGGCTTCCTGGTGCATGAATGGTTCGGCGACTACCGCATCGCGCTCTACACGCTGGCGGTCATTTCCGGTTGGGCCTTCACCGGCATGCCGATGATCTTCTACTTCGCCGGCCTCGGTGACGTTCCGAAAGAAACATTCGACGCCGCCCGCATCGAGGGCGCCGGGCATTGGCGCATGATCCGCAGCGTCGCCCTGCCGCAGTTGCGCCCCGTAACCGCGATCATCGTCATGCTCACGCTGTTCGAATCGCTGCGCGCCTTCGACCTGATCGCCATGCTGACCAAGGGCGCGCCTTTCGGCATGACCAACGTGCTTGGCTATCTCGTCTACATGGAAAGCTTCTGGAATTCCCGCTTCGGCTACGGCGCGGCGCTCAGCGTCGTCATCCTGGTGATTGCCGGGTCGCTGGCGGCCGTGCTGCTCGGCAAGGTGCTGAAAGGTGCTTTCGATGTCTGATATGGCCATCAATCCCGCCGGCCGCGGCCGTCTCCTTGCGGTTCTGCCCAAACTCGCCGCGACCGCGCTGATGCTGGTCCTGGCGGCCGTATGGCTTGGACCGCTGCTTTTGATCGTGATGACGTCGATCAAGTCGAACGCCGAGTTCCTGGCAGGGCCTTTCGCCTTGCCCAAGTCGCCGACGATCCAGCCCTATATCGATGTCTGGTTCGGTCTCGGCTTCGGCACGCTTTTGAGAAACAGCCTGATCTATGCGACCGCAGGCTCAGCGCTCGCGGTGACACTGGCGCTGGTTCCCGCATTCGCGCTCAGCCGCATGAATGTTCCCGGGCGCAAGTGGATCTTCGGCCTTTTGCTGACCGGCCTGATGCTGCCGCAGCAGACGGTGCTGATCCCGCTCTACGACACGCTGCGCACATTCCACCTGCTGGACACCAAGATCGGGCTGATCATCGTGCACGGCGTCTATGGAATGCCGTTGCAGGTGCTGATCCTGCGCGGCTTCATGACGACAATTCCGCCTGAAATCGAGAAGGCCGCCTATGTCGAGGGCGCGACCGATTTCCAGGTCTTCTGGAAGGTGATCCTGCCGCTGTCGGTTCCCGGCATTCTGGTCGGCTACACGCTGAACTTCATCGCCATCTGGAAGGAATTCGTGTTCGGGCTGGTGTTCCTCAACAGCGAAGACAATTTTCCGGTGACCGTCGGCATGCTGAAACTGAACAGCGACCGCTACCTCGCCGTCTTCAATCTGCCGGCCGCGGGTCTCGTCATCTCGCAATTGCCGATCGTCATCCTGTTCATCCTCACCTACCGGCAGATCTCGGGCGGCAATCTCTCGGGCGCTGTGAAGGGCTGATGCCCCTGGTCTTTTCGCAACAAGGAATTTGCAATGGCTGAAGTGTCCCTGAAGGACGTCGAGAAGCGCTATGCGATGGTGCCGGTGCTGTCCGGGCTGAACCTGGACATACAAGATGGCGAATTCACCGTGCTGGTGGGACCGTCAGGCTGCGGCAAGACGACGACGTTGAACATGATCGCCGGGCTGGAATCGATCACCGGCGGCACTTTGCGCATTGGTGCGCGCGACGTTACCACGCTGCCGCCGAAGGACCGCGACATCGCCATGGTGTTCCAGTCCTATGCACTGTTTCCGCATATGACGGTTCGCGACAACATTGCCTTCGGCATGAAGATCCGGAAAGCCCCGAAAGCCGATATGGATGCGCAGATACGGCAAGTTGCGCAGCGGCTACGTATCGATGACCTGCTCGACAGACTGCCCAAGGCGCTGTCCGGCGGCCAGCGGCAGCGCGTCGCGCTTGGACGCGCGCTGGTTCGCCGCCCCGGCGTGTTCCTGATGGACGAACCTCTGTCCAACCTCGACGCCAAGATGCGCATCGAGGCGCGCAGTTTCCTGACCAAGATGCATCAGGAGATCGGCACCACGACCGTCTATGTCACGCATGATCAGGCCGAGGCCATGACCATGGGCAGCAAGATCGTCGTCATGTATGGCGGCAAGATCCAGCAGGCGGCGGCGCCGCTCGAAGTCTACAATCGGCCAGCCAACCAGTTCGTCGCCGGCTTCATCGGATCGCCCGCCATGAACTTCCTGAGCCTGCTGTACGATGGCAATTCCCTGTTGGACAAGGCCGGCGCAGTGCGGATCGCGGTGCCGCAGAACCGGCGTGCGGCACTTGCCGGCCACAAGGGAAAGAAGGTCACGCTCGGCGTGCGGCCGGAGCATTTCAGCATCCTGCCGCCAGGTGCCGTACCCGAGCCCGATTCCATCGCCTTCGATGTCGATGTGATCCAGCATCTGGGGCATGAAGTTCTTCTCGACCTCAGTGCGGGCGATCACCGGTGCATCGCACGGCTGCCGCCCAGAGACCGTTCCAAGGTTGGGGAAAATCGGCTGTTTTCCATCGACATGGACCATGTCCACTATTTCGACGGCGACAGCGGCACAAACCTCATTGATTATAGCCGGCAACAATGAATAGTCGGAGCGCGGACCGGCATCCGCACAAGGTTCATGGACAGGCAAAAGCCGGATTGAGGTGACGGGATGGCGAAGGCGGCTGCAACGATCAGCGACGTTGCGCGCCGCGCCCGGGTGTCCACGTCCACCGTGTCCCATGTCATCAACGGCACGCGTCTCGTCAGCCCCGAGAAAACCGCCCTGGTCAACGAGGCGATCGCCGCGACCGGCTACCAGCCGAACGCGCTGGCAAGATCGCTGGCGCGCAAGGTCAGCAACTATGTCGGCATCGCCATTTCGGCGATCACCAATCCCTATTTCAGCGACATCATCTGCGCCATCGAGAACGAGTGCGCGCGCCTCGGCTTGCTGGTCTTCCTTGCCGACACGCGCGACGAGCCCGGTCATGAACTCGCCGTGGTGCAGGCGCTGCAGGAGCGAAGGGTCGACGGCATCATTCTGGCCCCCTGTGGCGACCCTGAAAACGCGACCGTCCGCTATCTGGAAAGGAGCGGCATTCCGACCGTGCTCGTCGACCGGTTCGCCGAGTCGGCCTTCGACCATGTCGGCGTCGAAAACAAGCAGGCCGTCGCCAATCTGGTTTCGCACATTGCGGGACTTGGCCACAGGCGAATCGGCATGCTCGGCGCCCAGGCGGGATTCAGCACCACCAGGGAGCGCATCGAAGGCTATCGACTGGGGCTCAAACGCAACGGCATCGGTTTCGACGCGGATCTCGTGCAGCCTTCGAACATGAATTTCGAAGCCACTCAAAACGCGGTGGCAGCCTTGCTCAAACTGGCAAATCCGCCAACCGCCATCATCACCGGCAACAATTTGACAACCATCGGCGCCGTGGCGGCCATCCGCAAAGCGGGCCTGAGAATACCGCAAGACATATCGCTTGCCGGCTTCGACGATTTCGAGTGGGCGGACTATTTCGAACCCCGGCTGACCCTCATCGCGCAGCCCTGCAACGAGATCGGCCACAGGGCCGCGCAGATGCTTGTCGAGCGGATCAACGGATTGACCGCCGCGCCACGTTCGGTGCGACTGAAATCGACGCTCGTCGTCAGAGATTCCTGCGCCGCCCCGGCCGCTTCCTGACCTGCGGCTTCGGCGAGCGCTGCCGATCATCGCCGCGTTGATTGCACGGCAAGCGCAATTTCGATCAAACTGCCGCGTGCGGAGAGGGCAAGATGGCCCAGCCAAATGCGAGGAGCCATGAACCCGACCGAGAAAGCGCTGTGGTTCGTCGAGAGCCACCTACCGGAGGCTGTTACACTCGACGACGTCGCGCAAAGCAGCGGCGTGTCGCGCTTTCATGTGACGCGCGCCTTCGGCGCCGCCACCGGCCGTTCGGTGATGGGTTATATGCGCGCGCGCCGGTTGACCGAGGCGGCGCGCAGGCTGGCCGGCGGGGCGCCCGACATCCTCTCGGTGGCGCTCGACGCCGGCTACAACTCGCATGAGGCTTTCACCCGCGCCTTCCGCGATCAGTTCGGCACCACGCCGGAACTGGTGCGCGCGCAAGGCTCGACCAAGACCCTCGACCTCGTGGAGCCGATCCTGATGGACCAGTCCCTTCTCACCAACCTCGAACCGCCACGCTTCGAGACCAGCCGGCCGTTCCTGATCGCCGGGATCGGCGAGCGCTACAGCTGCGAAACCAGCGCCGCCATTCCGATGCAGTGGCAACGCTTCGGCCCCTATATCGGCAACATTCCCGGCGAGACCGGCGACGTTGCCTATGGCGTCTGCGTCAATGGCGACGATGCCGGCAATTTCGACTACATCGCCGGCGTCGAGGTGACAGACTTTTCCGACCTTCCCAGGGAATTCAGCCGTGTTCGCGTGCCCGCGCAGAAATACGCGGTCTTTGCCCATCGCGAACACATCTCGACCATCCGCCGCACCGTCAACACGATCTGGAACAAATGGCTGCCGGCCTCAGGGCACGAAATAGCTGACGCGCCCGAATTCGAACGCTATGGCCCGGAGTTCGATCCGCGCAGCGGCAATGGCGGGCTGGAGATCTGGATACCGGTCAAGTCATAGGTATCGGGCAACCGTCCCTTGGCATGGCCAAGAGACGGTCCGCCGCTCCGCCTATTCCACGGTGCAGGCGACCTCATAAAGGCCGGGCTGGGCCTGACCCAAGGCCTGGTTGCGATCGAGAAAACCACTGCCGCGCAGATGCTCGAACACCCGCTGCATGGCCGCCTGGTCATGCGCCTGGGCGTAATTGACGACACGCGTGCCATCGAGACTTCAGTGCAGGCTGGCGGACATCCAGCCGGGAACGCCGCGGCAGCTCATCGCCGCCTCGCGCAGCAGGTCGATCAGCGCCTGCTGTCCGCCTTCTGGTACGGTGAAGACATTGATCTGGGTGATGACGCTGGTCTCGGCGCGAATGATGGGCATTCTTCTTCTCCTCGTTGGCGCCTGGCAAACGAAGGAACGCCGATCAGCGAAAACTCCGAACGCCAAGCCTGGCGTAAAAGCACGCCGTGGGCTTGCCGTGGGTTCCCATCTTGGATGGGAACGGAGCTTCCAGCCGGTGGAAGGGAGCGGGCTTACCGTTTGCCGCTCCAGGGTCCTTTTCGACCCGCGTTTCATAGCATCGGCGCAAGCCGCCAACAACCGCGCATCATGGAAACGGATGGCGGAGAAGCTTCGCTAAAGGTCGAGATCCCAGGTCTGGCCAACAAGGTCCTTGCCGAAGGAATGGTGAGGCTCTTCCTCGATCAGTTTGAAGCCGGCCACCTGGTAGATGTGCCGGGCGGCGGTCAGGATGTCGTTGGTCCACAAGGTCAGCGTTTTGTAGCCTTTCGCACGGGCAAAGCCGATGCATTCCTCGACCAGCCGCTTGCCGATGCCGAGGCCGCGCGCTGAGGGTTCGACATAGAGCAGGCGCAGCTTGGCCAGCTCCGGCGATTTGCGCACGACGAAGACCGAGCCGACCACCTCGCCATCGCGCTCGGCGATCCAGCCGCGCTCCCATTTCGGATCGAAGGATTTCACGAAGGCCGCGAGGATTTCGGCGACCAGCGCCTCATAGGTTTCGTCCCAGCCATAGTCCTGTGCGTAGAGCATGCCTTGCCGGCGGGTGATCCAGCCGATGTCGCCGACCTGCAGCGGCCGCAGCAGATAAGGGATTTTCGGTTCGGCGCTTTCGCCGAGCAGTGCCTGGACCGTGCGCATGGACTTCACCAGCCGGTCCTGCTCGGACGCCGGCAGCCGATCGAGCAAGGCCGCGACCTGGTCGTGCGAATCCTTGTTCAGCGGTGCGAAGGCATTCCTGCCCGCCGGCGTCAGCGCGATCGACGATTGCCTGGCGTCCGATACCAGCGTCGACCTGGAGATGAGCTGAAGCCGCTCGAACTTCTTCAACAGACGGCTGACATAGCCGGCATCGAGACCGAGGTCGCGTCCAAGGTCGGTCGCGGTCAGACCGTCGCGGTGCGCCAGCTCGTAAAGCACACGCGCTTCGGTCAGCGAGAAGGCGCTTTTCAAGAGCCCTTCGTCGAGCAGTCCGATCTGGCGGGTGTAGAAGCGGTTGAAGGCCCGCACAGCATCGATCAGTTGCTTGTTGGGTGCATCATTGTTGGGCTGATGGTGAATCGTCATGAGCATCTCCTGTCCGCACAGGATCAACCATTTACTTGACAGAGTCAATTATCTGGCCCGGCTCGATCACATCATCGGCAAAACCGGCCAGCGATCGACGATCTTGCCGCCGGAAAGCACCGCGATCGGGCCGAACTGCTGCAGCACGGCCTCACTCTGCGTCGGCCGCAGGAAGGCGTAGTCGCCAGGCCTTGCGGCACTATCGGCGGGCAGACCCATGAACTGCTGGTTCGAGGACAAGCCGAGCAGGCCATTCGTCTTCATGCCTTCGGGAAAGACAGGCTCGGCCATCCATTTGCCGCCATAGAGGTAGCAGCCCTTGCGGGGAAACCGGCCGAGCGCCTGCAGCAGACGCGAAGCGGCCGGCGAACCCGGCAGCATCGGCTCGACCACTTTCAGGATCGGCGTCGCGATGAAGGCCGCCGGCAAGAAATCGTCGAGGCTAGGCGTGTCGAAATCGCTGGGCAGCACGAAGGCCGACCCCATCGACACTTCATTGGCAATGCCGCCGTGATGCAGCAGCGCGGTCTTGCTACCGCCAATGTTGAGAATGCCTCGGTGATCCGCACCAAGGCATGCGACGAAAGCTTCGGCCCGTTCCGAGGCCTGTGCCAACGCCTTGGCCGGGCCACCGAACAGGCCAGGAATGTGCGGTGCATGCGCTTCATAGGCCATGACGCCTTCGCAACGTAGCCGTTTGTGGGTCGAAAGCACCTCCAACGCCCGCGACAAGGCCTCCGGGTCGGCGAAGCCGCCACGATGCAGCCCGACGTCGATCTCGAAGGCGATACGCAGGTCGACACCGAGTTCGGCGGCGAGAGCGCCATATTCGGCCAGTCTTTCGTCGCTGTCGATCAGCCAGCAGACACGCGACCAGTCGGCGTCATCCTTCACCTGCGCCGCCCTTGCTGCGCCGACCGGCATTGGTTTGCCGTAAAGCAGATCCGCGTCCGGAAACGCTTTCAGCACCGCCGCGCTGATCGGCGGGTGGAAAGTCATGAAGCGATCGGTTCCGAGCGCTTTTCCGATATGCGACAGCAGCGGCAGGCAAGCGAGCGACTTGTCGACCAGCCGCACCGCAAGACCGGGGTCAAGCCTACCTTTCACCAGCGCGATGTTGCCGTCCAGCCGATCAAGGTCGAGCAGCAGGCAAGGCTGGAAGACGCTGGCTTGCCTCAGTGCCTCCGATAGGGCGGAAAAATAGGTCCTCATGCTTCGATGCCGAACAGCCCGGCCATATAGGGCGAGACGAAGCGGTTCTGCGGATCGATGTCGCGGCGCACCGCCATGGCGTCATCCCAGCGCGGATAGAGCTTCTTGAAGTCCGCCGCCTTCAGGCTGTGCATCTTGCCCCAATGCGGCCTGCCGCCATATCTGCGGAAGATCGGCTCGGCCGCCTGCATGAAGGGCAACGGATCGCTGGCCGCATCATGGTGGATGGCGATCGAGCAGGTCCGCCTGTTGTAGAAGGGCGAGAGCCAGAACTGATCGGCCGCGACGCTGCGCACCTCCATCGGGAAATAGACCTCGGGAAAGCGCTTCTCGGTCAGCTCTATGATCTCGGCCAGCGCCTTCGGCCCTTCCTCGAAGGGAAGGTGATATTCCATCTCGTTGAATTTGGTTTGCCTGTCGCTGGCATAGACGTTGAGCCAGTCCTGCACATAATCCTCGGACGGCACTTTCGCGACGGCGCCCAGGATCAGCCGGCGGCGCAGCGACGGCAGCCAGGCAAGCCCGGTGCGCAACCGGCGCAGCGTGCGCAAGGAGCCTTCGTCATCGTCGGTCGGGCGCGTGGTGGTCGCCTCGGTGCTGAAATCGCTGGCGATGAACTGCGCATAGCCGGAAAACGGAATGTAGTAGAATTCGGCAGAGCGGTGCGCGGTCATCATCTTCTCGAAGTCGCGCAGCATGTCGGCGATCGGCAGCACCCATTTGCGACGGCGCAGCCGGTAGGTCGCAATGTTGTTCAGCGTCACTTCGCTCAACACGCCGAAGGCACCGAGCGCGACGCCGATGGCGTGGATCGTGTCCTGATCCCCTGCTATGTTGAACTCGCGAACCTTGCCAAGCCCGTCGACGATCTGCACCGTTTCCAGTTGCGTGTGATAGGCGCCGAGTGTCGGTCCCGAGCCATGGGTGGCGGTGCCCAATGCGCCGCCGATCGCCTGGCGGTCGATATCGCCCATATTGGGCAGGCCCTGGCCGATGCCTTGCAGGATGTGCATCAGCGAACCAAGCCGCGTCCCTGCCCGCACGCGCGCCTGATGCTTTTCAGCGTCATGCGAAACCAGCCCCTCCAACCTCTCCAGGGATAGGATGGTACCTTGCGATTTCACCAGCGGCGTGAAGGAGTGACCGGCACCGACGACGCGGATTGGACCTGGTGCCGTTCGCACGAGGTCGCCGAGCTCGCCGGCATCGGCGGGGCTGGCGATCAGCCTCGGCTTTGCGGTGACATAGCCGGACCAGTTGCTCCAGATGTTCGACATGGCGCTCACGCGACGACCCGGCGATGCCGCGCCACGAGGACAAAAAAGCCGAGCAGCGCTACGCTGGCGACAGCGCTGGCGGCGGCAAATTCCGGAACCGGGCGAAAATCCTTGCCGTCGATGAGCAGCGACGCCGCAACCGGCCCGATCGCCAGGCCGAAGAGCTGGGCGGCCGGCACCAGCAGCACGGCGGTGCGGGTGTCATCAGCCGTGATCGCCAGCCGTATCTGGTAGGGCACGATGAACAGGAGGATAAAACCCATGACCAGGGCGGCGACCCAGAATGTCGAGAGGCCAGGTCCGCTGGCAAGGATGAGCGAGGCGACAAGCGCGACAGTGCCAATGGCTGCGATGGCAAGGCGATAGTCGATGCGTGCCTCGAACACGGTCGCCGTCATCGCGCCCATGACTTGCACCGCGAGGCTCGCCGAGACGATCAGCCCGACGGTGCGGCCGTCGATGCCGAACTGCGCGCCAAGCGGTTCCAGAAACGCCCAGACCGAGCCGAAGAACATGAAATAGCAGAAGACGCACGACAGCGCGGTGATAGAAGGAACCGTCAGCACATTGGCCAGATTCTCATCCTTGGGCAGGTCGGCGTAATCGGCAGGGACGATGAAGGCGATCACGAGCGACAGGACGCAGACGACCGCGAGAATGAGAAAGCCGCCGGCCGACCCGGCCGCTGGAATGACATAGAGCGCCAGCAGCAAGGCAAGCGCGCATTGCGCCAGCGTCTGCATGGTGACGAAATAGCCGCCGATGCGTTCGGCACGCCGCGAACGGGCGATCAGTTCGGTGGCGACCGCGACCAAGCCGCCTTCGGCGAGACCGGCCAAAGCACGTGCCGCCATCAGCGTATTGACGCCGGCGGCATAGGCCGTCCAGACATTCGCCAGTGCCAGCAGGAGCAGCAGGACCGCACTTTTCCAGCGCATGTTGCGGGCCGACAGCAGCATCGCCACAACAGCCGAACCGATCGCAATGGCGATCATCTCGGCGGTGGCGACCAGTGCCAGCTCATCGCCGCTGACATGGCCCTCGGTGTAGAGCGCGCCGAGCAGGACGGGCTGCAGCCCGAGAATGAGCAGGCCGACCGAGCCGATCCACAGGGCCGAGGCAAGCTGCCCGCCGGTCGGATTGCCGACCAGCCAGTCGCCGTCGCCCAGATGACCGGTGCTTGTCGAAGTCAAAGGCGCCTCCCAACGTCCTTGCCGTACGGCAAAAAAGCTGACAACCTGTCAGCATTTCAGAAACTGATACTTGATCATATTTTTTGTCAACCAGAATTTGGCAATTCGTGCGAAAGATCAGTGCATGATGGAAGCAAGGCGAACAGCGACGGAGCCGAGGCGCAAACCCAAGCAGGAGCGCAGCCGCGAGCGCATCGACGCCATCCTGTCGACGACCATGCGGCTGATCGGCGAGAAGGGCATTGACGCCGTCACCATGAAGGAGGTCGGCATGCTGGCGGGCGGGCCGATCGCCACAGTCTATCATTACTTCCCCAACAAGTCGGCGATCCTTGCGATGCTCTACGAGCGGTTCTCGGAGGTCAGCCGCGCGCGATTGACTGCGATCATCGCCGACGTCCGCGAAGCCAAGGACGTTATCGCTGCGGCCGACCGGCTGCTTGACGACTACCTCAGCCGTGTTGCCGGCGATCCGGCCATCCAGGACCTGCAGAACGCCATCCAGGCCGACAAGGCGCTTAAGAATCTCGACATCGCCGAAACCCGCCATCAGGCCAAGATGTTCTGCGATCATGTCACCGCCTTGATCGAACCGGGCAAGCACGAGCAGTTCGAACGCATGGTTCTGTTGATATTCCAGCTCGCCGGTGGCGTGGTGCGCCTGGCGCTCGCGGAGGGCGAAGCGGAAAGCCGCCGGACCATCGAGGATTACCGGTCGATCATCCACACACAGTTGCGGCTGTTTCTCTAAGCCCCAATCCGTGGAAAAAATTACCGTCTTTCGAGGCTGCCGCGCGCCTTGACTCTCGCAGGTCGGCGGCCTATTTCAGCGCCACGTTAGCACTCGCCCCTGGTGAGTGCTAACTATGTGTCCGGCTTCGCCGGACGGAGGAACTGTTTCTCACCGTTCTCATTCGAGGAAGAAAAAATGGCAAAGTCGAAGTTCCGCCCGCTTCATGACCGCGTGGTCGTTCGCCGGGTCGAATCCGAATCCAAGACCGCCGGCGGGATCATCATCCCCGATACGGCGAAGGAAAAGCCGCAGGAAGGCGAGATCATCGCCGTCGGCTCCGGCGCCCGTGACGAAAGCGGCAAGCTGGTCCCCCTGGACGTCAAGGCTGGCGACCGCATCCTGTTCGGCAAGTGGTCGGGCACCGAAGTCAAGCTCAATGGCGAAGACCTTCTGATCATGAAGGAATCCGACATTATGGGCATCATCGGCTGATCATCGGCCTCACCG
>NZ_JBWLUW010000013.1:0-161969 GCF_057784245.1 Mesorhizobium sp. CNPSo 4671 | reverse complement strand
AACTCAACGGCGTCGACCCGTACGCCTACCTCACCGACGTCATCACCCGCATCGTCGCCGGCCATCCGCAAAGCCAACTCGACGACCTGCTGCCCTGGGCCTACGCCCCCGCACCACTCAAGGCCGTGGCCTGAGAACAGCGGTTACGCGCGAAGCCTGCGGCAAAGGCGGCGAACGCACGCCCGAACGCCTCCGGGTCAAGCAATCGCAAGAGCCGTGAGAAGGTGTCGTGACTGGGTGCCTCTTCATATTCGATCAAGCGCGACAACGCTTGCTTGCGCTCTTGCGCGAACAACGAGAACTCCGTGGCGTTGGTCGCGCCACACAGGCTCGCCGCGATCATCATCACGATCAAATCACCAAGCCGATGCGTGGCGTTGCCAGCGCGCGGATCAGGTAGCGCGCCGAAATAGCTCTCTAGGCTGGAAATGGCAGTCTCTCCTCATTTCGACTGCCTCTCCAAAGAATCCCTTCTCACCACAAATTCAAGCCCCAAAAAGCCATATGCGATTCCCCTGCCCGGGGCGGGGAGCGACGACGCTAAAGTCGAACCCCGCATTAGCGGCAACTAAAGGCGGATTGGGCCGACTAAATTGACCTTTTCCATCATGGAACATATTCTGAAGTTCTTTAAGGTCCCTTCCTGAAATAATTGTCGCGTAAGCTATTTCACTTAGATCTTTTTGCTGGATACCCGGCTCAGGCCTGTGTTAATGAAATCTCCGAAAGCGGTCGCGTCTAACGCCACCTCGGTTTTGCGACTGAGCGGAAAGTGACATCTGTAGCTATGCCCGGCGTCATCGGGGTTTGCTGAAGGCTTGGGGAAGGCCCGGCAGCATATGTCTTGCGCGTACTGGCACCGGGTGTGGAACTCGCAACCGGTTGGCCGTCTCAGAATGCTCGGCACCTCGCCCTTGATTTCGATGCGGTTGAGAACGGCATCCGGGTCGGGCACGGGATTGGCCGAGAGCAAGGCCTGCGTATAAGGATGGCAGGGATGATCGAAGATGTCTTGAGTTGACCCAGTCTCGACAATGCGACCGAGATACATGATCGCCATACGATCGGCCATGTGGCGCACCACGTTGAGGTTGTGCGTGATGATCACGATGGCGATCCCGAGTTCATCCTGGAGGCGAGCAAGCAGATTAAGCACCTCACCCTGGACCGACACGTCGAGCCCAGCTGTGGGTTCGTCGGCGATGATCACGTCCGGGTTAAGTGCGAGCGCACGAGCGACGCCGACACGTCGGGCCTGTCCGCCAGAGAGCTGGTGGGGATAGCGGCGCCCAAAGTCAGCCGGTAAACCTACCGTGCGCAATAGTCGCTCAGTCTCGGCTCCGGGATCGCGATTGCCCACGCCGTGTATGCGGAATGGCTCGGTGAGGAGCGACTGCACGGTCATCCGCGGCGAGAGTGAGCCCACGGGATCCTGGAACATCATCGTCATGCGGCGAAGGTAGAACTTTCGTTCGGCCGCTTTGAGACCGATAAGTTCCTGCCCGTTGAAACGAATGCTGCCGCTAATAGGCGCCTGAAGGCCTATGATCGTGCGCGCGATGGTGGATTTGCCAGATCCGCTTTCGCCGACGAGGGCAAGCGTCTCGCCCTTTCGGATTTCAAATGAGACGCCGCATACAGCGTCAATGAAAGGGTCCGGCGTGCCCGTGGCGAGCGCCTTCAGTGACCCCATGCTGCGGAAGCGGACACGAAGGTCCTGGATGCTCAGCAGCGCACTCATGCCGCAACCATCCCAGCTTGATCGAGCAAATGGCATCGCGCGACTTGGTCGGTTCCGATACGGTATTCCCGAGGGGTGTCGTTCTCGCAGCGCTCAAACGCGTGAGGACAGCGCTGTCGGAAGATACAGCCGTTCTTAATTCCAAGTAGACTCGGTACGTCTCCGGGAATAGTCGGCAAAGTGCGGGTTGGTGTTTTGATCCGTCCTGGGTCGCATTCAAGCAGAGCCCTTGTGTAAGGGTGCCCGGGATTGTGGAAGATGTCGCGAACGGCACCCTGCTCCACCAACTCGCCCGCATACATGACGGCAACGCGGTCGCATAGTTCGGCCACCACACCGAGATGATGAGAGACAAACAGGATAGAGCAACCGATCTCCCTTTGCAGCTCCTTGAGCAAATGTATGATTTGAACCTCCAACGTTGCATCAAGCGCCGTCGTCGGCTCGTCGGCGATAAGCAGCGCCGGTCTCACCAGAAGTGCCATGGCAATGCAGATGCGCTGGCGCATGCCACCAGAGAATTGATGCGGATAATTCCCGATGCGGCTTTGCGGATCGGGAATCCCGACGCGCTTGAGCATATCGATCGCACGAGTGCGCTTTTCACCACGCGCTCGTTGTTCGTGGTGTTGGATATCGATCATCTGGCTTTCGATTGTCCGCACCGGATTGAGTGCAGTCATCGGATCCTGGAAGATCATGGAGAGGCGATCGCCCATCAGACTACGTCGCGCCTGGGCAGTCAGTGTGAGCAGGTCGCGTCGCTCAAAGACAATGCTGCCGGCAGTAACCTGAGCGTTTTCTGGAAGTAGACCCATCACAGTATAGGCAAGCGTGGACTTGCCGGATCCACTCTCCCCTACGATGCCGACAACCTGTCCGGCCGGCACGTCCAATGAAACGTTGCGCAGAGCGTGGACGCGTCCGCGTGGCGAGCCGAAGTCAAGGCTGAGGTTCCTAACCTCGAGAAGCGTCTCGTTGGATATTGGAGGTACCGAGTTCCAAAAAGTCATAAGTCTTTCCGCAGCTTAGGATCGAATATGTCACGCAATGCCTCGCCTAGAAATGTAAATCCCAGTGTCGCGATCACAATTGGAATACCGCCCGCAAAAACCAGCCAAGGGGTCTGATTAATATAGCTGTAGCCATCATTAAGGATAGCTCCCCAATCGGGCGTAGGAGGCGGCACGCCCATGCCAAGAAAGCTCAGACCCGCTTGTACGGCGATGACCGCAGGCACATCCATGCTCACAAGGATAAGAAGCGGGCCGATCACGTTTGGCAGCATGTGAACTGCCAGGATGCGCGTTGTACCGGCGCCCATGCTCCGCTCCGCGTCGATGTAATCGGAGTTGCGCAAGGCTTGCGTTTGGGTGCGCACGACTCGCGCGTAGATCGGCATCGAAGTTATTGCGATGACCAGGATCACACTGAACATGCTGGGGCCAAGAAGTGCGATGACCGCCAACGCAAAGATTATTCCAGGGAAGGAGCGGATCGTGTCGAAAAATAGTAGCAGAACGTTGTCGAGCCAGCGCGGCCCGAACCCTGCTATCAGACCGAGCACGAGGCCCACCATAATCGAGCTACCCAACGACGCAAAAGCGACGAGAAGCGGGATGCGGCCGCCCATGATGGTGCGCGAAAAGGTGTCGCGACCGAGTTGATCCGTGCCAAGAAGAAAATTTGCTGAAGGTCCTGACAAACGCGGCCCTATCAATATGCCTATGGGGTCATGGGTGATGATCAGCGGACCAAAAATCGCGGTCGCCACTACCAGCAATACAAGCACTGCCCCAAACATTCCCAGACGGTTGCTACGCATCTGCCGTAGAAAGGAACTCAAGGCACCCGGGTTGTATCTTATGGGGTTTTCTTCAGCAATCGTGTCAACGCTCGTCATAGTCAGAGCTTCTCCCGGGCTCGAGGGTCAAGTATTGCGTTGACCAAATCGGAGGCCGTTGTTGAAATGACGATAAGGAAGGTGGTGACCACGACCACACCCATAACAATTGGATAATTGCGTGTATTCACCGCTTGCACGATTAGCGCGCCAATCCCCGGTCTTGCGAACACGACCTCGACAAACACCGAAGCCGACAGCAGCCATGCGATCCCTACGCCCAAGATTGTTACCGTTGGCAAGATCGCAAGCGGCAGAGCGTAGCGGAAGACAATGCGCCATTCCGAAATCCCGAAAGAGCGAGCCATTCGGATATGGTTCTCGCCCAGCGTTTCGAGCATGGATGCCCTCACCAGTCGAGAGATGTAGCCCACCCAACCGATCCCCATTGCAAAGCTTGGAAGGACCAGATGGACAAGTCCATCTACCAAGCCTTGGCCTGGCCCGATCGCAGGCAGCCAGCGGAGGGCTACGGCGAATATTAGCAGTGCGTAGACTGCCATGACAAAGGAAGGGATAGCGATTGTTGCCACGGCGATTACCCCAACCGCTTGGTCGAGGAAGGAATTGCGCCGCATGGCAGAATAGCACCCTAGCGGCACGGCAATAGCGGCAGCCCAAAAGATGGAGACGAGGATTAGCTCAATCGTGTAGGGCAGTTGCTCAAACACGATATCGGCGACAGGTCTCTGGCTGAACACATCATACCCTAGATCGCCATGGAGCAGTCCGTTGAAGAACTTAACGATCTGCACGAGGAGCGGCTTGTCGAGCCCCATCTGTTGATGCAGGAGCGCTTTTGCCTCAGGTGTCGCCCGGGGGCCGAGCAGAGTTGCTGCGGGGTCCCCAGGTACGGCATGGATCATCAGAAAGAGAAGCGTCGCCGCGATCACGATAATCGTGACCGCGAGGACCAACCTCTTACAAAAGTAAAATAACATTCTTCAGTCCGCCGCCGCCACTCAAGCCGGGGTGAAGCCGAGATACAATGGGACACCATCCGGGCGAGTGGCAGCTTTCACTTTAGTCGTCCGGTAGATAATTGGAGTAGCTCCATGCGTTATGAAACGGTAAGCGCCCGAATCTTCCATCAGATCCTGCATCTCTTGGTAGAGCTTTGACCGTTCGGTCGGGTCTTCAACCGCTTCTGCCTTGCCATTAAGTTCGTCAAACCGATCACTGCGGAAGCGCTCCCAATTCCAGACCCCAACTTGCGCTTTAGTGAACCAGGCGGTGTAATAAAGCGGATCAGGTTGGCTGCTGAAGCTATTGATAATTAGTTGCACGTCCTTCCAGCGCTGGCCGTCTGATTCCATGCCGATCGTCCAGAACGAACCTGAGTCTTGAACATTGACCTGGACGGTAATCCCGATCTGCGCCAACTGCGCCTGAATAGTCTGGGCAATTGTTGTGTCCGGGTTTGAGTTTAGACAGACGAGAGTTAGATTCAGATCAGCACCACTGGCCTTGTCCAAGAATTCCTTGGCCTTTGCCAGATCGCCTTCTGGGGGGACGAGCGCTTTGTCGCGGTGCCCAACAATGCCTGGAGGAATGAGGCCTGTCGCGACCTCGCCCTGCCCCGCATAGGCAGTGCCCAAAATCTGCGGCACATTTATTGCCCATTGGATTGCTTTGCGGACATTGATATCTTGCAGTTTCGGATTGTCGACGTTCATGCCAACCCAAGTGTAACCGAGAGAAGGATGCTCCTCAACCTTCGTATCTGCCGGCGGATTGCTCTTAAACGTCGCCAGTGAATCAAGACTGATCGTAGTGAAATCGACATCACCGGCCTGATATGCTCGTTCCGCAGTCTTGATATCAGTGATCGGCACGATGCGGATCTCATCGAATCCGGGCTTTGGGCCAGTCCAATCGGGATTACGGGTCAACAGCGTGTATTGATTTTGCTTCCACTCTGCGAGCACGTACGGTCCGGAAAAGGCCGGAGGCTTCATGCCGAAGTTTCCACCGTCTTTGGTCGCTTTCATCACGGCTTCTTCAGAAACGATATGACCGCCCCAAGGGAACGTGATGTTCCATACCGGCACAAAGGGCGACTTGAACACGATAACGCCCGTATGATCGTCCTCGACCTCGATATGGTCGAATGAGCCCATGTTCGGTTTCACGGGTGAATCGTGCTTGATGATCCGCTCAAAGGAGAATTTCACATCCTTGGCAGTGAGTTCGCCGAAGCCGCCAGTAAACTTGATGCCTTTCTTGAGGATGAAGCGGATATGCGTCGGATCGATCTGCTCGATCTTATCCGCCGCTTCCAGTTCCCAGCCCCATTCGGAGCCTGGTTTGAAGTGCGTGAGTTTTGAATAAATGCAGCTGTTGACAGTACTCTCGGAATTATTGCCATAAAAACCGGGATCGAGGGTGGCAAGCTCGTAAGGAGCGGCAACCTTTAGTACCCGGCCTTCGGCCGCCCAGATGACCTGTGAGAGTGGCAGGCCAGAAGCCAAGACGCCACCGCCGAGCATGGCGCCGGTCTTAAGTAAGGTGCGACGGCTCACATTTGTTACGATACCAGTCATACTTTTCCCCTTTCGTTTTAGACGTCGCCCGCTAGCTGCGGGAACGATCGCCACTTTGGTTGTTCAGTTAGGGCAGGCGCGTACAACGCCGCTTTGCCGGACTAGTCCTGCTCGGTTCCTCTTCCTGAGGGCATTTGCAAGCCACTGCTAGTCATGCTTAATAAAGCGCCGCGCCAATACCTGTATTACCCGTATTCTCGATGGCAGAGCGCCGCTATTGTGACGGTTCCGAGTGCCTATCTGGCTCAAAATCGGATCCACCCGATGCCATCTTTAATGTCTATTACAGTCTGAAAAGGCGTCGAGAGCTCTTGTAAGCGTTTTAGAATGGAGTGCGCTTGCTGTGGAGCAGCTAGCCGAGGCACTCCTCGGTTGGCGAATCTTTCCGAGCGACGATGCTCGATCGGAACCAGCTGTATTTCGGCAAGCTCGTTCTGCTCAAAGCGGCTTACCGTGATGACGCTCTCGTAGTACACCGCATCGGAATACGAGCCTACGGGTCCTTCTGCCATCGGAAAGCCGTGTGACATCTCATAAGCAGTCACCTCAGCGTTTGTATCGATCCGCGGATCTTTGCCGTACACCTCATAAATGTCCGCCCCTACCGGCGCCCTGAGATCTTCACAAAGGAAATTACCCAAGCTGTAAAAAATGGGGCGCCGTTTGTAGATCTCGATGCCTCGCAGCAAATGCGGCCCGTGTACAAGGTATGCGTCCGCACCCGCATCAATCACGCTGTGAGCAAATGATTGTTCGTAATCAGGAGGCTCTTGACACCAGTTCCCCGGTTCATGACCGTGGTGGGTGGCAATGCAGAAGTCCGAGTACTGCTTGCCCTCACGAATATTCCGGAGAATATTGGCTACATCGTGCGAATTGGCTTCGAAGCTGTAGCTGGCCTTGTCGCCGGGTTTGTACAGCGTATCCCCAATTAATACGCGGCTTGAATCCCGGTCTGTTGGTTTGTCGCCTGGCAGTTCCTCACGTAACGCCGTAAGTAGTTCGAACTTCTCCCGAGGCACTATGATACTTTTAGTTAGGCGAAGGGCGTTTAGCCCTGGTCGTCCCGGAGCCCGGCCCGCGGGATCACACGCACGGGCCATTGGTGGGAATGTCGAGGCCGACGAAACCAGCGCCACGCGTCCACGACGCGTCTCTAAGAAGCGGGCAGCTCCCGCTTCTGCAAGGTTCTCGCCAGCGCCTGAGTGGACGATCCCAATGTTATCAAGTGCGCGGGTCGTCTCACGCATTCCTTCAACGCCCCAGTCGAGCGTTTGATTGTTCGCCCGGCTAACCATATTAAAGCCCATGGCTTTCAGGTCAGGGCCGACTTCGGGGTCACTGATGCAATAGGATCCGCCGTGCTCAGCCTGAGGACAACCTTTAGACGGTCTGTCTAAGATAATGGTCTCCAAATTTCCAAAAGTGACGTCGGCGCCCTCAAAGAGGCTCAGAACATCAGCCAACCCGGGGTGGTAGCCGTGAGCTACCGGACGCGCATACAGAATGTCGCCAACTGCTACCATCGTGAAGCCATCTTGAACATTCGTAGCAATCGAGCCGACTGCATCATAGTCATTTTCCCGAAGAGGATGATCACTCGGCGGCACATTTATTTCCATGCTCAGATTTCACCTATCACTCACAGGCATGCTCATTGATTAGAGTTTGCGCTTCAAAGCGAAGCTAACCTGCCCAAATTTCGGTGAATACACGCTGAAAATTCTGGCCCAGTACCTTTTCGATAACCCGGTCTGAATAACCCGCCTCCGACAGGTCCCAAGCGGCAACTTCCAACCGTCGGGGCGTATTCAGCCCCGGCACGGTGTATGGGCCAATACCGTCCAAGGGTGCGGAGACGCCGCGGTCATCGCGGCCAGCGATAAAGGCCTCTAGCGCTTTCCGATGCCCGTCATTGTACTGTATAGGCGTTATCGAATTATCGCTGCCGATACCAACGTGGTCCTCGCCGCAGACATTCAGAGCGTGCACCAGATGGCGATTGAAGAGCCTTCTAGACGCGTAAACCGGATCCTGCCCGAGATAGGGCATCATAAAAATGCCGAATACGCCACCTCCGTTGGCAACCGCCCGAAGAACTTCGTCAGGCTGGTTGCGAGGGTGGTCATATATCTCACGGCAGGCGCTGTGGGAAACGATGATGGGCGCGCTTGATGCACGCGCTGCTTCGAGGGCGGTCTGCGGATGCGAGTGGGAAAGATCGACTACTAGACGGCGGCGATTGATATGAGTGACCGCTTGACTTCCAACGGGCTTAAGGCCGGCGTCGGAGTTGGTGACTAGACAACCAGATCCTATCTTACTATCGCCATTGTAGGTCAGTTGCATGATCATGACTGACTCATCGGCAAAGAGATCAATCGACGGTAGATCGTCCTGCATGAATTCAAGTCCTTGGAAGCCAAAGATGATGCCGAGAAGCCCCTTCTCCTTCGCACGGTTGATGTCCTCGGGCCGCTGGATCAAAATGAGCGTATCGGGGTTGGCCGCAATGTCGTCCTTGACATCCTTGATCCAGCTCAGCATCTCCGCTACGCTTGTGCCGCCGGCTGCTCCACCAATGGTCAGGTTTAGTGCAGTAATACCCGAGCGCCGCACATTCTGGAGCTGTTCCACTGTGTATTGACGGCCGGCGGGAGGATAGTTGACGTTGAAAGTATTCGGCGAGGCAAGAGCATCGATGACGATGGCTTTGTCGTAAAGCTTCCTAAGCGCCACGGGCGGCCGCTCAGTTTCGGAGGTCCAGAGGTCTGCCGCTCCTAGAATGCCTTCAGCGGCGCATGTCGCGCATGATCCCGAACCGATATGCGCGGGATGATGCGCTGCAACCGCCTTGATGCCAATCGCGCTGCTATACCCATTGCTTTCAGACATAATCTACCTTTCAAAATTACTTGTGGGTTAGCAACTACATCCCAGCCCGCCGACAGGACCGCTATGAAAACTGCAGCGCGTTTTCGGCCACATCCGGGAAGGCATTGATCACTTCACGCTCCCGCCGCGATGATCGATATTGTTAGCAAGGATGATGGTCATTCGGCTAGGTCCCCACTTTCTGGCATGAACCGAAACTACCAGTTCTTGAAAGGTCAATCATGCCGAATTTGTAATTGAGGAGTCGCATTTGCGGCAGAAAGAACTTCGAAACGGAGCCCGAACAGAATAATATGTTGCCGAAATCGCTGGGCCAGCGTTAGCCTCTCCGACTGATCGTGGTCCCCAGCGTGGTGTAGCGGGCCGATCAGCGCGCAACGGCTGGGCAGGCTGAGCAGGGATCATCCTTCCAGATGGGTGGGGGTGGATGCCAGCCTTCTCCGACGGCATCGCAATGTGCCAAGTTTGTGGCGCTTAACGCCACAAAATGGAACGAGGCATCCATGGGAAAGGTTACCAAAATTGGGGTCGATCTGGCAAAGAACGTCTTTCAACTGCGTGGAGCAGACGGAACTGTCGTATCTCGCAAGACCCTGTCGCGCCTGCAGTTTTACAAGCCAGCCGGCATGTGTCGCCGCGATGGAGGCATGCGCCAGCTCCCATTATTGGGCTCGCGAGATGGTCCAGCTTGGCCATCTGCCGAAGCTGATTGCACACGCCGCCTGCGCCCACCGAGCTGCATACGACGCACTTTGAAGCTGAAGTCCGTCACCTCTCGCAGCAACACTGTTGGGGATAAGGTCCTTTCAGCCCCGCATGCGTGTTTGCGACAGATCCTCGCACCATACCCAGATAGTCGCCGTCTCAGCCGAAAATTGCGCAATGGAGCGGCCTCTCTCCTATCGACGCCTCCGAGTTGGCGGTAGGTCAGTGCATAGGCCCTCGGCCGCCTCCGCTGCCATGCCGACTGTCTCACCTAGTGTCGGGTGCGGATGGATGGTCTTGCCGATGTCGACCGCATCAGCCCCCATCTCGATCGCCAGGCAAATCTCGCCGATCATGTCGCCCGCAGCCGGGCCGACGATGGCGCCGCCGATGATGCGACGCGTTTCCTTGTCGAACACCAGCTTGGTCAAGCCGTAGTCGGCGCCGTTGGCGATGGCCCGTCCAGACGCTGCCCACGGGAACGTGCCGACCTCAACAGCACGGCCGGCCGCCTTGGCGGCATCCTCGCTGACGCCAACCCACGCAATTTCCGGATCGGTATAGGCAACCGATGGCACCACCTTGGCGTCCATGAAGCTCTTGAGCCCCGTTGCCGCTTCGGCCGCGACATGGCCCTGATGTACGGCCTTGTGCGCCAGCATCGGATTGCCAGTGACGTCGCCGACGGCGAAGATGTTCGCCGCACGCGTGCGCATCTGCGCGTCGACTTCGATGAAGCCGCGCGCATCAATTGTTACGGCAGCGGAAGACAATTGGAGCGCTTCGGCTGTGGGGCGCCGCCCGGCCGATTGCAGGATCAGGTCGTAGCGCCTGACGCCGGCGCCCTCGCCGCTGGTCGTCACGACAAGTGCATCTTCCTCGGCAACGACACTTTCGACGCGCGCGCCCAGAAGGATCGCGTCGAAGCGGTGGGCATTGCGCTTGCGCCAGACCTCGACCACGTCGCGGTCCACATCGGGCAGCAGCCTGTCGAGTTGCTCCACCACTTCGACTCGCGCGCCGAGCCCGCTGTAGACGGTGGCCATCTCAAGTCCGATGATGCCGCCGCCGATGACCAGCATACGCCGGGGAATAAAGGGCAGTTCGAGCGCGCCCGTGGAATCGACGATGCGCGGATCGTCAGGCAGGAACGGCAACTTGACCGGTACCGAGCCGGCGGCGACGATGGCCATGGCGAAAACGATGCCGCGCTTGCCGCCCTCAAATAGCTCGATGTCTACCGAGCCGCCATCAGCGAACTTTGCCGTGCCTCTGACAATCTCGACCTTCCGTAGGCGCGCCATGCCCTTTAGCCCGTCCGTGAGCTTGCTGACGACGCCGGCCTTGAAGCTCCGCAGCTTGTCGAGATCGACGGTCGCGGTGTCGAAGACAATACCGTGATCGCGAAGACGCTCGGCTTCTTCCTTGACGGCGGCGACATGCAGCAGCGCCTTGGACGGAATGCAGCCGACGTTAAGGCACACGCCGCCAAGGGTGGCGTCTCGCTCGACCAGGATCACGCGCTGGCCAAGATCGGCGGCACGAAAGGCCGCGGAATAGCCGCCAGGTCCGCCGCCGATCACCAGCACGTCGCAATCGGGCGCCGCACTCGACGCGGGAGATCGCGCTGTTGTCGCTGCCTGAGCCTCGGATGTCGCCACCGACGCTGCGGGCTTGATCGCTAGCTTGGCTTCTTTGGCGGCTGCTACCGCTTCCACGGTGGCGATCAGCGCCCCCTTTGAAACGCGCTGACCGATTGTGAGATCGACAGAAGCGATGCGCCCGGCAAATGGCGACGGCACGTCGATCGACGCCTTGTCGGATTCGAGCACGACAAGCGTCTGGTCGAGGACAACGTAGTCACCCGGCTTGATATGCAGCTCGATGACGGCGACTTCCTTGAAGTCGCCCATTTCGGACACCCTGATTTCGGTGGTGCTCATCTCGGCCTCAAACGATCGCGCGGCGGAAATCGCCCAGTAGAGCTGATATGTGGCCCAGGAACCTGGCTGCGGCGACGCCGTCGATGACGCGATGATCCCAGGACAATGAGACCGGCATGATCAGCCTCGGCTGGAAGGCCTTGCCGTCCCAGATGGCTTCCATCGCCGAGCGGCCTGCGCCGAGGATTGCCACCTCGGGCGCATTAATGATCGGCGTGAAGCCTGCTCCGCCAATGCCGCCGAGCGACGAAACCGAGAAGCAACCGCCTTGCATGTCGGCGGCCGACAGCCCACTCCCGCGCGCCTTGTCGGCGAGCGCGCGCATTTCGGTGGCGATTTCGATCACGCCCTTGCGGTCGCAATCTCGGATCACCGGCACCATCAGCCCCTTGGCCGTGTCGGCGGCAACACCGATATGGACGTAGTTCTTGAGCACCAGCTCTTCGCCGTCGAGCGAGGCGTTGAAGCGCGGATATGCCTTGAGAGCCAATGCCGACGCCTTGATCAGGAAGGCGACCATCGTCACCTTGGCGTCCTTGTTGGCCGCATTGAGCTCCTTGCGGAAATCCTCAAGGCTGGTGACGTCGGCGTTGTCGAAGTTGGTGACATGCGGAATGGTCAGCCAGTTGCGGGTGAGATTGCCTCCCGAGATCTTCTGGATGCGCGACAACGGCTGGCGTTCGACGGGTCCGAACTTCTCGTAGTCGACGGCAGGCCAGGCCGGCAGGCCGGCCCCGATGCCCGTACCCGACATCTGCACTGACGAGCCTCCTGCTAGACGCTCCTTGATATGCGCCAAAATGTCCTCGCGCAGTATCCTGCCCTTCGCGCCGGAAGGTTTCACAGTGGCGAGGGCGACGCCAAGCTCACGGGCAAAGGCACGTACCGATGGCGTGGCATGGGCGCCGGCTGACGTCTCTGACCTGACCGACGGCGTGTTGCTTGCCACCGGTGCTGCCGGTGCCACCTTCGCTGCCGGCGGTTCTGCCTCGACGGGCGCGGCCGCGGGAACGGCTTCGGCCTTTGCAGTTTCCGGCAAGGTTGCCGGCGCAGCTGCCTGGGCAGCAGTGGCATCGATCGTTAGCAACAGCGCGCCCTGGGACACACGCGTGCCGATCGACACCGCGAACTCCCTGACGGTTCCGGCGAAAGGTGCCGGGATCTCCATCGTCGCCTTGTCGGATTCCACCGTCATCAACGGGTCATCGACGGCAACGACGTCGCCTGGCTTCACCAGGAACTCGACGACCGGCACATCCTTGTAGTCGCCGATATCCGGCAACCTGACTTCCATTAGCTGGCTCATATCAACTCTTTCGGAACTGGAACTCAACCGGATCAACGCAACCAGGGCGCATCGATCGCATTGTCGAGGCCGTAGCGGGCGATGGCGTCCGCGACCGTCTGGCGCGGAACCGCTCCTTCGGCGGCGAGGGCCGCAAGGGCTGCCACCGTGACATGACGATTATCGACTTCGAAGAAATCGCGCAGCGCAGCGCGCGTATCGCTGCGGCCGAAGCCGTCGGTGCCGAGTGCCGTGAACGAAGCGTCGACATAAGACGCGACCAGTTGCGGATAGGCGCGCACATAGTCGGTGGCCGCAATGATCGGCGCCTTGCCGGGCAAGCAACTCTTGATATGGCTAACCATCGGCTCGGACAGCGGATTGAAGCGGTTGTGACGTTCCATTTCCCGCGCATCGCGCGACAGCTCGGAGAAGCTGGTCGCACTCCACACCTCCGAGGCAATACCCCAGTCGGCGGCAAGCATCTGTGCTGCCTCGATCACCTGCGGCAGGATAGTGCCGGAGCCGAGCAGGCGGACAAGGCCAGCACTCTTTTTGGGCTTATGGCTGGCGACACGGTAGAGCCCCTTGATGATATCGGCCTCGACACCCGCCGGCATCGACGGCTGGGCATAGTTCTCGTTCATCGCGGTGACGTAGTAGAACTCGTCCTTGCACTGTTCCATCATGGCGCGTGCGCCATGATCGAGAATGACCGCAAGCTCATAGGCGAATGCCGGGTCGTAGGCTCGGCAGTTCGGAACGGTCGAGGCAACGAGCAGGCTCGATCCATCCTGGTGCTGCAAGCCCTCGCCTGCTAGCGTCGTGCGCCCGGCGGTCGCCCCGATCAGGAACCCGCGCGAACGTTGGTCGGCAGCGGCCCAGATCAAGTCTCCCACACGCTGGAAGCCGAACATCGAGTAGTAGATGTAGAACGGCAGCATGGCGAGGTTGTGGACGCTGTAGGACGTCGCCGCCGCCACCCAGGACGAAATCGCACCGGCCTCGGTGATGCCCTCTTCGAGCAGCTGCCCGTTCTTGATTTCCTTGTAGTAGAGCATCGAGCCGGCATCCTCCGGCTCGTAGAGCTGGCCAATCGGAGAATAGATGCCGACCTGGCGGAACAGATTCGCCATGCCGAATGTGCGGGCTTCATCGGCCACGATTGGCACAATGCGCGGTCCCAGCTCCTTTTCCTTGATCAGGTTGCCGAGCAACCTGACCGCAGCCATGGTCGTCGACATCTCCTTGCCTTCGGCGTTAAGCGCGAAATCGGCATAGCTCTGAAGCGGTGGGATCGTAACTGGAGCGGCCGTGCGCCGGCGCGCCGGTAGATAGCCGCCCAGCGCCTCCCGGCGCGAACGGAGATAATTGAGCTCGGCGCTGTCTTGGGCGGGCCTATACAACTCGATCTTCTCGACCTGCTCGTTGCTTATTGGCAGCGAGAAACGGTCTCGGAAGGTCAGCAGGCCCTCGACATCGAGCTTCTTGGACTGGTGTGCCGTCATGCGGGATTCGCCGGCGCCGCCCATGCCAAAGCCCTTTTTGGTCTTAGCGAGGATTACCGTCGGTCGCCCTTTGGCGGCCTTGGCTGCCTCGAAAGCAGCGTATAGCTTGCGGAAGTCGTGGCCACCGCGCTTCAGCGCGTCAATATCGCGGTCCGACATGTGGGCGACCAACGCCTTGAGCTCAGGATCTTCCTCGAAGAAATGCGCCAGATTGTAAGCGCCGTCTTTAGCGCCAAGTGTTTGGTATTTGCCATCGACGGTGGCGGCGAAGCGGCGGAGCAAGGCGTGCTGGGTGTCACGGGCAAACAATGCATCCCATTCCGATCCCCACAGCACCTTGATGACGTTCCAGCCGGCACCGCGGAAGATGCTTTCCAGTTCCTGGATAATTTGGCCATTGCCGCGCACAGGACCGTCGAGGCGCTGTAGATTGCAATTGATGATGAAGGTAAGGTTGTCGAGGTTTTCGCGTGCCGCGATCGACAGGCCGGCGATCGATTCCGGCTCGTCCATCTCGCCGTCTCCGAACACGCCCCAGACGTGGCGGCCCTCGGTGTTGGTGAGCCCACGGTCGCTGAGATAGCGCATGAAGCGCGCCTGGTAGACGGCGGTGATGGGGCCTATGCCCATCGAACCCGTCGGCACCTGCCAGAAATCGGGCATCAGCCAGGGATGCGGATAAGAGCACAATCCGTTACCGCCAATCTCCTGGCGGTAATGCTTGAGATGCTCCTCCGAAAGTCGGCCCTCGAGATAGGCGCGGGCGTACACGCCCGGAGCCGAGTGC
Source organism: Mesorhizobium sp. CNPSo 4671 (assembly GCF_057784245.1). Taxonomy (NCBI): domain Bacteria; kingdom Pseudomonadati; phylum Pseudomonadota; class Alphaproteobacteria; order Hyphomicrobiales; family Phyllobacteriaceae; genus Mesorhizobium; species Mesorhizobium sp. CNPSo 4671. Next base: position 146,659 of record NZ_JBWLUW010000013.1, on the reverse strand, counting down.
GGCTGGAAGAAGACCACGTCGCCGTCGCCCTCACCGGTGTCGGCGCGGAAGAAATGGTTGAACCCGATCTCGAAGATCTCCGCTGCCGAGGCGTAGCTCGCAATGTGGCCGCCAAGTTCGCCATAGGCCGTGTTGGCCCGAACCACCATGGCCAGCGCATTCCAGCGAATGATTGCAGTGATGCGCTCTTCCATGGCGAGATCGCCGGGAAAGGGCGCCTGCTTTTCGAGCGAAATGGTGTTGCGGTAGGGCGAGAACGGTAGCGCCTCGTGGACGATGCCGAGCTCCTTGGCCTTGCGGTCCAGCTCGCCAAGTATGAACTCAGCTCGCGTGCCCCCGGAGGCGAAGAACAGGGATTCCAGCGAGGCCAGCCAGTCGGCCGTTTCGTTTGGATCGGCGTCGTCACCGATAGGGGCGGAGGGGGTTTTAGTGAGCATGATGGCGCCTAGGCTCTAAGTTTCCACTTGCGCGATTTTATCGGCAACGCTCCGGCATTTCCTGCCGAAGATATCGCTAATTTTCCTTGTTACAGCAGATACCACCACGTTAACTTACTAATGAAGCAGGTGGTGCGGAAAATGAACCTTGATGCGATAGACAGAAATTCCTAACCAGCTCAAGGTGGCCTCGAGCCTAACCAATGTCGAATTGGCCTCCCCTTGCCTCGCCCCAGTGCGGGCGCTCGCCGAGGCCGGCGTGATCACTCGTTGCGTGACGTTTCCGAGCTCAGCGATGCTCGGCGCGTAGCTGAGTGTGTTCATCCAGGCCACGTTGGAAGCCAATCGAAACGTTCTTGAGGTATTCGAAACAGCTATGGCCCGTTTTCCCCAGGAGTGGTTTTCTGCGGGTCGTAGGACGCGACGGTTGCACTCCAGCACTTTATCGGACGACCTATCTAGGCCATGCCCACATCCCCAACATCTATTGGTACCTGACGGCAACGCCGGAGCTTTTGCAGCAAGGGTGAGATCGCTTCATTGCCGGATTGCTTTGCGCAGTTGCAGGAGAAGGTCAAATCCCGAACAGGGCAGAAGTTATCGTGGCAATCCAGGAAGCCGGGCTCGATGGCTTTTGGATTGACCGTGCGCTGAATACTGACGGGATAGAAAGCCGTCTTGTCGATCCCGCTTCGATTGCAACCTCACGTCGCCGGCGACGCGCAAACTTGAACAAACCGGATGGAAAGGCACTGGCCAGAGCGTTGCTTGCCTTAAAGCGTGGTAAACCACGTGTTTGTGCGATCGTCAACGTAACATCTCCCAACGGGCGGTGGCATCCCTTGCCATTGCACCTCAAGGCTCAGATCAACCGCGAGCTTGACCGGATTGAATTGCTGCTCGAGCTGCCTTAGCGTGCTCGGCGGCACCCTTATCGGCAAGTAATGCAGCGCATCGCCATCAGGAATTCATCCGCTTTCTCAACGCCATCGACGCCGAGGTACTGACCGGCCTCGCAACAACCCTCGAAGCGACGTCTCAAACGAGGCGTCTTTCACTCTATCATCGGCCTCTAGGCGGCAATAACCGGCCTCCTTCAAGAACACAACCAACGATCCAGACCCTTTTTGTGGGCCACCGACCCGACAAAATCATCGACGCTGTCGACACTGGCACCAAGTGTTACATCCCGTTCTATTAGGATCCGAAACGGGACTTACTGTTAATTACGAGGCTTGCGAAATCAGTTCTCGCCGACGATAGAATCGCAACTTAATTTAGCTTATGTATGCTAGCCTTGACCATTAAAAAATTTCAAGTTATAGTCGTTCTGACTAGTTATGTAATTCACAAACGGTTCCATTTTGCAATCTCGCGGATCGGATAAGCCGTCTTGTACTTAACTTGCTTCAGGGCGAAGCTTGAGCGAATGTTGGCAACTCCCTCAATCCGTGATAGACGCTCAACGATGAGTTCTTGCAGAACACCCAGATTCGGGACGATGACTCGTATCATGTAGTCCGCCTCGCCGGTCATGAGATAGCACTCCATGACCTCAGGTAAATTGGCCATTGCCGCCTCGAATAGTCCCAGTTCTCGCATCGCTTGGCGTTCCAAACGGACTTGGATAAATACGCTCATTAGTCCGCCGAGGGCGTCGGGGTCGAGAAGGGCAACGTAGTGCGATATCAATCTGCTTTCCTCAAGCGCACGAACGCGGGCGAGACACGGAGAGGGAGACAACCCGACGATCTTGGCAAGCTCGACGTTGGTAAGCTTGCCGTTGTTTTGCAGCGTGTCGAGAATTCGCAAATCAAGTGCATCAAGTTTCGGCACGTGTCGGATCCTCGGTGATAAAACGGGTGAATGTAATAGTGGCTTGGTCGACCAGCTTCTTTGGTGGTGCGTCCGTGACCATAAAGTCATGCTTGAGCGGCCATGCATAGCCCCTCAGCATAAGTTGTGGCACGGCGATTTGGGAGAGACGTGCGCGGTATATGTGGAACGTATACGGACCTCCCCCGATTGCAACGGGTCGGCTAGATCAAGATCGTCGGTCACAACTGCTGACGTATATCCGGGTTCTTGATGCGGCTCAACAACGTTGTCGGCACGCCGGGGTGAGACCTCCTTCTGTTGTTCCTTCGTTTGCCGCTTCGCCTGAAGCTGCTTTGTCCGACGGTACGCGCTCGTAGAATGTGCCGCCCGATAGCATGAGCCAATACCCTCGCATTCTGCAGGCGATCGCGACGGCCGTGACATTGGGATGCCGCCAGTGCCGCAGCTTACCTGGCCAGAGGCTTTGAGGATCCTGCTTACCGGCTGCTTTGCCGACCGCAGCGCGAGCGCCATGGACCATCAATGTGTGCAGATAGCGATCGCCGCGTTTGCTGATACCGAATAGCCGCCATGAATGGGCGCACCATCGAACCGATCGGGATCGGGAAACCAACTGTTGCCTCGCTGCTTTCAAGCACGCACATGAGATTTGATGCGCAGACCACCATAGCGGCCAGCGTCTTCGACAAGTGCCCCCTTCAAAAGACCTGACAGAAGACCGCACTCGATCAAATGTTCGGAAAGTCAGAAACTCCTTGCACAACGGACGTCAACCACAGAAGTCAACACGACAGTTGAACCTCAGGAACTTCCGCTCCTTCGGCCGCGCACGCTGCCCAGTCCCGTGAGGGCGAAGGCCGAATGGCTGAGCCACTCGACATGATCTCAGTGTCTGCTCCAAAAAGAAGTGAGTGATTTCAGCGGGTTGTGATTCTGTCGGATTGCTGAGATTCGACGGAGATCATGATGCCCTGGACCGAAACCACTCGCCCCCACTATGAACGGCGCTGCCCGCGCTACGCAAGCGACCTGACGGACGCGGAGTGGGCGCTGATCGAGCCTCTGATGCCATCGCCGAACCGCATTGGCCGGCCGCGCCAGACGAGCTTGCGCGAGGTTGTGAACGCGCTTTTGTATCTGGCTTCGGCCGGCTGCGCGTGGCGGCTTTTGCCGAAGGATTTCCCGCCGTTCTCGACGGTGCAGAAGTATTTCTGGCGCTGGCGCGACGAGGGTGTGCTGCGTGCGATCAGCAACGAACTCGTCATGGCCGCGCGCGAAGGGGAAGGCCGGGAGGCCAGCCCGACGGCCGGCGTCATCGACAGCCAGTCGGTCAAGACTACCGAGAGCGGCGGAATACGAGGCTTCGATGCTGGGAAGAAGATCATGGGCCGCAAGCGCCACATCGTCGTCGACACGTTGAGCCTGCTGGTCGGCGTGGTGGTCCACCCCGCCCACATCCAGGATCGCGACGGTGCGCCGGCCGTTCTGAAATCCATACTGAAGCGCTGGCCGTGGCTGCGCCATGTCTTCGCCGACGGCGGCTACGCAGGGCCGAAACTGCGAGGCGCCCTGCAAAGGATCGGCACGTTCACGATGGAGATCATCAAGCGGTCGGACAGCGCCAAAGGCTTCGACGTCCTGCCGCGCCGATGGGTCGTCGAGAGAACCTTCGCCTGGCTGGGCAGGTGCCGGAGGCTGGCAAAGGACTTCGAGCGATCCATCGAATCCGCACAGGCCTGGTGCTTATCGCAAACATCCGAATGCTCACCCGAAGGCTCGCAAGCGCATGAAAGCACGGCGGTCATTCCGATTCAGACACTCAGACGCAAAACTTTTCGCAGCCGTTGCCCAATCGTTGGAAGCCCGACAAAGTTGTGACAAAGCAAACAGGCAGAAACGGACGCGAAAGGCCGACGAATTGGATTGACACCGTTTTTTGAGCTGGCACACCTCTTGCGCTTTGAACTGCGACGTTCGCCCCCGGCAACGGAGCCGTTCGATGTCAGTATCGACGATTCCGCTGGAGAGTTATCCCTCGCCAGTTGCCTGCGACGGAACGGCACTATGCAGGGACACTATCGACGCGTTGCACGGTGAGGCGTAGCAGCACGTTCGCGAGCACATCTTTCGAGTTGCTATGATTGCACGGAACACGTTTCACGGTCGACGGGAGACTAAACGCGCTTGGTAGCAGCCACGCAAAATCATTTTCGAATATTACAGCGTCAAGATAAGTTGAGATAATCGCTGGACCACGTGGCAGGAGAATATAACATGTCTGATGAATTCAGTTATGGTGAGATCTACGCCCCCATCTACGAAGAATACACCACCGTGCAGGGTAAAATTGCTGAGGTAGACGAGACGGTCGCCTTTCTTGAGCGATATTGCAACGGAGGCAGTGCCCTCGAACTAGGTATAGGCGACGGGCGCGTGGCAGTGCCGTTGAGCGGGCGTGGCGTTAAGGTCGAAGGTATCGATAATTCTTGCAGTATGTTAAAACTTCTCGCCAAGCGTACTGATCTAGTTAAGGCGTGGCAGGGAGACATTGCCCATTTCAGCTCAGACCAACGCTACAATCTGGTGTATTGCATTTATTTCACGTTCCCACTGCTTTTCACGCGCGAAGCGCAAATAGCTTGTCTCCGATCTGCTGCGGAGGCGCTAGATGATGAGGGGGTTTTGGTGATAGAACTGTGGGTGCCAGGCTTGAATCCTCTCGTTGGCGGCCAGCAAACTACAAAGGCGCGGCTAGTGGATCATGAGAATACGATCGTCAACGTGTCTGTCCACGATCCGCTAAACCAGAGCCTGATTTCAACCCTCCTCTGGTTTTCTGGTACGTCGGTCAAACGTTTACCGCAACGCGTTCGTTACGTTTATCATCAGGAACTCGATACCATGGCCGAATGCGCGGGGCTTGAGTTGACGGAGCGGTGGGGAGATTGGTCGAGAGGCGCGTTCACCAAACGATCCGAACGTCATATCTCAGTCTACCGGCGGCGACGGTGTGGGTATCGTGGAGATGATGCAGCAAAGCGGCAAATCCAAACCTGAAGTATGGCGTTAGTAGGAGCGCTTCGCCACGGGAGGCTTCGAAGCCTGAAGTAGCCGACCGTGTGATGGCGCTGACGTTGCTGGACCCGCATCGCGAGACGATGCCCTGGAGCGCCGTCATGATGGCGGCTGCGGCCAGTATTTGCCCTAATGCGGTCCGTCGCATAAGGCGCGCGGGCTGTAGCCAACCGCTGGCGCCAGTTGAAACTCTCCGACGATCCGCAGTTGGTCGACAAGTAGGCTTCTATGTCGATCCGCCTGCTCACGCCATTGTCGACCGCTTCCTCCAAGAGCACAACCAGCAGCCCAAACCCTTCTAGTGGACCGGCGACCCCGCAAGATCATCGCCGCCGTTAAACGCGGACACCAAGTGCGTCCGCTCTCCGCTATTTTGTCAATATCCAAGCCAACAAATCGGTATCTTCCACGAGCCCCGTCTCCGATGCTTGAGGCCCTGTACCGGTCACCCCGCTTGCCCTTCTTCCGTTGCATAACGGATGACGGGCCGCCCTCAGGCCCACCAGTCATTGGGACTTCTATAGCTGGGCTTAATCCCTCGCCGAGTGCTAGCTTCTGTCCGCAGTCAGCACTTGAGCCCCTGCTTTGTGGGGTCTGCTGAGAATCGGCTGGCCGATCCAGCAACGCAGTTACCTGAGTGCTGCTTGCCCTATGGCGGCCTAACCCATCCATCGTCCCGGCGAAGGGACCTTGCTTCCAGGGGAGATGATGGGATTGCCCGTCCGAAACTTGTATTGTTGTCTTCTTCCGGATTAGGCGGCCATGGTTGGCATTGGCTTATGGGCAACGTCGGATGGCTTGCAATCAGCTCGCGGATCGGTGCCGCATCGGTGCGCCGCGTAGTCGGCCCTACCCTTTGAGGCCAAGCCGCGCACTAGCCCGCATGCTCATCTAGATGTCGTGAAGCGTTCCCTGTGAGCTTGCAGGCGGTCAGCAGCACGCGCACGTCCTGGGGCGAGAAGAGATTTGCAATGGACCGGCCCGAACCAGCCAAGCCGCATCAACTGCCGATGCCCCGCGCGTGTCTGTCTTCACCGGCATCGCCTTGAAGGCTGCGCGCACGTGGCGCGTGTCGATCAGTTCGACCGCCAGACCCGCCTTCGTCATCCACATGTAGCCATAGCGATAAGGGACCGGCCTCCAGACCAATGTGTTCCATGGCCACGCCAAGCTCGCCAAACCAGGCTATCAGCTGATCAGGGTCGCTGGGGACCTTTGCTTCCCGTACGATGCGGCCATCCGCATCTACCACGCGCACACTCGAGTATCCCAATATTACGTCAATCCCTGCATTTTGTTCATGGTCGTCTCCCTGATGCTATGGAGCACGCACTCCCGCGACACCATCATTGTGAGTGACGACCACCAGCCTTTCAACCTAGCTTGGCTGGGCTCCGCCCGTTACACTATCGAGCCGGCTTTCAACAAATTTGCTGACCTCTCGCTTGGAATGCAGCCCACCGAAATTTCTTCGCGGACCGCGGGCGTGCTGGCGGCAATTGTCTGGGGCACTTGACGCGCTTGGCCCGGTGCCGTCGGCGGCGAAGAACGGCACGAACCCGAGGAAGGCCTGGGTCTCTTCCTCAAATCCACCAGCCCTTCAAAGCTCTCCCATTCGCGATCGGGCCTTCATCTGTTGCTGAAGACTGCATTTCGCCATGGCTCTCGCCTGCTCGCCTGCTCGCCTGCTCGCCTACCAGCCACGACCGCGCTTGACGTCACCATGTAGGCACAGATCTTGCGGCTCATAGTCGATCTGAAAGAGCACGCTTGGAACGGCTGTCATGTTCATCACGCAAGATCTGAGTGTTGCGACCGAGACCTGCCAACGCGTGACTTTCTGTACGCAGACCGGGTCGTTGAGGAGGCGACCGCAATCGGTCTGTTCGCGCGCCCCAAGCATTCCTACACTCAGGACCTCACGCGATCGGTGCCGGATCCGCTGCGCGGCCTCCCAGCGCCGCCTTCCAGCAATTCGCGGCATCGTGCCAAACCTGCGCGAGTCGATCGTCGGGAGCAGCTTTGCGCCTCGCTGCCGTTCGCGATCGATATTTGCCGCGAGAAGACGCCCATACGTGAAGACACGGCGAGCCACGGCGTGCTGGCCCGCCGAAGAGGTTATGTGCGCGTGAACTGTCCTTTGCTTCAAGAAACAACCACTTCACGCTTGGCGCCCGATGCAGATGGTTTTTCGGATCCTTATTCATCGCTGAAACCGCGCCTCACTGTAGGGCGAATTATCAGTGAACCGGTCGAGAGCTTTGAACGTTTCAGTCCGAAGCGGCAGGTCCTTTTTCGACTGGTTTGGCATCAGAAGCACAGACGCTGTCACGGTAAACTATATTAACCGAAACGAGGAAATTATATGGAAAGACACTCGCACGAGAGCGATCGCGATCCAATCGAGCAGGATGGCTGCTTTGATACGGTTGGCTCGATTGCCACGAACGTTGCAAACGGCTTCACAATGGCGGCGGTTGGCGACCTTCTTTACGCGCGTCCCGTAACAAAAGGCTATCATCCAGGCCTCGCCGATGTTCTCAGGATCTTCAACGGGGCTGACGTGACGTTCGGCAACTTGGAAACCAACATCTTGGACTTTCAGTCAAAGGGATGCCCGCAGGCTGAGTACGGCGGTGCGTATTGCATAAGTGCCCCGGAGCTGGGAGCTGACTTGAAGACGATGGGCTTCAATATGGTGAGTCGCGCGAATAATCACACACTTGACTGGGGCGTCGAAGGTATGCGTGAGACCACCCGGGCCCTCGACGCGAACGGGATCGTACACGCGGGAGCTGGGGAAACTCTCGGCCAGGCCGGTGCAGCCCGCTTTCTCGAGACCCCCCGCGGCCGCGTGGGGATGATCTCGTTTGCGACGACGTTCAGCCCGATGGCTCGTGCGTGCGATCCTGCTGGAGAGGCGCCCGGAAGACCCGGACTCAACGCCCTGCGCTTGACGAAAAGCACTCTGCTTCCTGGAGAAATGCTTGAAGGATTGAAGCGTGTCCGCGAAGTGCTTCCGGGCTGCAATCTCCCCGACAAAGATCCCGACAAGGTCGTACTTGGCGGGACAATTTACAAGGCTAGCGAGAGGCCCGGCTATAGCTTCGAAGCTGACAGGCGCGACGTCGCAGATATTTTGCGGAACATTCGTCGGGGTAAGCAATTCTCCGACTTTTGCATTGTGACGAACCACGGGCATGAACCCGGGGAATGGAGTCAAGATCCACCTGATTACGAGCAGTCGTTTGCCCGGCAGGTCATCGATGCTGGTGCAGACGCATACATCGTACATGGACCTCATATCCTGCGAGGAATAGAAATCTATAAAGGACGCGCCATCTTTTATAGCCTGGGAAATTTTCTCTGCCAGGATATCCGAACGCCAGTCGGCGCGGATATGTTCGAAGCATACGGCAAGGACCCACGGTTCGATACAGACGCCGAAGTGACGGTCGATGAGATAGCAAAAGGATACCCGACGGTCGAAGGGTTAGTGGGCCCCCAGTCTGGCGTAGAATTCTATGAGAGCATTGTTGCCGTCAGCCGATTTGATGACAATCAGCTCACCCTTTTGTCGCTCTATCCAATCGAGCTGCGAAGGTCCGAGAGGTTTGCGAACCGGGGCGTGCCGCGTCTCGCCTCCGCCCCGCAAGCAACAGCCATTCTGGAACGGCTCCGGAAGCTCTCGGAGCCCTATGGCACCAAAATCGGGATCGAGAACGGCGTGGGATTGATCCAACTGCATACCCGGTATTTCCAGAGGCGGTTGGTGCGGGAATGAGTTGCGAACTGCCTGACGCGGCGGTGGCTAGATTGCCGTCGTTTTGTCTGATGCTGGTTGCCGATTTCCGCATCACCGCGACGTTTTCCCCCGCTCTCGCCGTCATGCGAACGCAGTTCGCCCCTGGTGCCAGCGAAGGAGATGGTAGGGCATCGTGCAGACAAACGGGCCCTCACCGCCAAGAATCCGCCCCAGCCGATCGTGTTCCAGGATCAGGTCGACGTCATCACCGATGACAGGCTCGGCTGGAGCGATTGGATGCCCAGCTAGCCGAGCTAGTGCCAAGCTGGTCGATGGCGCGGGTGGTGATGGCCTATCAGGCGCTGCATGGTGTGTCCTTCATCGTCGCCGTCACTTTTGTCAGCGAAGTCGGCGATGTCCGCCGCTTCTACAATCCGCGAGCTGATGGCCTTTCTCGGCCTGGTGCCCTCGGAGCGCTCGACCGGCGAGACGGTCAGCGCGGCGGCCGGACGTTGGCCGGCAATCGCCGTGTGCGCCGCGTGCTGATGAAGGCGCCTGGAGCTACCGCTATCCGGCCCGGGTGACGGAGCCCATTCGCGTCCTCGAGGTCTGCCGAAGGCGGTGCGCGAGATCGCCTGGAAGGCGCAGACCCGGCTTGCACCCGCTCCCGCAGCATGACGGCGGCCGGCAAGAACAAACCCATCGTCGTTGCGGCAATCGCGCACGGGATGGCGGCGTTCCTGTAGAGGCCATCGGCCTCCAGGTCGAACCGGTGCGTTGAGATGTAGTGCGCTTCTTCATCGAAGATCAGGATACCGAGAAGCGCGCCCCCTGGAAGAAAAACCGGGCAGCACGGTGACGGGATATAGCGGGTAGGGAACTCCCGTCGTAACTATGTGGCTGGGCATCAGCCCAACGCCCGATTAGATAGCCCAGGATGGATTACGGAAGTGCGGTAAGCAACCCGGGGATAAGAGCTGGATCAACCGTCGTCTCAAGGCCCTATCCCGTCGCCGTGCTGTCCTCATCAATTGCAAGCAAAACGTGACGTGTGGCAAAAGGCATAGGGCGAAGAAGGTCATCCATCATTTCTTGACCACGGAGTTATGTGGCCGAGCCGATGCGCCGACGCCCGCCTCGCGACCGAGGACAGCCCCCAAGCGAAGGATGAGTCTCTGATCAACCGTCGTCTCTGAGCTCCACCCAGTCCCTGTGCAGCTTCAGCCGATCCGACTGCTTGTCAAACCAGCCAAGCAGCCGAGCCTTCTTGCCTAATCTTCACAGGGAACATGGGAGACTAGCCTCCTACGGAACGTTGCCATTGCCGCCGGAGTGGTGCGCAGATCAATTTGCCGCCGCTGCGCGCAGGGTCGCGACATACTTCGGACGCCACCCCTCGCTCTTTATTTGAACGTGCTCTTATTGCGTATTTCAGACGATCGTGAGCAGCACCCAAGCTGTCATCGCTGACCGGCCGCACCCCGAACAGGGCTTTCGCACCTGTCTCGGCATTCTTTCTCTGACCAAGAGCTACGGCAGCGCGTGCGTCGACGCAGCCTGCCAACGCGGCATCCTCATCAAAGCACTCTCCGTCGCCTCGATCCGTTCGATCCTTGGGAACGGCCTTGATCGCTTTCCTCGACGAGACGCCTGACCATCAACCCTGCGCCACCGGCAGCATCCGCGGTCAGGGCTATTTCCACTGAACCATGGAGATCGCAATGCTCACCTATCCCAACCCTGAACGAGTGATCGCACTCGGCTTGACCGGAATGGCCAAAGCCTTCGAGGAGCAGCGATGATCACCGGATCTCGATGCCCGGTCGTTCGAGGGGCGCGTTGGGCTTCTTGTCGATCGCGAAGCCGCCGAGCGCGACACCAAACGGCTCACCACAGGCCTCAAATTCGCCGCGCGGCGCCGGAGCGTCTGTGTGGAAGATGTCGATTTGCGTACCCCGCGCGGGATCGACCGCGCCGTCTTCGCCAGGGCCGTCTGCGGTGACTGGATCGACCGCCAGGAGACGTGCTGGTCACCGTCGCAACCGACCTGGGGAAGAGTTGGATCGCCTGCGCCCTCGGCCACAACGCCGCGACATCCTGGAAATCCTCGATGATCGCCACGGCCGCGCGCCCACAATCGTCACCAGCCAAATCCCCGTGGAACACTGGCACCATGTTGTCGGCGATCCCACGCTGGGCGATGCGATTTTGGATCGCCTCGTTCACGACGCTCGCCGCCTTCAACTCATCGGAGAAAGCATGCGAAAACATAAAGCCCGCGCCCACGCTCTTGAAGCAGCCGCAAACACCTGAATCAATCAACAGGTCGGTCGAAGCGGCCGCTCATGATCGCGTGAAATGGCTGCTCACGATCAATCGCGATCGGCTTGCCAGCCGATCGCGATGCGAAGGAAATTGGTACCCAAGGCAATCAATGCGGCCCGCTGCCGATTGCCGGGCCCGTGAGCGCCTGCGGTGGGCTCGTAGAAATAAGCCGGGTAGCCAAGAGCTTGCAGCTTTGCAGCCATTTTGCGCGCGTGGCCTGGGTGAACGCCGTCGTTCCGCTGCGTCGTGGCAAGCAGGATCGGCGGATAGGGCTGTCCCGGCGTCGCGGCGCGATAGGCGGAGATTTCCTTCAGGAACGCCCAATCCTCCGGCTGGTCGGGGTCGCCATATTCGTCAATCCAGTTCGCGCCTGCCAAAGGTTTGGTGTAGCGGCGCATATCGATAAGCGGAATTGTGCAGAACAGAGCGCCGAAACGCTCAGGATAGCGCGTCAGCATATTGGCAACCAGGAGGCCGCCATTTGATCCGCTCTCGGCAGCAATCCGCCCCGGTCGCGTAATGCCCCTTCGCACGAGGTCGGTGGCAACTGCGGCGAAATCGTCATGAGCGAGACGCTTGCTCTCCATGCCCCAGCCTTCGTGCCAGCGGGTGTCGAATTCGACGCCTGAACCGCCCTCTCGCATGTTCGCCATCACACACGTGCCGCCGCGTTCGAGCCATAGCTTGCCGATAAGGGAGTTGTAGCATGGCAGGAGCGATATGCCGAACCCGCCATAGCCGGTAAGGTGAACCGGAGCATCCCCGTTGCTGCTCGCCGGGCCGACCTGCGTATAGGGGATCATCTTACCATCGGTCGAGACTGCCTCGTGGCGCGTGACCACCAGCCCGGATGCATCGAAATTCTCCGGGTTGCGCTTGAGGATCACTGGAGCGACGAGAGGCGGCGCGCCATTGAGTTCGAATAGGAGAAGCTGCGGCGGCGTGATCGGGTCCTGAGCCGACACGAGGACCTGTCCATTGGACTCGTGCCGTTCCGCATCGAGCGGCCAGAGATGAACAGTCCCTTCGGTAGGCATGGTCTCCAGGGCTTGGCGCGTCCATTCCTGACGGCCGGGTATCCACATCTCGAAAAGCGGAACGAGGTTGGCGAGATAGGAGATGATGAGCTTCCCGTCATTCCAGAAGAATGACTGTAGTGTGCGCCTGTCGACTGGTGCAAAGAGGGTGCTAAAATCGCGCTCGCCGGCGATAAAGGAGGAGAGTGAGATGCCGATCAGCGCGTCTGCGGCATAGGTCGTCCCGCCAGTCGTCCAGAGCTTGCGCGGCTTTACCGCCAGCCAATCGCTGAAAGCATCCCACCAGGCGTCCCGAGGAAGGCCGATCTGCGTTTTCGGCCCGCTCCTATTGCCGATACGGCAGATTTTTTCAAAGAAGGCCGGCCGCTCGATGAACCAAAGCCGCTCGCGCTCGGCGGTGCGATCCAGGTGGCCGGACACGCCGAGGGATTCGGAACCGGTTTCGAAGATTACCGGCGCGGTGAGCGGATCGGTGCCACGCTCCCATAGCCGCACGGTGCGCGCGGAGCCGCAGCGGGTAGCCATGCCCGCACCAAGTGCACTGGACAGCAGAAGCGTGTTAGGGTCGAGCCAATTAGTGCCGCCCTTGGCCTCCGGCAGATTGAAACCGTCGGCGACGAAGCTCAGAGTTGCCAGATCGAATTCGCGATGCAAGACAGCGTCACCGCCGCCGCGCGACAGGCGTACAACGGCTCTTTCCCCCTTCTCCGGCTCAAGCGATGCACCGCCCCAGATCCAGTCCTCTCCATCGCCGGCGGCGAGGACGTCCAGATCGAGCAATAGCTCCCAATGCGTGTCCACCTCCATGTAGGAGGCAAGGGTAGTCCGGCGCCACAGTCCGCGCGGATTTCCGGCATCTTGCCATAAATTATAGAGGTACTGGCCCCGGCGCGTGATCAGGGGGATTTTGTCGGGATGGTCGAAAATCGCTGTCACGGCGTCGTAGTCGCGCTCGAACTGGGTTCCATTGAAGTGCTCAAGGGTCCTGGCCGACTGACTGGCCGCCCAGGCAGGTGCCCGTTCGCCTTCTACATTTTCAAGCCAAAGATAGGGATCATCGTCGGGAGCATTCAGAGTTGGCAGCAAATCGAATGCGGTCATTTCCGGGCAACCTGAACACTGTTGGCTCGGGAACGCTCAGTGTCCGCGGCGCCGGCCGCAAGTTCGAAAAGCATTATCATGGGGTGAGTTCTTCTCAGTCGGCGCGGCGCGGCAGTGTGTTTGCGGGTGGCACTGCATGTGCCGTGCCAACCAGGAAAATCGTTTCAGAACAATGAAATCCTTTGATGGCGCTGTGTCGCATGTCCGACATAGTCGAAGATTCGACAATAACTAAAACCGTATCCTTGCGAGTGGCCAATTGGCATGAGCGGGGCGCTACTATTCATCCGCAGCCGGTGGGCGATTCCGCGCATCTTCCTGGTCGCGACCGGGCAGCCACAGGCCCGGCATGCAACGGTGCGACGCCTTCCGCAAGATCGTTCTAGTCACCTCCACGTTGCGCCAACGGCTTAGTGTTCAAGGGTGTTCCTCTCATGGTGTTTGGAACAGATTGCTCGGACTCCGTTTCCACACCACCACCTGAGGGACAGCGACACAACTTGGCTTTGCTCGCGAAAGCCGGTCAATTCCGGCATCTAGCCGGCCTGCGCGATTAGACGGCTGCGCGAATGGCTTTCGCCCAGCGCGTTTTCTCCATTTAGAGCCTTTCACGTTTTGACGGAAGCGTATCCGGCATTTACGAAGTAGTTCTTGCATTCGGCTGCCTCGATGGTTTCGACGAGGTGGCCGATGTGGCGCCAGGTGTCCTCGACGGTACGTTTCTGCGCTTGGCGCATCCAGTGTTTGATCTTGGCGAAGGCCTGCTCGATCGGATTGAGATCCGGGGGAGTAGGGCGGCAGGTACCAAAGCCTGGCGCCAGCAGCCTTGATCATCTGCCTGATGGCCGCCGACTTATGACTTCCTAGATTGATGGGGTTGTCTAATCGCAGCTTGGGCGTCAAGCATCTATCGCGTTGATACGGCGCTGCCGGGTGCATGGTTGTCTTCGCGGTCGACATCGGCCGCCGCATGATGGAGCTTCGCGGGACGAGCCTTCAATGTGGACGACGCACTTTGCTGAGACAGCGGTGCAACCCCATCAGCGGAATGGCTCGGCTCACGTCCCGGCAGGGACGCCTCAGGCGCTCAGATTCTGAACGCTATCTGGATTTACGCCGTGGCTCCTGCACTCGGATTGAAGAGCTCGCCGGTCTTGAGCATCGTGTGCATGATCACCGCCAATTTGCGCGCGACGGCCACGGCGGCTCGTTTGAAGCCGATCCTCTCCCGGAGCTTTAGACCCCATGCACGTAGGCTGCTTTCGGTCGAACAGCGTGTCAGGATGACCGCGGCGGCTTCGTAGAGAAGCCCTCGCAGATGTCGATCCCCGCGCCGGGATATATGGCCGTCATAATCGACTTCTCCCGATTGGTATCGGCGGGTTGTCAGGCCGATCCAAGCAGCGACAGAGCGGGACTTCTTGAAGTTGTTTGGATCCTCAATGGCGGTGACGAAAGAGGTCGCGGTGATCACGCCGATGCCGGGAATCGACATGAGGGTGCGGCAGGCTTGGCTTTGACGAGCATCCGTAACCAGTTGCCGCCCGAGCTCGGCGGCGCGAATGCGAATGCCGCGCCAGGCCTCCAACATTGGTATCACGATCGGAGCAAGCTCGCTCTGATCGATAAGGAGGCTCCGGACATTCTTTTCGAATGCAGTTCCCTTACCTGCTGGGACGAGCAGGCCGAACGTTTTCATGATCCCGCGGATCTGGTTGGAAAGCTCGACGGTGATCCGGACCAATCGGGTGCGTGCTGCCACGAGCGTGCGGGTCAACATACTGTCGAAGCCTTTTACTCGCACCTCGCGAAAGAACCCCGCTTCAGCAAGATGCGCCAAACCATCGGCGTCATTCGCATCCGTCTTGTTCGCCGCCATATCGAGAGCGGCTTTGGCATGGCGCGCATCGATGCAGATGGCTGGCAATCCCTCGGCGCGCAGCGCATGATAGAACCACACCGACAGCGGGCCGGTTTCGAACACGACACGCTTTGCGGCCGGCGCCCGCTTGCGGACAAGCTCGGCAATGATGTTGGGATCAGATGCGCACTTTCCGCGCCAGATCCGCTCGCCTCCACGGCGGATCGACACCGCCGTCTCTTTCATCGACACGTCGAGACCGATATATTCTGTCATGGCTGTTCTCCGTTGATGCTGGGCCCGGCATCCAGTCGTGAGCCCGTTTCCATCTTATCGGGGAACAGCCACCCTCCAACGCTATGATCGGCTCCAGGGCACGTCGCTCCCGCGATTACCCCATGTGGACGCCCCCTGGCGAAGAACCTGTTCCAGGCGCACGGCTCAGATGCGTTGGGAGCCGTCCTGTTTAGAAAGAAGCTTCGCCGCGATCACGTTCTTGAGTTCCTCGCTTCTCAGCCGGTCTGCACGGTTGCCATGGAAGCGTGCGCCGGCAGCCATTATTGGGCGCGGGAGATCGCGAAGCTGGGTCATGGCGTCCGGCTGATCGCTCCGGGCTACGTCAAGCCTTTCGTCAAGCGGCAAAAGAATGATGCAGCCGACGCGGAAGCGATCTGCGAAGCGGCCCAGAGGCCGACCATGCGTTTCGTGGCGGTGAAGAGCGAAGAGCAACAGGCCGCGGCCATTGTGTTCCGCGTCCGCGATCTTGTGGTTCGCCAGCGGACCCAGACGATCAATGCAATACGCGGTCATCTTGCGGAATTTGGACTTGTGGCTGCGCAAGGCCTCTTCCACGTCACTAAACTTGTTACGGCGATTGAGCAGATGGACCCCACTGTCCCCGAAGCCGCCCGCCCGATCCTGTCTTTACTCGTTGAGCAGTTGCGGTCGCTGGATGCGAGAGTGGCCGAGCTCGACCGAGAGATTGGCCGGCGCGCCAGAGAGGATGCGGAAGCCAAGCGCTTGATGACGATTCCCGGTATAGGACCGATCACCGCGACGGCGCTTGCCGCGTTGGCCCCGTCCGCTCAGACCTTCAAGAGAGGCCGGGACTTCGCGGCATGGCTCGGACTAACGCCGCTGCAACGTTCTTCGGGCGGCAAGCAAAAGCTCGGCGAGACATCCCGCATGGGCGAGCGAACCCTGCGACGGCTGCTGATCATTGGGGCCAGCGCCGCTGTGCGCTGGGCCATGCGGAAGGGGTCGACCGGGGATCCGTGGCTTTCGCGGATGCTTGAGCGCAAGCCACCCATGCTGGTCATCGTCGCCTTGGCCAACAAGACGGCGCGCATCGTGTGGGCATTAATGGCCAAAGGCGGAACCTATCGAACGCCGGCCATAGCAGGATAGTCCGCTCCTCGAGCGGGCTGCCATGGTGTGAGAAGGTCGAACGGAGAGTATGGCGCAACGGTCAACGAGACGGGATCGGGAAAACCAGATCATGGATACGCGCCTTGAGCGCGCCAGGTTGAATTGGACCCGATCCGCGAACTCCCATACGGGCCCGCGGCATGTGACAGCCGCAACAGAGGCCGGACACATGT
The DNA here is from genome assembly GCF_057784245.1 of Mesorhizobium sp. CNPSo 4671. NCBI lineage: Bacteria > Pseudomonadati > Pseudomonadota > Alphaproteobacteria > Hyphomicrobiales > Phyllobacteriaceae > Mesorhizobium > Mesorhizobium sp. CNPSo 4671. Next base: position 129,638 of record NZ_JBWLUW010000013.1, on the reverse strand, counting down.
CAGCACCCGGCCACGCTCCGCGCTCTTCGAAAAATTCTTCTTGCACCAACGGGGGCGTCCACACATATCCATGACGACGATGTCGCCGGGCTTCAGAACTGTGACGAGCTGCTGCTCGACATAGGCGCGGAAACATTGGCCGTTGATCGGGCCGTCGAAGACGCAAGGTGCCGCGAGCCGATCCCAGCGCAGCGCGCCGAGGAAGGTCAGCGTGCGCCAGTGGCCATGTGGAGCCAGGCCGCGCAGCCGCTTGCCTTTCGGCCCCCAGCCTCGCAGCGGAGCCATGTTGGTCTTGATCCAGGTCTCATCGATGAAGACCAGGCACCGCGGATCGAGACCGGTCTGCCAGGATCGCCATCGCTGGCGCCTGCGGGCAATATCAGCGCGCGCCTGCTCAAGGGCGAACAGCGTTTTTTTTGAAGCTCAGGCCCTCGCGGCGCAAGAACAGCCACACTGCGTTGTGCGAGACTTTAACCCCGCGCGCGGCCAACTCATCCTTCAGACCGTGCAGCGTCAAATGAGGTGTCTCACGCATACGCGCCTCGATGAAGGCACGGTGCGGCTCCAGTACTCTCTTGCGATGTCCACCCATCTTGCCCGGCGCCACCGCGCCGGTCGTCCCATGGCGCTGCAACAGCTTCACCGCGGCCGAAATCGAAATGCCAAACCGCTTGGCGGCCGATCGGCGGCTTTCACCACCCAAAACCGCCGCTACAACCCGCTCGCGAAGATCATTGGAAAGAGGTCGGGTCATCAGATGCTGGCCTCCATTCCCAGCCAGCATCTTGAATCACAAAACCGACAAATCGGGAATCCCCTTCGATTCCATCAAGCCGTGAACCGCTCTAGTCCGAGATTCAGATTGATAAAAAGAGTCTACCAGAAATGTTAGATGATATCATGATCAGTAATATAAACACAATATAATTGTAATATATAATGACTTGATTTTAACAATAATTGGGTGTTGATTAAATTTAACTGTGACCGTGTCATTGCGCTTACGAAAAATCAATCGAGACAGAGCTATGCAGGAGGGTCAGTGTCTACTGTAGTGGCTGAAGGAAGCGTGGTGCGCGCCGCCCATTTTCGCGGCCGCCAACAAATCGCATTCATTGGTACTGGCAGCATGGGGCGACTGATGATTGCCAAGCTCCTGCAAGGCATCTATCAGGTGGACGTCTTCGGCTTCGATCCTGCGGCGAAATACGTGCCGGAAAAGGGAGCCCGGTGGCATCACGCACCGCGCCACACGGCTCGCAGTCTGCTCATGCCACGAGACGTGGTTGACGACATGGCTGGCGAGCAACGCGCTTTGGCTGGAATGCCAGCGGGCGGCGTTTTGATCCACACATCCACGACAAATTACCACAATACGATCAAGATCGCCCGTCCGGCGGCAGCAATTGGCGTATATTCGCTAGAACGAGGCGGTGTTGCAACCCAAGAGAGCCGTCTCCTTTCATGGAGTAGACATCGGTCGGGGCAAAGCAGTCAAATTACTGGCGGACCTGCCCTCTTATCCAGCCGTTGCGAGCGGCCACGCGCTCTGCCGAAGCGTGCGCGAGGGTATTGCAGCGCAGCAGGCTCCCTGATCTACGACCTGATCACTTGGACCTCGGCGCCTCCGCTTGGGCAGTACCATAACGAACAGTTTGTAGGTCTAGCCGCGGCTGCTGCGCCGCCGACGGCTATACCGCATCTCACCTGCCGCCGTACGGAGAAACTGTCATGAACACCACCGATCAGCAGACGAAACTGGAGCAAGCTTCGCGAAAGCGTCTCAAGGATTTGCACGCCCTTGACAGCGACGCCCATCGCTTGGCCCACTACTATCGCGGATGGGCCGGTTCATACGAGTTGGATGTCGGGCGCGGCGGGTATTGCGGGCCGATGATCGTGGCGGAACTCGCGGGTGCCGTGCAAACAGCCTATTTGGACAGGCAGCGAGCAACCATAGCAACCCTGGATGCTGGCTGCGGAACGGGCCTCGTCGGCGTGGAACTGGAACGGCTCGGGTTCCGATTGATCGACGGGATCGACCTCTCCGAGGAGATGGCCGAACAGGCCAGGCAAACCCGCGTCTACCGCCATGTGAGAGGCGCGGTCGATCTTAACGGTCCGCTCTCTGACTACTCCAGCGCGAGCTATGACCTCACGGTCTGCTGTGGCGTCTTTACGCTCGGGCATGTCCGACCGACCGCGCTGGGCGAACTGGCTCGCGTCACGCGGCCAAATGGGTTCATTGTTGCAAGCACCCGCAAAAGCTACGTGGAGACCACATGCTTCGAAGACGAGGCGCGGCGTCTCCAGGATGCGGGCTTACTTGTAACGGCGCAGTGTCTAAACGACGCCAAATACATCAAGGAAGACGTCGCACACTATTGGGTTTTCCAGGTCACCCACAAAGCCAACGCCCCAACGGAGACGCGACTATAACTACGCCACCGCAAATGTCGCTGGTGAAACTGTCAGCCGATGCCACGCGGGCTAACCGATTTTGCATTATTGACCAACAACACGACGTCCCATAGAGCGCCGTCCGGCCACCGTTGTGACTTCGTGTAAGTAGGTAAACCGTTAACGCACGGCGGAAAAAGCAATTGCACTTACGCGGCACGCATTCCCGCCCGAGACAAGATCGGGCGGCTCGAAAACGCCCGTCAGAACTGGCATCAGACAACTTGCGGTCACTCTCAATCAGCAGATCGTGTACGGTAGTTCGCTGCGTCGGTCGTGGTCGATCGCAATCGTCCTATTGAGCGGCGGAACGGCGCGTTGGATGCAATCCGTACGCTCGCAAATGCGGCATGAAACGCCGATGGGCTCGAAGGCTGAACTGTTCGCAAAATCCAGCCGGTCCGCGTAGACGAAATCGCCCGCATCGGAGATCTCGCATCCGAGCGCGATCGCATAGCGTCGATGAGGAGAACCGAATCCACCGTCTGCCTTGGTGATTTCCGTCGCGATACTGAGATAGCGCACGCCGTCCGGTGTCTCGGCCAACTGGCAATCCATGCGGCCTGGGGTTTCGAATGCCTGATGAGCGTTCCACAACGGGCAAGCTGCACCGTAGCGCGCGAACTGCAACTTCGCGGCGCTGTGGCGCTTGGTGATGTTGCCAGCCCGGTCGATGCGCGCGAAGAAGACCGGCACGCCCTTCATCCGAGGCCTTTGCAAGGTCGAAAGGCGATGCGCCACCTGCTCAAGGCTGGCGCCGAAGCGCATTGCGAGCAGCTGGAGGTCGTGACGGAGGTCTTTTGCGGCGGCCAGGAAGGGACGGTATGGCAACATAAGCGCCCCGGCAAAATAATTCTGCAGGCCGATCCTGCATATCTCTGCCGCTTCGGAGGTCCGGAAGCGCGCTCGCTCGATGATGGCATCGAGTTCCGCCCGGTGCTCCAGGGCCCCGATCTGGAGTGCCATTTGAAAACTGCGCGTCGGCGCAGGTGAGTATGAGTTCAAGTACAGCACGCGCGCCGAAGCGTCGAAGCGCCTGATCACCCGCTCGCCGTTGCCAGCACGTGCAAGGCGAATGTGATGCTGCTGCTCCAGGTGATCTGCCAACGCCGTACCGACATCTCGATCCGGCACGCCCAGGGCTGTCGCCACATGCTCGGCCGCCCGGTCGAGCTCATCGATGTAGTTGTCAACAAAATGAAAGAAGTCCCGCACTTCCTCATAAGGTGTCGGCTCGGCAAAAGCATTGGTTCGGATCAGCTGGTCGTCGAAGCTCGCAAGCTGCTCGCTATTTCTGCGATACGCCTGATGACAAGTGATCAATGCATGAGCGAAAGCCGGTGCGTTTTGGGCAACGAGCTTGAGTTCCTGAAATCCGGCTGAAACACCGCCGAATACGGGGTCGGCAAGTGCCTCGCTCAGTGCCGAGAGCAATCGGTCGGCCTCGCTGCCGCCGATCGAAGCGATATCAACATGGAATTTTTCGGCGAGCGCCAGAAGCACCGCTGCTGACACCGGGCGCTGGTTGTTTTCAATCTGGTTCAGATAGCTGGTCGAGATCCCCAGCCGCTCGGCGAAAACCGCCTGGGTGGCCTTGCTGGCTCCCCGCAGTTCGCGCACGCGGCGTCCAATGAAGAGCTTACCGTTAGCCATTTGCAAATTCGCATATTGCTGTTTGCGATTTCATACAGTTCGCAATCGCACACGGTCAAGCCTTTCCCGAGCATTGCCGGCGAACTAATGCGGAGCGTTATTCCAGTGGAGGCGCTCATGCGATTGTCCAGCCAAGCTAACCCAAGTTCGAGGCAAAGCCGGCTCCCCGCGACGCCGTTGCCGATGGCTTTGAACTTTGAAGCAAAGGCTGGCCGCTGATGCGAGCCGTTCTCGAACAACTCGAGATCCGTCGTGCGCAGGCTCGTATGGGCGGAGGGCAGAAGCGTGTCGACGCCCAGCATGCCAAAGGCAAGCTGACGGCCCGAGAGCGCCTCGTGGTGCTTCTCGATGAAGGCTCCTTCGAAGAATACGATATGTATGTCACGCATCGTGCGACGGACTTCGGCATGGCTGAACAGAAGGTCGCGGGGGACGGAGTGGTCACAGGCTGGGGTACGATCAACGGCAGGCTGGTCTACGTCTTCTCACAGGACTTCACCGTGCTCGGCGGATCGCTGTCAGAGACACACGCCCAGAAGATCTGCAAGATCATGGACATGGCGGTGCGCAACGGGGCGCCGGTCATTGGCCTCAACGATTCCGGCGGCGCACGCATCCAGGAGGGTGTCGCCTCGCTTGCCGGCTACGCCGACGTCTTCAAGCGCAATGTCGATGCTTCCGGCGTCATTCCGCAGATTTCTGTGATCATGGGCCCGTGCGCCGGTGGCGCGGTCTATTCTCCAGCCATGACCGACTTCATCTTCATGGTTCGAGATTCCTCGTACATGTTCGTGACCGGTCCCGACGTGGTCAAGACGGTCACAAACGAGATCGTGACCGCGGAGGAACTGGGCGGTGCGGCAACGCACACGCAAAAATCCTCTGTTGCGGACGGGGCTTTCGAAAACGATATCGAGGCTTTGGAAGAGGTCCGGCGCCTGTTTGATTTCCTGCCGCTGAACAATCGGGAAAAGCCGCCCGTGCGCCCATTTTATGACGATCCCGAGCGGATCGAGTTGCGCCTCGACACGCTGGCGCCGGAGAGCGCCAACAAGCCCTACGACATGAAGGAACTGATCCTCGCGATCGCCGATGAAGGCGACTTCTTCGAGCTTCAGGCCGCCTTCGCCCGCAACATCATCACCGGATTGGTTCGCATCGAGGGCAGGACCGTCGGCGTTGTGGCCAACCAGCCCATGGTGCTGGCTGGATGCCTCGACATCGATTCCGCCCGCAAGGCGGCGCGTTTCGTTCGCTTCTGCGACGCCTTCGACATCCCGATCCTGACGCTCGTCGACGTGCCCGGTTTCCTGCCGGGCACCGCCCAGGAATATGGCGGCGTCATCAAGCACGGCGCCAAGCTGTTGTTTGCCTATTCCCAGGCGACCGTGCCGATGGTCACGTTGATCACCCGCAAGGCTTATGGCGGCGCCTACGACGTGATGGCTTCCAAACATATCGGCGCCGACATCAACTACGCCTGGCCAACCGCCGAAATCGCGGTGATGGGCGCAAAGGGCGCGGCCGAAATCCTCTATCGGTCCGAACTTGGCGATCCCGAGAGGCTGGCGGCTCGCACCAAAGAATACGAGCAGCGCTTCGCCAACCCATTTATTGCCGCCGAGCGGGGCTTCATCGACGAGGTGATCATGCCGCATTCCTCACGCAGGCGGATCGCGCGTGCCTTTGCCGCTCTGCGGGGAAAAAGCATCGAAACGCGTTGGAAGAAGCACGATACGATCCCGCTTTGAGTGCGCAAAAAATGTTCAAGAAGATCCTGATTGCCAATCGTGGCGAGATCGCGTGCCGGGTGATCAAGACGGCACAGAGGTTGGGCATAGCCACCGTCGCCGTCTACTCCGACGCTGACCGCGACGCCTTGCACGTCCGGCAAGCGGATGAAGCGGTGCATATCGGCCCCGCTGCCTCGGCCCAGTCCTATCTTCGCATTGCCAACATTCTCGATGCCGTCACCGCCACTGGCGCTGATGCGGTCCATCCGGGCTATGGGTTCCTGTCCGAGAACTCGAATTTTGCCGAGGCGCTCAAGGCCATTGGAGTGGCCTTCATCGGCCCCTCGCCCGTCGCCATCGAGGCGATGGGCGACAAGATCACCTCGAAGAAGATCGCGGCATCTGCCGGTGTCTCCACCGTGCCCGGCCATATGGGCCTGATCGAGGACGCAGAGGAAGCGGTGCGTATCGCCGGCGAGATTGGCTTTCCTGTCATGATCAAGGCATCCGCTGGCGGCGGCGGCAAGGGCATGCGCATTGCCTGGAACGACGTCAAGGCGCGCGAAGGATTTCAGTCCTCACGAAACGAAGCCAAGAACGCCTTTGGCGACGACCGCATCTTCATCGAGAAATTCATCACCGAACCACGTCATATCGAAATCCAGGTGCTCGGCGATCAGTACGGCAACATCGTCTACCTCGGCGAGCGGGAATGCTCGATCCAGCGCCGCAATCAGAAGATCATCGAGGAGGCCCCCTCCCCGTTCCTTGACGAAGCAACCCGGAAGGCGATGGGCAGGCAGGCCATCGCTCTTGCCAGGGCGGTCGGCTACCACTCGGCAGGTACGGTTGAATTCATCGTCGACCGCGACCGCAACTTCTACTTCCTCGAGATGAACACGCGGCTTCAGGTCGAGCATCCGGTCACCGAACTGGTAACCGGCATCGATCTGGTGGAGGAAATGATCCGCATCGCCGCCGGCCAAAAGCTGCGCTTTGCCCAAGAAGATGTGAAGCTGAACGGCTGGGCGATCGAAAGCCGACTCTACGCCGAAGACCCGTATCGCAATTTCCTGCCCTCGATCGGTCGTCTGACACGCTACCGGCCGCCCGCTGAGGGTGCACGTGCAGATGGTTCACTGATCCGCAACGATACTGGGGTGATCGAAGGCTCGGACATCTCGATGCACTATGATCCTATGATAGCGAAGCTCTGCACCTGGGCGCCCGATCGGCTGGGCGCAATCAACGCCATGGCTGCTGCACTGGATGATTTCGAAGTGGAAGGCATTGGCAACAACCTGCCGTTTCTCGCCGCTGTCATGGACCATCCTCGGTTTCGCGAGGGGCGGCTAAGCACGGCCTTCATCGCCGAGGAGTTTCCGGACGGATTCGCAGGTGTATCCCCAACCGATGCGGATGAGCGCAAGCTCGCGGCCGTTGCGGCGCACATCAACTGGAAGCTCCAGCACCGCAATGTCCAAATATCCGGAGCGATGGACAATCATCGTCGCAAAGTCCCCATTGACTGGATCGTGACGCTTGGCAGCCATGCCTTCGCAATCGCGGTGAGCGATGAGGAAGTCGCAACCGCGGTGTCATTCGATGACGGCCCGGTTCTGAGCGTGGTAAGCGACTGGCTGCCGGGACGGCATATAGCGCACTTCCAGATTGGCACCGAGACTACATCGATCAAAACATCGCGGTCAGGAACCGGCCACCGACTGCGCTGGCGCGGAATGGATGTTGTCGCCCATGTGCGCAGCCCGGCTATCGCCGAGCTCGCGCGATTGATGCCGAAGAAGCAGCCGCTGGACACCTCCAAGCTGCTGCTTTGCCCGATGCCCGGGGTGGTCACCTCGATTGCCGTGTCCGAAGGAGAGTCGGTTGAGACTGGCCAGATTCTTGCAACGGTGGAAGCGATGAAAATGGAGAACGTCCTGCGCGCCGAACGGCGCGCGGTCGTCAAACGGATCGCCGCCAAGGCTGGCGCAAGCCTCGCGGTCGACGAACCCATTCTGGAGTTCGAATGATGGTGGACGCCAAACTCGCCGACTGGCGCACTCTTGCCGAACGGGAGCTGAAGGCCTCCCCAGACGCCCTGGTCTGGCGCACGCCCGAAGGCATCGACGTCAAGCCGCTCTACACGGCAGATGATCTGGATGGGACCGTCCATCTCGCCACCCTGCCCGGCCTGAAGCCATTCGTGCGCGGACCACGAGCGACGATGTACGCCGGCAGGCCGTGGACGATCCGCCAATATGCCGGCTTCTCGACCGCGGAGGAATCGAACGCCTTCTACCGCAAGGCACTCGCCGCCGGCCAGCAGGGCGTGTCGGTTGCCTTCGATCTCGCCACGCATCGCGGCTATGACAGCGACCATCCGCGCGTCGTCGGCGATGTCGGCAAGGCCGGTGTCGCTATCGATTCCGTCGAGGACATGAAGATCCTGTTCGACGGCATCCCGCTGAAGGACGTTTCCGTCTCCATGACCATGAACGGTGCGGTCATCCCGATCCTTGCCTGCTTCATCGTTGCCGGCGAGGAGCAGGGTTGCCCGACCGCCCAGCTCTCCGGGACCATACAGAACGACATCCTCAAGGAGTTCATGGTCCGCAACACCTACATCTACCCGCCCGAACCCTCGATGCGGATCGTCGCCGACATCATCGAGTACACGGCAAAGGAGATGCCGAAGTTCAACTCGATCTCCATCTCCGGCTATCACATGCAGGAGGCCGGTGCGACGCTGGTGCAGGAACTCGCCTTCACGCTGGCCGATGGACGCGAATATGTCCGCGCGGCGTTGAAGAAGGGCCTCGACGTCGACGACTTTGCCGGGCGGCTGTCGTTTTTCTTTGCGATTGGAATGAATTTCTTCATGGAGGCCGCCAAGTTGCGGGCAGCGCGACTTCTGTGGTCGCGTATCATGGAAGAGTTCGAACCGAAGAAGCCTGCATCGCTGATGCTGCGCACGCATTGCCAGACATCGGGCGTCTCGCTGCAGGAGCAGGACCCCTACAACAACATCGTGCGCACGGCCTATGAGGCGCTCGCCGCGGTGCTTGGCGGCACGCAGTCACTCCACACCAACTCCTTCGATGAGGCGATCGCCCTGCCGACGGAGTTTTCGGCGCGCATCGCGCGAAACACCCAGCTCATCCTCCAGCACGAGACCGGTGTGACCAAGGTCGTCGACCCGCTGGCCGGCTCCTATTATGTCGAAAGCCTGACCAAGGAAATCGCCGACGCGGCGTGGGCGCTGATCGAGGAGGTCGAGGCAAGAGGCGGCATGACCAAGGCCGTCATTGAGGGGCTGCCAAAACGCCTGATCGAGACGGCGGCGACCCGCCGCCAGGCCGCGATCGACCTCGGTGACGAAGTGATCGTCGGGGTCAACAAGTACCGGCTGGAAAATGAGGCCCCGATCGAAAGTCTTGAGATCGACAATGCGGCGGTCCGGGAGGCGCAGATCCGTCGTCTCGAACAGACAAAGCGTCAGCGCGACCCCAAGCGCGTCGACGCAGCCCTTGCCGTGCTTGGCAAGACCGCGGCCAGCGGCAAGGGCAACATTCTTCAAGCAGCAGTTGAAGCGGTGCGCGCTCGCGCGACGGTGGGGGAGATTTCCGATGCTCTGCGCCGCGCCTTCGGCGATCACGTGGCCGTTCCCGAGGTGACTTCGGAGGTTTACGGCGCCGCCTTCCAGAATGAGCCGGAATACCAGACCCTGACGTCCCGCATCAGGGACGTTTCCGTGTCGCTTGGCGGCCGGCCGAAGCTGATGGTGGCCAAGCTCGGCCAGGATGGCCATGACCGTGGCGCCAAAGTGATCGCATCGGCGTTCGGCGATCTCGGCTTCGACGTGGTCGCGGGTCCACTCTTCCAAACCCCGCAAGAGGCAGCAAGCATGGCGGTTGCGTCTGCAGTTCATGTCATCGGAGCGTCTTCGCTCGCGGCCGGACACAAGACTCTGTTGCCGCAGCTCGTCGCGGCGTTGAAAGCAAAGGGTGCCGAAAACATCATCGTTGTGTGCGGTGGCGTCGTGCCGCGTCAGGATTATCAGTTCCTGATGGACCATGGGGTGGCCGCTGTATTCGGCCCTGGAACCCACATCTTGGATGCCGCGCGCGCGGTCGTCGATCTCATTGAAGGTAGGCGTCGCAATCAATGAAGACGCTTGTGGTCAAGCCTTCGGCAAGCCATTGAGATGACCCTCTGCAGGTATAGCAGCGGTGTAGTCGCAAGGGTTGTCGAATTTGCCTCAGGGACCAGGCTCTCAGTCTGGCTGCCGAACACGGGCCAGTGCAGGCTGGTCCTTTGATTCCACAATCAAGTAATCTTGAGAGTCGAACAAATCGCTCCAATACACTGCGCCCTGCCGCGTCGATGCGTGGAACAGCTGCATGCTTGCCAGCGCGGTCGCGGCGCATCTGGGCTGACGGGCGACCTCCCTTTCCACGAAAGCGAATTCATCGCAAGCAACGGAAGAACGCGCGTTTCGTGCGCCTGTCGTATTTCTCGCGCGCGGCAGGCAGAATGTTATGCCGGGCACGGCAAAGACGGCGCAGATCGTCACGCTCTCAAGAAGACGTTACTTCCAGAGGGAACCTTCATCAGGGTCCGGCAATCGGGAGCTTCGGCCGGGTGAATGGACGACGGCATGACGCGCTCAGGAAATACATCGCACGATCCGGGCCACGCACCGGCACGCATCGCGTCCCAAAAATGGCGGGCCGGTCCTGGTATCGAGGCGCCATCGCGAGATTTTCGAGGTGGCGGTGGCTTTGGTATCTATTGTCCGCAGGGCGAAGTGCGTAGCAGATGAGTGCGCCTCTGCCCGCAAGGCGTCGTAAGAAGAAAAAGCGCAATGGAGCGTATTTCGCGATGACCACCGTCCTGTCCTTCAGCGTGATTTTTCGGAACGCCCCCACTTACCGCTCGTCCCGCGCCTCAGACTGCGTGTCGGTATGTCCAGAGCTGTGCCGGCGGGATGTTGCGGACGACGAAATCATAGTGAGGTGCGCCAGGCCAAGGTGGCGTGTTCCAGCCGGTGCGAGTCCGGCCCGGGTAAGGGGTTGCGCCCGCCCGGTAGCGAGTGTTGCGGCGTGGGAGGTGACGACCACGGCGAAGCGTACACAGCAATCATGCGGGGTGTGGGAGTGAGCCACGATAATGATAATATTGCAGGGGCCGAGACGTTCTCACTTGTCGAAGGCAACATGTGCGGAGCCGATAAGCGAGGCACCGTCGCCCTGCCGGGGTCTAGGGCCACATCAAGCATGAAAGGAACACGTCCGAACCTGGGGAGATCTCTTGCCCGGCCGGGCGGCTCCAACCGCACCGGTCCGCATCGGGAAGGCGAGGAGCCGTAGCCGATGATGAACGGACAAGAGAAGTCTGACTGCGCCATAGTAGCTGTGAAGTCGCCGAACAAAGCCGGATCTCCGGTGAGTCCAGAACTATCTGTCGTGGCTTCGGAGAGGCCCATCATGAAACGATCACTGACCAATGTGGCGGGTCGCCACCGGGGTCTCGAAAAATTACCTGTCGCTGTCCGAAATTAACTCACGACGACGCAGCCGTTGCGCACGTGCCCACGTTGAGATGATGACGCCATCTATCAGTGTTGATTATACGATTGAAAACGACGGTCATTTTTAAATTGGAATTAAGTGATTGATTCCGCTTACTATCACCCACCAAAAATCCAAAAAAGGTAGAGCTTGTAAACACGGTGAAATGCAAAATATTTTCCGACATTCCACCATTTTCCATATTGCCCTTTATGCGACTTTTAAAGCACAAAAGGCGAACGTCGATGGTGAGCTGATATCTATGTTATATCCACGGCTCTGTTTCGTGCTGTGACCCCGATCCTACGAGCGAGCGGCGCGATGGCCGAAGCTGTTCTTATCGGATCTTGGCCGACGCATTAAATCAACGTTTAGCTCCGGGTTTACCGTGCACTTGAGCCAAACCCAATTTTCATATGAGGTCCAGCTGCTGCTCCGTGGCGACGCCCGCCGCCGGGATGGCATACAGCGCAGAAAGACCGACCGGCCGACCGGCTTAGCTCGGATGCCGGACGCCACCGCCTCGAATTCGAGGTCCGCCAGTGCAGTCCGGGCGTCGCGACCGATGGCACCAGTTGGCAGCCCGATAGTCGGCAACCAGTCGCTCGCTTGGTTAACGGCAGCAGAATAATTCTCGGCGTTCGACGGGTGTCCATTGAACGCGGTAGACCCTTCAGTAAAGCGTCCATAAGCCAGGATCGACGGCACGAGCCCAGAAAATCAGGCCCAGCACGTGATTGTTCGTGGCGGCAAAGAATTGAAGGGCGGCCTCGATACGACCGCCGTTCGCTTTTAAGGGATCATAACCGGGCAGGAAAAGAGCCCTCCTCTTGCCTAAGTAAACGCTAATGTATTCGGTAGATCCGGCAATGGATACCAGCCTAGGCGAGATCTTCCAGAAAAAATACGCCGGCAAACCGGTTCTCCTGTGGCGCCGATGCTTGTATGGTTTGGGTTGCGGGAGGGACTATGAGCTATTGGAACACAAAGCCGGCGGCAGCCGGCAGTATCCGTCTTTATGTCCGCGGCGAAGGCTGGCGTTCGCATGACGATGTGAAGAACGACAAGGGCGAGGTTGTGGAGCGCGGTAGCGCTCGCGCTGTAGAGGACTTGTTGACCTCCGCCCTAAACGCATCAAACCTTCTGCTGCTCACCGGCGCGGGATCGTCTTTTTGCGCAAAGAACGCAGGCCAAGGCACGAAACAGGCCCCCAGTATGCTAAAGCTTTGGGATTCGGTGGTCGCGGCTGCGACGCAAGAAACGATCAATAAGATTGCCGCTCTTATGCCGAATTCCAAGACGGTTATCGACGCGAAGAATATCGAGAAGTTTCTGACCCATTGTAAAATCTATCTGGAGCTCTTTGGACCTGAAAAAACGAAAGACGTCGCTGAATTCATCGATCTTGCTGAAAAAACGATCGCCCGAAGCGTGGACTTCGTCGACGAAACCACGGACTTAAGCGCCCATCAGGCGATCATCCGAAAGATCGCCAGGCGAGGCGCACGCAAGCCGCGCACCCGGCTATTCACAACCAATTACGATCTCGCCTTCGAATATGCCGCTCGAGCGCTCCGCTTTACGATGATCGACGGCTTTTCTCATTCACTGCCGCAGATCTATGATCGCGGTCATTTCGCGCACGACATCGTCAGGCGCGATGGAGGCAGGGATGGTCCTGATTACATCGAAAACGTCTTTCATCTCCACAAGCTGCACGGTTCCGTAGACTGGCGCCGCAAAGGGGCAGAGCTTATCCGTTCCAGGGCCGAAAAAGACGGGCCGGCGGCCCTGATCTACCCGCGCGACAGCAAATACCAGGAGGCGTTCGAAACGCCCTACCTTGACATGATGGCCGCCCTGCAGGGCGCTTTGCGGGAGCCCGACACCGCCGTCATCATCTCTGGTTTCGGCTTCAATGACGATCACATAACCAAGCCGATACTCGCCGCAATCGAAGCAAATATGAGCTTACGCGTCATCATCTGCGACCTCGCTTACATCACCGACGCTGAACTCGAAACAAATGCCCACATTCTCTCCCCCGATACCCCGACCCGCGCCGGGGCGAGCGCGTTTTTTGGAACATTCAAACGGCTCATTGATATCGGCGACCAGAGACTTTCCCTCCTAAGCGGGCGCTTTGACGATCTTGCGCAGGCGCTCCCCGATCTCGTCGCTCAGACCGAGCGGGAACGGCATGTGGAACGCCTCAAGATTCTGAATGAGCTGCCCTCGGGATCGTGACCATGCAAAGCCTTGTCGATCCCGACCGCTATGTCGGAACCATTACCGTTGTCAGTGCCTCGATCGCACAGGCAAACCTGCCGCAGGCAACAGCCCGTCCCGAGCGTCGTTCGCTCGCACGGGGCGCGGTCGGCGACTTCGTTTTCATCGACTGCGAAAGCGTCAAGCTTCTAGGGCGCATCATCGAGGTTAAGCTCCCCGACAACGAGCGGCTGAGTGTGGAACCCGCGATGGGCCGCCCGCCAGAACCTCATCCGGTTGGCCGAATTCAGCTGCTCGCATCCGTCGACCAGAAAAACCAAAAGCTTGTCCGCGGTTTGCGGGCGCACCCGCGCATCGGCGACGCGGTTTATCTCGCGCAGCCGGAACTTTTCGGTGACCTCGCCGCGAACTCGCTTTCCGGGAGTGATCAACTGTCGATCGATCTTGGCCTCTTAAGCGCGGGCGACGGCATCCATCTGAAATTGCCGCCCGAGAAACTGTTCGGACGGCATTGCGGTGTGTTCGGCGCCACGGGCGGCGGCAAGAGCTGGACTATTGCCGCCATCCTCAATCAGATCAAGGCGAACGGTGGAAAGTGCATTCTTTTCGATCCGACTGGTGAATTCGCAAATCTTCCATCGGTTACGAAGCACTATGCTTTCAACGACGAGGAAGGGGCCGAGCAGGTTCATTTTCCCTACACACAGACAACGGAAGAGGATTTGTTCGCCCTCTTTCGCCCGTCTGGACAATCACAAGGACCAAAACTAAGGGAGGCGATGCGAAGCCTGAAGCTGATACGCGCCTGCCAAGGCCAAGCCCCGGCAGGCGTGGTTTTCACGTTACGCGGAACTGTTGAGAAGACCAATCGGCCCCGTGCTCCATTTTTCAACGCGCTGGACGCGCACAGGGACGCGATAAACTCGCCGCTCTGCAATTTTCGGATCGAAAGTCTTGCCGAGCAGGTGACGGCGGAATGCGTCTGGTCGACGGGGAACAACACCGACAATTGGGGCGGCCCCGACAGTTCGGTTGCGCATTGCGAGACGCTTGTCGCCCGCATCAGAACGCTGGTCACCACGCACCAGCTCTTTTGCCTCTTTGGCACGGCGGGCCAGTCGCTGGTGCAGGTTCTGACAGATTTTTTCGCCAATGACGCGGATGACATCATCCGCATTTCCTTTCGTTCGGTGCATTTCGAGCACAACACCCGCGAAATCCTTCTGAACGTCATCGGCCGCTATCTTCTTGGCGAAGCGAGGAAGGGATCGTTCCGGGCGCGACCCGTCATCGTTGCGCTCGACGAAGCGCACCAGTTCCTCGGGCGCACCGTCGGCGACGAGTATGCGAGTGTGCGGCTTGAGTCTTTTGGCATTATCGCCAAGGAGGGCCGCAAATACGGGCTGACATCCATCATGGCGACGCAGCGCCCAAGGGACATCCCGCACGATGTTTTGAGCCAGCTCGGAACGCTGATCGTGCACCGCTTGACGAACGATGAAGATCGGCAGGCGGTCGAACGGTCCTGCGGCGATCTCGACAAGAACGCCGCCATGTTTATCCCGACGCTCGCCCCCGGCGAAGCCATCATTGTCGGACCTGACCTGCCGGCGCCCATGCCGATCCAGATTCACGAGCCTCTTATTCCGCCGGATTCAAAAGGACCCGATTACAATAAGTTCTGGAGAGAGCGGAAGGCGAAACCCACCGATCCCGCGAGTGAGGACGAGCTTTTGGTATGAACGCTCACGGGAAGCTTGACGGGCGCTATCGGCGGACGCTGAAGCGAGCCGTCGACCTTCGCAGCATGCAGACGATCAGCTCTGACGAGTTGATAGCAGCGGGCCCCGACCGCTATCACGAGATCCGCAGGACCGCGACCCGCGCCCGCAACGAGAAGACGAATGTCTTCGTCTGCGAGAATTGCGGCTATGCCGTCTACGCTCCGCGCGAGCCGCGGACACGTCTGCCCTATTGGCGGCACCGTAAAGGTGCGCCCAGGGATTGCCCATGGTGGACAGGCGATCCCTCCTCCATCGATGAGGTCAATGCCAGCCAGTTTAAAGGAGCGCAGGAAAGCCCGCTCCATCTGAAAATCAAGAACACGATCGCGGAATTGTTAAACGCCGATCCGCTAACGGAACCGGGTTCAGTTGTGATCGACAAATACCTCGTCACGGCAGAGGGACGCCGCCGTCCCGACGTTCGCGCGGTATATGCAGAAAAGCCCATCGCCGTCGAAGTGCAGCTGGCGACGACGCAGATACCGATTATCGACGCGCGCGAGACATTCTACGAGCGCGAAGGCCGGCACCTAATCTGGCTGACATGGAATTTTGTGCCGGTGGATCGGTCCCGCATGCTCACGGCCTTTGAGGATATCTTCTACTCCCACAACAAGAACATCTTCTCGTTTGACGAGGAGGTTTTGGCCGTCTCAACGGCGGACGGCAGCGCGCGCGTACGGGCCTTCTGGGAAGGCGAGACCGGATGGGAGTCGAAGGTCATCCGTCTTACCGAATTGACGTGGCCGAAAACGGGCCTGCCGTTTGCCGTCGCGCAGCGTTCGCCCTGGCACGAAGATTTCCGGGCACGATGGCTGGATGCCACGTCCGAGAACGGCACGCGTTACCCGGACCGTATCCACCTGCTCAATGAATTGGCCGGCAAACTGAACATGGAGGCCGTCGATGGTGCCGCGTTGAGCGAGGCGGATTTCGAATCCCTCCTCAACTGCTTGCATTCGTTCGTCTTGAAACGGCCTATCGGTTCGAGGCAGCGCAACCTGACGGAGGTGATCAACACATTCTTGGCTGGCTCGCGACGGCACGGTTTTGCGAGGCTCATGCGAAAAGTTATCGTCTCTGCAGGTTCGGGAGAACTACTCGATCGGGCGAGCGTTCGGGAGAAGTTTGCCATTGCTGAGCAGGAGGTGCAGAACGGGCCGGAAACGGTCACAGGCCGCGTTGCATTGACGCTATTTCCCGAGCTCTTCCTGAAAAGCCCGGTCGCTCCGAAGAAATAGCGAGTCCGGTGCGATGGATGCGACGACGGCGGTAATCTTCAGGCGCACCGGTGAAGCGGCAAGAGCCTGGTCATGGCGGTGTCAGGAAGCTTGAAGTCTCCATGAACGGCCATCTCATTCGTCTAAGATTCGGTGACCACCTCGTCGATCACAGTTCGACTGCCGTTGCCCCGAACGCCTGCTTTCGGGCCCTGAGCGCCTGGCTCATTCGTCGGCAACCGTTCCAAGCTTCGGTAATATACTTGACGTTTTTTGTGGCTGAAGGCAATTTGGTGATGGCCTCCCGCACAGGCCAGTGTGCCCACCATGCAAAGCCTCGCAGTGCGCTGTCGCTGAGATTAAACCAACCATTCCCTCCTGGGACGGGTCTGTCAGCAGTGGGCACATGTTGGATCCGTTACCACGATAGGAATGGATCATGAGCAATAGCGATCAACTGAAGGAACTGAAAACCGCTGCGCGAAACATTGCCCGCGCCAGGCGAATAAAACACATAGGCGCGTTGGAATTGATTGCACAGGCATTGGGCTACCCGCATTGGAACGCCCTGACCAATGCAGAAAAGCACGGATGGCATCCGTCCGAGGCGGATCTGGCTATCGCTCGGGCGCTGGTGCTTGCTGAAAATCCGCTGATTTCCATAGAAACTGATCCCTGGAGCGCGCTCGGCCCTGACAAGTTCGAGGGCGAACTGCAGCGGCATAGCTATCGGGTGAGCACGCAGTCGGACGATGTCCGCATGTGGGGACGAGGTTGGGAGGTGACCTTACCCGAGGCTCCCTTAGCTCCTGCTCGTTTTCGAGTAACAGATCGCAGGCTCAAAGCGAACCCGATTGACGACACAAACTTCCGAAATGCCGCGCTCGAAATAGCTTCGGGTTGGCGCAAGCTGGTTCACGCGCGAATCGCCTCAGACTGGCCTCGTCGCTCGACTGTGCCGGACAGCGCCGGCCGTGCCGAGCACCCCCTAGGTCATGAGGTAAGCGACATCTGGTTTTGCTTGCATTGCGACCAGTCGTCTACCGGGGTTGAGGTTGCCGCGAACCTTTTTCACTGCCCGCGCTGCTTGGCATCGCCCCTTGACATTCACGCATCTCGTTGGTGGCAAGCTGATGTGGCGAAGTAAGCGCCGGGGCTAAAACTATCCTACTTTTCACAGTTCTTGCTGCGCCATGACTTCGCGCAGCAAGACTGTCGTGGCATATGCCTCTATCGGTGATACAACGCACAACCATCGGTAACCGATCAGGATTCGATCAACGCGAATCTCATAGGTCAAACCGTTCGGCTCACCGTCAAGGTAGGAACGAATCAAATCAGTTTGGCTGCTCCGGGCCGTCATGATCGAGTGCTCTGCCATTTTATGATCAACGAGCGCTTGCCGACCAGCCATCCGCATTTTCTGCAGCTGAAGCAGCCCGGCCGTCGTCATCTCGCGATGGTAGGAATACTTGTGTCCACGCTTAACCACCCGATCGAGGATTATGAGTTCCCCTGCGGGAGAGACATCGGGATGTGCTGTCACGGCGAGACTAACATCAGTCTTCTTACCGTCATACTCCAGCCAAGCGTGGGAAATCATTATGTCGTCGGTTCCGTCATTGACGTAACCGACGACCGGAATCGTAACAATTCCATACCTGTCTTTTAAAAATTCATGCAGAAAAAATACTGAGTGATAGCACATGCCTGTGACATGCCTCGGCTTGATGAATTTGTCGAACAAAGCTTGAGCAGCGGCGTTAACGATTCTCGCTTCATCAGGAAGACTATCGAGCCATTGTGAAATCGCGGCGGCCTTTTGCTTTGCTTCACCCATGTTCGTCCCGAATCCTCTCACCCGAACTGACATCGCAGCTACTGCCGCCAGCCTCGATCAATGTCAATTACAAGGTTCGAACGGGGCACCAGCGTGATGCCGGCCTGTCTAGTAAAGTGGTTGGGCGCTACCCGAGAACCCCTGTCATAGAGCACCCGTACGAGCTGCCTCGATTGGTAGGGGGCAAGCATGTCAGTGCGGACCACTGCAACTGTTACCGCTGCGGCCAGCGTTGATCCGATCTCGGGAGCTGGCTTACCCATCGCGCCCCGACCCTGGATATCGGCCTGCACGTCTCCGACGGTTCTCCTTGCAGCTGGAATTTTCACTGACGGATGGCACGAAAAAGACGGAAGAGGCCGTATGTACTCACTCCATTCTAGACATTGCTGCTTCTTAGTGTGGGCGGAATGTTGCTTTCCGGTGACAGACCAAGCTACGCTCTCTCTATTCGGCGGATTCGTCGATCTTTCGGGGGGAGGGCTGATTGGTTGAACTTCGTATGGCCGGCAGGAATTTACCGGCAGTCTTGAGGGATGTCGTCGACTACAGAAAATCAGGCTTGAGCTTGAATCACGTCGTAGGGTGCCCTCTCGACTGCGGCTATTGCGTGCGCCATCTATTCGACAATTATGACATGAAAAAACCACACCTGGTCATGTCGGACGACAGTGCCGTCGAAACCTTGGTGACCCACTGGGCCTTTCGAGCCAACACCACGCCGCTTCAGATCTTCAACAGAGCGACCGACCCCTTTCTGCCCGGCGTCAAAGACCACCTCTTCGCCTGCCTCGAAGCGTTGGATGCCAAGGGGCTGTCGAACCCAATGCTGGTAATCACGCGTTGGCATATCGTACCAGACGATGTCACCCGACTTGAACGTCTATCCAACCTGCGCGTTACCGTGCTGATCACTTGGTCCGGCATTGATGACCAGCGCATAGAACCCGTTGACAGCGCCATCGCAGAGCGATCATTGTCTACTCTTGCCAACCATAAAAGACGGACTAAGTCGGTACTCTATTGGAGACCGTTGATAGCGGGACTAAACGACACCGATCGGCATCTGCGCCGCGCAAGTGAGCTAGCCGAAATGGCAGATGCCACCGCCTTTACCGGCCTTTTCTATAGAGAGCAGATAAAGGCCCACTTTGAGGCCGCAGGCGTGCCCGAAATGTATGACACCATTGCACGCCGCAAGATCTTACCGCGAGAACTGGAGCTGAAAGTAATTGCCGCGTTCGGGATGCGGCCCTTGTTCCGAAAGACCTCCTGTGCAGTCGCGTTCGCCCACGGTATCGCGGACTATAATGGCCATTTCGGGATACGCGAAGTTTGCGACATTTGTCCGGCCCGACAATTGGCGATATGCGCGCGGCATCACGTGAGGCCAGATCCCGAAACTGTTGCAGCCCTTGCGGCCTCTGTCGGTTTGGACACCTCCGACGTCCGCATCAGCGAACGGAACATCGAAGTTCTCGGTAGCCAGGAGCAGCAGCGGTACTTTATGCAGCATGCACTGAATTATCAGGTCCATGATCGAGCGCAGCCGCATCACCACGGCAGACACGGCAGAGCGGAAGTCGGATGGGAATAGAGCACGAGACTTTTTTCGTAATGGATGTCGAAGGGAGCGGAACCACTCCACCTGAAATCGTTGAACTTGCCATCACGCCTATCAACGATCTCAAAATCGGAGCGCGGCGGTGGGAATGGCGCGTGCAACCGAATGGACCAATAGCAACCGCTGCAACGCGGATCCACGGCATTACCCAAGACGACGTTGCTGAGGCGCCTTCGATTGACGATATCGCCGGCGAGATAATGACTTGGACGGATGGACAGAGAATCATTGGCCACAACGTCCGAGTGGAGCTCGAAACCATTTCTAGAGCGATTCCCGGTTGGAAGCCTTCAATGGCAATCGACACGCTTCGGTTGGCGAAGGCCACTCGTCCAGGGATGGCATCCTATGGGCTCGAGAGTCTCAGTCAGGCTCTGAACATTTCGGAAGAAGCGGCGCGACTAACCGGAGGACGCCATCACTCAGCAGCCTTCGACACCGTGGTCACCGCGCTTCTGTTCATCGAACTCATCTCAAGCATGCCAGCCAACTCAAGAATGACGGCTTTGATGGACGCCGATATCCTCAACAATCGCCAAGGGGTGCTTCTGTGAAAAAGCCTCCCTTCATGATCGGAATCGCTGGAACACATTCAACCGGCAAATCTACCTTTGTCTCCAGCGTGGCCGAAAAATTTGAAGGTCGCGGTTTGAGCGTGGGCCAGATCGGTGATCTCGCCACCAAGGCACGCGATGCAGGCTTTCCTATCCTGACCGATCACACGTATGAAAGCACGTTGTGGATCATCGCCGAAGGCATGCGGCAGGAGGCGGAGGCGCTGCGTACGAGCGACATTGTTCTTGTCGATCGTCCGGTCCCGGATGCCCTGGGCTACCTCACGGCAGCTTTGGAGGTTTCATCCCGCACGATCAGTCGGGAACGACTTTCAGAATTGCAGACTGTGGTCGCTGCCCATGCCACACGGTACGATCTGCTAATCATCACTGAGTTGGATCACGCAATTCCGCTCGGTCCAGAGCGCGACACGAACGAGGCGTTCCGCGTAGCTGCAGGCGAGCATGTAGCGGCTGTGATCGACCAGGTCCGGCCCCAAGCCATTCGCATGACATCAAAGAATGCCGACGAAGTCGTGGCTGGTGCCGTCGAACAGGCTCTTGGCTATTTCAGCAAACGGGGTTCTTGATGTCCTTGTTGGAAGTTCGAACCGCCATAGACATGATGATCAATTCCGCCGCCAATGGTCGCGATATCAGCACAAAGGCTTTGATCGACGCTTTGCGAAAAGGTCATGCCGAGATCATCTCGGCCGCGCGGTCAGAACTCGAAACCATCGCGTTGATCAAGATTGTCAACGAAGTCGCCCGCCGGCGCGTCCGCGAGGTGCCAGGTCAGGGCGAGCTTTTTGCAGACTATTCCGGCATCTGGCAAACTATTGCTGTCAAAAGCCGCGGATCGGACGGCAAACTGCGCTACAACCGTAAGGCGATAAATGATGCTACGCCCGAGGAGGTTGAAGCCTGGCTGCAAGAACACACACAGACGCGCCGCAGTCAGCCAGAGAAATTTGTTGGTATGCGCCGCATGCTAGAGGATGCAAGGAAGGTTGATGGGGCCAACGGCGCCACCATTGGCAGCCTCCTGGCCGAGAAGCGCCGCCGAGAGCTGGCCGCGGAGTAGCTCACAACCTTAAGCTCTATGAGCCTTGCAGTGCATCACGATTGTAGGCCTCCTCGGCTAGCGTTGCGATCCCCATCCGAATGGTCTCAGTTTTCTCAGTTCCCATCCTTACAGTCCGCTAAATCATCCGGCACTCTCCCTCACGTGCCGGGCTTCTGTAAGTAGTGCAACATCGGAGGTTCTTCTGGATTTCGTGATTATACAAGTGCTATAGGCGCTTGCACTTTGCGAGTTCTTCGATATGGAAAAAGAATAAGCCAAATGGGGATGGGGAAGCGCTGGCATGGCGAGATCGACGGCCGTTAGGAAGATTGAACAGAAAGCTGGTCAAAAGCCGGATAGCAAGGCCGTTTTGGCTGGGAATCACTCGAAAGAGCTTTTCTTTGCCGTTGTCGGTCCGGTAGGGGCAGGTGCGTCCCAGGCTATCAAGGCACTGCAACGCGTCTGCAAGTCCGGGGACTATGAAGTTCACCTGATCAAGGCAAGCGACTTGATCCGAACCTGGGCAAATGAGAACGGCCTGGCCTTCCCCGGTGTCGGGACCAAGACCTTGGAAGTGGTTACCGAGTTGCAGAACTTCGGTGACTCGATGCGCGAGCATGACATGGCCGAAGTCGCCAAAACAGCAATGCGCGAAATCGCCCAGCGACGTGCCAATCGCACGGGTCAGACTTATGTCAAGGGGGAGAAGGTTATTCCCGACAGCGCCAAGCGCGTCTATCTTATCGATTCGATAAGGCACCCGGCCGAAATTCACCTGTTACGCAGAACGTACGGCAACGCATTCGGGCTGATCGGAGTTGTATGCGAGGAGGGCGTGCGTCGCGCACGAATTCTCGAGAAATACTTCCGCGGTCCGGAGAAAGGGCTGCCCGAAACACAGAACGCCGTCGACCGATTCATGGATCGTGACTCGGACGACTCCAGTCGCAAGCATGGCCAGCATGTGACCGAGGCGTTCTACGAGGCCGATTTCTTTATTGACAATACCCGTGACGACCCGAACGGCACCAAGAACCTGCTCGACACCGATTTGAGCAGGTTTGTTAGCATCATCTCGCATGACCGTGTGGAGCGGCCTACCATAGAAGAGACCGCGATGCACCATGCCCACTCCGCGCGCGTGCGCAGCGCCTGTCTATCCCGACAGGTGGGCGCGGCATTGGTCGACGCCGATGGAACTGTGGTTGCGACCGGAACGAACGAAGTGCCGGCAGCCGGAGGTGGTGTTTATGGTGAGCGCTTCGCGACGTCAAGCAGAGGCGTTGACGATCATCGTTGCGCGTTCCGCACCGAGGCGTACTGCAGCAGCAATCGTGAGCAAAACGACATCATCGACAACTTGATCGAGGTCATTCCGGAACTGAAACAGGTTTCGGACAAAATCGACCTGGCTGCGCGCATCCGGAAGACTCGGCTGGGGGGTCTTATAGAGTTCAGTCGTGCGGTCCATGCCGAAATGGATGCGCTGCTGTCGGCCGGGCGCGAAGGTGTCTCGACCGTCGGTACCCGCCTATTCGTCACGACATATCCGTGCCACTATTGCGCCAGACACATCGTCAGTGCCGGCGTGTACGAAGTTCAGTTCATCGAGCCATACCCCAAGAGCCTGGCCAGAAAGTTGCATAGCGATTCCATCGAAGTGACCCCGTCCGAGTGGGTACCGCCGGTCCCAAAGAGCATCGGTGCCGCGCGGGCACAGCTGCGTACCGCTTCGGACGTCGATAAGGACGACGTTAAGCTCAATGAGCCTAAGGTGCTTTTCAGACCGTTCGTAGGGGTAGCACCCCGGATGTACGTCCGTGCATTCGAGAAGACGTGGCAACTCAAGAATAAGACAAGCGGTGAATTTGAGATGCGGGCACCAGAATGGGGTAGCGAATGGACCACCTTGACGGTAGGCTATCCCGAACTCGAAGCAGCCTTGGCGAAATAGCGTGGCGAAACCGCAACTCACACTCGTCGAGAATACCGGAAGCTGGCATAGCAGCGTCGATGGTCGCGTTGTCGCGCAGACGCATGAGATCGCCACCCGTGGTACTGTGCAGAACTCACCACGCGCTGATCAGCTCGATTTGTTCGACGAGCTTGCTCTTCCCGATTTGCGCGTTTTCGTCGTTGCCATGGATACCGTGCACGGCCGGACGCTTCAAAAGGCAGTGCTGTCTAGCAAACCTAGGTCGGTGATCGATCTGCGATACGCAGCTCGTTTTGACCAATACGGATCTGACAGGGATACGTTGTTTGCCTATTTCAAGTCGGTCGGCTCTTACTATGCCTTGGACTCAATGCCTTGGCATGACCTTTCCATCCGCGACTTCATGACAGAAGGAGGTGTTCAAGTCCCCAGAGTTCATCATGAGCTGGTCGAGCTGGACAGAGGGGCAGTGATGCTCTTCGTTCCAAAGCCTCAGCACGCCAGCATGCTCATTGCGTACCTGAACCGGACGCTCTCGGCCAAAGCCAAGACCAGTTGGCGGATCGAGCAGATCGGCTGATTTTAGAGGGAGCCGCCGGTTCCCGACTCCGTACCTCGCCGTATCTTCTTAGCTTCTTTCCCTACCGAATCTCATAACGTGAGGTCAAACGCGGAAACAGCACCTACAAGAGCTTATTTGTACCCAACGGTACAACATTGTCGGGTAACGTCGGCATGCGTTCCCCGGTAAGTCGCGCAAATAGCTCGGGGGCCATGCCAAGATTGGCAAGCAGGTGGTAAAGGACAATCGGGTCACGGTTGGAAATCCAGCTGATGGCCGCGCGCAGCAGCTCTGGCTCCTCGATCGCAACCCGTTCGTCGTAGCGCTCCGCCTTAGCTTGCCCGGTCTTTACCAGTTGGATGTTGGCGGTGCGATATTGCGCAGCGTCGATTAGGCCCAGATCAAAAGCGCGCCGGGCGATGGCGCGTACCGAAACCTTCCAACGAAGCTTCATTGCAAAAAGTGCATTCCAATCGAGAGTCCGACGACTTCGAGGAAATTCACGCGCGAACGCGGTGCGGGGGATCAAAAATGCCCCGGCGAACCGATGCGCCTCCCCTTCAGTGACACTGTCGCCGGTCAGTATGCCTTGATGCATGATCAGGTGAGCGGCTTCATGTGCGAGGTCGAAGCGTAGGCGGGCGCCCGCAACTTTGGCCGTTGAGCGAACGATTATGGGCCGGCGCCGAGCCATAGACAACGCATCGATGCGCTCGGTGAGATCATCGAAGTGGACCACCACCGCACCAGCATTCTCCACGACACGCATCATACTTGTGATTGGACCATCGAGGCCCAGGCCCCAATGCTGTCGAGCATTCTCGGCAATGCGCTCTATCGCGTCTGGCGAAGCGGGACGCGGCTCTTCTGGAAAGTCGACCATCGGCATGCGTACCTGACCCTCGAGCGCGTCAACTAGCGCTTCCAGAGCTGTTCCTCGGGCCACAGCCTGCGCAGTCAGCGCTCGTGGGGCGCTCGCCAGCCGGCGGAAGTGGCAGTCTTCTTCACGGACGGGGTTTGTCGCCGGCGTTGCAAAGAAAGCAGGCGTCACCGCGAGTGCAGCTGCTAAAGCGTCACGCATCTCGTCGGTTGGTTCCTTGGCGCCTGTTTCAAGCTGATGAACAAACTGCCGGCTGGCCGCTACAAGCCCGCCTAGCTCATCGAGCGACAGCCCTGCGAGCAGTCGCGCCAATCGGAGCTTGTCGCCGTAAAAGAAACACGCCCGATCCTCCCGGACTGGGCCCGGCGGACTTCCTTTCATTGCCACGCTTACACCTCGTAGGAAGAGGAGGCGATATCGTTGCCATGCTCGTCCTCATCGTACCGGCGATCGCCGACAGACGGCGATGAAAGTTCAATACCCTCAGGCCGCGCTTCGTCCAGGAGAACGATCAAAGGCTCCGCTTCAGCAAGTGGCAAAGGCCACACGAGTTCGGCCTGGTCGTAGCGTAACGCGACGAAGCTTGCTCCAAGGAGCGCGCCATCCATGTCGGTCGTTACACCGATTCGAAACAGCATGCCGGCGGTCGGAATGCCTGGCTCCAGGTCAAGCAGCAGTTGCTCGAAGGGAGTGGCAATCGAAATCTTTGCGGTAGGCTCTGTAGGATCTCCGCGCCAGAAGCGCATTGGAATACCGCCGATGCTGAACTGGAAATGCTTGCCGGGATCAATGACCCTCAGCCATTCGAAACCCGGTGTGCCGGCAGCCTTTGCGATCTGAAAGCAGCCGTAGTTGTAGGCGCAGACTCCCAAGGTCCAATTGTCGTCTCCGATTGTGGGGTCGAAACGATCGACTGCACTGCCGCGGCCCAGGGCGAGCAGCTGTGCAACTTTAACCAGCCGTTCAACGGTCAACTCGGGGTGATAGTCCCAAGGCAGCATCTTCACACTCTCTTTCCGAATTGGGCATTTTTTAGAGTCTGTCAACCATAAGCGCTATTGTCAACCAATATGCGCCGAACGGTCGAGTTGGGCGTGGTGATCACAATTTTGAACCGCGGACATGGCCACCACTGCTGACGCTGCTATCGCTGCAGCCTTCCTCGTTCGCGTAGTGACAGAACTCTGTTCACTTGCTATGCGCTGAAATGTGCATATATTGTGCGTATGAGAGGTCGGAGTTTTGCCATGACCCACGCACAGATCGCACAATCGAAAGTGGTCTCAGGGTTTGTCGATAGCCTGCAGGAGCCGCGTACGCCTTATATCTCGCCGAAGCGCCTGTCACAGGCGCTTGGCGTGAAGGTGGCCAATCTGGCCCAGTTGACCGGCGTCCACCGCAACACGCTCCGCAACCCGTCATCGGAGCGCCTGCAGGGCCGGATGCGCGAAATGGTGAAAGTGATCTCGGCGGCAACGGAGCTCTCCGGCGACGTGGACAAGGCAATCTACTGGTATCGCAACGAGCCCATCGCGGACTATGGCCATCGCACGGCGGCCGAACTCGTCGCGGACGGCCAGGTCGAAGCAGTCCTGGCCTTCATCCGGGATCTCGAGAACGGGGCCCGCGGGTGAAGGTCACCCGCGTCGGGCCGGACGAGATCTTCCATCGCTATCTGACACCCAAATGGGCTTTCCTGCCCACCAGCGGTGCAGGCGCGGCGATCGACGGCGGTCGTTTCAACCGGCCAGGCGTCGAAGCACTCTATCTGTCCCGTTCGACGCAGACGGCTCTTGACGAATACAAGCAGGGCGCCAGCATCGTCCCGCCGGCAACGCTTGCCGCCTACAAGATCACGCTCGGCCAGGTGGCCGACCTTTCGCAGGGATTCGACCCGGACATCTGGGACGGCGCTTGGCAGGAATGGGATTGTGCCTGGCGCCAGGTCGCTCGCATTGACAAGAAGATCCCGCCATCGTGGAAGCTTGCGGACCTGATCATCACGGCCGGGCTTCGCGGCATCCTGTTCCCGTCGCTGCGTCACGCCGGCGGCACCAATCTGGTGATCTTTCCGGCCAATCTTGTCGACGGCGATCATGTCGCGGTTCACGATCCCGATGACCGGCTCCCGCACGACCAATCGTCCTGGTCCTGAGTCATTGACCGTCTCTGTGGTCGCAACGCGACAACGCCCGCTCACAACACCTGCTCAGACGATATCGTCCTCGCCCTCCCTATTAGCCAACCCGGCCGGAATATCCCCGGCCAGCAGCTTCTCCTTCGACAGCAGCCCTGCGTCCTCAAGCGCCTCGAAATCCGGCAACTGGCGCAGCGTGTCGAGCCCGAACTGCGACAGGAAATTCTTGGTCGTCACATAAGTGTAGGGCGCACCCGGCTGCGGCGAGCGCGGCCCCGACGCGATGAGCTCCTGCGCGCGCAGCACGCCGATCAGATCGCGCGACACCTCCTTGCCGAAGAAGGACGACAGTTCTGCTCGCGTGATCGGCTGGAAGTACGCGATGCACATAAGAACAAGCGCCTCCGACTGCGACAGTTCTTTTGACCCGTCGGCGCCCTGCTGGCCGAAGGCGGCGTGGATGACGTCGCCAAAGACCTTTTTGGTCCGGTGCTGCCAGCCGCCGGCGACGGACACCAGTTCGTACGGGCGGCCTGCGAGCTCTGCGCGGATGTCGTCGATGACCAAATCGAGATTGCAGCTTCTGCCGACGACGCGCGCCAGCACTTCCCGCGACACCGGTTCGCTGGCCGCAAAGATCACCGCCTCGACCCGGCCCATCCACTCGCGCCAGCGCAGTTCTGGCGGCAGGTGCTCAAGCTCTGTGTCCAGCAGGGCCGGCTGATCGTTTGGCTTGCGGCGGACGGAGGCTTGGCTCATCGCTACAGCCCAAACAGTCGGAAGCTGGTGCGGCCCGATAGCTCGCGCACGGCCTCGAGCTGCAGCAGCCGCTCGAACAGCCGCCGCGCCGCAAAGCGCGACAGGTTTTTCGTCGTCAGCGAACCCGAGACGGCGTCTTCATTCAGCAGCAAAAAAATCACGTCGCCGGCGCCTTTCGCGCGCAGTTTTGGCGCCACCGCCAGAAGCTTTTCGGCACGGCGCGACAGTTCACTGGCTAGCCGGCAGGCCTCGGCCGCTCCCTGAACCAGCGCCAGGCAGACCGCGCGCTCAAAATTTTTTTCCCCGGGTCGGATGCGCTTGCCGCCGGCACCCTCGGTGCGGAAGGCCGGGCCAAAGGCCTGCGCCATCAGCAGTGGCATCGGCCGCGGCCAACGCAGACCCTGCGCCAGCGTCAGGTCGGCCAGCCACCAGGCCAACAGCTCGGAGTCGCCTCGCATGGCGACGACGCGCGCGGCGATCGCCGCCGCGGCGAACGGCGCCGGCCGCTGCGACTCCGCCTCTTCTTCGATCTCCTCGCAGAGGTCAGCGAGTGCCGCACGGTCCCAATGCAGCCCGAGCTGGTCAACGATCTTTTCGAGCCCGTCGGGGGTAGCGACGGGAGGCTGAAGCGCCAGCTGGCGCCAGGCGCCAAACACGACGCCGGCAGGCCCGGGATCGGCGCCTGTCGGGCACAGGTACCAGGCATCGCGCAGGGCCGCTTCATCCTCGGCGCGGCCGGCGAACCGCATGCTTGCGGCGGCACATTTGAGCGCCAGCCGCTGGCGCCAAGCGCCGGCCCAAGCCGGCTGCGCGCGGGCCAGGCTGTCGAGCGAAGCCAAGGCGGCGCCGGCCTGGAAAGCAGCGCCAGCGTCACTCGGCGCGCCGCCAGCGGCGAGCGCCCAGGCCGGGACGGAGGTCGGCACGGCGGGACTGGCGGTCGCGGGATCGAGGCGAATCATGCTTTCGAGGGTAAGCTGGCGGTGCGCTTTTCGCCACCAATTTCGGCTTAAAACGCACAGCCTGTCGGATATGCAAAACGAACGATAATCTTGCATTATCGTTCGTTGTTGAGAAACATGCTCAGAGATGGCCCGCAGCCCGCAAATCCGCCGCGAATGTCGCCAGATGGATCGCCAGCCGAAGCGGCTGACCTTGCGGCTGGCCTTGTATGCGCTCGGCGCCGAAAGAGGCGTACCAATCGGCCGCGCGTTCGCTCTTGGCGTCGATGATCAAAAGGATACGGCCGCCCTCCATCACCAGCCGCAGACACCGC
This sequence comes from Mesorhizobium sp. CNPSo 4671, assembly GCF_057784245.1. NCBI lineage: Bacteria > Pseudomonadati > Pseudomonadota > Alphaproteobacteria > Hyphomicrobiales > Phyllobacteriaceae > Mesorhizobium > Mesorhizobium sp. CNPSo 4671. The sequence goes on along the minus strand of NZ_JBWLUW010000013.1, from coordinate 100,355 downwards.
CTGGCCGCGGCCGCCAGCAGCTGACCGCCCAGCCCCTGCCCCGCTACCGACCTGTCGGTGGCGATGCGGGTAAGCAGAAAACCCGGCATGTCGTGACGCATGTCCGCGTCGCCGCAATCGAAGCCGCCGCGATCGTGCGCCTTCGAAATCGGCTCCTCGTGCCAGGCCGGAAGGCTCATCGATCACGCGGCAAGGCGGCGATCGCGGCGCGCAGCTTTTCGTTCGGCGGAGGCGGGTTGTCCAGCAGCTCCAGAATGCGCAGGAAATCCCGCTCCGAAACCTCTATCTTCTCGGCGTTCCTGATCACCGCTTCGGCCTCGCGCAACGCCGCGCGGGTAACGAACTCCGTCAAATCGGCATGCACGAGCGCGGCCGCCCGCATCAGCGTCGCCTTCTGCTGCGCCGCTACCCGCAGGTTCATCCGCTCATTCGCTTCAATCGCTGCCCGAGGCATGAATCCCTCTTCACTCCCTGGCTATTCAACGACCAAGGCATATTCGGGGCTGACATTCCAGCCAATCGTCCCCGACATGATATGTTGCGAATCATAGTTGAGGATCCGCGAGATTGCCCGGACAAGATGACCTGCCTGATATCGTGGAGATCGTCCACGCCATGGGGCGAGATGCCGCTGAAGAGTCAAATGCGCGGTTGACGGCCGCCAGGAATGGTCCCTCCCCTGCCCTGCCGCAGCGAAATCCTGTCGACCGGCGCTTGCCCGGCCACCTCGAGCACCTCGCCGATCGCGCCCGGGACTATGTCGAGGCAGCGAGTTCCGCCAATACCCGCCGCGCCTATAGCTCGGACTGGAAGCACTTTGCCGGCTGGTGCCGGCGCCAGGTCGTCGAGATGTTTCCGCCCGATCCGCAGGTCGTCGGCCTCTACATCACCGCTTGCGCCTCCGGCAAGGCTACCGGCGACAAGAAACCTAACGCGGTGGCGACGATCGAACGCCGGCTTTCCTCCCTGACCTGGAACTATGCGCAGCGCGGCCAGCCGCTCGACCGCAAGGACCGGCATATCGCCACCGTAATGGCCGGTATCCGCAACACCCACGCGTCCCCTCTCCGGCAGAAGGAAGCGATCCAGCCCAAGGATTTGATTGCCATGCTGGAGACGCTTCCCCGCGGCACCCTACGCGGTTTGCGCGACCGTGCCATGCTGCTGCTCGGCTTCGCGGGCGGCCTGCGCCGCTCGGAAATCGTCGGCCTCGACGTGGCCAGGGATCAAACCGAGGATAGTCGTGGCTGGGTCGAGATCCTTGAAAAAGGGCTGCTCGTCACCCTGCGCGGCAAGACCGGCTGGCGTGAGGTCGAGATCGGTCGCGGCTCGTCCGACGCCACCTGCCCAGTGGTGGCGCTGGAGACTTGGCTGAAGCTTGCCCGCGTCGCCCACGGCCCGCTGTTTCGACGCGTGACCGGCCAAGGCAAGACAGTGGGAACAGATCGGTTGAACGATCAGGAAGTCGCCCGTCTCGTCAAGCGTGCGGCACTCGCCGCCGGCGTACGCGGCGACCTGTCGGAAGGCGAGCGTGGCCAAAAGTTTTCCGGCCATTCGCTGCGCGCAGGCCTCGCTTCCTCCGCCGAAGTTGATGAACGCTATGTGCAGAAGCAGCTTGGCCACGCCTCGGCGGAGATGACACGCCGTTACCAACGCCGGCGAGACCGTTTTCGCGTCAATCTCACCAAGGCGTCGGGACTGTAGAGGACGGAGCCCCTCCCCTGAAATCTGGCGGACCTCTTCCAGATTCGGGCGTGCGTGCGAATAGCTTAGGCTGCCCGCGATCTCGCGGGTCCGTCCTTGCAAATCAGGAATTGCACTCCATAATTGCCAGGATGATTAAGTGCCGGATCGGAACGCAACTCGCCTAGCTTATAAACACCCTCCCAGCGGTGGCGCTAATTGGGACGCGCCAGGTCGGCAAGACTACGCTTGCGCTCGAAACAGCCGAGATACGGCCGTCGATCTATCTCGATCTCGAGTCCGATGCGGACAGAGCCAAGCTCGCGGAACCGGAGCTCTACCTTGCCGAGCATGAAGACGAGTTGGTGATCCTCGATGAGGTCCATCGCTTCCAAACCTTTTCCAAAATCTTCGTGGCTTGATCGACCGCGGTCGCCGCAGCGGGAAGAAGACCGGGCGCTTTCTGCTGCTGGGGTCCGCTTCCTCGATCTCCTCAGGCAGAGTGGCGAGACGCTCGCCGGCCGTATCGCCTATCTTGAAATGCATCCGATTTATGGACAGGAGGTGCCGGCCGAACAGCTGAACCCTTTGAGGGTGTGCGGAGGCTTTCCCGACAGCTTTCTGGCGGCAAGCGACCGCGCCAGTCAGCGGTGGCGGCAGGACTTCATCCGCACCTACCTCGAACGCGATATCCCGCTGCTCGGGCTCGGGCCTCGCATTCCGGCCGAAATGCTGCGCCGCTTCTGGACCATGCTGGCACATCATCAATCCGGCCTCCTCAACGCTGCCGACTTCGCCAGGGCCCTCGGAGTCGATCGCAAGACAATTGCCTCGTACTTCAACTGCTGCTCGATCTGCTGCTGGTGCGAAGGCTCGAGCCGCGGCATGCCAATGTCGGAAAACGTCTGGTCAAGTCGCCGCGGGTTCACGTGCGCGACAGCGGCATTTCACATACGCTGCTTGGACTGACAACCCTTGAGGACATCCTCGCTCACCCCGTTGCCGGCGCCAGCTGGGAAGGTTTTGTCATCGAGACATTGATTGCGGTCGCACCGTCCGGCACAGAAGCCAACTTCTATCGCACATCCGCCGGGGGCCGAGATCGACCTCCTCTTGACCCCTCCAGGCAGCCGCCCTTGGGCGATCGAAATCAAGCGCAGCCCGACGCCAAAAGTGGAGAAGGGCTTTCATCTGGCGTGCGAAGACGTAAATCCGAGCCGTCGCCTCGTGGTCTATCCGGAAGCAGAGCGCTTTCCGTTGAAACATGACGTCGAGGCGGTGCTGCTTCATATCCTTGCGAAAACACTGGCCGACCTTGGCGAATAGGCTTTTCGCCCGGCCCTCTGTCTTTTGCCGCCGGCTCCACCGGCACACAGGCACGGCGTATCACTCTTTCGCTGGCCCGCTGAGCCCTTCTCAAAGCAAGTCGCAGTCTGGACTGCGCGATGCTCGCTGGAAACAGAGCGAGACTGGCCAGCCCAAAAATTGGTCGTTTCAGGCCAGTGCTGTGTGAGAGCCGCCATTGCCGCTAATTGCCCCAGTGTGAGATAGCCAGCGCCGGTACTTGAATCTTGTCGGTCCCGTGATCTCGATGACTTGACATAGATCGCCCCCACATCGCCCCAGCTTTGGAGGGGTTATCGCTAGGCGATACCAAGCACGGGCGAATTGGAGGCTCCTGCTGCTGCCGAACGAGAACCTCAAAACGAGTTTTCTTGTCCGCTGACAAAATCAGCAAATTGGGTAGCGTATTCAATCCCTTGACGCGGTTTATACTGGTCTTGCCGCGCAGTATGCGATTGGAGGGCGTTTAACCTGTTGTTAACTTAAAACTTCTTGCCGGCACGAGCGAATCGGACATAATGACGGTTGCTTGGCCGCATTCCGCCAAAAATCGTTTTTAGAGAGTCTTGATCGAATGAACGTGAGTTCGCCCGTTCCCGCGAAAAGTCCTTTGCTGTTCGAGAAACGCATCCTCGAACAAGGGGAGCAGATATCAAAAAAGTTGCACCTTCTCTCGATGCAGCGGTTTCCTCCCCATGCCAAGAAGAATCTGCGTCCTTTTTCGTTGGCGGAGGTAGCGACGTATCTCGGTGTTTCTCAGAGCCATCTAAAAAAACTACATCTAGAAGGCAAAGGGCCGGTACCTGAAACCTCGTCTTCTGGGAGACGATCCTACGCGGCCGGGCAGATGATCGAGCTACGCCAATACCTTGACCAACACGGGCGATCCGATGCCCGCATGTATGTTCCCCATCGTCGATCCGGCGAGAAACTTCAAATACTAGCTGTGGTTAATTTCAAAGGAGGTAGCGGCAAAACAACGACAGCAGCTCATCTCGCCCAGTATCTCGCTCTGACGGGACACCGTGTATTGGCTGTCGACCTCGATCCCCAGGCGTCGCTGTCTTCACTGCACGGGTTCCAGCCAGAACTCGACCAGACGAAATCGCTCTACGATGCGATCCGCTACGACGACGAGAAGGTCTCTCTCTCGGAAATTATCAGGCCAACAAATTTCCCAGGACTGGATATCGTCCCGGCGAACCTTGAGCTGCAGGAATTCGAATACGATACGCCTTTGGCAATGACGGACAGGACGTCTAACGTGGGAAGGGCCTTCTTCACGCGCATCTCGACGGCATTGGAGGAGGTCGACGCCCTGTATGATGTCGTTGTTATCGATTGCCCACCGCAACTGGGGTATTTGACAATTACGGCGTTGACCGCGGCAACGTCGGTCTTGATAACCATTCATCCGCAGATGCTCGACGTCATGTCGATGGGCCAATTCCTGTTGATGCTCGGGAATATTCTGGAGCCGATCCGGGCAGCGGGCGCCGAGGTGAACTTGGAGTGGTATCGCTATCTTATAACGCGATACGAGCCGACGGATCAGCCCCAGGCGCAGATGGTAGCGTTCCTCCACACGCTTTTTGGTGAGTTCATCCTGAAGAACCAGATGCTGAAATCCACGGCGATTTCTGATGCGGGGATTACCAAGCAGAGCCTCTACGAAGTCGAAAAAAACGTGATGACGCGTTCCACATACGAGCGAGCAATGGATGCACTCGATCTCGTAAACGGAGAAATCGCCACGTTGATACATAAAGCATGGGGGCGCTGACTTGTCCGCTGACAAAAGGGGACTTTTGCGCTGTGCTTTCAACAGACTAGGTTGTATCCGGAGGTAGACTAAGATGGCGCGTAAGAATCTTCTTTCCGGCCTCGCAGAGACGGAGACAGACGAGCAACAGACATCTAGCTCAACCGCGGCCTATCCGATTCGCGGTGCCTCGAAATCCATGATCCGCTCCGTTAACGAATTGGCAAAGCAGGCGGATGCGTACCTTGAAGGTGAGCATGTAGTCGAACTCGACCCGAACGCTATTGACGGCTCGTTCGTTTCCGATCGCATGGATGACGACAGAGAACAATATCAGGAACTATTGGAAGCGATTCAGGAGAGGGGTCAGGATTCCCCCATTCTTGTGCGCCCCCATCCGAGCATCGAAGGCCGCTTCATGATCGTCTTTGGGCATCGGAGGGTCCGGGTGGCCCGAGATCTCCGACGGAAGGTTAGGGCGGTCATCAAGGACATTGACGATAAGGCTCATGTCATTGCTCAGGGCCAGGAGAATTCTGCCCGAGCAAATCTTAGTTTTATCGAGAAGGCGACGTTCGCAAAGCGTCTCGAGGAGTTGAATTACGACAGAGATGTCATCTCGTCGGCATTGGCAGCGAACGCCGCCGCCGTCTCAAAGATGGTGTCGGTTGCTACCCGGATCCCGCCATCTGTCATAAACAAAATTGGATCAGCTCCATCTATAGGCCGCGAGCGCTGGGTTGAGCTATCTCTGCTCGTCGGCAAGAGATCGGACATAGTCGATGAAATCCTCTCAGAACCCGAGTTCATTGGGCTGGAGAGTAACCGACGCTTTGAACAGTTGTTCATGGCGCTCAACGCAAAGGAAAAGCGCGTCCGTAAGGCCGGTGTGAAGCCCGTTGCACAATCGTGGGCACCGGATGACAGGTCAGTTAGCGTCAGCGTCCAAAGAGCAGGGAAGGCCGTCACGATCGCCGTAAAGGAGACGGACGGCAGCCGCTTTGGAACTTGGATCTCTGACAATCTGCAAGGTCTCTATGAGGCTTTCAGAAAGTCGGGGAAAACAGCAACAGGAGACTAAAACCGCAAAAGAAAAAGGCCCCCGAACGTCGCCGTCGCGGAAGCCCTTCTCGTAGATCGCACTTCGAGAATCTCATTTCCGCGAATCACTGTCAAGAGACATAGCGTCGGTTTTCGGCGAGCGGATTTCTTTTGCCTTATTGAAAGGTGAGGGAAATGGAGAGTGGATACGCGACGACGCCCTTTGGGCGGCGGCCGATGACGCTTGCCTTGGTGAAGGCGAACACGGCAGCACGAGAGATTCCTGAAGGAGCTCTTGTCGAAAAATGGCAGGTCTATCGCTGGCTGTGCGAAGGCAAGACTGTCGTGGGTGTGGGAGACCGCGCCCTGGCCGTGCTGAGCGGGCTCTTGTCTTTCTATCCGGACGACCAAATCAGCGAGGAAAATGGCCTGATGGTCTTTCCCTCAAATGCGCAGCTGTCGCTTCGCACACACGGCATGCCCAGTTCCACATTGCGGCGACACTTGGCCGAGCTGGTGAGTTGCGGCCTGGTTATCCGCCGTGACAGTCCAAACGGGAAAAGGTTCGCCCGGAAGGGAAGGGGTGGTGCGATCGAGGAAGCCTTCGGGTTCTCGCTGGCGCCGCTGCTGGCGCGGGCAGTTGAGTTTCAGCATGCTGCCGAAAAGGTACGGGCCGACAGCAAGGCGCTCAGGTTAATGAGGGAGCGGATTACGCTCCATCGTCGCGATATCTACAAACTGGTCGAGGCTGCGATCGAGGAGGGTGTTCCTGGCGACTGGGGAGCCGTCTGGAGGCGCTTTAGAGCCGTTGTGGATGCAATCCCGCGCAGGGCAGGGCTCCCCGAGCTGGAGGCAATTGTTGCGGACCTGACAACGCTTCATGATGAAGTGGATATCATGCTGGAAAACTTCACAAATTCCACGAATCCTAGCGCCAATGAGTCCCAAAATGAGCGGCAGCAATCTGATTCAAACACAGAATCCATTTTTGTATTTGAACCAGCTTTCGAAAAAAGCAGGGCGGCGGTCGAGCCAAGGCAGGGAACCGATGAGAAGCTGAAAAGCTATCCGATAGGGCTGGTGCTGAAAGCGTGCCCCGAAATTTCAGACTATGCGGTGCAGGGGATCGGAAACTGGCGCGATTTGATGATTACCGCGGCCCAGGTGAGAGGCTACCTTGGTATTTCGCCCTCGGCATACGAGGAAGCTTGCCATGAAATGGGCCAGGAGGTCGCCGCCATTGTGATTGCCTGCATCTTGCAGCGCGCCCAGCATATCAACTCGGCTGGCGGTTATCTGCGGGTTTTGACCGAAAAGGCGAGGGCAGGGCAGTTTTCCGTCGGACCGATGCTGATGGCGGCGCTGAAGGCGAATGGCTTGACGGCGAGGATGGCCGGATGAGAAATGTGGGCGCCCTGTTCTTGACGACCATGTTAGGCGGTAGTTTTGACGCGCCTACGATGATAGATACGCACAGAGCGTCCATCACATCGGCCGAGGGTTTTCCTGCCCAGAGAGGGGAGGGGGGCCGGGGCGTATCCTCTTCGGTCAATTCCTTAGCCCGCGTAGGTTTTCGGGCTGCAGGATTCAGCGATCCATGGTCTGGGAGACTCTATCCAAGATTCGAAAGGATTATCATTCGTTTTGGCGTGCCGACGGGCTGTGCGTTTTGGCGCGAAAAGCATGGCACAAAGCGCACGTTGGCTTTACCCTCGAAATCATGATTCGCCTCGATCCCGCGACCGCCAGCTCCGCCGCACCGCCGGCCGTTCCGGCCTGGGCGCTAGCGCACGCGCGCGACGCCAGCGACGCCGACGCCGCCTTCCATGCCGGCGCGGCCTTGGCCACCCTCGACACGCTCGCCCGCGCGCAGCCGGCCTGGGCCGGCGTTTGGCGGCAACGATTGGCGCTCAATTGCGCCGCCGCCGGCATGCGGCTCGCCGGCCGCGCCGAGGACGCGGCCGCCTTGCGCGACGCCTGGTACCTGCGCCAGGCCGGGGCCGACCCCGGACCCGCCGGCTCCATCTTCGGCGCCTGGCGGCAGTTGGCCGGACAGCCGCCCGTCGCTACCCCTGACCGGCTCGAAAAGATACTCGACCAACTTGGCCTCCATTGGGAGGTCAAGACGCTGGCCGCGCTTTGTGAACACATCGACGACATGGCGCGCTCGGGGCGGCCGGCGCCGTTCGCCGCCGCTGCGATCGCCGCTCACGTCGTCGCCATCCGTCCCGATGCGGAGCTTTTGGCCTGGTGGCTCGCCGACCTGGTACTAGCGCAAAGCCTGCGCTGGCCGCGACCGCTGCCGCTCCTGATGGCGCAAACCTTTGGTCCGGCTTTTCGTGCCGAGGCCGGCGGCAAGCGCATCCGGCCGGCGGAGAGAGATTTTGAGCGCGCGGTCTGCGTGGCGTTTGTTCAGGCGGCGGCGCAGGCCTGCCGGCTGGCCACCGAGCTGTCGCGCCGCGCCGCAAAACTCCTGGCGGTGGCGCCGAAATTGCGCGCCAAGGGTGCCGGCGAGGTGGTCTTCCTGCTGCTCAACGAAGACGCCGTCTCTGGATCGCTGACGACGAAGAATCTGTCGCGCTTTGCATCCCGGCGGCTGTTCGAGCGGCTGCAGCACCTGGAGGCCGTGCGCGAGCTCTCCGACCGTCCCACCTTCCGGCTGTTTGGACTCTAGCGATGAGCGAAGCCTCTGCCCGGCACAAGACGAACGATCAGCCGGCGCTGCTTGACACCGAGCTCGATCACCTGCCGCCAGAGCTGCGCTGGCGCGAATGGATGGGCCGCGTCGAAGCGGTCATTTTTTCCGCCAGCGAACCGGTAACACGTAGTGTCCTCGCGCGGGTGGTGGGAAGAAACTGCAATATTGAGCTGATCATCGATGACATCCGTGCCGAGCTCGCAGGGCGCCCCTACGAGCTGGTGTCCGTCGCCGGCGGCTGGCAGCACCGGACTAAAAAGGCCTTTGGAGACATCATTCACGCCGCATTTGGCACAGCCGGGAAGGGGACAAAAGAACTGTCGCAGTCGGAGGCGCTCGTGCTGATGTGCATTGCCTATTTCCAACCGATCACGCGTGGCGAACTGTCGTCCTTTTTCGGCAAGGAGGTGTCGCGCGATCTGATCGGTGTGCTACGCGTACAGGACCTCATCGCCTCGGGGCCGCGCAGCCCGCAGCCGGGCGCGCCTTACACCTATGTGACGACCAAGAATTTTCTGTCGCAGTTCGGGCTCGACACGCTGCGCCAGCTGCCAGATTTCGAGGCGCTCGAGGATGCCGGACTGCTATCAAAGGAAAAGCTGTTGGCGGGCGATATTCCAACCGGCCTGGCGGGCGGAGAGGGCGACTACGACAAAGAGGCAGAGGACGAGGTGGTTGACGACCCTCTGTCTTGAATGGTCGTTGCGCGTCGCACCCTTGACCGCAGCCGGCAAGTCATGGCCACGAAGACCGGTTTTCTGCGGCAGCCGATGATCGGGTTCATGGTCCGCAACATGATTACCTTTCGACAAGGTTGTGCTGTCGTGAACACTCCTGTCGGCTGGCACGGTGCGGAAGGCGCTGAAAGCGTCGAGGCAGGGCGCGCGCGAACTGGTCGGCGCGCGCCAGCCTGCTAGTTTACGGGCCGGGGGAGTTCCCGGGCGTGGGGGCTCATTTAGGGCCACAAAAAAGAAGAGGGCAATCGTACGCTAGAGGCGAAAAGGGTTGGGGTTGCCGCTGCCGCTCCGTCGCGAGCTATCGGCGTAAATTTGGCTTGTCCGCCCTAACATAAAGGTTCGGCGCCGCCCCAACATCAATGAGCTCGATCCCAGATCCAGACCTGCCGCGCACAATCGAGAGAGCACCGCAATCGTCGCGGTCCTGTTCGACCGCCCCAACAAGCCCTTCGATGAAGGCGACCTGCTGGTGCGCTTCAAGTTCCGCCCAGAAGCCGTCTGTCGCAACCAGCAGTGGCCGGTCGTCGAGTTGGATCGAATTCAGATCCGGAGCAATGAAGCGCTTCGAGCGGAAGCTACGCGTGAGCCTGTGCCGCGCGGGGTCCTTCGCGACACTCTCGATCGCTACGGGCAGCAGCGGGTTGGCGAGCGTATGCGGCTGCATCAGCCATGCGATCCGTCGATCCTCCTTTAGTCGGCCTACGAGGCAATCGCCTGCATGCAACACCAAGGCTGGGCCCGTCTCTTCAAGGTGCAGAAGGCAGTAGCTGGCGGAATCGGTGCGAAAGTCTGTCGCGAGCGTCGCATGGGTCATGCGAAGCTGGGCGATCGCGATGTTGGCGGTCACCTCTTCAGTCCCAGCTACGAACCAGTCGACCATACGACGTTGGCCGAACCTGACGTCGATCCATCGAGAACGGTGGCCAGGACGGCGTCGCCGCGGATGCCTATGCCTGCATGGTCTCGGTTGTCGGCCGTCCGCGTCATGTCAGCGCGCTTCGAGGGTGCTGATCGCGACCAGCCGCTGGTAAACGATGTCGACACGGCCCGCCGGTCCGCGAATGTTTCCCTCAAGGAAATGGTCGAAGTTCGGATCGTCGAGTAGCGCCGCAATCTGTTTGGCGATGTAGACCCGGATTTCCGGCTCTGCTCTCGCGATCTCCTCGACGAGCTCTTCCCGCCCGTCGACCAGAAGGAGAATGTCCTCGGCGTCTCGGCTGCCGATGAGGTCGCCTTCGCCTCGTCCGCGGTAAGCCTCCAACTTGGTCGCGACAAACAGCTCCGGAGTAAGGCGCCGGATCTTCAGCGCCTCCTCCAGCTCTTCTGGTACGGCCGTCTCGATCCCTTTTGCGTACCAGCGATTGCTGAAGCCCAGGATCGCCTTGTCGTCCGGCATGAAGTCTACCTTGAGCTCGCCAAGCTTCATGCGGCAGATGACGGTGTCATCAACCGCTTCGGTGAAGCCGCGTGCGCGCAAGCGCTCCGTCAGCTCGACCCATTCTGCAAAGCCAGCGAGATCGACGATCAGGTCGACATCGTCGGTCGCTCTCACCCCTTCGAGAACGATGGGGTCGGTGATGTAGAGCGCGGTCGTGCAGCCGCCGACGAAGACCAGACGCGCGCGTAACTCCTCGCCAAGCGCCTCGGCGACGGTCTTCAGCATCGCTTTCAACTGACCCTGGACTGTCATTCCAGCCTCTGTGCGAGCAGGTCGGCGGCGTGCTTGCTTTCGCGCTGATTACCGATGCGGATCGCGTCGATGAGGGCGAGATAGGCATAGAGCCGCTTATCTTTCTCGCAGGCCTCCGGCACGCTTTTGAAGAGCGGATCGACCGATTGACCCATGTCTTTTGCGTGCGCGTACGGCCAGACGCAGATGAGATTGCCGGCGCTGTGCAGGGATTCCCGCAGCACAGGGGCGGCGAACGCCGTCGGCAACCCGCGCTGCATGGCGCCAGGTCTCGCCGGAAAGACGAATTTCAGACCGTGGACGATGAACTCGCGCAGATGGCGCCGGCTCGGTTTGGTCCGACCTGTCTTCCTATCCTTGATCGCGAGGCCCGACACGATGCTGCGCTTGAGCGAAGCGCTGATCTCGGTCTTGCTGATTCCGAGTGCTGCTTCGAGAGCGCGCACGGAATAGGGATCCTCGCCCGCGGCTAGCCCGGCCGGTGGAGATTCATGACCGATATCCTTTGCGTCGTCCTCCAAGCTCGCCAGCTTGAACAGGACGACAACATCCTGGCTCTTCATCATGAGCGACGTCCTCTGTCCTCGGACAGAGGACACTAAGCACAGCGCAGCCCGCTGTCAACGACCACGCCTGTGAAGCGGGTTGAGCGGGCGGTACAGCAGCGCAACCGTAGTCCTTAAGCTTTGTCCTCAGTCCCGGGACGGTGGACAAGCATGGGATTGGCGGAGCACACCAGCATAGCGGCTCATGCTCCGTTCCGAGACTGCGCCGATTACCAAGAACGGCGGTCCTGTCGCCTCACACGACGGCGTACTTCCTTCCCCGCAATTCGAAAGCTCGCATTCCGCCTTCCATTGTTTCGGTTATGGCTTCCCTGACTGCGGGAGTTTCAATCGCCCCATCCTCTTCAATCGCAATTTGAGCTGCTCTTACAGCCTCCGTGGCGTTCGGCTCGACACTCGGCACCAGAGCCACAACCTTGTCGGCGTCGCCATTTACGACGAAATTCGGGTTGTGGGTGGCGAAGATTAGTTGACGCTTGCGTTTGGTGGTCTGCAGCAGCTTGGCGATTGCCATGATCACTCGGTTATCGAGGTCATCTTCTGGCTGGTCGATTATGAGCGTTCCTGCTTCCTGGTGCAGGAGCAGCGTGAGCAGCGCCGAGGCCTGCTGTCCCGGCGATGCACGTTCAAACGGCATGTAGCTCCCTCGGTCTCTGTAGTCGAAGCGAATGAAAGGCGACGCCCACGCTGACAAGAATTTGCCGAGGCGATCATCGTCCAACCGCCCCAGCACGAGGCGCGCCTGGTTGTCGGTCAGCCAAGTGAGCACTGCCTTCAGCTCAGTGATATCATTTGGATCGACTTCATTCCCGTGACCACGCAGGACCTGTCCATGCCTGATTCGTTGCAAGCGGTGGACAAGCTCCTCCCATCCTTGACGCCCGTTACGGGCTGCGGTTTCGACGAGCTCCCGGCAGCGGACCTCTACTTCGCGGATGCCACAACGTTCGCAAAGCTCCATCAGAGCGTCCACGAAGCGACGCGGGATTGTCTCCTCCTCCACATGGGCGCGAAGCACTCCGGTGGACATCTCGATTACGTGATCCGATGCCTCGTTGAGGATTTCTCGCATCGTTGTCAGCCTCGTTCCGAGCAGCGTCCTCGCCTCTGCAAGCCTGACCTCGACCCCGACCAGTTTGGACATGGCCGTTTTGGCGTCCTGCAGGCTTCTCTCAGCGACCTGCTGTTCTTCTCCGAGCTGACGGAACTCTGCAAGCAGCGTTGTCAGATGTGATTGCGCCAAGCTCGCGACAGCGTATTGCTCGTTGAATTTGGCTTGGTCGGTGCCGAATTCGCCCTGATGCCGCGCGAGCTCCTCAAGCGCCATCGCAAGCGCTTCCGTGATTTCGTCAATGGCGCCGCGAATCCGGTCGTTCAACCGCATGATGACTTGCCGTGCGTTATTGACGGACGAGGTCTCGACATGGCTTTCCCACCCTTCCATTGGAATCTCCTTCAGAAGGTTTGCCTGGTCGAGCGTTGCCTGGACCAGTTTCACGGCGGTCTGGAACGAGGCCAAGGTTCGATTATAGATCGGCTGCTGGTCGAGAACGGCCTGCTGCTCGGCACTCAGACCGCCCTGTTCAAGACGGCTCCGGATCGACTCAAGTCGCCTCGCCAAGTCGGCAGAAGCAGATTCGGCGCGGTTGAACGCAGCTTGCGCCGCCCAACTTTGGACGACCTGCTGGAAGGCCGCCCGGATCGCGCGTTCCGCCTCGTCGATATCCTGTTCTGCCTTGCGCCGGCGATCGACACTTTCTGCCGCCGCTATGCCAGTTATCTGTTCATCGGCGGTCTCTGGCCGCCTCACCATCGTCGACAGCTGTTTTTGAGAAAATGCGCGGGCGCGAAATCGTTCCTGCGCTACACTGATGGGGAGGTCGCGGGCCTGTCCGTCCAAACACACGGTTATCATGGTCTGCTTGTCGAGCGTCCGCCGCCACGTCTCGACGACGCCATTGCGGTCGAGGTCGACCTCGACGAACCCCCCTATCAACGTCGAGGTGATCATGTCGCGTTCGCGACTGGTTGCCACGTCGTCGGCAGCGTCCAGGGTGCTGCGACCAAGCGCGAACCGCAGATATTCCAGGATTGCTGATTTCCCGGAGCCTCGGCCGCCGATCAGAGTGTTGAAGCCATCGTTGAATGTTATGGTGAAATTGTCTCCCGTCAGCGTCGAGCTTACCCGCAATTCCAAAACGCGCTGGCTGGGGATGGACGGCTCCGCATAAGTAATGCGCGCCTCATCCGCCAACACCGCTTGGCGGACGGCTTCCGCCGTAGCCTCGCCGAGCCGCATCCAACATGCATTGATGCCGAGGTCGGCATAGTTGGAAGCGCGATTGTCGCCGGTGGTGATGATGCCGTGCCGGCGATCACCCCAATCTGATATCTCCCCGTAGATCTTCTTTCGCGTCGTCTCGTCGAGGCTTGCAAACGGCTTCTCGTTATAGACCCCGTCGACTTCGAGGTCGGCGAAACGCTGATGAAAGCCCTGCCTCAATATGTCCTTGTGACCGCCCCTGCTAGCATGCGGAAGAGTGATGTTCCTGCCCTTGAGCATTTCGTCCTGGAAGATCGCCCCCAACAGATCCTCAATGTCTTTTCCGCAGAGGCTGGCTTGCGGGGCTCGAGCGGCAAGTTGATCTGGTGCAGGCACTTTGGGCATCATGCCAAACAGGCGACCTATGACACTGGTTGACGTATCCTGGTCGAAAAGGATCAAGCACTGGACAGAGTCGTTGCACGTCACCTCCATGCCCGGGAGCAACCATAGCGTCGACTTGGCTGCCGGTGATCTCTCGATTGCCCGAGCCACATAGGGGTACATGACTATATCGTGATGATCGGTAATCGCGATCGCTCCGATCTCCCTCTTGAGACATGCCGCCACGAATTCATCCGCCCACGCTTCGCGCGCCAGCTCCTTCTCCTCGGATCCGCCTGGCAAGCCACCGCCGCCTGTCCATCCGGCGTCGCGCGGCGTATGGATCTGGAAGTCGGTCTTTCGCCACACCGCCCCCGGGTGACGTCCCTTCGCATGTTTCATTCCACCCCCAACTCGCGGATGCCGTGGTTAGATTCTAGACGCGTGACCCGCACAGAGTTCCGACCGTGTCAAGCCGGTTCAAGTTGCAAAGAAGCGATAGAGATCGGGCGCCGTGTCCTATTGCTGCCCGTGAGAGGGGATTGCCATGTGCTGCTTTGCTTTGGCGATTGCCTCATCCAGGCGCGCCCGTGAGATTGCGGCGAGGCGTTCCACCCCCAGAAGATGGGCCAGGTCGCGTGCGGGGTCGGGCATGTCGAGAAGTCCGGGATTGTCGAAAACCACCGAGGCAAGCTCCGCCAAAGGTATGTCGGCAATGGAGCGTCGGGCCTCTTCATTGAGCGGCCGGCGATAGGACAAGAATTCCGAGACCGCTCCCTTCTTCCAGATGAATTCGCCGCTCGATTCCTGTGTACGATCCACATCGCGCAGATGAAGGTCGATCCGTTCACGGATGCGTCCGCCCGTGCGCAGCCACCCGTGTGCACGGGCAATGCGTTGGGCAAGAACATCAGCGCGCAGCGGGCTTTCCACCTCAACGACTGCTTCTATCATTCCCCGTAACGTGGTTCCGTAAGCAAACTCGAAGAATTGCTCCGCGTTTGGCCGGAAGGCGGCGAAGTCCGTTATCCGGTAACGGCTTTCCTCCAGATTGCCCTGGTCCGCCATTGTTGCGAGCGCCGAAACGCCCAAAGCCTCAGGATTTGTCGTAGCATTTGCCGAAACGAGATCGACCTCCAATGTGGCCGGCAGGGGTGGGAGCTCTTCGGTCGCCGTTGACGGAGGCTCGGCAGTCTCGATTGTCGGTTCGACCGCTTGGCCCATTTGCCAGCGGACCGTCGCCTCTTGCGTCTGTTCGCTCGAGTGGCGCGCCCGGTTCTGCTCGAGCAGACTCATCAGACTTGTATGAAGACGCTCGGCACAGCCCCCGGCATCGAACCACCAATCCGTTGACCAGACGCGAAGGATTGTCCAGCCGAGGCCAGTCAAGACCTGTTCGCGAACCTTGTCCCTGTCTCTCGCCGTTGCGGACCGATGGTAAGTCGCTCCATCGCACTCGACGCCTGCCAGATACGCACCTGCGAGATCCGGATGCCGGATGCCGAGGTCTATCCGGAAGTCGGAAATTCCGACTTGCGGAACGACTGTCCAGCCGCGCTGCTCAAGATGATCGGCGACTGCTTCCTCGAACGGAGAATCGAAATCACCGACGGATCCAAAATTCTCGCTGGGCAAGGCGATTGGGCCTCTTTCGGCGTAGTCCAGGAATGTCTTGAGATGCTGAACCGCAATCGCCTTGCTTCGCGACGGATCTATCTGGTCGGCGGTGAAGCCGGAAAAGACGATGAGCTCCTGGCGGGCTCGTGTCACCGCGACATTGAGGCGGCGCTCGCCGCCCTCACGGTTCAGCGCCCCAAAATCCATCGCAGGCGGCTTTCCGGATGGATCCTTGTAGAACGTTATCGAGAACAGGATCACGTCCCTCTCATCGCCTTGGACGTTTTCAAGGTTCTTGACGATCGTGGGTTCAGTCCGGTCTTCGGCAAAGAACCATTCGAGTTCCGGATGATCCCGGCGCGCGGCATCCAGGAGGTCGAGGATCAGCGATTGCTGTTGTGCGTTGAAGGTGATCACACCGAGCGTTGGACGCCCATTCTCGGGCAGTGCCAGCCATTGCTTCATCCGCCCGACGGCCTCGCGCACGACCGCCATTGCCTCGACCTTGTTCGTCCGGCTCTTGCCGCGGTCATAGATGCCATCGGGTATTTTGCGCAGGCTCACCGCGCGATCGTCGACCGCCGGGGACGGGAACGTCACAAGCCGGTTGTTGTAATAATGGTGATTGGAGAAGGCGATCAACGACTCGCTTCGGCTTCGATAGTGCCATCTGAGATTGCGCACCGGAATCCCCGACGCCCTTGCTTCGTCAAGGATGCTCTCAAGGTCTTTCTCGTGGTCGGCGATATCTTCCTCTTCCTCGTTGCGGCCGAAGAAATTGGTCGGCGGCAGCTGTTTTGGATCGCCAACGATGATAGTCTGTCGCGCCCTGGCAATGGCGCCGACGGCGTCCCACGTGGTTATCTGCGAGGCTTCGTCGAAGATCACCACGTCGAACAGCGCCTGGTTGGGCGGCAGGTACTGCGCGATCGAGAGCGGTGACATCAGCATGCAAGGGGCGAGCTTGCCAAAGCTCTGTGGTATCTTGCCAATGACGTCGCGGATCGACTGGCTGGGTCGCTGGAGTTCCATCTGATAGCGCAGCAACCCAAGCTCGGAGTTGCGCGAGACGCTCTGTACCGAAGGCAGCCCATGTGCAAGCGCGCTGACGACGCGCTGCGTGGCATGCGTGCGCACCAGATCGTCGATCTCACGAAACTCGCTGATCGCATTCTCATGCTGGAATCTGCGGAAGTTGCGCAACACCGCGTCATTGTCGAGAACCGTGGGCAGCCACCATCTGGCATAGCCGATCTGAAAAGCCTCACGCGCCTGGTCGGGCGCAATGGCGCCGGTCTCGATCTGCTCGACGAGGGGTGCCAGATGATGTTGGACCGCTTGGGCCTTCACGCCGCACCAGGCTGCCCAATTGCGAAGCAGGTTCCGGGAGTCTGCCAGCGCGATCAGCTTTGCGCGCAGAGCCTCGAGGCCGGGACCATCGGCGGCATCCGGAATGTCGTGTCCCGCGGTATCGCTGAATGCCAGGCGCGAGGCATGGAAATCCTTGATGGCGGCCAGCAGCCGGTCGCCCGCTCCGCGCAAGCGATCGTTTTCAAGGGTGCCGCGCAGACTCGGCGCCACGGCCCGCACGACGGTGCGGAACTCGTCCGGGCTTCGTCCGGGAATCCGCAGTGACAGGCGAAGGCGGCGAGCGAGATCAAGGATATTGGCAACGTCTTTTACGTCCGTTGTCAGCCCGTCGACAGGCAATGGCTTGCCCGCCAAGTGGCTTTGGTCGATGGCCGACAGGGCTGCCTTCATCCGGCGCAATAGGTCAAGATCCTTGCCGGGTTCCGCGGTCCCGCGTAGCGCGCGATCCTGGAGCTGCTTCTGGACCTTGCGCGTGCCAAGCACTGACTTTGGCCAGAACGAAGCCTGCGCATCGCGCCATTGTCGGTCGAGGGAATCTATGTCGATGTCGCGGACGACCGCGATGTCATAGGCGGCGGAAAGGCCACGCTCTGCCTCGCGATAGTCCCCGATCGAGCGCTCCAGCCTGGCGAGCGCTTCGCCGAAGGTAGGGAAATCCCGGTCGTAGGCAATCGAGACATCGCGGTTACGCGACTGAGCCAGCAGCTGCGCCAACTCGGTCAGCGACTGCAACTCTGCTTTAGGCAGTTCGCCGGCCGCGAGGCCGAGACAGGACTGATAATCCCGTATCGATGCCGTCAATTGGCCGATTGCCGAATGAAGCGATTTCGCTGCGCCAAGCAGCCTCATTTGCCAGTCGCCGCTCCACTCTTTGACATCGACCAGGTCCAGCGCTGGCTGGCGTTCGACCGCGGTAAAGATCAGGCCGACCTGCGCCGCCAACTCCTCCAGTTTGAGGAGGGATTGCGCGTCGTGTCCGTCAGGCGCCGACCAGGTGAATGCCGGTGCGGCAGCATCATGCGACCTGAGCGCAATGCCCAAGGCCAGGTAGGGCGTCCAACCGTTTGGGTAGCGCTTGTGCAGTGCCTCGACATAGGCGTTGAGCTCATCGCGGCGAAGGCGAAGCCGCTCGTTCGTGGCGACCCATTGCGAGGCGTCTGCTCGTCCTCCTTGTTCCCATGAGGCTTTCAGTTGGGCGAGGAAATGCTTGCGGTCGGCCTTGTTGGAATGCAACTCGATGCAGTGATTACCAAGCCCATGCTCGCGCAGTCGTCGATAGACGACATCGAGCGCCGCGGTCTTTTCGGCAACGAACAGGACCGTCTTGCCCACGGCCAGGCAGTTGGCGATCATGTTCGCGATGGTCTGGCTCTTTCCCGTCCCTGGCGGTCCGACGATGACGAAATCGCGCCCCTCGGCGGCCGCCATGCTTGCTGCCGTTTGCGAGGAATCCAGCGGGAGAAGGCCAATTATGTTCGAAGGCTCATAAACCCGATCGAGTTCTGCCTCGTCGCGAAAGGCGGGTTGATTGCCCGAACCATCGAAGGCCTGCTCGGGTGTATCGATGAGGTGGCGAACGACCCTGTTCTGACGAAGCGCGTCGGTTCTTTCGGCAAGGTCCTTCCACATCAGGAACTTGGCGAAGGAGAAGGTTGACAGCGCGGTCTCGTCGATCACCTCCATGCCGGGAACATCGCGCACCGCGTGTCGCATCGAAGACAGGACCCGCGGCACGTCGATGCCGCTGTCGTCGAGCGGCAGGTCGCCGGCGAACTGGGGCAGGCGAAGTTCGAAATCGCGTTCCAGGAATAGCAGAAGCGTGGCGTTGAAGCGAGGCTCGTCCTCGTGGAAGCGGATGGTAAAACGTGAGCTCGCGCTGCGCCGTTCGAGCCGGACCGGCACCAGCAGCAGCGGCGCCCGATAGCTGCGCTCGTCCTCGGGCTTCTTCTTCCAGCGAAGGAAACCCACAGCAAGGAAAAGCGTGTTTGCCCCGCCTTCGGCGAAGTCGTTGCGCACTTGCCGGTAGAGGTCGATCAGCCTCGCCTCCAGCTGACGGGCATCCAGCGTCGAAGCGAGTTCATCCCGCAGCAGCGCGTCGGCCGCGTAACCGCGTAGCAGATCGCGACCGTGCACATCGCGGTAGAGTTCCGCGTCGCGCTCCCCCAATGGGTTCTGCTCGGGCAAGGAGATGATGCGGACTGCCGCACCATTTGCCAGCCTGTCCTCCAGATAGGCCACGTCGGTGCACAAGAACGGGATCGTCTTCTTCGAATCTGGGAAGTTGAGAAGGCGGTTCCTGAGTGTCAGGTCGAGCAGCTTCTTTTGCCAACGTTGGATGCGACCCACCGCAGTGGTGGGCTTGATCTCAACGGCTTCTGCCGGCATCTCGCCGACTGCTGGCGCCGCGGGGAGGGGCAAAGCCACCCCGGCCGCCGCCTCTTCATCGACCGCATTGCGTCTGACCGGCTCGTGCGAGGCAAGCGGCGTGATGCCGCCACTGCGCGATCGACGCACGTCTATGGCCGCGACGAAGGCATGCGCTTGCTCCTCCGCAAGGCGAATGCCGAGCGCGTTCTGGGCGGCCTCGAGCGTTAGCGCGGGCCGGTGCGTGACGCCTGTGGTTTCGAAAGCGATGAACTCGCGCGAGGCCAGCGCCTTGCGGACCTCCATCTGATCCGTTTCAACCGCGTTGGAGAAGGTGCGCTTGGTGAGCCAGACCCCCACAGCGGCATGTCCATCAAACATCAGGACAGCAGGGTGGAGGCCGGCTCCCTCGAGGGCGGCGGCAAAAAGAAGTGAGCTGTCCAGGCAGGTAGCCAGCCGCTCCTCCGCTATAGTGGAAGGACGCCTGACTTTCTGGCCACGGCTCTCGAAGCTCGCAGGAGGCTCGGCATAGTGCGGCCCTATGCCGGCGACCGCCGAATAGATGGCAGCCGTCAGCATGAATGCCCGTTGCGGGCTTTGCGACTGGTAGCCGTCAAGGCCACTCGGATGCCCGTGCGCGGCGAGTCGTTCCGCGGCTGCCCTGAGGATCGGTGCAACACCGGGATCATTCGGCATCACGAAGGCCGGGAGCAGCTGCGCCATGTCGGCAACGCCACCCCACTCGTCGCGAGCAAGCAACCTGACTGTCAGACGCAGTTCGTCGAAGACCTCGCCCGCCGCCGACAGCCGCAAGGTGATCTCACCCCGTTCGGCCTCGTTGAGGCCTGCCAGATAACCGGCGTCGAGCTCGACCTTCCGATCGCTCACCTGAAGGCGGTCGCCGGGAACGAGGCGGTCAATTGTCCAGGTTTTCGGCCGCAGGAACGACGGCGATGACGTCAGTTCGAGCCGGCAATTGTCCAAACTGCGCGCGGTGTCGTTATCGAGCCGGATGGATCGAACAACCGGAATTGCATTCTGATAGGATGCATATGTGAAGCTAGACGCTACGTCCGCGACTATGCGCGGGATAGTCGGGTTTTCCGCTGCGACACTATCATTTGTTACTAACTCTGAACTATCGGCAGATTGCATTGACCCCAGTCCCCCGAGTTCAGATTAACAGTATTTTCGGGAGATAAAAGGCTCGATGTGGGCGGCACGAATACAAAGGGTTCGTTTGTCCACTCGATAATTGGGCCAAGCAAGATCGACCGGTTCTGAACGTAACGCATGGCCGGAAGTGCGACGAAGGTCGCCGTTGGCGCCGTGACTCCAATTTGCCGCGACTGTTGCGGAACGCTACCGGTCTTTGCTACCGAAACCGACACGTTTTCGCTGCACGCCCTGATGGTCTGGGCGGATCTTTGACTGTGTTTGGCCTGAGCAGTTTGGTGCTGGAGAGCATTCCGTTGGCATTTCGATTTATTCATACGGCCGATATTCACCTCGACTCACCGCTGCGTTCGCTCGCTTTGCGCAATGCCGACCTCGCCGATCTCATCGGAGATGCTAGCCGACAGGCATTTACCGCAATCGTGGATCTTTGCCTTGCGGAACGTGTCGACGCGCTTGTGATCGCCGGCGACCTCTATGACGGCGACCAGACTTCGATGAAGACGGCGCGCTTTCTGGCATCCCAGATGAGGCGTCTCCAGGAGGCCAGTGTCAGGGTCTATATGATCCGCGGCAATCATGACGCCATGTCGCGGATTACGAAGCAGCTCGTGTTGCCCGACACAGTGACCACTTTTGGCGGTCGCTGCCAATCCGTGATCCAGTCTGGCGTGGGAGTGGACGTTGCGTTCCATGGGCTGAGCTTCGCCAGTCCGAAGGCGCCCGAAAGCCTGCTGCCTAAATACGCAGGTCCACAGGAGGGAGTTGCCAACATCGGCATCATGCACACGAGCCTGTCCGGCTCCCTAAGCCACGATGTTTATGCACCTTGCAGTGTCGCGGACCTGCACGGTCACGGTTTTGACTATTGGGCGCTTGGCCATATCCACGTTCGCCAGGTCTATTCCGGCGTGAGCACGCTGGTAATGCCCGGGATCCCTCAGGGTAGGGACATTAACGAGGCGGGCGAGAAGTCGGTCACGCTGGTCACCATTCGCGACGATCGCTCCGTCGAGATCGAGGAGCGGCCCACCAGTGTCGCGCAGTTCGAGCGGGTGAGCGTCGATCTGACCGGGACGTCCGAATGGAGCGAGGCCATCGTCCGCATCCGAGCAGGACTGGAGCGATCCCGCGAGGCGGCCGGGTCGCGCTACCTTGTTGCCCGCCTTGGGCTGGTCGGCACGTCTGCCCTTTCATGGTCGCTGATGCGCGATCGGGACCTGGCAGTCGCAGAAGCCGAACAGGCAGCGGAACAGGTGGGGGACACCTGGGTGGAGAAGCTGGAGCTTGATCTTTCGACGCCCGCTGCCAGAGATCCGGGAAATATTGTGGATCCAACTTTGGAACTCGCGCAGTCCATGCGCGCCAATGCAAGCTCAGAAGCATTTCGATCCGAAGCGCGCGAATTCGTATTGAAGACCATCGCGGACCTGCCGCCCGATGCTCGGGGCTTCGCCGGCAAGGACGAAGCAGGGCTCGAACAGTTTCTCGACGATGTGCTTGCCGGAAGCGTTGACCTGGTCACGGCCCGGCTCAAGGCAGGTGCGACGCGATGAGATTGCGGCGCCTTGACCTGACCCGCTACGGCAAATTTACCGATAAGGCGATCGACTTCGGAGAGAAACCGGTTTCAGGCCCCGATCTCCACATTGTCTTCGGGCTGAACGAGGCTGGCAAGTCGACCGCGCTTTCCGCCTACCTTGATCTGCTCTTCGGCATCGAGGAGCGCAGCCGCTACAATTTCCTGCACGAATATAGCTCCATGCGCATCGGCGGGCTGCTCGAATTCGAGGCGCAGACGCTTGCCGTTTCACGCACCAAGAGTCGCAGCAACTCACTGCACGACGCCGAAGGCAGGCCGCTGAGCGAAATTGCCATTTTGGCGCACCTCGCGGGCTTGTCCCGCGAGGCCTACAGCAGCATGTTCTCGCTCGATGACGAGACGCTAGAAGCGGGCGGCAAGGCGATCCTCGAATCGCGCGGCGATCTCGGCAAGCTCCTTTTCACCGCCAGTGCTGGGCTTGGCCATGCCAGCGATGTCCTGGCCGCACTGGAGACCGAGGCCGACAGTCTTCATCGAAAACAGGCCCAGAGCACCGAAATCGCGTTGCTGAAGAAGCGGTTCGCGGAGCTCAAGTCCCGCAAGGAGGCGATCGACACGCTGGCTTCGACGTTCGAGGCGCTCGAGGCGGAACGGGTGGAAGCCCAAGAAAAGTATGACCGCAGCCTGGCTGAACGCGCGGTGTTGTCAGCGCGGCTGGCTACAATCGACCGATATGTGCGCGCCGCGCCGCTCCTGGCCGAGATAAAACGCAAGGCAAGCAGGCTGGCTGAGCTGCCTGACATGCCGTCTCCCCCCAGGACCTGGAGTGGCAGCGTCGCGGAATTGATCGATCAGGACGCGCAGCTTAGGACCCGTCTCCAGGCGAATGCCGATGAGATCGACCGGGCGAAGGCAAAGATAGAAGCAATCGCTGTCGACGACGCTGTGCTGGCGATTTCCGAGAAGGTGCGAGGACTAGCCGACCGCAAGGCGCGCTATGCGTCCGCGGGGATGGATCTGCCGACCCGCAGGATGGAAGTCCAGATGCTTGACCAGGTGGTGGTGAACTGTCTCGCCGCGCTCGGAAGATCGGCCGAACAGGATCCATCCCGGCTCATCCTGCCGGCCGTTGTGGTCGGCACGCTCCGCACTATGGTCGAACAACGCTCCGGCATCACGACCAGCCTGCGGATGGCCCGCGACGAAGCCGCTGCCGCGCTCCACGGGCTTAACGCTGCGCGAGGTCGCGTTGGCGAGGAGAGAGCGGTGCCCGAGCCCGCAAGAGCCAGGCTGATGGCAGCCGTGTCGGAGGCGAAGGCCAGTAGTCACGCACGCGAGATCAGAGAGGCTCGCGCGTTGGAGGACGAGCGGCAAACAAGGTTGGCCGACGCGATGCGGCGCCTTCGGCCTTGGTCGGGAGATGCGGACGCACTTTCGAAGATGCCGATCCCGCCATCCATGCAGATGGCTGGGTGGAAGACACTGGCCGCGGACCTTCAAAGGGAGAAGGCGGTTTTTTCGGAGCGCCTGGCTGAGCATGAACAAAGTCGGATCGTGACGTTGTCACGTCTAGCTGCTGCTCGCGCCTCGGTCGACATCGCCGACGATGACACAGCCGAAGCCATTCGCCGAGGGAGGGACGAGGCCTGGCGAAATCACCGGGCCGACCTCAAGGCCGAAACAGCAGCTATCTTTGCCGCAGCACTCGCAAAGGACGATCATGTCGGCGCGGCTCGATTGGCCCATGCGGGCGAGCTCGCGGATCTGCGCGCAATCAGGCAAAAGGTTGCCGAGGCCGAATCGGCAATTGAGCGCGTAAGCAGCCAAATCGCGGGAGTGGCCAGGCGCGCAGAAACGGCATCCGCCGAAATCAGGCGAATGTCTGGCGCCTTGCTTGAGGATTGCGAGGCCCAGTCGCTCGACCTCCTGATCGGACTTCTCGAGGATCGCCTCTCCGCGCGCGCCGACGCCCTTGCCGCCTGGGACGACATCCTGCTCGCACGCGCAAGGATTGAACGGGCAAAGGCCGAAGGAGAGCGGATCCGTCTCGGATTGGCCTCGGCCCTTCGAAGCGTTGGAATTCAGCCGGAAGCTGTGGAGGCCTTGGAGGCAATGGTGGTCACCGCCGACCGATTTCTGGAGAGGCAGGCAAAGGTCGACGCGGAACGAGCGGAAGCGTTGAGGAGCGTCGCGGCGAAGGAAGAGGAGCTCGCCGCTAGGCAGCTCGCGGTTGAAATTGCAGAGCGGCGAGAGAGTGCATGGCAGGCCGAGGTCAAGGAAACGCTTAAGGGGAGCTGGCTCGAAGAAGGCATCGCCGGGACTGGAATTGGCAGCGTGCTCGATCAGTTGTCGGAGCTGTCAAAGGCCCTACAGGATCGTGAGGCCATGCGTATCCGCATAAGCAAGATGGAGACGGACAGGACTGCATTTGCTGAAGAGGTGGCCTGCCTTGGTGCGCAAGTCGGCGAGCGTGCAATGGACGACGCGCCAGAACAGGTGAGCGTCGGGCTGACTGAGCGTCTGGAGCAAGCCGAGCGTGCCCGTGAGGCGAAGGCAAATCTCCTCCTTGACGTTCAAAAGTTGCACGAGCTTCGAGAGGCACTGAACGCTGAGGTCGCGGCAAATGACACCACAAAGCAGGAGGTGCTCGGTGCCTTTGGGGTAGGAACTCTGCCGGAGGTCGCAGAGCGCGATCAACAGCTTCGCGAGCGAGACGGTCTGCACAGTGCCGTGGTCGAGCTTGAGGAAAGACTGACGAGCGAGCTCGCTCTCGACGATTTCGCCCAGGCGCGATTCTTGCTGGAAGGCCTCGATCTCGATGGGCTCACTATTGAAAAGGCCGAAGTCAAGCGTCGCCTCGCCGACGTCGATGAATCACTGCAACAGCAGCTCGTCCGGCGTACCCGCGCGACTGACAAGATCGATGCGATCGGCGGCGACAGCGCAGTTGCCCGGATCGATGCCGAGCGCCGCACCGTCCTTCTCGACATCGAGGAGAAGGCTGCCCGGTACATCGAATTGAAACTTGGGGTGATGTCGGCCGCGAGCGCGCTTCGGGTCTACCGCGAACGTCACCGCTCTGGAATGATGAACGAGGCCTCCGACGCCTTCGCACTGATCACGAGAGGCCAGTACACGGGGTTGACGACCCAGCCGGTAAAGGGCGGCGAGGTCCTCATCGCGACACAGCGGGATGGCCAGTCGAAGGTCGCAGATGCTTTGTCAAAAGGCGCGCGTTTTCAGCTCTATCTGGCTCTACGCCTCGCCGGATATTACGAGTTTGCCAACCTCAGGCCGTCTGTTCCGTTCATCGCAGACGACATCATGGAAACGTTCGATCATCTCAGGTCGGAGGAAGTTTTCCGCCTGTTCGGCAAGATGGCCACTGTGGGCCAGGTAATCTACCTCACGCATCATCAGCACCTGTGCGAGATCGCCAAGACGGTGGTCCCCGACGCAATGATCCACGAGCTCGGGTAATTCCCGCTGGTTTCATTGTTGCCCCGTCTCGCGAGGCAAGTCGCATTGTCAACAACCGCTTTGCGCCTCATGTCTGCCGCACAAATCAGCTTTGCTGCTGCCTGAAACCCGACATAGGCCGGTGACCACGCTGAAGGTCGCGTCGACACCATCGACGGACTGTCCCCGAGCAGCTGCTCCCAAGAAGCAGGTGTCGCGAGAAACTTGATCCTACTAGTCGGCAATTTTAGACTTCATCGATTCCCATTGTCGTCGACAACTATACACAACGCTGCTTATATGGTGAGAAAAATGCTTTGATAGTGGGGGGCAAATGGCACGTCGCAAGGGGCAGACTGGATTTCTTTCGACCTACACCGTTGACGATAGTTATTTGCTGAAACCCGATCGTACGCGCGGTAGGCCAGGAATGTTACGCGGGCGAAGTCCTTCCGCGATCGACGTACTCATAAAATTCTGGCCTCGCCAGAAAGGCCAGGATGACCAGGATCTAGAGTTGATCTGGCGAAGCGAGATCCGCCAACTTCAGCGTCTAGCGGCGTTGCCGCGCGCTGACGACTTATTTGTACGTATGGTTGGCAGTGGCAAGGATAACGACGGCTTCTACCTTGTTCTCGATCCTGGTTTGGCAAGTCCGTTGGAGATATTTCTTGCGGCCACGCGAAAGCATGAACTCCTGGCACAAGTTCGTCAGGCCCGCGCCCGACGTATTATGTGGGGCAACATCAGGCGGTTAGTCGAGGCGCTTGAACTACTGCATTCTCAGGGCGCTATACACCGCAATCTCGACCCTTGGGCCGTCATCACTTCCCTTGGCGACGAGCCAGATTTTCGGATAACGGGGTTTGAGTGGTCGATGCGCATTGCGGCAGTCGACGCCAACGAAACCAAAAGAATTAAAGCTCCTCGTGTCGACGATTCCTATTCGTTCGCACGCGACTGGAGAGACTTGGCCCATCTGGCCGGACTTGTACTGGACATTCCGAATGCGCCATTGGCCGATCTGAGGATCGTACCCTCGCGCGTCGCGGAACACGCATCGGCCACGGAAATCAGACTTCTCCGATCAATGCTTGGTCTCGAGCCGGTCGAGCGGCTCGACGGCGAGTTCATACTGAAGCGCATAGACGAGATCATTGACAGCATTTCGGCTGAGGCCGCAGGCAGGGATGCTCGGCTGTGCTTGGCTGTTCGTGTTGGGACGGGCAGTCCCCTTTCGGCGGGGATCCGCAGCGCATCCGGGAACGAAATCGAGATCACCGACGAGATACAGCAAATTCGCTTTATGCTTGATGATTTAGGACGCCACGGACAATTGGTGGCCGTTCGAGACAACAGCGCCCCAGAAGCGAGGTTCGTCCTCGTGGGCAACCGGCTGACCTACAGACTGGCTCCCTATCGTCGGCCCGGATCTGCGGAAAGCGGCAATTGGGAATTCGCGTACTGCGAGCGCGCCGATGTCGATCCACCCCATCCGGCAACGATTGTCGGCGATACCGCAATCGATAGTGACGCCCTCGACATTGTGCGCAACGTCGACGCCACTCAATCTTTCCCTCGTCGTCGCGGCAAAGTCCAACGTTGGGACGACTACACACGAAGAACGATTGCCGCGCTTGCGCGCAAGTCCGACCTTGAGCGGATGCACCAGTCCTTTGCGCTACTGCTGATCCTCGAGATGGCATATGCTGCAGCTGATTTCTTTCCCGTGGAAATTTTCTCCAGGAGCAACGCGGGGCGGTCTGATCAGCAGGCCATTCGGCTCGTCTCCCGCCACGATGCCGATCGGGCGAAGTTGTCAACCTCACTTGGATTAGAAGCTCCGGCCGTCCGTTTGACGAAGATGCTCAACAATGAGGAAATGCGTGAAGATGGTGCATGGACGCTAACGGAACCCGGTATGTTGGGCGAGCGCTCGACGCCGACAACAAGCTGGCGCTTTGTGGAGCTCGAAGATGTCAACGACATCGAGTGTATGAAATTCGAAGGGACCGCGCTTCCTCAGCACCGATCTACGGCCTACCTGGCGCCTAGCGAAATGATCGGAAGGATCGCGCAATTCAAGCGCCGTTTGAAGGCGCTTGGAGCCCTGGGTGAGCACGGAGAACTCCTCCGGATGCTCGCAGATCAACGGCACCGTATCGAGGACAGTCAGGACCCTCTGGACGAGACATCGTCTGCATTCCAAGACCTGGACAGTTCAAAGCAGCAGGCGCTTCGTGAAATCCTTTCCGTCATTCCGCTCTTCCTTCTCCAGGGTCCTCCGGGTGTGGGCAAGACATATCTGGTTGGCGATCTCGTGAGGCGACGGTTTGACGATGAGCCGATCACCAGAATTTTACTGTCGGCTCAAAGTAATTCCGCGATCGACCATCTCATGAGCGAGGTTCAGACGACGTTTGCCGACGTCAGTTCCGATGAGCGCCCTCTAATGGTCCGCGCGAGATCGGCCGATGATGACGAGGCGTCAGGAGAACTCGAAATAGATGTCCAGGCTGGCAAACTCCTGCAGGACTTGGCAGGCAGCGAGCTTGTCGAGGAGGCAGCGCCGAACCTAACTGCACGCGTCCGGTCCCTGGCCGAAATGCGTACGAGCGGAGGCGCCCGCCGCATAAGTTCAACAGGCGGCCGTCGCATGTCGGCTGAATTGCGCGCTTTCGAAGGCATGATCCTGCGTGCCGCGAACCTTGTATTCGCGACGACGAATTCCGCGGCGGTCGAGCGTCTCATCGAGGAACGAAGTTTGTTCGACTGGACGATCATTGAGGAAGCGGGAAAGGCAACCGGAGGAGAACTGCTTTCTCCTTTGCTTCTGTCTCACCGCCGTCTCATGATCGGCGACCACAAGCAGCTTCCACCCTTCGACCTCGACACGATCACGAAGCTGCTATCATCCACGGAGAACGTTAAAAATGCTGTTTCGCTGGTTGATGATCTGGTCTCCCGGTACCTGAAGGACCCTGGCATTGACGAGATCTTTCGCGAAATAGAAAAGGCCGATGACGATTTTGGGCGGTCATGCGCGGATGCGTTGGCTGTCCTTACGCTGTTCGAGACCTTCGTGGAGAGAGAGTTCGCCCGTCAAAAGAAACGTGACCAGGGTCCTCGCATCGCACGGCGGCTGAACGAACAGTATCGGATGCACCCCGCTATCGCTCAGATAGTCTCGCGTTGCTTCTATGACGGCGAACTGAAGACAAATCCAAAGCAGGAAAGGAAATTCTTAAGCTCGACGGCACCCATTCTATCGGCGGACGCAACACGGCTACCTGACGCTCCTGTGGTCTTCATCGATATGCCCTACGTCCGCGAGGAGCGTCCAGGCGGGCGCGGCGGAGAAAAGCTTCCTCCATGGTCGAATCCCGACGAGGTGCACGCCGCGATGTTAGCGCTGGAACTGCTGCAGTCGAGATCTGACACCCACAAACCCTCGCTTGCGGTGCTTTCTCCATATTGGCAGCAGGTCAATCGAATCGCAGCGCAGATCGCGAAGAGGCGGGATGGGACGCTCGCACATCTACAGCATTTTGTGCCAGCGATCGGCGATCAGGAATTCTGCGGAACAGTTGACTCATTCCAAGGTGGAGAAGCCGATGCGGTAATCGTTTCGTTGGTTCGCAACAACCACCACTCGACCGCTGCCAGAGCGCTGGGCTTTCTTCGGGACAACCGGAGGATGAACGTCCTCCTGAGCCGAGCGAAGTGGCGTCTAGTCTTGATCGGCAGTTTGTCGTTCTACAGGAACATAGCAAAACTCTCTGAGAAGCTACCCGACCAGGACATCGGCTTCCTAAGCGAATTTCTCCGGGTGCTGGAAGAACAAGCCGTCTCAAAACAGGCCGAAATCGTGCCTTGGACTACACTTCGTGGAGGCGCAGTATGAGAGCGGTCCAAGTCGTTTTCCCGGTACTTCGCGGGACGCGTCGCTTCATCATCGAAAAGGGCCGAAGGTGGAGCGTCATCGAGCATCTTCTTTTGGATGCGCTCTGCCGTGAACAGGCGTCTGCGGCTGATCTTGCAGCAAAGTCGAAATTGCCACGACGCGTTGTTGTCGAAGCTTTTATTCGCTTGATGCGTGCGGGCTGGGCGGAAATTGTCACGACACCGAAGGGGCCAAAGTTCCGAGCGACACACGCGGGCCTCGCACGCGCCAAGCATGACCAGCTGCCCGCCGCAACTTTAACAGAGCCGAGATGGCGCGGGTTCGCCATCGAACAAGTGACGGGGGGCGTGTTCCGAAGCCGAGAGTTGGACCTACGTCACCATAGTCGGCTTCCCGTTACGACTGACGATCAGCTTGTCGTGCAACTATCTGGCTCGCCATTGCACTCAATGGGAGAGTTGGGCGAAGTATTCAGCGCGATCGAGGGGGAGGACGAGCTAATTGTCGGTGTCGACAGAGGGGCCGAACGATTGATTGAGCGCCATGCCGTCGTCACCGTTCGAGACTCTGCAGTCGAAGGCTTGCCATCGCGAGCATCAGCCGCGCTGCGGTTCCTGATCCTACAGAAGGCAAAGGAGGCCTTAGATGCAGCGGGGGCAGAAATTGCGGATTCTGGTGTGGTCGCTCCGTCGCCAATTTCCGTCGACCCAAATGATACGTCAGAGCCGTCGAACCGATACGACGGACTCTATGAATCGGGCGATCTGATCATCGACGCGGAAGCGCACGCGCAAGCGTTGGAGCGGGTGATCAAAGGCGCTTCGCAACGGCTGATTATTCATTCGACGTTTGTCACGGACGCTCGCGCTCAGGCAATCATGCCGAGCCTCCTACAGGCTGCCGGCAGGGGAGTGAAGGTCGATGTCTTATGGGGTCAGGATGACATCGGGAGTTCCACGAACTCGTCGCGGCTCGCCGCGGGAAAGCTTCAGGCGGCCGTAGCCGAAGCAGGGCGAACCGATCTCATCTCGGTCCATCCGTTTTCGACCAACTCACATGCCAAGATCGTTGTTGCTGACAACCAAAGGGGCAACTGGTTAGCCCTGCTGGGTTCTTGCAATTGGCTCGCCTCGGACTTCAAGAGTTTCGAGGCGTCGATGCGGCTGCGTGACCCGCTGATGGTCGGCGACTTGGTTCGCAAAATTGCAAGCCTATCCCTGGGCCGACCTGGCGTCTGGAACGATCTTGCGATCGAACTCACGGTGTTGGGCCGTCGGATACGAGAGCTGCCGCGCTCGAATGGGCGGCGGGTACCGATGCGTTTGCTATTCGGCTCAGACCATGCCGGTCTCGTGCTAGAGGCCCGTGACCGAGCGCGACAACGAATTTTTGCTTTAAGTCATCGCATTGGTATTGCGGCGCAACCTGTGGCTCTGCTTCCGACGCTCGCAGCTGTAAAAGCGAACGGTTTAGATGCGACCTTCTACTACGGTCGAACGACCGGGCCTCTAAGCGGTATTGGCGGTGCAGACCTTGCGCGCGAATTTGCCAAGGAGGGCTTGTCGATACTTCCGGTTCATCGGCCCCGCCTTCATGCTAAGGTGCTCGGGTGGGACGACGACGCGCTTGCGATAAGCAGTCTGAATTGGCTTTCCGCCGATCCTGCGGACTCGACACCTTATCGCGAAATCGGTGTTCTTGTTGAGGCACCGAGGATTGCCGACAATTTCTTTCGCCAGTTTGAACTCACCAAGGCGGGCCAAGAATAGCAGTTTGCCTCGGTTCCGAGGACCCCTGCGCTACTTTGTTCAGTGCCGCATTAGCTAAGAGTGGATCGGGCGAGGGAGCCCAATTTCTGAGTA
The DNA here is from genome assembly GCF_057784245.1 of Mesorhizobium sp. CNPSo 4671. NCBI lineage: Bacteria > Pseudomonadati > Pseudomonadota > Alphaproteobacteria > Hyphomicrobiales > Phyllobacteriaceae > Mesorhizobium > Mesorhizobium sp. CNPSo 4671. Next base: position 68,891 of record NZ_JBWLUW010000013.1, on the reverse strand, counting down.
ACGTCACGACGATTCTTGGGCTCACCCAAGGTCCACTTCTTGAGATCCCATTCCCCAAGCTGCCAGTCTGCTGGCGGCCCCGTTCCAGCCATTGCCAATGATCACCGGAACTGCGGAATGGGGCAGGCCTATTGAAATCAAAAACACACGATGGCCTCTCAACGTTCGCGTTTTGTGCTTCTAAAGTCGCATAATTGGCAAACTGATATGGCGTTGAGAATTATCTGTCGTCGGCGTCCAGACTTATTTATCGTCAGCCGGACCGCTAAATGGCTCATATCCCACCGCTTTCGCCCGATTAGGTTAGCAATCCCTGGGGTAACAGGGTTACCAATATGCCCCGACCACAGTTAATTTCTAACTGGCGCTAAGGCGCTGTATTCTTTGAGCTAATTGCGATCTCGATTGGTAACCCAAGGCCATCCGTTACGCGGATTGGTAACCCATCAGCGACAGGTTTGGTAACCCTCATCGGGTGAGTGCCACGCGCCTCTCGGCGGATTCTTTTCAGTTCTGCTGCGGTTCGTTCCCGTCGCGGTGCGCATGGCTAGCCGGCACGAGGCGTGATACCCACGCTATGGATCAGATCGAAAGCCGTATCGGCATGCGTTTCGAGATCGGGCAGCCGACGCGCGAGGACTGCGTGAGGATAGGGGCCGAACACAACGTTGAGGGAGCCGATGCCTTTCAGGCAGTCGCCACCTACGGTCAGAACACCTCCCTCCGCGCGCTTTGCCACCTGCTTCAGAACTGCGCTGCCGCTGCCAGCGGCGACAGCAGCATTCGTCTTCCGCGGATCGAGACCACGCTTCGCGGCATGTCATGCGGCAGCGACGCGCTCAAGCTTCTGCACGAGCGCCGAAACGACTTCGCACAAGAGGTCGGCATCCCCGCTTAATTCCAGACAGATAATTCTCAACGCCACAGTGGAACGCGCCTTATCCGATCCGTGATCTCTGATCCCATTCGGGTCCCGACGCAGTCGGGGGCTGAGCTGTTTCGGCGTGATTCGCCACCGCTGTGATGGGCGCCATTTCGGCTGTCGCCTGTTCTGCGGCTTTTCATGCGATCTCGCAGCCACCGAAGCCGAACGACCAGCGCGCGCACCCAGCGCCAGGTAGTTTCGCGGAGACGCTAGGGCCACTACTATCGTCCATTCCGCGAGGACCCCGCTTACGCAGGGAGTCTCAAGTAGCGCCGGGGATCGACGCCTCTGCGGTCGCGCGGAATGCGGCGTGTGTAGTTTGAGTACCTCGAGTTCAGGCCGTCATTTCAGCAACGACGTGCGGAAGTGCTCCATGTTCTCTTCGACGCTTTCGCGGCTGAGGTCGCCTGTCTTCCTGTCGCGGATCATTTCGTACATGCGCTCATGCAGTCCGACCGCGCGCCACTTACCACTGACCTCCAAAGACTTCTGTACCCACGGCGCGACCATTTTCAGAACGAAGTCGGCGATCACCACGATCAGCGGGTTGCCGGCTGCCTTGTAGATGGCGCGATGGAAATCGAGGTCGGCCTTGAGGAGTTCCTCGATTGGCGAGTTCTCGTCGTCCGACAGTCTCTTCAAGCGGTCGATGCACTCCCTCATGACAGCGAGGTCAACGTCCGTGCGCCTCATCGAAGCGAGCTCCGAGCAGTTGCGGTCGAAAATGTATCGCAATTCCATCAGCATTTCGGGGGTCGAACTCTGGAGGTAAAGCTTGAACATGGCCAGCGGCATTGCCGGGAGGCCTTCGTCCTTGCGGATGTAATTGCCGAATCCGTGCCTGGTATCCACGATCCCCGATACCGCGAGCGTCTTGATCGCCTCCCTGATTGGTGTCCGGCTTATTCCAAGCTTCTGGGCCAGCTCCTTTTCGTTCGGAAGTTTGTCGCCGGGACTGAGGTTTCCATTGGCGATCTCGCCTGTGATGTAGTCGAGCGCAATATCCAATCTGCTGGGGATTTTCTTTGGATCAACGGACAGCATTCCTAGTCGCTCCGGTCCTAATTGAGGATGGTACGAGGTCATACCGCGTTTCGCCTTTTGCGACAAACACCCGACTACGGGCGGCCAGGGCATGCAGAATTTTCGCTGATTTGTCCCAGCCGCGTGGATGCCTTCGAATCGAACGGGAACATCAACCCCGCAGCAAGGAAGCCGCCGTCGACATTGAGCGTGTGCCCGGTGATGTAGGCTGCCTCATCGCTCGCCAGGAACACTGCCGCGTCCGCGATTTCTGAAGGCTCGCCGTAGCGGCGCTGCGGGACGAGCCGATGATACGCCTCCCGGGTTTCGACCGTGTGCATGACCTTTGACACCTCTGTGAGGATGGGGCCGGGCGCAATGTTGTTGACGTTGATCCCGGATTCAGCAAGCTCGACCGCCATCACCTTGGTGAGGAGTTCGACGCCGGCTTTCGATGCGCCATATGCCGAGCGCCCGACGCCTCCCTTCTGACCGGACAGGGAGGCGATATTGATGATCCTTCCGTATCCCTTCGCCGCCATGATCCGGGCAAACGCCTGCGCTACCAGGAATGTCCCGGTCAGGTTGATGCGAACGACGCGTTCGAATTCTTCTCTCGTGCTTTCGAGGAACAACGTGGTTGCACCAACGCCCGCGTTGTTGACCAGGATGTCGACGGTGCCGAACCGTTCGATAGTTTTCTCCACGATAGCTGCGACGTCCTCGTCGACAGAAATGTCGGCACGAACCGCCAACGCCTTTTCGCCCAGGCGCGCCGCAGCCTCGTCTGCCACGTTAACATCACGATCGACGATGACCACATTCGCCCCTTCGCGAACGTAAGCTTCCGCTACCGCGAGCCCGATCCCCCGTCCTGCGCCAGTCACCACTGCGGTCCGGTCCGAAAGTCTCATTTGCAGTCCTCCCTGGAAGAATAAGGTATAAGGTATGAGGTATGACCTTGACAGGGTTATGGGCTCCTTCTATGAGTCTTGTCAAGAGTGGAGCTTCGGTCGGGGTGAGGAGGTAGGTTTCCTCGACCGGGAGTGTGGGAGATTAGCGTGCCTTCAACTGCGAAGTTAAAAGCCGTGTTTTACGGCGATGATTTCACAGGTTCGTCAGAGAATCTGGCGCAGTTCCATCGGAACGGCGTCAAGGGCAAGCTATACTTGGCGCGTCCCGCGACGGAGAAGGTTGCCGCTGATGCCCAACGTTACGATGTACTCGGTTTCGCCGGCACCGCCCGGGCGCTGTCGGGAGTCGAGCTTGACGCCGAACTCGACAGCGCCTTCTCGATCATAGCCCGGCTGAACAACGCCTTCATTCAATACAAAATCTGTTCGACCTTCGACTCGTCGCCGACGGTCGGGAGTTATGGTCCCGTGCTCGACCGCGCCGCGATCCACTTTGGAAAACGTGACGTCCCCGTGCTCGCGGCCACACCCGACTTCGGACGCTACACCTGCTTCGGAAATCATTTCGCGCGCTTCGCAGACAGGATTGAGCGGCTAGACCGTCATCCCAGTATGTGCCGCCATCCTAAAACGCCGATGCACGAGGCCGATCTTCGCATGCATCTGGCCGGGCAGACGGACAAGGAGTTCGTCAACGTCACACTGCCCATGATCCACAACCGCGCCAAGATGGACGAATGGGTCTTCGAGTCTTTCCGGGGCGGAGCGGGAGTTATTTTCGATGGCGTCGAAAATGACGACCTGGCGGCGGTCGCGGATTTGTTGTGGGCGAGGGCTTCGACGCAGCCGATTTTCGCGCTTGCGGCTCAAGGCCTTGCCCAGCAGCTTGGCGCGCTCTGGGCTCGGTTGGGACTCCTGTCCAGATCCAAGCCCGTCAATACCGAGATCCCCGGGGTCGAGAAGCTGCTCGTATTGTCCGGCAGCTGCGCCCTTCAGACTGGACGCCAGATCGCTGCTGCGGAAGCTGCCGACTGGAAGATGGTTCATCTCGACGTCTCAAAGATCGCTTCAGGCGAGCAAGGTGCCGCGGCTGCGCGCGAAGCAGCTTTGAAGGCTGTTGAAGCTCTCCACCGCGGTCGCCCTACCGTCATCTACACCGCCCGTGGAGAGTCCGGCCGGGTGGTCGAGGTTCCAGCGGAGCGCCTTGGAGCGATCTACTGCGACATTGCCCGGACGGTGCGGCGCGCCGTGTCGCTGCCGCGGATCGTCTTTTCCGGCGGGGACAGCTCAAGCTACGCCGTCAGAACGGTCGGTGCGGAAGCTCTTGAGATCGCGGTTTTCGACGAAGTACAGAACTGCCACGTTTGCCGCCTTGACGCGCCCGGTGACGCCGAAATCGACGGCCTCGAAGTCATGCTCAAGGGAGGACAGATCGGTGCCGACGACTTCTTCATGCGCGCCCTGAGGGGCACCGTCGGTTCGGTCGCGGCGTAGGGAAGAGAAATGCATCAGAAGATCATTTTCGAAGCGCGGGTCAACGAGTACGCGCCGCGTACATCCAACCCCAACATCCCGTACACCGCCGATGAGATCGCGGAAGCCGCGGTCGCGGCCCGCAAGGCAGGTGCGGCGATCCTGCATTATCACGCGAGAACTCCGGATGGGGGGGCGACGAACACCGTCGAAGCCAATGCCGAAATCATCCGCAAAGTCAGATCGGCCACCGATCTGCTCATCCTCCCAACCCTTGGCTTCATCTCCAATGATTCGGACGCCAAGAAGCGTATTGATACGGTGGCCACTCTGGCGCTGGATCCGGCAACGAAGCCCGACATTGCTCCGATCGATACAGGATCGGCGAACCTGGAGCTTTGGGACCCGGAGCGGGCCGCGTTCGAAAACCCGGACCGGCTCTATCTCAACACGACTGAAAGTCTGATGCATTATGCCCGGAGGTTGGCAGAAACTGGCGTCAAGCCAAAGCTAGTCACGTGGTCGGTCGGATTCACGCGGCGGGCGATCGCCCTAATGAATGCAGGCCTGGTCGCGGGGCCGGCCTACTTCCTGCTCCATCTGACCGGAGGACGCTACATCACCGGGCATCCGCCGACAGAGGCCGGATTGCTGGCGCACCTTGCGTTTCTGCCCGACGACAGGCCTATCGAATGGACGGTGAACTGCCTGGGGGGAAACCTGCTGGACATAGCGCCAGCGATTTGCCGACTGGGTGGCCACATGGCCATCGGCATCGGGGACTACCCGTATCGCGAGCTTGGAACGCCCACGAACGCGGATGTCATATCCCGTGCGGTCGAGATCGCCCAAAGAGTCGGACGCGAGCCCGCCACGCCTGCAGAGGCGCGGACGATCCTGGGATTGGACAGTAAGTAAACGATCCGATATGGCGCCGCTCGGCCAGTGGCGTATTTGTAGTCTTTCAAAGGTATGACGTCATATCATGGTTGAGGTGAACGCACAGCAGGAGCTCTTTGAAGGCGGGCAGATGCCGGCGGCTCGCATTCTTCTCCAGGCCGAAGGAGTCCAGAAGTCGTTCAACGGTGTACCCGCGCTGGTGGACGGAAGACTGACACTCAAAGCTGGCACGGTACACGCCCTCTGCGGCGGCAACGGTGCGGGCAAGAGTACGTTTCTGAACATAACGATGGGTCTGCTACGCCGCGACGGCGGTACGGTGCAAATCGACGGCGAACCGGTCGACTTCAAGAGCGCGGCGGACGCGCTGCGCCATGGCATCGCGATCATCACGCAGGAGCTTTCTCCGGTTCCGGAGATGACGGTCGCCGAGAACCTTTATCTTGGTCGTGAACCTAAGCGACTTGGGGTCTTCGTGAACTTCGCTCAAATGCGACGGGACGCCCAGGCATTCCTCGACGAACTGGGTTTCGAAGTCAACGCGCGCGCAAAGATGGGGGAACTGAGCCTCGCGCAGATTCAGCTCGTCGAGATCGCGAAGGCCCTGAGCTACCGCGCGCACATCGTCATCATGGACGAGCCCACTTCGGCAATCGGCGAACATGAAGTCCATGTTCTGTTCAACGCGCTCCGCAAGATTACCGCGCGCGGTTCCGCAATCATCTACGTCTCCCACAAGCTCACCGAAATCTTCGAGATCGCGGACGAATACACCGTTTTCCGCGACGGCCGCTTCATCGAGACGGGAAACATCAAGGACATCGATCGTCGCCACCTCGTGACACAGATCGTTGGTCGCGAAGTGAAACTGGTGGAGAAGGGTAAACCCCTTGAAGACGCACCGATCCTCCTTTCGGTGTCGAACTTGGCACGTGGATCACACTTCCGCGGCATTTCCCTGGAAGTCGCGTCTGGCGAGGTGGTGGGCATCTATGGGTTGCTTGGCTCCGGACGGACCGAGTTCTTAGAAACGATTTTTGGACTTCACTCTCCCACGAGCGGAGAGGTCATATTCAACGGCGACAAGGTGAGACCCGGCCGCCCCAAGGAAGCGATCAGGCGTGGGATGGCCATGGTGACGGAGGACCGCAAAGACAGCGGCCTCGTCCTCTCGGCGTCGATCGCCCACAATATCACGCTCTCGTCGCTCGCCCTGATGGCAGTCAGCGGCTTCATCCGCGGCGACAAGGAACGAAGCGCCGTGCGCGACATGATCGACTCACAGCGCATCAAGTCGGCGTCGCCCGACGTCACCGTCGAGACCTTGTCTGGTGGAAATCAACAGAAAGTCGTTCTGGCACGCTGTCTGCTGACCGACCCGCGGCTCTTGATCTGCGATGAGCCTACGCGCGGCATCGACGAAGGCTCGAAGCAGGAGATCTACGCGTTCCTGCGGGATTTCGCCGCAAAGGGCAATGGCGTTCTGGTGGTCTCCTCGGAGGCCCCCGAGATCATCCAGCTCAGCGACCGGATCGCAATCTTCAAACAGGGACAGCTCGTCAACATCATCGACGGTGCCGACGCAACACAACAGACGCTCATGGACCTGGCGAGCTGACCGATGCCTGCTGGTTCCTCAAAGGGAGGATTTGAGCAATGAATACAATCGCTGCGGCGAAGCCCGGAAGCATGCGGGCAGGAGAACTGATCAGGCAGTTCAGCATCGTCCTGGTGTTCTTCCTGATCGTGGCGTTCTTCTCATTCGCCAGCCAATATTTCCTGACGTGGCCGAACTGGCTCAATCTTGTCCGGCAGTCGTCCATTAATGGCATTCTGGCTATCGGCGTCACCTTCGTGATCCTCACCAAGGGCATAGACCTGTCGGTGGGATCCGTCATGGCGCTGGCAGGAATGATCGCCGCCAGCCTGGTCACCGACACGAACGAGCACTTCGTGCTTTGGGGCATCCTGGCGGGGCTTGCCGTCGGCGCCGTCCTCGGGCTGGTCAACGGAGTGCTCGTCGCTGCGATCAAGGTTCCGCCGTTCGTTGTAACCCTCGGCATGCTTAGTGCCGCGCGCGGATTAACCCTGATCTTCTCGGACGGCCGACCGATTCCGAACCTGTCGGACGCCTTCACATGGATCGGCGGGGGCCAGATCATGTACGTGCCTGTTCCGATCCTGGTCCTGCTGCTCGTCTTTCTGATTGGATGGACCGTCCTGAACTACACGACCTTCGGACGTTATGTCTATGCAGTCGGTGGCAACGAGAAGGCGGCACGCACGAGCGGCGTCTCGACGAAGATCGTGGTCGGCTCGACCTACGTCATCTCCGGGCTTCTGGCGGGCCTGGCTGGGATCGTTCTCTCAGCCAGGACAACCGCAGCCCTGCCGCAGGCCGGTATGGGCTACGAGCTCGACGCGATCGCGGCTGTCGTTATTGGAGGGACCAGCCTTGCCGGCGGCCGCGGTTCGCTGCTCGGCACGCTCATCGGAGCGCTGATTATCGGCACCATCAACAACGGCATGGACCTGATGGGAGTGTCTTCCTACTACCAGCAAGTGCTCAAGGGCACCATCATCGTAGTCGCGGTCATCGCCGATCAAATCCGGAAGTGACGCAATTTCAGGAATTGCCGCCGACAGGTCGGCGACAATGCCCGATCACGCAAGCAACGCGCTCGGGCGGCTTCAACCAGAGGAGAGTGTGAAATGCAGATGTCTCGGAGGAACCTGCTCAAGGCAGGCGTGGGAATGGCAATCGGCGTGGCCATGCTGGCCGGAACACGGATGGCGTTGGCGGAGGACAAAATTCGGATCGCTGCGTTATCGTTCGGCGAGTCCGGTGAATACATGAAGGCTTGGTCGACGGAAATCCAGAACCATCCGGCCGTCAAGTCGGGCATGGTCGAGATCACGGTTTTCGACGGCAAATATGACCCGCTGACCCAGGCTAACCAGATCGATACCGCGATCACCCAGCAGTTCAACGCCATCATCATGGCACCGTTCGACCTCCAGGCGTCGGCTCCGCCGATCGACAAGGCAGCGCAGGCCAAAATCCCGCTGATTGTCTCGGCGCTCAAGACGAAGTCAATGAATTACACCGCGTCCATCATCGTCAACGACACCGAGGGCGGCCGCATCATCGCCGAGGAACTCGGCAAGCGGCTCCCGAAGGGCGGCAACGTCGTTCTCATGGAAGGTCCGATCGGCCAGTCCGCTCAGATCGAGCGCCGCGCTGGTGTCGACGCCGGACTCGCGAAGTTCCCGAATTTGAAGCTTATCGAGGCCAAGACCGGCAACTGGAGCCGTGCCGAAGGCCAGGCCCTTATGGAGAACTGGCTGCTGGCTCATCCCGGCCAGATCAACGGCGTGCTTGCCGAAAACGACGAGATGGCGCTGGGTGCCATAGTGGCGATGAAGAGCGCCGGCATCGATCTCAAGACCGTACCCGTTTTGTCGATCGACGGCATCCCCGACGCCAAGCGCGCGGTGAAGAAGGGCGAACTGGCGGTCTCGCTCTACAAGTATGCGCGTGCCGAGGGCCAGGGTGCCGTCGATCTCGCTCTGCATGCGATCAAGGGCGACAGCTACAAGCCGCAGGCAGAAATCTGGGGCTCTCTGATGGAATGGAAGGACGGCAAAGAGAAGGATTACGTGGTTCCGTGGCTGATCCTCGATTCCAGCAATGTCGAGAAGTACATGTAATCACAAATGCTTGACTGCGGACGGCCCTTGGGCCGTCCGCATGACCTGCTCCGAAATCGAGGATTGAGTACCATGCAAGAAAGAAAACTCGGAAAGACCGAGGTGACGCTGACCTCCCTTGGGCTGGGGACTTCACCGCTCGGTGGCTGCAACGTCGACGTGACCTTTCAGACTTTCGAAGCAGTCGTCCTCAAGGCCTATGAACTCGGGGTCCGCTACTTCGACACCGCGCCGCTCTACGGTCTCGGTAAGTCCGAGCACTCGCTCGGACATGTGCTCCGGAACAACGATCTTGTCGGTAAGGTGGTGGTCAGCACAAAGGCGGGGCGTATCCTCAAGCCTGAGAGCCGAGCCAAGCGCGCCGAAAGTCTTTATGGCATCGATTGGGTGAAGTCGCTGCCGTTTGTCGACGAGTACGACTATTCGTACGACGGCATCATGCGCGCCTTTGAAGACAGCCAGCAACGCCTGGGCATGGACCACATCGACATCCTGTATCTCCATGACGTGAGCGGTGAATGGCATCGCGAGTCATATGACACGCATCTGTCTGCGTTGAGGGCCAGCGGCTACAAAGCTTGCGACGAGCTGCGCCACTCGGGGTCTATCAAAGCCATCGGCCTCGGCGTCAACGAAACGGCGTCGGTCCTGCAGGTAGCCGAGGAGTTCGATCTGGATTGCTCGATGGTCGCTGGACGGTACACCCTCCTGAACCATGGCGCCCTCGACCATTTCTACCCGGAAATGCAGCGCCGAGGTATCGGCATCGTCGCCGCCGGCATTTACAATTCAGGGATCCTGGCCGAGGGCAGCAAGTCAAGGACGACGACCCGGACCTACGACTGCCAGCCCGCACCCGAGGCGATTGTTCGCAAGGTCGAGGCACTTGAGGCCGTGTGCGAACGGCACGGCGTATCCCTTCCGACCGCGGCGACGCAATTCGTCTACGCGCATCCCGCAGTGACCGCGGTCGTCCAGGGCGCTTTGACGCCGGAACATGTGGCGGCGAACGTCGCCGCGATTTCCACGCCGATCCCAACGGCATTTTGGGATGACCTCAAATCGTCGGGTCTCATTCCCGCGGCCGCCCCAGTGCCTGCAGCGTAAAGGCGATGACGGTGGAGCTGACTCGGCCAAGACCCTCGGATGTCCTTGTCACCTACCGTGTCGAAACGGCTGGAAGTCCCGAGACGTTGGCGGCCAAGATCGCAAGCGATCAATCCACCGGAACGTTCGTGGACCTGCCGGGAGAGACGGCTGAACTCAAAGCCCGAGCGGCCGCGCGAATTGTCGCTTTCGAGCAGCTGGACACCACCGAAATCCCTTCTCTTCCCGCCAAGGGAGCGGCCTTCAATCGGGCGCAGGTGACGATTGCGTATCCGCTCGAAGCTGTCGGAACCGACCTGTCGGCCCTGGCGACGGTGGCGCTCGGCGGTGTCTGGTCGATCAAGGAGTTCACGGGACTTAGGGTCATCGGCCTTCAGTTGCCGTCCGAGTTCGACGGGATTTATCCCGGACCCCAATTCGGGATCGAAGGCTCGCGGCGGCTTACAGGGGTTTACGACAGACCGATTATAGGAACCATCATCAAGCCTGCGCTGGGTCTTACCCCTGATGAAACGGCAAAAGTCGTCGGCGAGTTGATCACATCCGGCGTTGATTTCATCAAGGACGACGAGAAGCTGATGTCGCCGCCTTACTCCCCATTGGAAGCGCGCGTGAAGGCCATCATGCCGCTCATTCGGGACCACGAGCAGCGAACCGGGAAGAAGGTCATGTACGCCTTCGGCATTTCCGACGTCGATCCCGACGAGATGGTGCGGAAGCACGACATGGTGGTTCGCGAAGGCGGTAACGCCGCGGTCATCAGCATCAACTCAATCGGCATGGGCGCATTCCTGTTCCTGCGCCGGCGTTCATCGCTCGTGCTGCACGCCCACCGTAACGGTTGGGACCTCATCACCCGACATCCGGGCCTCGGTTTCGACTTCTCGGTCTATCAGCAGCTTTGGCGCCTGTTGGGCGTCGACCAGTTCCAGATCAACGGCATCGCTGCGAAGTACTGGGAGCCGGACGACTCTTTCGTTCAGTCTTTCCACGACCTACAGAAGCCGATCTTCCATGACGCCGATCGCCCGTTGCCTGTCGTTTGCTCGGGCCAATGGGGCGGCCAGGCACCCGAGACCTATCGGCGGACCGGACAGACAGTCGACCACCTCTATTTGTGTGGTGGCGGTGTGGTTAGTCATCCTGGCGGACCTGCAGCCGGGGTGAAGGCTGTTCGGGCCGCATGGGACGCTGCCGTCGCCGGGATCGATCTCCAGGAACACGCGAAGTCTCATCCGGAGCTGGCGCAGGCGCTCGCCAAGTTTGGCCCGAAATCACCGATATCAGAAGGGAAGTGACGCCATGGAGTACCGTCAACTTGGTCGGTCTGGCCTGAAAATTTCGCAATTGGTCCTGGGCTGCATGAGCTTCGGCGTCGCGGAACGCGGCAACCATGCATGGACGTTGTCTGAAGAGGATAGCAGGCCTTTCATCAGGCAAGCCCTCGAACTTGGCATCAACTGCTTCGATACCGCCAACGTATATTCTGACGGTACCAGCGAGGAGATTGTCGGAAAACTTCTCAAAGAGATGGCACCGCGCGACGAGGTCGTCATTGCGAGCAAGGTCTACGGCAAGATGCGGAATGGTGCCAACGCCGTCGGCCTGTCACGCAAGGCGATCATTGCCGAGGCAGAGGCTAGCCTGAGGCGACTTGGGACCGACTACATTGACCTCTACCAGATCCATTTCTGGGACAACTCGACACCGATCGAGGAGACTTTGGAGGCGCTGACCGACCTCGTGCGAAGCGGCAAGGTACGATACATTGGCGCAAGCAACTGCTACGCTTGGCAGTTCGCGCGCGCGCTCTACAAATCGAACGCCTCCGGATGGTCGCGCTTCATCTCCATGCAGGCGCAAATGAACCTCCTTTACCGTGAGGAGGAACGCGAGATGCTGCCGCTCTGCAGGAGCGAAGGCGTCGGCATAATTGCCTTCAGCCCCCTGGCGCGCGGACGTCTTAGCCGACCGTGGGAGGAAAGCAGCCTGAGGTCTGAGACCGACAATGTGACAGCACGATTCTACGGACATGCCGACGAGGCGGATCGGCGCGTGGTGGATGTCGTCGCCAAGATCGCCGCCGCGAAGAACGTCTCTCGGTCGCTTGTCGCTATGGCGTGGCTCAACTCCAAGCCGGGCGTCATCGCTCCGATTGTCGGCGCGACCAAACTATCGCACTTGAAGGATGCGGCCGCGTCCCTTGACGTGAAGCTGACTGCAGAGGAAATCAAGGAACTCGAAGCCCCCTATGTGCCTCATCAGGTCGTGGGCCTGAATTAGTGCGGATTACCCGCCGGTTCAGCAACGAAGACCACGACATAGAAATAGCGGCCGAAATGCTCCGCAACGGTGAAGTTGTGGCCTTTCCCACGGAGACAGTTTACGGGCTTGGAGCCGACGCCAGCAATTCCGCCGGAATTGAAAACATCTATGAGGCGAAGGGACGCCCACGGCACAATCCGCTGATTGTCCACGTTGCCGACATGGATATGGCCCGCAGGATTGCCCAGTTCAACCAGAATGCCGAGTTAGTCGCTGCCCGGTTTTGGCCAGGCCCCCTGACGATACTGCTGCCCAAGAAGGATGATTGCGGATTGGCCCCTGCGGTGACCGCGGGCCTGGCGAACGTTGCGATCCGGTTTCCGTCTTCACAGGTTGCCCAACGCCTTATCCGAGCAGTTGGATTCCCGGTGGCCGCGCCGTCAGCCAACCTTTCCGGGAAGATATCCACGACGCGTTTCGCGCAAGTGGTTCGCCAACTCGACAGCCGCATAGCGGGAATTATTGAAGATGACACCTGCGACCACGGGCTAGAGTCCACAATCCTGTCCTTGGTCGGAGCGCCTACACTCCTGCGTCAGGGTTCGGTTCCGCAAGAGTCGCTCGAAGAGTTACTTGGCTCGATGGGGGAGGACAGCGACCCGCGTGAAATATCAGCGCCGGGGCAATTGAGAAGCCACTACGCTCCTCACGCTGCCGTCAGGATGGAAGTCGACCAGCCGAGGGCGAACATGATTTGGGTCGGTTTCGGACCGACATGCGAGGGTTGCCGTTTGACGCTCTCCGCTTGCGGCGACCTGCAAGAGGCTGCTCGAAACCTGTACGCAGTCATGACCGAGGCTGATGCTCTTGCAAAAGCAGGCGAGGTGATCGGGTTCGCGCCGCTACCGATGGTCGACCTTGGCCGCGCCATAAACGACCGATTGAGACGCGCCGCCGCGCCGCGCTTAACCTGACTAGAATCACGTGCGGTAAATGCGGGGGTCAGCCCAAAAATCACTTGCATCTAAAGGTATGACCTTATACCTTATCTATCGCCGACTTGGAGGAGCCGTGCTGGGAGGTTTCGTGGGAGCAATTCACGACATCAATCTTCACGGGTGGCGCCGTATTTGTGCTCGCTCGCTACGGCCTCCAGGAGGCCCACCGGTAGCGCGCCTTCCAACGACATACGCAATGGATGACCAATGACCGACCTCGAACTCAGGCCACTCGGAAAGACCAAAGTGCAGGTGACTTCGCTGGGGCTCGGCACGGTGCCCCTCTCGGGCTTCAACGCCGACGTCTCATATGACGAGTTCGAAGCCACGATCCTTGCAGGGTATTCGTCCGGAATCCGCTACTTCGATTGCGCCCCGATGTACGGCTTTGGGAAGTCCGAACACTACCTTGGGCATGCGCTCCGGGCCAACAAGCTGCGCCAAGACGTCGTGGTCAGCACCAAGGTTGGGCGCGTCCTCAAGCCCGCCAGCAGGACGAAGAAACTTGAGACCGTGTACGGCATCGACTGGATCGATCCATTGCCGTTCCTCGACACTTACGATTACACGTATGACGGTGTCATGCGTGCGTTCGAGGACAGCCAGCAGCGGCTCGGTCTCGACTACATCGATGTCCTTCTTGTCCATGACGTCGGTCGCGCCTGGCACGGTGACCAAAGCGAATTCTACTGGGACCAGCTGCGCGCTTCCGGTTACAAGGCGCTCGACGAGCTCCGATCGAGCGGCGCCGTCTCGGCCATAGGTTTGGGCGTCAACGAAACGGACTCGGTCGTCGGTGTTGCGCGCGAGTTTCAGATAGACTGCTCCCTGATCGCAGGGCGCTATACGCTGTTGAACCACGGGCCCCTCGAAGCCGCCTTTGACGAGTTACTCGAGCGAAACGTATCGGTGATCGCCGGGGGCATCTTCAATTCCGGAATCCTTGCGACCGGCGTTGGCGCAGCCACAGCCACTTATGACTACGGCAAGGTCCCGGCCGCCGTCGTGGAGAAGGTGAAGGCCATCGAGAGCGTTTGCGTGGAATATTCGGTGAGTCTGCCGGCGGCGGCGATGCAATTCGTCTACGCGCATCCGGCTGTGGCCACCATGGTCATGGGAGCGAAGAGCGCCGCCGAAGTGGACCAGAACATCAAGGCGATCAACGAGACGATACCATCGGCGTTCTGGGACGCCTTGAAGGCTGCGAACCTCCTTCCGTCGAAGGCTCCGCTGCCGAAGGACGGACGATGAATCGCGCCACCATCGGCCGTGCTTTCCAATGTGACGCGGTGGTCGAGCCGGTTGCGTCAGCGGAAGCGCGCAAGGGCGTCGAAGCGCTCGTCAGAACTTATGGAGAGCTTCTTGCGATTTACTCGTTCATGCATCTCGCATTGAAGGAGAAAGGTATGCGCTTTTTGGTCGGCGAACTCGCCCACCGTGCAGCCGAAATCAAACGGTCGGTCGCGGCAGCACGCTCTGTCTTGCCGGGGGTAGCTGGCCAACAGCACGCGTTCGCCCATCTGGGAAAGGCAGAGCGTCTGCTCGCTGACGCGGACACGCTGCTGCAGCGCGGTGTCCTCGTCCAAGACGCGCCGCTCTTGGGGTTGCTTTCAAACGCCGTGACCGAGCTTGAGCGTTCGGCCGCAATACTCGACACAACGACTTTTGACACAAGCAGCTGCTGTGCAGGGTCTCTATCTGGTCATGGGGAGGAATACCATGGGAGCACATTCAATCTGGGTGCTTGAATACTCGTGCAGCCCGGTGCACCCGGTCAGCGGGGTCTATTACGGCGAGCACAATCGGGGAACGATGAACCTGCCGTTCGCCTACATACTTATCAAGGCCAGCAACGCCGTCGTCCTGGTCGACGTCGGACACGACGCCGGCGACTTCGGAGGGCAGATCGCCAACTCGATTGGCGTCACCGGATGGACAGGTCCCGACATCGTCCTTGGCGAGTGCGGCGTGAGGCCACAGGACGTCACCCATGTGATCCTGACGCATGCACATTTCGATCACATCGGAGGCCTGAAATTCTTCCCCAACGCCAAGATCTACATCCAGAAGAAAGAGCTGGACTCATGGATGTGGATCCTCGCCAAGGGCCGCCGCTTCCGCTCTCTGCAGGCGGGATTGAACCCTGCCGACATCCTCTACCTGACCCAGGCAAACATTGAGGGTCGTCTCGAATTGGTGGAAGGCGAGAGAGAAAATCTGCTGCCGGGAATTCACCTCTATCCCGCATTCGACACCCACACTGCGGGCTCGCAATATGTGGTGGTGCAGAACGGCGAGGGAGACGACAAGATCGTCCTGTCCGGCGACGTGGTCTATACCTATAAAAACCTCAACGGGGGCGACTCGAATGATCCGTGTTTCGTTCCGCCGGGCCTCGCCAACGGCAGTCAAACGCGCCTGATCGAGACCGCCGAGGAGATGCTTGGGATCGTCGGCAACGACGAGCGCCGCATCATTCCCATGCACGAGGAACGGCTGTCAAAGATCTATCCGTCGCGCGCGACAGATCGCGAGCTCATGCTCGTCGAGATATGTCTGGCTGACGGAGAACCTTCAAGAGTGTGATGAAAGTTGCGCAGTTCACAATCGTCCTCCCAAGACGATGCGCAGGGAAAGGCCGGGTGTCGACGACCCCGGCCTTTTCCATTTCGCTTCCTTCACATCTACCTGAGCAAGGGGATCAACTGCGTGACCGAGTTCTTCGCGTCCCCATAGAACATGTGGGTGTTCTCCCTGAAGGAGAGCAGATTCTCAATCCCGGAATAGCCCGTCCCCTGACGACGCTTCGATACGAAGACCTGCCGGGCCTTCCAGACTTCGATGACTGGCATTGCGGCGATCGGTGAATTCGGGTCTTCCTGGGCCGCCGGATTCACGATGTCGTTCGAACCGATGACTATAACGACGTCGGTGTCAGGAAAGTCCTCGCTGATCTCGTCCATTTCCAAGACGATGTCGTAAGGGACTCGGGCTTCGGCGAGGAGCACGTTCATGTGGCCGGGCAGTCGACCCGCGACGGGATGGATGGCGAAGCGTACGGTCTTACCTGCCGCACGCAATTTGCGGGTGAGTTCGGAAACTGCACCCTGGGCTTGCGCGATCGCCATCCCATAACCAGGGACGATAATGACACTTTGCGCGTCGTTGAGGGCCGCGGCGACCCCCTCGCCGTCGATCGAGATCTGATCCGCCGGCAAGCCGCTCGCGCACCGCTCCGATCTTCACTCAATCCCTCCCATTTTCTGTCTCGCGACGGGAAGGCCGCTCGTACCCACTATGTGTTAAATGTTACAAGGAAACTCACAAAATAACATCAAATCAACCAAGTTTGCTATCTCGCATTAGGCCCATCCCCTCCGAATCCTTGCGGGTTCGCGGGGCTTGGGCCCTGTCGGATGTGATAATGTTAGCTTTATCACAAAAAGTAATGTTGAATTGTGATAAGATATGTTATATTTTGGGGGCCTCTCGCACGTCGACAGAGGAGTGCCGAATGATCCCAGCTAAGGTATCGATTTCTGATCTAGCAAACGCGATCCGCGTTCTTTCAATCGATGCCGTGGAGGCAGCCAATTCGGGTCATCCCGGGATGCCGATGGGCATGGCTGACGCCGCGTCCGTGCTGTTTGCAAGGCATTTGAAATTCGACGCCAGCCAGCCTCGCTGGGCCGACCGCGATCGCTTCGTTCTGTCGAACGGGCATGGGTCCATGCTGCTCTACAGCGCGCTTTATCTCAGCGGTGTGGAGGACGTCTCGATCGAGGAGATCCGCAATTTCCGCCAATGGGGTTCCAAGACCCCCGGCCATCCTGAATACGGTCATACTGCTGGCGTGGAGATCACCACTGGGCCGCTCGGGCAGGGCATAGCCGGAGCGGTGGGCATGGCCATAGCCGAAAGACGCCTTTCGGATGAGTTTGGCGCGGACCTGGTCGATCACCACACTTACGTGTTCTGTGGCGACGGCTGCCTCATGGAAGGCGTCGGACAGGAGGCGGCCTCGCTGGCCGGTCACCTGAAGCTCGGCAAGCTGATCGTGCTCTATGACGACAATGCAATTACGATTGACGGCTCCACCGCCGTTTCGTTCACCGAGGACGTTCCTGCCCGTTTCGCGGCCTATGGCTGGCATGTCGAAAGCATCGACGGCCATAATCCGGCGGCCATCGATGCGGCAATCACCCGCGCGAAGGCAGAAGCGGGCAGGCCGTCGCTGATCGCGATGAAGACCGTCATCGGCTATGGTTCACCAACCAAGGCCGGCAAAAGCTCGGCTCATGGCGCGCCACTGGGGGCAGCCGAGGCGGCTGCGGCCAAGGCTGCCTATACCTGGCAGGCCGCGCCATTCGAAATACCGTCGGAGATCCTCGAAGGCTGGCGTGCCATTGGCGCAATGGGAGCTGGCGCACGTGCCGATTGGCAAGGGCGGCTCGATTCCATTGACGCCGGCAAGAAAGCGGAATTCCTGCGCCGGGTCTCCGGCGTGCTTCCCGATCACTATGGTGTGCAGGTTGAGGCCGCCCGGACCAAGCTCCTCGACCATCCCCAGCCAGTCGCAACCCGAAAAGCAAGCCAGATCGCTCTGGAAACGCTAGCCGCCGCCCTGCCTGAGATGATCGGCGGCTCAGCTGACCTTACCCATTCCAATCTTACCCGCGTTGCCGCCGTCGACAGCGACTTCACGCCGACCAGCTCGGGGCGCTATGTCAGCTATGGGGTGCGTGAATTCGCCATGGCTGCGGCCATGAACGGCATCGCCGTGCACGGCGGACTTATTCCTTATGGGGGCACGTTCCTGGTCTTTTCAGACTATTGTCGCAACGCAATCCGGCTGTCGGCGCTGATGGGGGTGCGCTCGATATACGTATTGACGCATGACTCGATCGGGCTTGGCGAAGACGGTCCAACACATCAGCCGGTCGAGCACGTGGCAAGCCTGCGGGCCGTTCCGAACCTGCACGTATTCCGACCCTGCGATGCCGTTGAGACGCTGGAGTGTTGGGACATCGCTCTGCGCGACCGCAACACTCCATCGGTTCTGGCGCTTTCGCGTCAAAATGTTCCTCAACTCCGGTTAGAGCGCGACACCGTCAACCGGGCGCAAAAGGGTGCCTATGTCATAAAGGAGTCCGGTCCGGCGCGTGACTTGACCATTCTCGGCACCGGGACCGAGGTTTCGCTCGCCGTTGCCGCGGCAGAGCAACTGAAGGAGAGGGGCATTCATGCAGCTGTCGTCTCAATGCCCGCCTGGGATCTCTTTGAGAAGCAACCGAAAGCCTACAGGGAGGCCGTGCTCGGCAACGCGCCGCGCATAGCGGTCGAGGCGTTGTCGAAATTCGGGTGGACCCGCTATGTGGACAGCGAGGACGACGTCATCGGCATGACCGGCTTCGGCGCCTCGGCGCCCGCCGATGTGCTTTATGAGAAATTCGGCATCACCAGCCAGGCGATCGTGGCGCTCGCTCTCGAGAAGCTCGGAGCAACGCCATGAACGTGCTCAGGCTTACCAATGATCAACCGGCTCGCGCACTGCGAGCCGTGGAGGATTTTCTGGAGGATTGGGCGGGCGCGGACGCGCTCCGCCTCGCGATCACAAAGCAAATCGACGCCGTGATGACGGGCGCACGGGCCTTGTCGGCCAGGATCGCCCTCGGTGAACTTCCTGGCGATCCGGCCGAGATCGTCGGCGTCAATTCCGACAGCGACAAACAGAAGGCGATCGACGTTGCCTCACATCATTTGTTCCTGGCCCTGCTGCGGGATGCCGGCGCGGCGCAGGTGCTGTCCGAGGAGGCGGAAGTGCCGGCTGTCTTTGGTTCGTCAGGCCTCGCCGTCGCGATAGATCCGCTTGACGGATCAGGCAATGTCGGACTTGGGGCCTCCCTTGGCACGCTGTTTTCGATCGTTCCATTCGAGGTCGGTGAGGATCCGTTCCTCAAGCCGGGAAGGGAATTGGTCGCTGCCGGCTACGTGTCCTATGGCAACACCGTCGATCTTGGCTTTTCGGTCGGGGAAGGGGTCGTCCTGGCGACGCTCAACCCCAATGATGGAAGTTTCTACGTCATCCGGGAAAGTGTCCGGATAAAGCCCGACACGGCGGATCTCGCCTACAATGCGTCTTTGCATCGCCATCTCGTGCCGTCGACCCGTTCCTATGTGGACGACTGCCTGAAGGGCAGTTCGGGTCCCCGGGGCCGCGACTTCAATATGCGCTGGCTGGGCGCCGCCGTTGGAGAGCTCCATCGCATTGTTTTGCGCGGTGGCGTCTTCCTCTACGGCGCCGATGGCCGTCAAGGCTACGAGCAGGGCCGCTTGCGCCACGTCTACGAGGCCAATCCGATCGCATTTTTGATGCGGGCCGCCGGAGGCCTCGCCACCGACGGCAGCATCAACATACTCGACAAGCCGCCCGCGTCCCACCATTGCAGGACGCCGCTGGTCTTCGGCTCTGTCAACGAAGTCGAACTGATCTCAGGTCTGGTCCGGAAAGCATAAGGGGAAAGCCATGGCGCGAATTACCTTACGTCAATTGCTGGATCACGCGGCCGAACATGGCTACGGCGTACCAGCATTCAACATCAACAATATGGAACAAGCGCTTGCGATCATGGAGGCGGCCAACCTGACGGACTCGCCCGTTATCATGCAGGCCAGCCGCGGTGCGCGCGCCTATGTCAATGACGTCATGCTCAGGCACATGATGGACGCCGTGACGGAGATATACCCCAACATCCCGGTCTGTGTTCATCTCGACCACGGCAATGAGCCAACCAGCTGCATGACAGCGATCCAGGCCGGCTTCACCTCGGTCATGATCGACGGATCGCTGCGAGCGGACGGCAAAACGCCGGCCGACTGGGACTATAATGTTGGCGTGACGAAGAGTGTTGCGGATTTCGCTCACTGGGGCGGTGTGTCGGTAGAGGGTGAGCTTGGCGTGCTCGGTTCGTTGGAAAGCGGCATGGGCGAGGCCGAGGACGGGCATGGCGCGGAAGGCCAACTGTCGCACGACCAGCTCCTGACCGATCCGGATGAGGCTGCGGCCTTCGTGAAGGAGACCAAGGTCGACGCTTTGGCGATCGCAATGGGCACCAGCCATGGCGCCTATAAATTCACCCGCAAGCCCGATAGCGACGTGCTTGCAATGCACGTGATCGAGGCCATCCATGCCAGGCTGCCCCATACCCATCTTGTGATGCACGGTTCCTCGTCCGTGCCGGACGAACTGCAGGAGATCATCAACAGGTTCGGCGGGGAGCTCAAACCCACCTGGGGGGTGCCGCTCGAGGAAATTCGGCGCGGCATCCGGCATGGGGTTCGCAAGATCAACATCGACACAGATTGCCGCATGGCGATGACCGGGCAGGTCCGACGCGTGCTGAGCGAGGATCCCTCCGAATTCGATCTGCGGAAATACATGAAGCCCGCCATGGCAGCACTTTCCAAGCTATGCCGCGAGCGCTTCGAGGCTTTCGGATCGGCGGGCCACGCTCATGGCATCGTCCCCTTGACGCTGTCCGAAATGGCTGAGCGCTATCGCAACGGGACTGTCCATTGAGAGCGACATGTTGGACATTGGCGCACTCGCTTACACACGCCGGCGAAGCGCCTTATGCCACGTGTCGGAGCTCGTCCGGCAGCCGGCGACGCAGCAATGGAGATGATCGTGAAACGAGAAGAGCGCAGGCAGGAAATCATCGATCTTCTCGTTGCCAGCCGCGCGGTTGATCTCGATGATCTAGCCACTCGGTTCGCGGTCTCGAAGATGACCATACACCGCGACCTTGACGACCTCGAGCGAGCCGGTGTGCTGCGCAAAGTGCGCGGTGGCGCGACCATCGAACCAGGGACCCAGTTCGAGAGCGATTTCCGCTTCCGTGAGCTGCAGGAAGCCGATGTGAAGCGGTCGATTGCGACCGCAGCAGCCGAGCTCGTCGAGCCAGGCATGACCGTCATGATCAACGACGGGTCAATGGCCGCGATGCTCGGCGACGTGCTGGCAAGAAAAAGAGCAATTACGATCATCACCAACAATGCAGCGATCATTGATCGCAACAAGGGCGAGAGCGGCGCCACGCTGATCGCCGTAGGCGGGGTCTATTCCTCCAAGTTCAACGCCTATTTTGGGATTGTCACTGAAGAGGCGCTTTCGCGCCTGCGTGCCGACATTGCCTTTGTCTCAGCGCCTGCCGCGTCGGGCCGCCTCGCCTATCACATGGACGAGACCGTCGTGCGCAGCAAGCGCGCCATGATCGCCTCCAGCAGACAAAGCTGCCTTTTGGTCAATAGCCGACGCTTCGGCCACACGGCGTTGCATGTACTCGCCGACCTCAATGATTTCAGCACGATCATCTCCGACAAACCGTTGCCACACCAAACGGCTGTCGAGCTCGAAGGTGGACAAACCGTCGTCAGGATCGCTACCGCAGAGGCAACACAATGACCGGGAACAAGCAGTTTTGGGTCGGCACCAGCTGGAAAATGAACAAGACCCTGGAGGAAGCCCGCGAGTTCGCCGATGGCTTGTGCCGCGCCGAGTCCGGCCGGCATGACCGCCTCCAGCGTTTCGTCATCCCGCCATTCACCGCCGTCCGTGAAGTCAAGAGGATGCTCAAAGGCACTTCGGTCAAGGTCGGTGCACAGAACATGCATTGGGAAGATGAAGGCGCCTGGACCGGGGAAGTGTCGCCGGTGATGCTGAAGGACTGCGAACTCGATATCGTTGAGCTCGGCCATTCGGAGCGCCGCGAGCATTTTGGGGAAACCGATGAAACCGTTGGCCTCAAGACGGAGGCCGCCGTCCGCCACGGCCTCGTGCCGCTGATCTGTATCGGCGAGACGCTTGCGGACCGCGACAGCGGCAGGGCGAGCCAAGTCCTGGCAACGCAGGTGCGCGGCGCGCTCGGCAAGCTGGCTGCCGGCCAGCGAGGGGCTCCGATCCTTCTCGCCTACGAGCCTGTCTGGGCGATCGGTGAACGTGGCATCCCTGCGACGGCCGAGTATGCCAACGCCCGTCATGCCGAAATCGCCAGGTTCGCCCACGAGATCCTCGGGCGTCGCATCCCCTGCCTCTATGGCGGCTCGGTCAATCCCGGCAATTGCGAAGAACTGATCACCTGCCCCGACATCGACGGACTCTTCATTGGTCGCTCGGCCTGGAAGGTCGAGGGCTACCTCGACATCCTGGCGCGCTGCGCCGCCAAAATCTGAAAAGGAGACGAACATGAAAATCGCTGTTGCAGGAGACAGTGCGGGCGAGGGGCTCGCCAAGGTTCTAGCCGACCACCTGAAGGATCGGCACGATGTGAAGGAGGTCTCTCGCACCGACGCCGGCCCCGAGGCCTTTTATGCAAACCTTTCGGATCGCGTCGGCTCAGCCGTGCTCAAGGGCGAATATGACCGTGCCATCCTTGTTTGCGGCACCGGTATCGGCGTCTGCATCGCGGCCAACAAGGTGCCAGGCATTCGCGCCGCCCTGACGCACGACACCTATTCGGCAGAGCGCGCCGCGCTCTCGAACAACGCGCAAATCATCACCATGGGATCGCGTGTCATTGGCCCGGAGCTTGCTAAATCGATTGCCGACGCCTTCCTCGCGCACAGCTTCGATGAGAACGGCCGTTCGGCAGGTAACGTCAAGGCGATCAACGAGGTTGATGCCAAGTACAATACAGTGCCCCGCTAAGCCTGACGACCTTCCTTGCGATGGCAACACCAGACAGAGATCGCAACAATTGTTGTCGGGCACGGCATCCTTTTTTAGGGCGCCTCAGTTGCCGCCCGCCAACTCGTTTCGCTGCTCGGGAGTAAGCGGGCGCAACTCGCGCCCGTGGAGCATGAGGAACAGCTTGGCGGTCTCCTCGAGTTCTTCGGTAGCATATTGCGCCTCCTCGAGCGACTTTGCCGCGATGACCGGACCGTGGTTCGCCATCAGGACGGCGTTGCTGTCCTTCGCGGCCTCTTGCACCGCCTCTGCCAGTTTCTGATCGCCCGGGCGAAAATAGGGGACAAGCGGCAGGCGGCCGACCCGCATGACATAGTAGGCGGTGAGCGGCGGCAACACGTCTCTCTCATCAACGCCCTTAAGGATGCTGACGGCTACCGAGTAGGTCGAATGAAGATGCACAACGGCGCGGCCGTGCGGCCGCGCGCAGTACATACATTGATGCAGGAAGGCTTCCTTGGTCGGCTTGTCGCCTCCAATATGCACACCCTCGGCCGAAAACAACGAAAGCCGCTCGGGGTCGAGATTTCCAAGCGACGCATTGGTCGGCGTCATCAGCATTCGCCCATCCGACAGTTTCACGCTCATGTTTCCGGTTGATCCGAATGTGAGGCCCCGGTCGAAAATTGACTTGCCGATCCGCGCGATTTGATCCCGTGTTTTCGTCTCTTCTGAAAGGGTCGCCGTCATCAGATTTTGCTCCAGGCATCGATGAAGAAATCTTCGCCGCCAAAATTCCCCGACTTCAGCGCCAGGGAAATCGGCCCCGCGCGGGACGGTGCGCTGACCCATGGAACGCCCGGCGCAATCTCGTTGCCGATGTCGAGCTGGTTGATGCCAAGCGACTTCACGACCGCACCGGAGGTTTCACCGCCTGCCACGATCATTTGCGAGACGCCTCCGTCAACCAGCTCCTTTGCGATCCGCGCCAGCGCCGCCTCCACCATTTCGCCGGCTTGCGTCGCGCCGTATTTCGCCTGATTGGCTTTCACCTCCTCAGGAGCAGCGGTTGCATAGAAGAGCACTGGCTTGTGTCCCACGCGGTCCTTGGCCCAACTGAGCGCATCGGCCACCACGTCCTGGCCATTCGCCAGCTTGCCGATGTCTATCCGGTAGCCCTCATGGTCCTGAAGCATCCGTTCGACTTGGCCGTTGGTCGCAGTCGAGCAACTCCCCGAGATCACGGCGCGAGATCCTGTGCGGGCGCGGTTACCTTCGCGAGGGTGAATTGACGTTGGCCTCTCCATGGACATCGACCGCGCCAGCCCATAGGCAAGGCCTGAGGCGCCAGTCAGAAGCGGAGCCTCGGCGAATGCCCGGGCGATACTCTCCAGGTCGATATCGTCGATCGCATCGATGATGCCTATCCCGGCACCCTCCGCGCGTGCCTGCGCGGACCAGGTCCGTATCGCATCAACGCCACCTTTTACCGTCTCGTGATAGCACGCGACTATCTTGCGCTTGGTCTGCGGAGCAAGGAGCCGGACGAGATTGGAATCCGTCATCGGCGTAAGCGGATGGTTGCGCATCCCCGTTTCGCTCAAGGGCAGATCACCGACGAAGAGGTTGCTCTTGTAGACGGTGCGGGCGTTCGCAGGAAAGGCGGGACAGGCGATCGTGAAATTGCTGCCTAGCTCCTCCAACATGGCGTCAAGCACCGGACCGATATTGCCCGCGTCGGTGGAATCGAAGGTCGAGCAGTACTTGAAAAAGAACTTCGATGCTCCGCGGCGCCGAAGCCAGCGAAGCGCCTGCAGCGACTGGCTGACGGCCTCCGCCGGTTCGATGGTCCTCGTCTTGAGCGCCACGACAATGGCGTCCGCGCTTACTTCCTGCCGGTTGGGCGGGGTGCCAATCATCACTGTGGTCTTCATGCCGCTTTTGGCGAAGATACCAGCGACGTCTGTTGCTCCGGTGAAATCGTCAGCGACGCAGCCGACGGCGAGTTTCGGCGCCGCCATCGCCTCACCTCATGATGAAGGGATTGGCGACACTGCTGGCCGTGGAGATCATGACGCTCTTGGTCTGCAGGTAGTTCTGGATCGAAGCCAGCCCATTCTCGCGGCCGATGCCGGAGTGCTTGTAGCCACCCAGCGGCGACATGTAGCTGATCGTTCGATAGGTGTTGACCCAGACCGTGCCTGCCTGGATGGCCGCGGAGACGCGCAGAATGCGTCGCATGTCCTGCGTCCAGAACCCGGCGGCGAGCCCGTAGCGGCTGTCATTGGCGATCTGGATGGCTTCCTCGTCGGTATCGAATGGAATGACCGCCAGCACGGGACCGAAGACCTCTTCCTGGGCAATGCGCATGTCGTTTCGCACCGACGAGAAAATGGTAGGCTCGACGAACCAGCCCTTGGAAAACTCTGGGTTGGTCGGCCGTGCGCCGCCCAGGACGCATTCCGCGCCTTCTTGTCTGGCGACGTCGATATAGCCGAGGATCTTCTCGAGTTGCGGCGGCGTCGTCACTGGACCAACCTGCGTGGAAGTTGAGAGCGGATCACCCATGCGCGCGGTTTTTGCCAGGGCGATCACCTTTTCAAGGAACTGGTCGTGGATCTTGCGCTCGATGAGCAGACGCGAACCGGCAATGCAGGTTTGGCCCGTGGCTGCAAATATGCCGGAAATGACGCCGTTGACTGCGTTGTCGATCTCGGCGTCGGCAAAGACGATGTGCGGGCTCTTGCCGCCAAGTTCCAGTGTGACCTTCTTAAAATTGCGTGCGGCCGCCTCGCCAATCTTGCGACCGGTGGCCTCGCTGCCGGTGAAGGCGATTTTGGCGACATGCTCGTGGGTTGTCAGTGTCTCGCCGACATCGGCACCGAAGCCTGTGACGACGTTGAAAACACCGGGCGGGAAGCCGGCTTGTTCGACGAGCTTGGCGAGTTCGAGAGTTGAGGCTGAGGTGAATTCTGAGGGCTTGGCGATGAATGTATTGCCTGCCGCCAGGGCGGGGGCCAGCTTGTAGGACAAAAGAAGAAGCGGGGAGTTCCAGGCCGTGATGCCGACGCAGACGCCCAGTGGCTCGTGCCTCGTGTAGTTGAAGGTCTCGGGCTTATCGATCGGGATCACCGCACCTTCGATCTTGTCCGCGAGGCCGCCGAAATAGTGATACCACTGCGGGATGTACTTTAGCTGGAACAGCATCTCGTTGATAAGTTTGCCGTTATCGATCACCTCGATCTTCGCCAGCCGCTCGGCGTTTTCGGCGATCAGATCGCCGAGCCGCCGCAAAAGGTGCCCGCGCTCGCTCGCCGTCAGCTTTGGCCATGGGCCGCTTGTGAACGCCTTGTGGGCAGCATTGATCGCCCGCTCCGCATCCTGCTTTTTTCCCTTTGGAATGGCCGCCCAGGCTTCGGCGGTGAAAGGATTGTAGGAAGCGAAAGTCTCGCCATCGGCCGCGTCCTCCCATTTGCCGTCAATGAACATCTTGTAGGTTTGCATCGTCATCACCTTTGCTAGCATCCCAGTTGATGCGCCAGATGCTCGAGATCGTTGGCGACGAAATCCCAGTCCTGCTCGGCTTCCAGTGACTTGGCCAGGCCCATGCTCGGTCGGCCGCAGGATGAACGCAGTCTTGAGGCCAACGTTGCGGGCGGCGGCGAGGTCGTAATTGTGAGCCGCGCACATCATCACAGCGTCGGGCTCAAGATAGAGCATTTTACACACACCCTCATACGTCTCGGGGTCGGGCTTGTAGTGCCGGAAAAGCTCGCAGGAGAAGATCGCGTCCCAAGGCAGATCGGCACCCTTGGCCATGTTGACCAAGATGGCGACATTGGCGTTCGACAGCGGGCCGATGATGAATTTCCGCTTCAGGCGATGAAGCCCGCCCGACGCGTCCGGCCAGCCCTTAAGCCTGTGCCAGACCTTGTTGATGTGCATCATCTTCGACTCGTCCAGAATGGGCAACGCCAACTCTTCAAATACCGAGTTCAGGGCTTCGAAATGCAACTCGTCGAGATTCGTCCACGGCAGTTCACCGCGCCGCACGCGCGCCTTTTGCGGGTCGTAGCGGCCTCTCCAGCGATCAACAACGTCGGCCCAGTCGACAGTCAAACCTTCTTTACGACCCCATGCAGACAGGTCGGCGATGATGGAGCCGCGCCAGTCGACCACGGTGCCGAAGGTGTCGAAGACAATAGCCTTGATGTCGTTGGCCATCGCTATTGTCCTTGCCATACCGGGAAAACACGGTTGAACGTCTCAACCCTCTTCTCCAGCACCCAGGGTGTGGTGGCTTCATTGAAGCGCGCAAAGTGCCTTGACCGGAGGTGGGTGTCGAAGTCGGTCTGGCTGCGGTAGAATTCGTACAGGTAGAAGCGACCTGGCCGTTTCGGATCCTGGCATACGTCGAAGACGATGCAGCCTGACTCTTCGCCGAGCGATGCTGCCGCGTTTTCAATCATCGCCGCCTGGAAGACATCGATGTGCTCCTTGCCGACCAACAACTCCACCGCAACCACCAACCCTCCCGCGCTCTCACCGCTCATGCCACCTCCTTGCGGACTGCCCTGAGTGAATCAATTACCGAGCGGGTCATGTCAGCGCAGTTGGCGCTTCCACCATATTCCATTGGAACCGCAAGATTGCTCGAAAGTGTATGCTCAACGGCTTCCTCGATCAGGCTTGCGGCATTGGCGAGGCTTTGTTCGCCGTGCCGAACCGCGAGCCAATCCAGCATCATCGCCCCCGAGAGGAACATGGCGCTGGGATTGGCGAAGCCCTTGCCCGCGATGTCGGGCGCGGTTCCATGGGCAGGCTGGAAAAGCCCGTGATTTTCGCCAATGTCAGCAGATGGCGCCATACCCATGCCGCCGATCAGGCCCGCGGCCAAATCCGAGAGGATATCTCCGAACATGTTCTCGGTTACCAGCACATCGAAGGTCCAAGGCTTCTTGACCATGTTGAGCGCCAAGGCATCGACATAGGCGTGGTCCCTCGTCATGTCCGGATGGCGCGTCGCGACTTCGTTGAAGACCTTGCGGAAGAAGGCCATCGATTGAAACACATTCGCTTTGTCGACGCAGGTCACATTTCCCGGCTTGCCGCGACGCTTGCGTTGTGAGGCGATCTGGAAGGCAAACTCCACCACGCGCTCTGTACCAGCCCGGGTGATCTGCATGGTGTCATAGGCTTCCTCATCGTCGCGGATTTCACCGCGGCCCCGGGCATAAAACAAACCTTCCGTCTGCTCGCGCACGATGACAAAATCGATGTTTTCGGCCCGAGGGTCGGTCAGCACCCGCGGCAAGCCGGGAAACCACCGAATCGGCCGCACGCCGGCGAACAGGCCGAGCTCCATACGAAGATCGAGCTGCGGGATGATTTCGGTGCCGTCGGGAAAGCGAATGTCGGGCCAGCCCATCGCTCCAAACAGGATGGCCTCGGCCTTGCGACACGCCTCGAGCGTTGCACTCGGCAACGCCTCGCCGCTCTCCGCATAATACTGCGCCCCCGCCGGATATGTTTGGAACGTTAGCGCCGGGGCGCCGACGAGGTCGAGGGCGGCCTCGACGAGTTCAAGGCAGGCGGGCATGACCTCCCGGCCGATTCCGTCGCCGGGAAGCACGGCGATAGTGAGCGTCTGGTTCTTCATCATTTTCGATCCAGTCAGAGATGGTTCAGTCCAAAGCGATCAAGCAGATCGAGGAGCTCCCGCCCCGCCCGCTGCCTGTGTTCCCGGTGGATGCGTCCGGCGTTCGCAACATCACCGGCTCGGATAGCCTTCACGAGCTCAGCGTGATCGCGGGTCGAGTTCACCGGCTTCGGCCGCATTTTGAGGGTCAGCATGCGCACGCGGTGAGCCCGGTCGATGAAATTCATGACCACCGACTTCAGCATTTGGTTGCCGCCGAGATCCAGAAGCAGTTCGTGGAACCGCGCGTCGGCCTGCGCCCAGCGGTCGAGGTCGTCGGCGGCGAGCGCCTTGTCCATGTCGGCGGTTGCCCGTTCCAGCCCGCTGAGTTGCTCGTCCGTTAACGCGCGGCCGGCCGCGAGCTCGGCGGCGGTGCTTTCGAGCGACGTGAGGATTTCATAGATTTCCTTCATGTCCGACGTCGACACCGGCAAGACGCGCATGCCGTGACGTGGGACAACGGAGACCAGTCCCTCCTGCTGAAGACGCATCAGCGCTTCGCGAACAGGTGTCCTGCTCATCCCCAGGCTTGTTGCGACCTCCTGCTCGGTGGCCTGGAAACCGGGCGACCATTTGTTCTCCAGAATCAACCGGCGGATTTTCAGATATGCCGTGGTCGTCATGGTCTTGGCGAACGTCTCATCCTTGATCAGGTGAGCGGCTTCCGGTTTCGTGGCAGTGGCCATTTCTTCCCCTATTCGTTCGCTTCACGATCCGGCGTAGCGGCGCCAGCTGTGTTCGGGGTTGTACCCGAGCACCGATTTTGCCTTTTCGATTGACAGCAATGTCTCGTTATCGCCGACCTGCCGCTTGAACGGTACGCCTGGGTAAAAGCGCCCGACCAGCTCATCATTGGGCGTCATCATGACACCGTCCTGGTTGGCGATAATGAAGACCTCGGCTCCCTTACCGCTCCATTCCAGAGATTTGCGGATTGCCTGTGCGCCATCGCGGGCGTCGATATAGGTCCACAGGTTGAACCGGCGCCCGCCCGGATTTTTTTCGAACGCCGGGAAGTCGGCGTATTCGCTCTCTTCCATGACGTTGGAAAAGCGCAGGCACACGATTTTCAGGTCCTTGTCCCAGCGGCAGAACTGTTTGGCCATCTCCTCGCCTAGATGCTTGGACAGCGAGTACGAGGTTTCGGGACGCGGAGCATAGTTCTCGTCGGCAGGGAAATAGTCCGGCTTGATCGTGTAGGGAATGCCCAGCAGCGTTTCGCTGGACGCCCACACTACGTTCTTGATGCCAAGAAGGCGGCAGGTCTCGAAGACATTGAAGGTCGAGACCGTGTTGACCCTGAAGACCTCGGCCGGCGCGACCTTACCCGGCATCGGGATAGCGGCAAGGTGCACGACCGCTTCGGTTTTGCGGTTATGGTCCCAGTCAAAACCGGTAATGGCTTCAAGGGTTGCCCGCATGTCCTCAAAGTCGACTTTGATGAAGGGGCAGAGGTTTTCCCGCGGCTCGATCGTATCGGCATTGATGACGTCATGCCCATTATCAAGCAGATGCTTCACCGTCGCGCGTCCAAGCTTGCCGCTGCCGCCTGTTACCAAAACTCTCATTTCAAGATCCTCGTCTGATGTTGCGCCACTCGCTTACCGGCCGCGCCCGATGGCGACCGCGAGGATGATCAGGACCCCGCGGGCGATGAGCTGTTGGCTGTATTCCAGTCCGGCAAGGATCAAGCCGTTGTTGATAACGCCGATCAACAGCGCTCCGACGATCGATCCGATCACGGTCCCGCGTCCGCCGAAAAGGCTGGTGCCGCCAAGGACGACCGCGGCAATGACCGAGAGCTCGTCACCTTCTCCAAGCTGAAACCTGCCGGACTGCAGACGGCCGGCATAGAGCATGCCGGCGATCGCGGCGGCTAGGCCAGTCAGCAGCAGCACCTGGAACTTGACCTTTCTGACGTTGACGCCGCTATAGCGCGCCGCGATCGGATTGCCGCCAGCCGCCATGACCTGACGTCCGAACGGCGTCTTGCGAAGCGCTACGTGAGCGAGCGCGCCGAGGACGGCGACCCACACCACCAGCACAGGTAACGGGCCGATGTTGCCGGACCCGAAGGCGAAGATGAAGGCATCGTCGACGACCGGCACCGGAGAGGTGCCGCTGACCCACATGCCGACGCCTCTGGCAATGCCCATCATGCCGAGCGTTACCAGAAACGAGGGAATGTTGAGATAGGCCGTCAGCCCGCCATTCACCGCGCCGACGAGAAGCCCGAGCGCCAAGCCGGAGGCAACGCCGGCTACGATGCCGTACTGCATGAGCGCCATACCGGCCACAACGGAAGTCAGGCCGGCGATCGCGCCAACGGAAAGATCGATTTCACCGGCGGAAAGCACGAATGACATCGCCATCGCCATAATTGCGACGATCGCCGTCTGGCGCAGGATGTTGAGCAGGTTGTTGGCCGACAGGAACCCTCGCTCCTGCAGCAACACGGCGAACACCACAAAAATTGCAACGAACCCTATATAGACGACATAGTCGCGCCAATTGCCGTACCACGGCTGGGTTTGCGCCGCCGGGAGCTCCTTTTTGAGGGCCTTGGTGTCAATGGACATTTTGGCTAGCCTTCTGTATCGCGACCTGCAATCCCAGTTCTGTCCGGATCAGCGCCGACTGCGCTTCGTCACCGACGGCCGTGGCCCAGCCGTCGATCTCCTCACGATCGATTTCTCGCGCCAACCGGCCGTTGCTCAGCACCAGTATCCGGTCGCTTGTCGCCAGCAGTTCCGCCGGCTCCGATGAGATGACGATGACCGACTTGCCTTCGGCTGCGATGCCACGGATCAATTCGACGATCTCAGCCTTCGATCCGATGTCCACACCCGCGGTCGGCTCATCCAGGATCACCACGCACGGGTCGGTGGCAAGCCATTTCGCGATGACGATCTTCTGTTGATTGCCACCCGACAGGTTCCGAACCCGGTTCTCCGCTGATGGCGTCTTGATCCTCAGTCTCGCAATGAGGTCCGAGGTCAGCACGCTTTCCTTCCTTCTGTCGATGAACGGCCCCTTGACCAGGCTTTCGATTTGCGGAAGCCCGAGATTGTGACCGACGCTGTGTTCGACGACCAAGCCTTCGTCATGCCGGCTCTCCGGGATCAGCACGATCCCGGCATCGATTGCGTCAGAAGGAGATCTCAACTCCAGGGGCTTACCGCCCAGCTCGATCGTGCCTGCCGTCTTGGCGTCCACGCCGAACAACACGCGCGCCATCTCGCTGCGGCCCGCGCCCATGAGCCCCGCGATTCCCAAGACCTCGCCCTTGTGGACGTCGAAGCTGATGCGATCAGGTTTTCCGTGCGGTCCCGAAAGGTTCCGGACTGTGAGCGCCGGTGGACCCGTCCTGTCGACGGGATGGGGGCGGTATTCGAAGCCGGTGACACGCTTGCCGACCATATGCTGGACGATAAGGTCAAGCGTGAAGTCCGCCATCTTGCCGCTAGTGACGTTCTGCCCGTCCCTGAGGATCGTGATCTCGTCGGCAATCGTCATGATTTCAGTCATACGGTGTGACACGTAGATGATTGCCGTGCCGACGGTCGTCAATTTGCGCAGCATGCCAAAGAGCGTGTCCACTTCCTGCGCGCTCAGCGATGATGTCGGCTCGTCGAGTATCAGGACGCGCGCTTTCTGGGAGATTGCCTTGGCGATTTCGGTGAGCTGGGCCTGGCCCGGGCTTAGGTCCGAAACGGGCGTATGCGGATCGACCGTCAGATTGAGCTCGCCGATGATCGAGGCTGCAAGTTCGTTCTCGCGGCGTTGGTCAACCAACATGCCGAACCGCCTTGGCTCTCGCTTCAGGAAGATGTTCTGCGCAACCGAAAGCGTGGGGATCAGGCTGAGCTCCTGGAAGATCATCTCGATTCCGAGGCGACGCGAATTTTCCGGGGAAATGGTCAACATCGGCTCGCCAAAGATTTTGATCGAGCCATCGGTGGGGGTGACCACGCCTTGCAGTATCTTGAGCAAGGTGCTCTTGCCGGCGCCGTTCTCGCCTACCAGCGCATGAATGGTGCCCGGCCGAATCGTCAGGCTCACACCTCGCAGCGCCCGCACACCACCGTAGGACTTCGTGATGTCGGTCATGGTGACGGCCGCGACATCATCATGCGCCTTCTTCGGGTCGGTCATAGCGCTTTCCATCGCTGTGCTAAAGTGGGGAGCGGCGAACGCCGCTCCCCAGGCCCTCATTTCATCGCCTTCACGAGAATCTCGGGAGCCTGATCGCCATTGGAAAGAGGCCATGCCTTGAGCAGATTCTCACGCGAAACGGCGAGCGCTGGAAGCACGACGTAGGGGGGAGCTTCCTTGGCAAGCAGTGCGTAACCGGCCAGGACGCCTTCCGCGTATCCGGCGCCGAACGGACGTTGCGAGCCGGTGCCCTTGACGTAGCCCTTCTTGGCCATGTCGAGCGCTATGTTGACGCCAAGGTCGCACGTGGTGATCACAAGATTCGTGGACGCCCCGACAGACCGCGCAGCCGACAAAACGCCTTCCGTTGGAACGTCCCATACCGCCCAGATTCCGTTCAGGTTGGGGTGCGCGGTCAGCATCGCGGAAGCTATGCGCTCGGACTCACCAGAGAAGTCGGGGCCACCGACGCCTTGTTCCTCGACTACCTTGATATCGGGGAATGCCTTAATCGCTTCCTTGAACCCGACCACGCGCTCGACCGTCGCGAACAGATCGGAGGCGTGCGGAATAAGCGCAATTTCGCCCTTGCCGTCCAACGCCTCCGCCATCAGTAGGGCCGCGACCTTCCCCATGCCGCGATTGTCGGACGACACCAGGCTGACATAGTCCTTGCCGGGCTTCATGCCGGCGCCCGCCTGGTCGAGAAAGACGATCTTGATCCCGGCTGCGGCAGCCTTCATGTAGGCTGCGGCCGTTGCCGACTGCTCCGCAGGTACGGTTATCATAATATCAGGCTTGAGCGCCATGACGCTCTCGATGTCGGCCACCTGCTGCTCGGCACGGTAGCCGGCGTCGGTGACGGCGACGATCTTGACGCCGAGTTCATCGAGCGCCTTCTTCTGTCCGGCCATCTGCGCTTTCGCCCAATCCGAGGCTGTGTAGTGCATGACGATGGCAGCCGTGGCCTTCTTCGCCTTTATCTTTTCGATCTCCTCAGGGGTCAGCTTCAGGTCGCTGGCGAGGGTGGCCTTTTCGCCGTTCGGTCCGGGGGCGGGATTGCTTTCGATTTCCTTGACTTGCTGCGTAATGTCGATCGCGTAAGCACTGGGCGTATAGGCGGCGCTAAGCGCGAGCCCAGCGATCATCGCCAAGCTGCGAATTGGTTTGCGGATCTCCAGGCTCATTTCGTTCCTCCCATGGACAAAATTTTCAATGAGTACGTCGTTGCATTCGGTAATGTATTCATTAAAACAGGTCCTGATGCAAGTCAATTCCGTTCATGTCGCTTCTCGCCCGACCGGCGCAGGCAAGCAGCAGGCAACGCTGTTCGCAACCGCTCGTTGACGGTGGCAGAGCCGTTTAAAACTCGAAGGAAGAAAGAAATGACCGAGCGAACAGATCACATCATCGCCCCTGGCAGAGTCGCGGTCGTCATCGGCTCAGCCAAAGGGCTTGGAGCAGCGTGAGCGCGAAGGTTAGCCGCTGAGGGAATGCCGCTTGCCCTGTTCGACAAAGATGCTGGAACCCTTGAGGACTTTGCGTCTTCGCTCGAAGGGGAGCACATCACGATGGTAGGCGACGTGGCGGACCGGTCTGCCCTGAAGCAGCTATGCAATGAAGTGTATCACCGCTTCGCAGGCGTCGCGTTGCTCATTGACAACGCAGCTATGGGATGACGGCAAGCTTTAGCGGCGGTAGATGGCTATGCGGACATTCTGCTACAGAACCATTCTTCTGCAGCTTCTCGAAAACAAACAGCTTGCCCTTGCGCACGCTGTCTTCAAGTGGGCTGGCATCGGCCATATGCGCCGCAATCGCACTGGCCAGCATGCACCCCGTCCCGCGCATCGACGCAGCCAGACGCGGTGTGTCGAAGCGGACTGGTTCGTGATCGGAGCGCAACAGAATATCGGTTGATCGTGGTCCCGCTGCATGGCCGCCCTTGATCAGTAGCGCTTGTGGTCCGGCGGCTAGCAAACGCTTTCCCTGCCGCAACGTGTCTTTGTCATCCGAGGCCAAGGCAGAGCCGGTAAGAACCGCCAGCTCGATGAGATTTGGCGTGACGAGACGGCATAGCGGCATCAGATCGCGCATCATAAGGCCGATCGCCCGCGCTTGCAGAAGCTGCCTGCCGGACGAGGCGGCGAGCACCGGGTCGAGAATTGCTGGCACGTGCGGATTTTCGCGCAGAACTCTGGCTACAGCAGGGACGGTCTCAGCCGTCGCCAGCATGCCGATCTTGATCGCCCCTACCTTATTGGCCTGCAGCGCAGCGCGCATTTGATCGGCCACCAGCCTTGGTGACGAACGGTGGATTTCGGTCAGGCCATCGTGCGTCTGCACCGTCAGCGCCGTAATAGCCAGGCAGGCGCGCACGCCAAGGGAAGAAATCGTCTCGATATCGCGTGCTATTCCGGCGCCCCCGCTGGAGTCCGACCCACCGACGACAAGCACATAAGGGTCATTCAGCGCCATTGATCTGTCTTTTTGATCCATTCTCGCGTGCGCGCCTCGGGGTCGTCATTCAGCGTGATGTCGGTGACCACGGCCGCGCTGTCCGCGCCGGCCGCGAAGACGCCGTCGAGCCGGTCAGGATTAAGGCCGCCAATAGCGACCAACGGGATCGGCGCAACCCGGCGCTTCCAGTCGTTGATCCGTTCGACGCCTTGCGGGCCCCATTTCATCGTCTTCAGGATGGTCGGATAAATCGGGCCGAGCGCGATGTAGTCGGGTCCGGCGGCGATAGCCGTTTCCAGTTCGACATCATCATGCGTGCTGAGCCCGAGCCTCACGCCGGCCGCCCGTATCGCCAAGAGGTCGGCGGTCTGCAAATCCTCTTGGCCGAGATGGACGAAGTCGCAGCCTTCCTCGATCGCCAGGCGCCAATGGTCGTTGACGATAAGAAGGCATTGGTGCTCGGCGCATAAAGCCTTCGCTGTCCGGATATCAGTGCGCAATCCGGCCTCATCCATGGTCTTGATCCGAAGCTGAACCAGCCTGACACCGAGCGGCACCAGACGTTCGATCCAGGCAGAGCTGTCGACGATCAGGTAGAAAGGATCGAGCTTCATGAAAACACCGCCCTGCCGATCGTCGGCGTCGACGGCACGGCGAGGTCGCGCGGCTCGAGCATTCCCGAGCTGAAAGCTTCACGACCACCCTCGACCGCCTTGCCGAACGCGCGCGCCATGCCGACCGGATCAGCCGCCTTGGCGACCGCCGTGTTCAGGAGCACGGCGTCAAAGCCGAGTTCCATGACGGTTGCCGCGTGCGACGGCCGTCCGAGCCCCGCATCCACAATCAGCGGGATGCTTGGGAAATGTCCGCGCATCGAGCGCAGCGCCGTGATGTTGACCGGTCCGAGGGCGGAACCGATCGGCGCGCACCACGGCATCAAGACCCTGCAGCCCGCCACCAGCAGCCGCTCGGCGACGACAAGGTCATCGGTGGTATAGGGGAATACATCAAAACCGTCCTCGCTCAGGATTCGGGCGGCTTCGACCAGGCCGAACACGTCTGGCTGCAGCGTGTCATGGTTGCCGATCACTTCGAGCTTGATCCAGTTCGTGCCGAAGACCTCGCGGGCCATTTTCGCGGTGGTGACCGCCTCCTTGACGGAGTGGCAGCCAGCGGTATTGGGCAGGACTTTTACGCCCAGCGAGCGGATCAACGACCAGAATTGTTCGCCAGCCCTGCCGCCTGCCATCTCACGCCGCAACGAGACGGTGACCACCGAGGTGCCCGACGCCTTGACGGCATCGGCAAGGATGGCCGGCGAAGGATATTGAGCGGTGCCAAGAAGCAGGCGCGACTGAAGGGCCGCTCCATAAAGCTCGAGCATGGTTTAGCCTCCCTGCATGGGCGAGAGGATTTCAATCCGGTCGCCGTCGCTCAACTGGAATTCCGCCCGGTTGGCTTTGTGCACCAGGTCGCTGTTGACGGCAGTGGCGAGCCAATCGCCCTCATAGTCGAGCGCGGCAAGCAGCTCCGCCAGCGTGGTTGCGGCAACCTCATGCGCTTCGCCGTTGACGATCAGGTTCATGAGCAAGTTCCTTGTCTTGATTGAAAACCAGGTCGGCAGCCTGGCGCGCCATGGCGGGGGCGAGGAGAAAACCATGGCGATAGAGTCCATTGATCGCGACGGTAGTTCCACGTGCCTCGACGCGCGGCAGGTTGTCGGGGAAGGCTGGACGGACGCCGACACCGGTTTCAACGATCTCGGCCTCGCCAAAGGCCGGATGGAGGGCATAGGCGGCACCCAGCAGCTCCATCATGGAACGCGCCGTGACTGGTCCGGCGGACTGGCTCTCAATCATCGTCGCGCCGATCATGAAACTGTGGTCGGTGCGCGGCACTGCATAGAGCGGAAAGCGCGGATGCAGCAGCCTGATCGGGCGCGACAGCGAGATATCAGCGGTGCGCAGGATCAGCATTTCGCCGCGAACGCCGCGCAGCCTGTCGTTGCCCGTCGCCGTTCCCTTGCAGTCGATCTGATGATCGAAACCGGAAAGCTGATCTGCGTCGGTGCCGAAGCGAAATTCGACGCCCATGGCTGTGAGCTTTCCGTGCAGCGCCACTATCGCCTGGCGTGGGTCGAGATGGGCCTCGCCGGGGAAGAAAAGGCCGCGCCGAAAGCGGCCGGCGAGATCTGGCTCCAGAAGCGCTATTTCGTTTTCATCGACACGCCGGTACCCTGACGTGCGGCTGGCAAACCGGTCGAGTTCGCCCGCGTCGCGCGGGGACGCGACGACCAGTGTTCCGGCCCGTGTCACCTGGCCAGGCGTTGCCGCCTCCCACCAGTCGGCCGCGCCGCGTCCAAGGTCCAGAACCGGCTGCTCGGCGCTTTCACGCTCGCACCATGGCGCCAGCATGCCGCCGGCAAACCACGACGCATTGCCACCGAGGCCATGCCGGGTCTCGACGACCTTGACCGTCGCGCCGCGGGCGGCGAGTTCGAGGGCGGTGGTGAGGCCGGCGACGCCGGCCCCTTTGACCAGCACCCTCATGATGGCGTCTGCACCCTTGCCATGAGTGGTGCACCGGTATTGTCCCCCGGCACATAGAGATCGCCGCCTTCGCGATATTTCGCCGCCATCGCTGCCATGCCTTCCTTCTGCGCCTCGGCGCGGATGTCGTGGGAAATGCGCATGGAGCAGAATTTCGGCCCGCACATCGAGCAGAAATGCGCCAGCTTGTGCGCCTCCTTGGGCAAGGTCTGGTCGTGGAAAGATCGTGCGGTTTCGGGATCGAGCGACAGGTTGAACTGGTCCTCCCAGCGGAACTCGAAGCGCGCGCGGGAAAGGGCATCATCCCTGACTTTCGCCGCCGGATGCCCCTTCGCCAGGTCGGCTGCATGCGCTGCTATCTTGTAGGTGATCACGCCGGTCTTGACATCGTTGCGATCGGGAAGGCCGAGATGCTCCTTCGGCGTGACGTAGCAGAGCATGGCGGTGCCGAACCAGCCGATCATGGCAGCACCAATGCCAGAGGTGATGTGGTCATAGCCGGGCGCGATGTCGGTCGTCAGCGGTCCAAGCGTATAGAAGGGCGCCTCACCGCAGACAGCGAGCTGCTTGTCCATGTTCTGCTTGATCTTGTGCATCGGCACGTGGCCGGGCCCCTCGATCATCACCTGGCAATCCTTCGCCCATGCGATCTGCGTCAGCTCGCCGAGCGTTTCCAGCTCGGCGAATTGCGCGGCATCGTTGGCATCGGCGATGGAGCCGGGGCGAAGGCCGTCGCCGAGCGAGAAGGACACATCGTAGGCGCGGCAGATGTCGCAGATCTCCGCGAAATGCTCGTAGAGGAAGCTTTCCCGGTGATGGTGCAGACACCATTTGGCCATGATCGAGCCGCCGCGCGAGACGATGCCGGTGACCCGGTCAACGGTCAGCGGGACGTAGTGCAGCCGCACGCCGGCGTGGATGGTGAAATAGTCGACGCCCTGTTCGGCCTGTTCGATCAGCGTGTCGCGGTAGACCTCCCAGGTCAGGTCCTCGGCAATGCCGTTGACCTTTTCGAGCGCCTGGTAAAGCGGCACCGTGCCGATCGGCACCGGCGCATTACGCACGATCCATTCGCGGATGTTGTGGATGTTGCGGCCGGTAGACAGGTCCATCACCGTGTCGGCGCCCCAGCGGATGGCCCAGACCATTTTTTCGACCTCGTCGGCCATCGACGAGGTGACGGCGGAATTGCCGATGTTGGCGTTGATCTTGACCAGAAAATTGCGCCCGATGATCATCGGCTCGCTCTCTGGGTGGTTGATGTTGGCTGGAATGATCGCTCGCCCGCGGGCCACTTCGTCGCGCACGAATTCGGACGTGACGAAATCGGGAATAGCGGCGCCGAAGCTTTCGCCGTCGCGCTGCAGCTTGCCGCGCATGATCTCGCGTCCAAGGTTCTCGCGAATGGCGACGAACTCCATTTCGGGCGTAATGATGCCGGCGCGCGCATAGGCGAGCTGTGTCACCGCCTTGCCGGCCTTGGCCCGGAGCGGCCGGTTGCGGACCGGAAATTCCGGCGTCAGGCGCTCGCCCGCCGCAAATCCGTTGTCTTCCGGCCGCACATGACGGCCGTCATAGGCTTCGACATCGCCACGCGCCGTAATCCATTCGTGGCGATGCCGGGCAAGGCCCTTTTCGATGCTGGTTTCGACAGCCGGGTCCGTATAGGGCCCGGATGGGTCGTAGACCGTTACGGGCGGCTCGCCGGCCGTCGGGTGAACAGAGATTTCGCGCATCGGCACTGCGATGTGCGGATGGAGGATACCGGGCTTATGGATTTTGCGGGAGGCAGGCAGCGGTCCCGTCGAAACGGCGGGGGTAAAGGCATTCATTGTGAGGCTCCTTTGCTCATGCATTGGAGACCCAGTTCTGTGCCGGAAGGATGAAAAGACGCTTTTGCGGGCCTGCCGAAACAGGACCTCGGGCGTGAACTCCCGCAAAGCGCTTGCACCGTCCCTACGCCAGTATGAACTGGATCAGGTTCAACGGGTCACTGCGCCGCGAAAGCTAGCAGTATCTCAGCCCCTTGCCGGGACTCCCCTGGTGAATGCGCCGAATTGAACGGGCCGGCGCCAGTTTGTCAAGCGCCTTCGGCCAGCCGTGGTGAGAGGCGACCGATCAAACCCAGGCGGAAAGACGCGCACGTATCGACAGCAAGTCACGCCTGGAGGAGCGGCGGAGCGCCCACGACAGGCGAGCCATCACCCGGATTCGAAACCCTTTTTCAGCACGGCATTTTCGGGGCTTTCTGAAACGGCGTTGCTGCCCGTCATCGGCAATCCCTCCGCGTGGACTAGACGCCCCGTTTGTTTCCCCACAACAGAACATGAAGCTGCGGCAGTACACGCGCCTCGAACCACCTGTCGCGGGTTACCTTTTCGACCAGCCATTCCATGCGTTTCATCACACCAGCCATGTCGATGAGCGCGTCTTCGTGACCGGGAGGCGGCGGCGTGTGATTGCCGGGCTGTAGATAGACGGGCAATTGCGGGTAGCGCGCCGCCGCGTCCTTCGCGTAGGCATAGTCATCGTCATCGAAGACGACGAGCTTGAGCGCCATCTGCGGCTTGTCCAGCGCCGCCTCGACGCAGGCGTCGAACGCGGCCCAATCTGTCGTCATTTCACTTGAGGGCGGCTTGGGGCTGAGCACCAGCACGTCGAGATTAGCGAACCATTGCTTCGGCACCGAACCTTGGGTTTCCAATGCAAAACGGTAGCCCTCGCCATGCCCGCGGTCGATCAGCGGGCCAAGCGGCTGGATAGCCGGATTGCCGCCCGACAGCGATACCATCACGGGCTGACCGCCGGAAAGCGCTATGACCTTTTCCCAAACCGCGTCGGGAGACATCATCTCCCAATCGTGGCGGAAGCGACTGTCCACCGCATGCAGGCTGTCGCACCAGGAACAGCGATAATCGCACCCGCCGGTTCTTACGAACACCGTCGGCAAGCCGATCAGCATGCCTTCGCCCTGAATGGTCGGCCCAAAAATCTCGCTCACGCGGATTTCGGGATGCAAGGGGCAAGTCATGGCCGGTATTCCGCCCAGGTTTTCGGCGTCTCGCTTACCCGCACGGCGGAGGTTTGTGGTAGCCGCACCTTGCACCAGTCGTAGAAGTGCCTGGCCAGACACTCCGCCGTGACACGGTCATGCCCCAGCACGTCGTTAAGATGGCGATGGTCGAACGTCCCATCGATGTAGTGCTTGAGCGAAGCCAGGTCTTGGTAGTCCCGCACAAAGCCATGTTCGTCCAGTTCGCCACCTGAAAGCTCTACTACGACGATGTAGTTGTGGCCGTGTAGACGCGCGCACTGATGATCGTGTGGCAAGGAGGTGAGCTGATGCGAGGCCGAGAAGTGGAACTCTTTGGTAATGCGGAACATCACGCGCTCCTGGTCTGGACAGCGTGGAGCCAGAAGTCCGCGTCCTCATAGTCTGTCGGGTCGGCAATGCCGGCCAGATCGAATGCTTCGCGCCGTTCGACGCATGTCCCGCAGCGACCACAATGACGTTCGCCGCCCTTGTAGCAGGACCAAGTCGCCTCGAACGGTGTTTGGTACTTTGCCCCCTCGCTGACAATGTCGGCCTTCGACATATTCACATACGGAGCGTAAAGGCGGATATCGGCATAGCCTGCGAGCGCATGGTTCTGCATCGTCTGAAACGCGTCGATAAAAGCGGGCCGGCAATCGGGATAGATGAAATGATCTCCGCCATGGACGGCAGTGGCCACCGCATCGGCCTTCTGTGCTGCGGCAACACCGAAGGCGATAGCCAACATGATGGCATTCCTGTTCGGCACCACCGTGATCCTCATGGAGTCTTCGGCATAGTGCCCGTCGGGCACGTCCACATCATCAGTCAGTGCCGAGCCGCTCAGGCTCCGGCCGACATCGCGGATATCGACGATCTGGTGCGGAACACCCAGCCGTTTGGCGCAGATGGAGGCAAAGCCGAGTTCCTTTTTGTGTCTCTGGCCGTAATCGAACGAAAGCAGGCCAATGAGTTTCTGCTCGGTCGCCACCTTGTGCGCGAGCGAAACAGAGTCCAATCCGCCGGAGCAGATGACGAGGGCATTCATGGTTTGAGTCCTTGTTTTGACCGGGTAAGGCTGCGACCGGAGATTTCTCTGCGCTCCCAGTACTCCACGAAGCCGGTTTTGTGAATGGGGTGGAACGCGATTGAGGCGCACGAGGCCGACGTCAATGCGACGCGGTCGGGCACAGATGGAAGAAGCCCGGCGCGAGGTGTCGGTCTTGTCTAATGTGGCCGTAGATGAGGGGCTGACCTTGGGTCTCGGGTCGCCTAAGCAATCAGGCGGCCTTGCGTTCCTTGAACCCCTTCTCAAAGGCATCCTTGAACGGCTTGACTCGATCTGTTTGCGCACGAAAGCAGCCTGCAGTTCGAAGAACTCGGACGGCGACTTCACGGCGACCAGGGCCTCGAGGTGCGTGAAGCTGGCTTCGGCATTGGCTTGCAGAGCGGCAATCATCTTCAGAAGCATGTCGTTGCTGGCGGTCTTGGCTAGTTCAATGGTCGACATGAAAGCCTTTTGAGTCGTTTCGGCGTCCGAACTCAATTTGGAAAATACTTCCTTCGACTGCTCAAGGCTCTGGTTGGCGACAGCGCGAACTTGCTCGACAGCCTGGACGGGTCTAAGGCAGAGGATTCGACGGTTTTTGAGCGTTTCAGTCTTTCCGGAGATCTTGGACACTGTTTCATCCTTTTGCCAGTGGCGACCGCAAAGCAAAGCCGCCTCTT
Organism: Mesorhizobium sp. CNPSo 4671; assembly: GCF_057784245.1. NCBI lineage: Bacteria > Pseudomonadati > Pseudomonadota > Alphaproteobacteria > Hyphomicrobiales > Phyllobacteriaceae > Mesorhizobium > Mesorhizobium sp. CNPSo 4671. The sequence goes on along the minus strand of NZ_JBWLUW010000013.1, from coordinate 26,266 downwards.
CATCTACGAAATCGCGGCAACGCGGCATTACGGGTCGGCGCGAAAGGTCCGGCGGGCGCTCGATCTGGGTTGCCAAATTTTGTGGTTGAAATTTACTTTCACCTAATTGTTCGGTAGGGGATCAACACGCAGCGACTACTCTAGAGCGGGGGAGTGAAAGAGTGATGCAGCGTCTGTCTGCCGCAAGGCTCGGGGACCTTCTGGCCGGCGACCTGCGGGCTTTTGGCGGGCCCTCGACGATCGAACCACTTGCCGGCCGCATCAGGGCGGAGCAGGTCAGTATCGTGCTTCGCAACACGCTTCTTGGCATGGTTGCGAATATACTCAATGCGGCCACACTCGTTATGGCGGTTTGGGGCTCGCCCGACCAAACGAAAGCCATCCTCTGGGCGAGTGTGATCATCGTCGCCGCTGGTTTCGTCGGCCTAAGAGCGAGATCATCGTTTCTATCGGTCAAACCTAGATCAGTGTCTCGCCGCACAACGCAAAACCTGGTGCGGAACGCCTTCCTGTTCGGCACTTGGTGGGGAGCACTTCCCATTCTGTTCTTCAGCGGGGCAACAAGTGCCGCCCAAGTCGTCATTACCTGTCTGAGCGCCGGGATGATCGCAGGCGGTGCCGCTTCCTTTTACACGATTCCTATTGCGGCCATCGCGTATACACTGCCGATCTTCGTCGGTTCGGCGGTCGCGATTGTGTGGCTGGATGGCGCCGTCAATCTGCCCGTCGCAATCCTGTTAGTGAGTTACGCCATCACGCTGTTTCGTGCAGTGCTTGCTCACGCATCCGAATTTACCCAAAGCTTCATTCTGCAAGCCGAAAGCGAAAATGCCATTCGCATGGATGTTCTAACCAGTCTCCCAAACCGGTTCAGCTTCAATGAGCGGCTCGGGAACGCGTTGGTAGACGCAAAGCAGTTTAACCAGCACTTTGCGTTGCTTTTGTTCGATCTTAGCAATTTTGACGAGGTGAATGATCACTTTGGCCGGGCAATGGCGGATGCCGTTTTGGTCGAAGCGGCTGCGAGACTTCGCAAATCGACACGGGAGAGCGATGGCATTGCCAGGTTGGAGGGTGGCGAATTCGCAATAATCGCTGCGCGCGATATCAGGCCAGATCAAATCAGGTCCTTGGCCAAACAGATCATAGATGCCATGCGGGCCCCCTTCTTGATCGAAGGGCGCGAAATATATTGCAGGGCCTCTATCGGCATCGCTCTGGCGCCTACTGACGGTTTGGATGCCCACCAGCTCCTGCGATGCGTCGACACCGCGCTACACAGGGCCAAGACGCGCGGGGCGAGCTCCATCCAGTTTTTCAGCGCAAACGACGATGAAGCTGCTGCAAGGCGCCATGCCCTTGAACGCGATCTGGCATCTGCGCTCGCCAACGACCAGCTTTGGCTCGCATTTCAACCTTTTCTCGACCTCGGGAGCGATCGCATCCGAGGTTTTGAAGCGCTGCTGCGGTGGCAGCATCCGACCCTCGGCGCGATCCCTCCGTCGGAGTTCATTCCTATCGCTGAAGAAACCGGATTGATTCACGGCATCGGAATTTGGGCGGCCAAGACGGCTTGCTTGGCCGCGGCACAATGGCCGCGCGACTTGCGGGTGTCCGTCAATTTGTCGGCAGTGCAGCTTAAGGACAAGGGCTTGCTGGATGGAATTGTGATTGCCTTGGCTGAAGCTGGTTTGGAGCCGCGAAGACTGGAGGTCGAGATTACAGAATCGGTGCTGATTTCCGATTTTGAAGACGCTATTTCATTGTTGCAATCGTTGAGATTTCTATCCGTCACAGTTGCCCTTGACGATTTCGGCACTGGCTTTTCATCGCTGACGTATCTTCGCAAATTGCCTCTTTCGCGGCTCAAGATCGACCGATCTTTTGTCCAGGATATGCTTACCGATGCGGACTGCGCCGCGATTGTGAGATCACTGATCGAATTGGCGCACGAGCTTCGAATTGAGGTAACGGCCGAAGGCGTCGAAACTCCCGAACAGCTCGAATATCTTCGCCGCGTCAGATGTGACGAAGCTCAAGGCTATTTAATCGGGAAACCTGTCCTGATTGACGACATTCTTTGCATTGCTGCGAAGCCGTTTGGTCAGCAGCTAAATACATGAATGACAGGGCTGGCATTTTCCCGGCGATGGTCTGGTTTTTTCTCGTGTGCCAACCGAGACGAGGTGAGGCAACGGACGCCGCCCAACCTCCTCGCTGGATCCGCTTCGTCGGCGACGGCGTTTCGGCTTTTTCGGTTTGCGCCCGAGCCCCATGCTCCGGGCCAACGCCAAGCGCGCAGCGCCGCCATTCGACGCAACCATAGGGTAATCTGCTGGCAGACTCCATTTGACGATTTTCGTCCGCTATAGGGCTGCCCCTCCCGGCGTCGTGCACAAGTTGGGCGGCTCGCCGTGGCGGTCACGTGACCGAGTCAGAATTGGCTTTAGCGCTTCAACGGTGACTTAGGCGCATCCGGTCGGCGGTCGACAACGATTATGGTATCGCCGGAATGTTTCTTGTTCACATGGCCGCCGTCGCCCGCAAGGTCAGAAAAGGAGTTCCCTGATTATCCTGTCAGTTGGTGGTTTTCGCAGCAACGTACGCACCGGGCCATGACGTGGCTCTTTGGGCCCTCCAAGCGCCGATTTGGACAGTTAGGGTTTGCAGGGGCGCGAACCACCGGATTACGAACGCGATGATGCTGGAAAAACTGCGCGCCTGTTGGGGGTTTAGCCCCACCGGCGATAGGAACGTCGCTCTGGTCGAAGGCTTTCTGAAGGGCAAGCGCTTCGCCGACCTGGCGCAGGAACATGGCTTATCCACAACGAGGCTGCGCCAAATCATCGAGAGGGCCGATCGGTTCGTGGGCGGCGGCATCCTGACCAAGGCTGAACCGAACAAGACCTCGCCTCGATCCGATTTCATGGTTGACTATCCCTATGTGTGGAACCTGGCCCGGACGAGCCAGCTAGGTCCCAGCACGCTTCAACATTTCTTCAAGGAGTTGGAACGCGCGGGATCGCTGGAGCGTCTGGTTGACAAGATGAAGCGGTTGCCGGGCCGCGCACGGACAACGCGCGAGCTGACACGCCTCGTGTGGCTAAAAGAAAAGGGCGAAAGCCCATGGCCTGCAATGAAGCGATCAAGCATAGCGATCGTGGAACCAAGCTGCCCGGGTGACCATCCGGACCGCGACCTTCAATGCCAGCTCGCCTTGGAACCGGTCCTCCAGCAGTTGGTTCACCGCGCAGCGGAATCCGGCTGGACCGAGGACGAGATAGCCTACGCGCTCGCCGGCGCTCGCCTCAAGGGACAGCTGCCGAGCGGGTCGTGATTTGATCAGCATACAGGGACCTCGATACGCAGCATCTGCAGCTCCTTTACCGCAAAACCCAGGCGACAACGCTATCGGCGGTCAGCCAGATCAGGCTCGACGTTGCCTCTCATCGGCCATGGTGTTGCCCGGATGGGGTTCCTTGTGCGGACGCCACCATCGTGGCGGCATCGTCGGCAAAGGAAGAACGGTTTTTCGCCTGGCCGTTGACGAAGCCAGCATAAGTCAGCCGCGAGTGCCGAAGGCATCAATCCGCGAGGGTTCGTGGCGAGTGACGTAGCTCCTGTGCAGGGCCCATTTCCCGCTCTTTCGGCTTAACTCCCTTGTTCCAGCCCGGACCTTGCCGATCAACCCGCTGCGGGGTCGGACTACGCGAGCGTGCCGTCGCTCACGGCTTCGCCATCGCGATGATCGCGGTCCCGGCTGGACCCGACGGGCGCCTGTCGAGCGGGGAATGGTCCCCGCGAATACGGGAGCCAAACACATGTCGCACGAACTCAGCCTCGCTCAGAGCCACGCCTGGAACCTCGCTCGCACCCTGATGACACCGGTCATCCTGTTCAGGGTCGATGACAACGAATACGGCGTTCTTCCTGCTGACGACCTCGACGGCGACGAAGTCGACGCGATCGCCGAATACTGCCCATACACAGGAGGGCGGCCGGTTCATTGAACCGGTCCCCCCGGCCGCGGCGTGCCGCTTGCGAGCGGCAGGCCGCAAGGGAGGCTGCGCCGCGGCAAAAGCCGCGCCCTTGCGCCCTTTGCTCTTCGCGGCGGTTGCGAGGTGTTCCGCCAATTGTGCGGAAGAAATTGACTTGAAGAAAGGCCGGCCGGAAGGCTGCCGGGAGAGAAAAATGGAAAAGACGGATATAGAAGCGCTGCGCGGCCGGGTCGGCTGTGCCGCGGTGCTGGAGAGCGGCGGCTTCACGGTCGACTCCAAGGAAAGCACGCGCAAAGCGGTCAAATACCGTCGTGGCGACGATATCATCATCGTCATCCATGACGGCAAGGGATGGTTCGACCCGTTGTCGGATCGAAAGGGCGATGTCTATTCGCTGGTGCAGCATCTGGACGGCGGCAATTTCCTGGAAGCCCTCTTCGAGGTAGCCTCGCTTGCGGGGTTCGTGCCGAGCGAGCCGGCATGGAAACGACAGTCTTGGAAGACCGGACCCGACCAGGCGGTTCCGAAGCGATGGGCGGCCCGACGCAAGCCGTGGCGCGGCTCGGCGACCTGGCGCTATCTGCGCGACGAGCGGCGCATTCCCGAACAGGTCATCGCGACTGCGATCGCTCAGAACGTTCTGAGGGAAGGCCCGCGCGGCAGCATGTGGGCCGCCCACAGCGACGCGGCCGGTCTCGTCACCGGCTGGGAGGAGCGCGGGCCGCAATGGCGTGGCTTTGCGGCCGGAGGCGGCAAGGTGTTGTTCCGGTTGGGGTCGGTGACAGCCACCCGGGTCTGCGTCAGCGAAGCTGCGATCGATGCCATGAGTCTGGCCGCGCTCGAACGGATCCGGCGCGACACGCTGTATGCCAGCACCGGCGGTGGCTGGTCCCCGGCGACGGACAAAGCGCTTCGCCAGTTGGCGGGGAGGCCGAACACGCGCCTTGTAGCGGCCACCGACGCCAACCCGCAGGGCGAGGCATTCGTGTCGAGGCTGCGTGAGCTTGCCGGCGAGCTCGCCTGTGACTTTGAGCGGCTGAAGCCGCGCGCCGAAGACTGGAACGCGATGCTGCAGGACGCGGCATCCGCATGACGGCGCCGATCACTCAACCGCGGTGCAGGATTGAAGATCGCCGGCCATAGTCATGTCGGCTCGAAAGGGTGCACACGTTGCCATGACAGCCGGTTCGCACCGCCCAAGTTGGGGAGGGCAAGAAGGGAGAAAAGGAAAGGACACCCGGCTGCCGCATGCCCGCCGGTCGCGTGCAAGGGTGAAGCTTCGCCCGGCTGCGCCGGCCCTTGACCCGCCCGGACGGAGAGGCGGCCGCAGGGGAGGGGTCATGAAGGGCTGAAGATGATGGGCATCCACGAGGGTGCTGCGCGCTCAGGCCCGACGAGGCTGTGAAGGAGCCCGCAAATGAACCCCCTTTTTCCCAATCGTAAAGTCTATCAGGGCATCGCCGACCGCCGGCAGATGTTTCGCATGTTCGATCGCCATGCGCAGCGCCCAAACCGGGATCACGGCGATGCCGGATCTCTTTATAGCGGGGAGTGGTTTGAACTAGGCCGCGGCGAGCACGACTACATGCTGGAGATCCTGCCACCGCTGTGGATGCGTGGCGAGATGTTCGCGCTGCGCGAGTTCCTTACCGACAGCATCACCAGCGTCTTCTACACGCTGCGCATCGACGGCAAAATGCGTTACTTCCATGCCTATTGCGACCTGAATGTCTCGCGGTCGCCTGCCGAAATGCGCGATGCCATCGTCGAGCGCGAGTCCTGGCCGGTGAAGGCGATGACGCGCGAAGAGCGGCTGGAGCATATCTGGAGCGCCACGCACGACGAGTATCGCGGCTATGCCGGGGACCGCTGGCTGCCGGAGCATCGCGGCAAGCGCACGGTGCTCTGCTATGGCGGCCGGCAGGGCGCCATGCCGAAGTTGCTCGACGAGCTCACCGATGATGAGATCGCGGCGAAGCTGCCGGTGCATCTGCGCCACCTTCCCGCCGCCGTTGCCGCGTGAGGGGGAAGCGATGTTCACTTTTCCCATTCTTGCAGTTCGCAAGGTCGTCGAGCGCGGAAAAACCGATGCCGCCAACAACGGCGGTTTTCGCAATCCCTATTATGGCCTCAAGCCCGGCCAGGGCGAGATCCCCGGCCTATGGCTGGTTGGTGACGAGGGCGTGTATGTGCTTTCGAACGGCAAGCTCGCCGAAGGCCAGAAGGCACTCATTTGCTATTCCGAAGAATGCCACCCGATCGGCAACCCCGACTGGTTTCACTACAAGCAGCGCCATTTCGGCGGTGACGACGGCATCGAATTCATCGACGCCGAGCAACTGATCCCGCTGTTCGATCGCAACCTGCGCTGCACGCACCTGCGCGTGGAACTCACCGAGACCGAAGTCTCGCTCTCGCTGATCGCCCGCTAACCCCAGCAAACCTGCCAGCTCTTTCAGCGGACGTGAACGCCGTCCGCGTGATCGTGCTCGCCTCAAATCCAAGGAGATTTCCATGGCTCATGACGACCCCTTTACCATCGACCTGTTCGGCAGCACGGCCATTTCTTCCGGACTTGGCCTTGGCGTCACGGCCTTCGCGGCTGACTTCGGGCCGGGCGATGAAGATGATCCCGATTCTTCCACGCCTTCGCCGGTCACGCCGGCGGTTGCAGCCATGCAACCGACGTCGAAACCTGGGCGGGCTCATGGACTGAACTTTCATCTTGCCGGCGACCGCGGGCTGGCACGTGGCTGGAAGGATCGAGCCCGGGACAACATCGCTTCGATCAGGCTCGCCGCCGAGATCGAGGCCGACGCGCGTCCTGCCACGCGGGAGGAGCAGGAGCGGTTGATCCGGTTCACCGGCTTTGGCGCGTCTGACCTTGCCAATGGTGTCTTCCGCCGTCCCGGCGAGCTCGGATTCCGTAAGGGATGGGACGACATCGGCTCGGACCTGGAAGATGCCGTCGGTGAGATCGACTATGCCTCGCTCGCGCGCTGCACCCAGTATGCCCATTTCACGCCTGAGTTCATCATTCGGGCGATCTGGTCAGGCCTCCAGCGTCTCGGGTGGCGCGGCGGTCGGGTTCTTGAACCTGGTGTTGGAACAGGCCTGTTTCCGGCGCTGATGCCGCAGTCCCTGCGCGGCGTCTCCCAAGTCACCGGGATCGAGCTCGATCCCGTCACCGCGCGTATCGCGCGGCTGTTACAGCCGCAAGCGCGGATCATAGCCGGCGATTTCGCCCGCACCGACCTGCCGTCACATTTCGATCTTGCGATCGGCAATCCGCCGTTTTCGGATCGAAGGGTGCGCTCCGATCGGGCGTATCGGTCGATGGCATTGCGGCTGCATGACTATTTTATCGCGCGCTCCGTCGACCTGTTGAAGCCGGCGGCATTCGCCGCCTTCGTCACCAGCTGCGGCACGCTTGATAAGGCGGACACGACCGCCCGCGAGCATATCGCGAAGTCGACGGACCTGATCGCCGCCATCCGCTTGCCTCAGGGCAGTTTCCGGGCTGACGCCGGCACGGATGTCGTGGTCGACATCCTGTTCTTCCGCAAGCGCAGGATCGGCGAGCCAGAGGGCGACCTGTCATGGCTCGACACCGAAGAAGTTCGGGCCGCGACCGCGGATGAGGGCGCGATCCGCGTAAACCGCTGGTTCGCGCGCCACCCTGATTTCGTGCTCGGCACGCATGCCACGATCTCGGGGCCTTACGGCGAGGCCTATTCCTGCCTGCCCCATCCCGGCGTCGATCTGGAGCGAGCACTCACCGCAGCGATCTCCCTCCTTCCGGAAGCCATTTACAACGGCGAGCCGGCCAAGATTGATCATGAGATTGCTCATGACGCCGAGGACAGCGCCGATGCCGTCGATGCCCGGCCGCAAGGCGACGGCGTGCGCGAGGGCAGTTTCTTCGTCGCGAAAAATGCCGCCCTGGCGCAGATGATCGATGGCGCTGCCGTCACCATCACCGTGCGCAACGCCCGGGCGGGCGAAGGCGTGCCCGAAAAGAACGCGCGGATCATCCGCAAATTGATCCCCATCCGTGATGCCGTGCGTGAAGTCCTGAAGGCGCAGGAGTTCGACCGGCCCTGGAAGCCGGCCCAGGTCAGGCTGCGCATCGCCTGGTCGAATTTTGTGCGCGCCTTCGGCCCCATCAACACGACCGTCGTTTCCACCAGCGAGGACACCGAGACCGGCGAGGTCCGCGAAGTGCATCGCCGGCCGAACCTCCAGCCCTTCCTTGACGATCCCGATTGCTGGCTGGTGGCTTCCATCGAAGACTACGATCTTGAGACCAATACCGCCCGGCCGGGTCCGATTTTCACCGAGCGCGTCATCGCGCCGCCAGCAGCACCCATCATCACAAGTGCCGCCGATGCGCTTGCCGTCGTGCTCAACGAACGCGGCCATGTTGATATCGATCACATCGCCGAGCTGCTGCACGCCGATGCCGAAGCAGTCATCGCCGAACTCGGCGCCGCCATCTACCGCGATCCTGAGACCGGTTCCTGGCAAGCGGCCGACGCCTATCTCTCCGGCCAGGTCCGCGACAAGCTCAAGGCCGCACAAGCCGCCGCCGCCCTCGACCCCGTCTTCGAACGCAATGTCGGTGCCTTGGTCGAGGTTCAGCCGGCCGATCTTCGCCCTTCCGACATTACCGCGCGTCTTGGCGCACCATGGATTCCCGCCGCCGATGTTGCCGCCTTCGTCACGCAGACGATGGGCGCCGAGATCAGGATCCATCATATGCCGGAGCTGGCATCGTGGACGGTTGAAGCGCGGCAATTGGGATGGATGGCGGCCGGCACGTCCGAATGGGGCACCGATCGCCGTCATGCCGGCGAGCTCCTGGCCGACGCGCTGAACAGCCGGGTGCCGCAGATCTTCGATACGGTGAAGGAGGGCCAGGCTGAAAAGCGCGTGCTCAATGTCGTGGACACGGAAGCCGCCAAGGAAAAGCTGCAGAAGATCAAGACCGCTTTCCAGAACTGGGTCTGGTCCGATCCCGACCGGACCGACCGGCTGGCACGGGTCTATAATGACCGCTTCAACAACATCGCGCCCCGAAGATTCAACGGCGATCACCTGCAACTTCCAGGCGCCTCCGGCGCCTTTTCTCTTTATCGGCACCAGAAGCGCGGGATCTGGCGCATCGTGTCGGCCGGCTCGACCTACCTCGCCCACGCCGTCGGCGCCGGCAAGACCATGACGATTGCCGCGGGCGTCATGGAGCAGCGCCGGCTTGGCCTGATCGCCAAGGCCATGTTGGTCGTTCCCGGCCATTGCCTTGCACAGATGGCCCGCGAATTTCTGGCGCTCTACCCGACCGCCCGCATCCTCGTCGCCGATGAGACGAATTTTTCTTTAGCCAAGCGACATCGCTTCCTGTCGCGTGCGGCGACCGCCGCTTGGGACGCGATCATCATCACGCACAGCGCCTTCCGCTTCATCGGGGTGCCGTCGGCATTCGAGCAACAGATGATCCACGACGAACTGGAACTCTACGAGACGCTGCTGACCAAGGTCGAGGGCGACGACCGCGTCTCGCGCAAGCGTCTCGAGCGGCTCAAGGAGGGGCTGAAGGAACGGCTGGAGGCGCTGGCGACCCGCAAGGACGACCTGCTCACCATCTCCGAGATCGGCGTCGACCAGATCATCGTCGATGAAGCCCAGGAGTTCAGGAAGCTCAGCTTCGCCACCAACATGTCGACGCTCAAGGGCGTCGATCCGAACGGCTCGCAGCGGGCCTGGGACCTTTATGTCAAATCCCGGTTCGTGGAGACGAAGAATCCAGGCCGGGCGCTGGTGCTGGCCTCCGGCACACCGATCACCAACACGCTTGGCGAGATGTTCTCGGTGCAGCGCTATCTCGGTTACCAGGCGCTGCTTCAGCGCGGCCTGCACGAGTTCGACGCCTGGGCTTCGACCTTCGGCGACGTCACGACTGAACTCGAATTGCAGCCATCCGGCAAATACAAGCCGGTGACCCGCTTCGCCACCTTCGTCAACGTGCCGGAGCTGATCGCAATGTTCCGCTCCTTCGCGGATGTGGTGATGCCGCAAGACCTTCGCGAATATGTGAAGGTGCCGGCGCTTTCGACCGGAGCGCGTCAGATCATCACCGCCAAGCCGTCCGCGGCCTTCAAGCGCTACCAGATGGTGCTCGACGCCCGCATCAAGGCCATCGAGGAACGTGACCGCCCGGCGGAGCCTGGTGACGACATCCTGCTCTCGATTATCACCGATGGCCGGCACGCTGCTATCGACCTGCGCCTGGTCGATCCGGACAATGACAATGAGCCGGACAACAAGCTCAACGACCTGATCGGCAATGCCTTCCGTATCTGGCAAGAAACGGCGCAAAGCACCTATCTCCGCGCCGACGGCAAGCCGTTCGAACTCGCGGGCGCAGCGCAGATGATCTTCTCCGATCTCGGCACGATCAGCGTCGAGAAAACCAGAGGCTTTTCGGCTTATCGCTGGATTCGCGACGAGTTGGTGCGCAGGGGCGTTCCGGCATCGGAAATTGCCTTCATGCAGGATTTCAAGAAGGCGGAGGCCAAGCAGCGCCTGTTCGGTGATGTGCGGGCCGGAAAAATCCGGTTCCTGATCGGCTCCTCCGACACGATGGGCACCGGCGTCAACGCGCAGCTCCGCCTCAAGGCGCTGCATCATCTTGATGTGCCGTGGCTTCCCTCCCAGATCGAGCAGCGTGAAGGTCGTATCCTGCGGCAGGGCAATCAGCACGATGTCATCGACATCTTCGCCTACGCCACGGAAGGATCGATGGACGCCCAGATGTGGCAGAACAACGAGCGCAAGGCCCGGTTCATCGCGGCAGCCCTTTCTGGAGACACGTCCATTCGGCGGCTGGAGGATATCGGTGAGGGGCAGGCCAGCCAGTTCGCGTTTGCCAAAGCGATCGCCTCGGGCGATCCGCGTCTGATGCAAAAGGCAGGTCTGGAGGCAGACATTGCCCGCTTGGAGCGCCTTCGCGCGGCCCACATTGATGATGAGCACGCCGTTCGGCGGCAGATCCGCGATGCCGAGCGCGATATCGAATACGCGACCAGCCGCATCGGCGAGGTTGGCAAGGATATCGCGCGCCTCGTGCCGACGACCGGCGATGGGTTCAGCATGGTGGTCCGTGGCGACGCGTTCACGCAGCGCAAACTCGCCGGTCGCGCTTTGATGAAGGAAATCCTGACCCTCGTGCAGAACAGGCAAGAAGGCCAAACCACCATCGCCTTTATCGGCGGGTTTGATTTCAGATATTCCGGCGAGCGCTTCGGCAAGGACGGCTACCGCTATGCCAGCATGCTGATGCGCACCGGCGCCGATCATGAAATCGAGATGCCGGTGACCACCACGCCGCTTGGCGCCGTCGCCCGGCTCGAGCATGCCTTGGCTGGCTTCGAGGGCGAGCAGGTACAATACCGCCAGCGTCTTGAGGATGCCGAGCGCCGGCTCACCTCCTATCGCTCGCGTCAGGGCGGCGAGTTCGCATTCTCGGGTGAACTGGCTGAGAAGCGCCGGCAGCTTGCGGACATCGAGACCGATCTTGCGGCTTCGATTGATGGCCAGGATCCGCGTTCAGCCGCATAGCAAGTTCGATACAGGGCCGATCATTGTCAGCCATGACTGGCGGCAAAGGTAAAGGCCGCTCGGGTGCAGGCGATGCAGGAGGCGCCCCGAACTGCTTACCCATGTTGATGCCACGCTTCTGTAATTCTCGGCTCCGACCAGCCAGACCACATGACGTAACGTCAAAAATCAGCTAACTGGATCATTGCGGCGGACCTGATTGGACCGTCCGGCCGGCGTCTGCCAGAGCCCCCCGCAAAAGCAGGCGCCGGCCTTTTAGCGCTTGAAAGGCGAGCAGTCATATCGTTTCGTCTTGTCCCCATCCAGACACGAGGCAGTTGCGATGGACGACACCAAAGCCGGCGCAAACGACACGTCCGTTGAGATAGTCGAGGCCATGGGCGAGTGGTTCGTCCGTGTTGTTGGGGGCGGGGAAGAACTTACCCGATCATTCGTCCTGGAATCGCTCGCCCTTGCCTTCGCGGAAGGCCAGCGGATACGCCTGGGCCTTAAGGACTTCAAGCGGATCTGACCCGACTTCCGCTTTCGCACCATAGCCGCCTAAATTCAGTTTGATATTGATCCGTTGTGCGACGGCCCTATGTCGTGCCGATCAACTTCCGTTCTTTACAATCAGACGGCAGGACTAAAGTCTTGCAGCATGCAAGCAAAGGTCTGACGTAACCGCTTTGGTTCCTTACTTGTCCGTTGGACGTTCCGTTATTTTAGCTAATCGGCATATAATAGATCGGTCACTTAGATGGCTGATAGGTCGTCAGCTTTATTGGTCTACGGCCTACTGCGGCCAAAAAGAAAGCATCAATTTCGGCATGGCTGCCGCCCAGCACCGCAAAGCCGGCCGCCATCATTGGCTTAGAATAGATCAGGTCCGGTTGCGTACTGGACATTGCTCAAATAGAGATGGGACAAATCAGACAAAAGGACCGACACATTGACAGAAGAATCCGACCACCTCCCCGCCGAACTAGCCGAGCTTACTGCGGAGATTGTATCCGCCTACGTAAGTAAGAACCCTATACCGGCTACCGGCCTGCCTGAACTGATCGCATCCGTGCACAAGTCTCTGTCCGGGCTTGGTACGCCGATCGCGCCTGTGGTTGAGCCGCAAACTCCCGCAGTCAACCCGAAGAAGTCGGTGACGCCAGACTTCATTATCTGTCTCGAAGACGGCAAGAAGTTCAAATCCCTGAAGCGTCACCTTAGCACGGACTTCGGGCTGACGCCGGACGCCTATCGCGAGAAGTGGGGCTTGCCGCGCGATTATCCGATGACGGCTCCGAATTACGCCGCTCAGCGCTCGCAACTGGCAAAGTCCATTGGGCTTGGGCGCAAGGCTGAACCCGTCGCACCAGCCAAGAAGGCACCTGCGAAGCGGAAAGCCAAAGTGTCCGCCACCACCTGACGCTACGCAACGACTTACCTATGTCAAGGCGCGGCGGATACCAATCCCGCCCGTTGCCGGCGCCATGCGGACAAGCTTCAGCGAGGGCGCCGGCCTTTGTTCTCAGCGTGGCGGAACTCGCCGGGCGAAGAAACCCCAGCCACCTCAAGCCCGGCGAGCCTACACCTGATCAAAGTACGATCAGGACCGGGATCAACCGGCACCACGTCCGAAGCAAGAGCAATGCCAGCACTTCGGTCCCGAAATGGGACAATGCCTTGGTTTCCCTACCAGCTGGGTCACGGAGCCGCAGCGCCAAGACAGAGAACCGTCGTTCCGCTTATCGCCATGCCCCGGTCTTCGTCGCAGGGTTTGAGGAAAGGAAAACGGAGGAAGAATAAAACCTGCTCGCAGATCGGGCGGGCCGCTGACGCTGGCGCTCAACCGCGCCGCTCGCGATCCCGGCCGCGTCGTCCTGCGCAGGGCTGTTAGCCCCGCTCGGCCAGCCGGGCAGGGATGCTCGGCCGCGGTTGCACCGGCCCGCCCGCTCCGCGGGCCGGGGGATGTCTTCGGGAAGAAGACGAGGAAGGACGCAGCGATCAGCGGCGTCCGCAAACCCCTTGAAGGAGCATCTCCATGGAACTGAAGTTTGTCGATCCGCGTGCGCTGAAGGATAACCCCGACAAGGCGCGACGTTCGAAGTCGAGTCCGCAGGCCGACGCGCTGCTGCTGGCTACCATCCGCGCCGTCGGCATCGTGCAGCCACCTGTCGTGGCGCCGCAAGCGGATGGCGGCAACAGCTATGTCATCGACGCCGGGCATCGCCGTGTGAGGCAGGCGATTGCCGCGGGTCTGGAAGAAATCGCCGTGCTGGTGATCGATCGCGCCGAGGATGGCGGCGCCATGCGCTCGCTGGCCGAGACACTGGCGCATGAGCAGCTCAATCCCGTCGACCAATGGCGTGCGATCGAGCGACTGGTCGCACTCGGATGGACCGAGGAAGCGATCGCCGTCGCTTTGGCGCTTCCCGTCCGCCAGATCAGGAAGCTGCGGCTGCTCGCCAACGTACTGCCGTCCATGTTGGACCAGATGGCCAAAGGCGACATGCCCAACGAGCAGCAGTTGCGCACCATCGCGTCGGCTTCGCTTGATGAGCAGAAGGAGGTCTGGAAGAAGCACAAGCCGTCCAAGGCCGATCCCCAGGTGTCATGGTGGAGCGTGGCGCAGGGCCTGACGAAGCGCCGCATGTACGCGCGCGATGCCAGCTTCAGTGACGATCTCGCCCAGGCCTACGGCATTGCCTGGGTCGAGGACCTGTTTGCTCCGGCCGACGAGGACAGCCGCTATACGACGGATGTCGAGGCCTTTCTTGGCGCCCAGCAGGAGTGGATGGCAAACGCTGTGCCCAAGCGTGGCGTGATCGTGGAAGCCGGCCAGTGGGGCGAGCCGAAGCTGCCGGCCAAGGCCGAGCGTGTGTACGGCAAGCCGTCGAAATCCGATCACACCGCCATGTATCTTGACCGCGACGGCAAGGTGCAGTCGGTCGCTTACCGCATGCCGGCGGCCAAAAAGTCCAAGCACAGCAATGGCGACGATGTCGAGGTCGATGGCGATGATATCGTCGTTACGGCAAAGCCGCGTCCGGACGTGACGCGCAAAGGCATGGAGATGATCGGCGACCTTCGTACCGACGCACTGCACGAGGCCCTGTCGCGCGCACCGATCGAGGACGACACGCTGATGGCGCTGCTCGTTCTCGCTTTCGCCGGTCAGAATGTGACAGTGGCATCGGGTGCCCGCGACATCTCGTATTACGGGGCGGCAGGCCTCGGCGAACATGCCGCGCGCCTGTTCGACCAGGAGGGCAAGCTCGCGTTCGACATGGACACGCTGCGTATCGCCGCGCGGTCCTTGCTGATCGACGTTCTGTCCTGCAGGGAGAATCGCTCGGACAGCGGCGTTGTCGCCCGTGTCGCCGGCGACGTCATCGCCGCCGACAGCTTCCTGGCCAACATGGGGACGGAGGATTTCCTGTCATGCCTGTCGCGGCAGGCATTGGAAGCCGCTTGCGCGGATACATCCGTCTTGCCCCGTCAGAAGGTCAAGGACACCCGTTCGGCCCTGGTCGAGCACTTCAGGGAAGGCCGCTTCGTCCACCCGTCGGCGCGGTTTGCGCCCACCCCGGAAAAGCTGACCTCATGGCTGAAGACGAACGAGGCCAGGCAACAGCCCGAGGACGACGGCACGCCGGATGACCAGGACGAGCTCGACGGCGATAATGGTGTCGAGCCCGCGCATGACGACGTCGGCGAGGACGCCGCAGCACGAGACGAGGACCTCGCTGACGAACAGATCGAGCCATACAAGGTGGCCGCCGAGTAGGCGGCTGCGCCTTGCCTTTTCCTCCAAACGATCATTCCGCCGCCGGCACATCACCGGCGGCGGTTCTGTTTCCACCATCAGCACCACGGAGAAAATTATGTCCGCCCAATTGATCTATGACCTTGTACCACTCGGTTCCATCGTGACTTATTCCGACGGATCCCCACGCCCGCCAGAGCGGCATCGCAAGAAGCTCGCGGCCTGGGAAAATCGCAACAGTGGCGGCCGCCTGATCCGCAAACGGGCCGAGGCCCGCGTCGGCAGTACGACGCTGCCCGCCTCGATCACCCTGCACAAGGGTGACTATGGCAGTCAAGGAACCATTGTGCTGCGCGTCCACCAGACGTTTTCGGTCAACAGCGACCTGAGGTTTTCGGTCAAGGAGCGGCCCGCCATCGGCGCGGTTCTCGTTCTCGATGGCGCTGGCGACGATGCCGAGCTTGTCCATCTTGCCGCCAATCGCAGGGCGGCCGAGGAATGGCTTACCCGCCACGGCTATCCCAACGCCGTGTTGCAGCAAGTCACGGCCGACACCGCAGCGCCGGAAGCTGTGGAGGGGAGGACGGCACCATGACTGCGCCGACTTCTGACACCTATGTTCTGCAAACTCCCGGTTTTCCGGGAGTTTCTTTTGGCCGAAGCCCCGATGGGCTTTGCGTTGCCCTTGTCGGTGACCACGCCTTCGCCATGGTTCCAGCCCGCGATGGCCGGCACTATCTTGTCACGGGCTGGCGTATCCGCCGGTCCATGGCCGAATGGACGCGCGGCGATTTCTACGGCCATGCCGGTGAGCTTGCCGATGAGGCGGCGTTTCGCGCGCGTGTCGAGGAGAACGCCCTCCACCAGCAGCAGCGCGCTGCTCTCGGGCGTCGTGAGATCCACTCGCGTGCCCACACGCCGTGGGGAACGTCGCAGGGAGCGACCGTCTATGCCGAGGGCGTCGTGGCCCACTCAACGGTAGGCCATGGCGGGTTCCATCTGTCGGCGGAGCGAAATCGCAACGTCCATGAGATGCTCCGTGCCAATGACTGCTGGTATGAAGAGGACTGCCATTGGGCGGCCGTCGCCCAAGCCTTCCCCCAGCTCTTCACGGACTTCGAGAACGCTTGTGCGGAAAAGTCGATACGCGACTGGTACCCGGATGCCTGGGAGGCCATCCACGAGAGGGTGCTCGAACCCGGCCAATCCGAGAAAAAGGACGAGCGGGCATTTTTCGAGAAGCATACCGATGACTGGGTCGTGGTGTCGGCGATCCGTTCCGAGCACGAGGCCGGTTTCACCGAAGTTATCGCGACCCCTGGCGGCAAGCGTGGACCGGGCACTGAGGAACGTCGCTTTCTCGTTGGGACCGACGAATACCAAGTCGGCCGCTTTGTATTCGTCATCGATGTCGCGCGCCATCGTGTCTATGGCGGGCCATCGAGCTTCATGGATTGGCAGGGGAGGGACGCATAATGTCTATCCCTGATCGCCGCACACAGCTCTTTCGCATGGAGGAGGCTCGGCGCCGGACACAGCGCCAGCTCGATATGATCGACCGGCAGATCATGGGGCGGATGACGGCGATCATTCCGGAGCTCAAGCTCCAGCGTATCGGCCACCGACGCCGAAGCCCTGCTGATGCCCGGGGCTTTCTCGAAAGCTATCGATCGAACCTCGCAGCGATCACACTGGAGAGACAGCACGAGATCGACGCGCTCTCACGCAAACTGGCCAGGCAAGATGCTGCTATCAAGGCACTGCGTGCCAGACTGTCACCGACCTGATCCGCGCCTGATACCCCGGCCTGCTTAGCGCTTGCGGGCGAACTCCGTTCGCAACACCTGCCCCTTGATCGCATCATGCCGGCAATCGATTTCTTCGGGATTGTCGGTGAGCCGGATCGACTTGATCACCGTGCCCTGCTTCAGAGTCTGACCGGCACCCTTGACCTTGAGGTCCTTGACGAGGACGACGGAGTCGCCGTCGGCGAGCACATTGCCGGCGGCATCGCGCACTTCAATTTTCCCGGCGGAAGCTGCGATGGCAGCCATCTCCGATGCTGGTCGCCATTCCCCTGTCGTGTCATCGTAGACGTAGTCGTCATTCTGATCGTTCATTGCTGCCCTCATTTCGGAGTTGAACACGCTACGCTGTCTGCCCGACATGGGAACAGGCCAAAGAGGCGATCCGCAGCGGCGGACCAGCGGAGCTCATCTATACCGGCAGGAATCGAAGTTCAAACCGCGTCCCTCGCGCAGTCTGGCGGGCAGGCGGATCTTGTGGCCGCGGGAATTGAACACTGCATTTCCTTGTGGATGCCGATATCCGAATTCATCCCTTGCCGGTCGTCCCGGCGGGTTTGCTGCGGTCTGAACCGGCGGCTGTCCGCTTCAAGGCCGCTATCGCGCCGCGGGGCGGCCGGCCCCCGCCGATCTCGGCAAGGCAGGCCCGCGTCCCGCGCAGGGCCAGTGAAGAACTGACCCCGCTTGTCCGCAAGCCAACCTTGCTCGCCTGGCAGGCTCCGGACCCTGAAGCGTCCAGCTTCCGCCGGTTCCTTTTGACCGCACCCGCAGGGAAGACCGGCAGGGGCCGGAACACCTGAAGGGCATCGCTAGAAGGAAAGCTCAATGTCCAGTTCACCCCGCTCCACCAAGACCAAGGCCCGCCTCGGCCAGCTCCGCAAGGGCACCACCCTCGAAATGGTCCGGCTCTGCTGCCCGGATGGCCACCAGGCCACCCTCATTTCCGAAAGCTTTGGCCTCTCCGTCCTCGACAGCGACGGCATCCGTGAATTCCACGAGCGCAGCCTGTCCGATGGTGCAGACACACTCTCCGAAGGCCTTTCCGACAAGGCGATGCAGATCCACCTGCAGAGGATCGTCGGCTCTTATGTCGGCTCCGCCTTTGGAGCAGGCCAGTTCTACTCGAAGGCCGTCACCGAGGCGAGGGATGCCACGGCCAGGTTCGCCAATGACACCCGCGACGAGGACATTGACGGTCCGGTCGGCTTCGACAGCAAGGCCCAGCGCAAGCGCGAATTCGCCGCTGAAATGGGCCTTCAGGCACACGCGCTGCGCATGGCGGCCGAGGGCGCCGTTGCCGCCTACGAGCACATCGTCGGCGAGAGCTGGAAGCCCTACGAACGCCAGACCGAGAACCCCGGCCAGACCGTCAACCGGCAGGCAGCCGATCTCCAGATGGCGGCCCTCGGCTAACTGCCATCGGGCGGATCTTCGGCTCCCGCCCGATCTTCTCACACTGAGGCTGGTTTCCGTTCGGGAACCGGCCTCTTTGCGTGGGCCAAAGGCACCGAACTCAAAGACGGACACGGCAAGTCATTAAGGCCGCGCCAATCGCGGCCGTCACGAATGATGGTCCTGCTCCGGTCCTCGTCCCGCGAAACGGCTGCGCCGTCCTCCACTGACGTTGCGGCCCGCAAGCGATGGTTCTCAGCTTCCCCATCGATCCTACGCGGGTTCGCGCACCTACGGTCCTGCGCATTCGGACCTCGTGACGGCCGCGATTGGCGCGGCCTCGAATGGAGGTCCGGCAAATGGACAGGAAGAGCAACAAATCCCGCGTCGATATCTACGCGAAAATCACCGATCGCATCGTCGTGGATATGGAAAAGGGCGTGCGTCCCTGGGTCAAACCTTGGAGCGCCGCGAATACGACCGGTCGCATCACACGCCCACTCCGTCATAACGGCGTACCGTATCAGGGGATCAACACCCTGCTTCTTTGGTCGGAGGCGGTTGCGAGGGATTTCGTGTCCCCGACCTGGATGACTTTCAAGCAGAGCGTCGAGCTGGGCGGTCATGTCCGCAAAGGCGAGACCGGTTCGATGGTTGTCTACGCCAGTCGCATCGTACGCACAGAGACCGATGCCCAAGGCGAAGAGGTCGAGCGCGGAATTCCGTTCCTCAAGGCCTATACGGTGTTTTGTGCCGACCAGATCGAAGGCTTGCCCACGCAATATTACGGCAATCCCGCGCCGGTGTCCGATCCGGTGGAGCGGATCAAACATGCGGATGCCTTCTTCGCAAATACCGGGGCCGTCATCCGCCACGGTGGCAACGAAGCGTACTTCAATGCGGCTCTTGATATTGTGCAAATGCCGCCGTTTGCGAGTTTCCGCGACGGGCCCGGTTACTATGCGACCCTCGGACACGAAATGACTCATTGGGTTGGGTCGGAAAAGCGGCTTGATCGCAACCTCTCCCGTTATCACAAGGATCGCTCCTTCAGGGCCCACGAGGAACTTGTGGCAGATCTGGGTGGTTGTTTCTTGGCGGCCGATCTCGGCATCGTTCCCGAGCTCGAGCCGAGACCCGATCACGCAAGCTATCTTGCGAACTGGCTCGAAATTCTCAAGAACGACAAGCGCTTTATTTTCGCCGCGGCCGCGCATGCCCAGCGGGCGGTCAACTATCTGCATGATCTCCAGCCGAATGCGACACAGATCGCGGAGGCGGCATGATGTTGCATTCTCCGATCGATGTCGGGGGGGGTGGTGCGGAGCCATCCCCCATCCGCCTTCGTGTCCTCGCCTTGGCACCAATCAGTTTGGGTAGTAGCCCGGCGTGCCGATACAGATTAGCCGACCCGTTCCGACGTCCAGCCCGAGATGGGCATTTCCATGACCTTGGCGGCCATCTATCTTGAAGGCGCAGACGCCGGACCCCGGAGTTTCGCAAGTCGGCCAGTGTCACTGACCGAAGTAAGGCGGGTTGCCTCCCTTTCCGGCTCTTTCGTTATGCAATGGCGCCTGTCGGGAGCGTCAGGTTTGATGGCGCCTCACCTTGGCTGCGGTTACGGTGATCATGCCGGTGGATTCGCCTGTCGTCTGACCGGCGGTTTCATGGAAAGGCGCACCATCTGCGTCCTCGATGGGGCTGGTCTGACCGAAGGCCGTCTTCGCTTCGCTGCGCCTCGTTCTTAAACCCGCAACAGCCGGTCGCGACTTTCTTCCCCTGACGGCTGCGCCGTCATTCCGCGCGGAACAAGAAAGCCTCGCCCTGGCTGCCCTTCACTGTCGTTGCGGCCCTAAGGACCACCCCATTGCGCACGCGCAATGGAGACCCCGGTGGGTGCGGGCCGATCGCCTCCGGTCCATCGACCGCCATCGAGGTCGCGGTGGTCGCGGCCCGAGAAACTCAAGGAGACGACAAATGGCTACCATCGGCACATTCACCTCAAACGGCAACGGTTTTTCCGGAGCCATCAAAACCCTCAACCTCAACGTCAAAGCCAAGCTGATCCGCGTCGAGAACCCTTCCGACAAAGGCCCCCACTTCCGCGTCTACTCGGGTAGCGTCGATCTCGGAGCCGCCTGGCAGAAGGTCTCCAACGAGGGCCGCGACTATCTCTCGGTCAAGCTGGACGACCCGAGCTTCCCCGCTCCCATCTACGCCACCCTGATCGAGGTGGAAGGCGAGGAAGGCCTGCAGCTGATCTGGTCTCGTCCCAACCGGGACTGATCGCCTCGACGAGGGCTCCGCCGCAAGGCGGGGCCTTCGGCCGTTCCCAAACCAAGCCCGCATGCCGAACGAGAAAGCCTGACGAAGCGATGGCTGCGGAGTAGGGGCTCGGCTAGTGCCGTCTTCTGGTCGCGTCTCAGTTGGGCTAAGTCGTTGTGAGGAGTCCTGATCGCCTAGGGCGACCTGAAGGCCTCCTATTCAGTTTCATGCGAAGAGGCTTCAATCGCCAGCACATCCAAGGCCTCAATCTCCTGCATCACCTTTCCGGCGATACCTTGCAAGTCGCCGTACATCCCGACGGTCGACTCGATCACGCCTTGGATTTGAGCCTCCCGCTTGGCCCAAAGGCGTGTCGTGGCCTTGCGTTCCCTGGCGAGGTCCGCCTGCATATCGGAGAATTTCTCCACGATCGCTTCGACGCGATGGCGGAACCGCGGACCGGTCAGATAGCCATAGACCTGTTCCATTTTGGTGGCCTGGCCGTCCTGGGCGAGGCGGGAGTTGGCCAGCTCGATCAGGGATTGCCGAAGCATGATGGCGATCGGGATCGCGCATTTGGGATGGGCGACATAGACGCCGTCCATAAGATCGAAGGTTTCCACGCCGGGAGGCAACGCTTCCGAGATCATTAGCGCGATATCCGCTTTCGCGGCTCGTTGATCTCCCCTGAGCTTCCCAAGCCAACCTTGGCTCCAGTTCTTGGTGCGTTTCGATTCCCACAAAATGGCGCCGCATGGCTGGCCGGCCGGTCCGACCACGCGGTGCAGGACATCTCCGCCGAACTCGCCCTTGGCGACCGGCTCGATGATGTCCACCGGGAACCGGCTCGCAATGAGGGCCTCGAGCTCAAGCTCGAGGACCTCGCCCTGCAGCTGCTGAGAACCCTGTTCCGCACGGCGCTTCAACTCCTCGATCTGGCGCTGCATGCCGGCGATCTGTTCTTCTTTTTCGGCAACCTTCATCTTGAGTCCGTCTTCGGCTTCGGACCTCGCCTTTACGCGAACGGCGTCCAATCCTTCCTGGATCTTCCTTTCGATGGTCAGCGCCATCTCCCGCTTTTCATCGTCAAGCGCACGCTGCTGTTTAAGGAATTCGGCCTGTTGCTGCTGGGCCTCGGCGAGCTTTTCGTCGCGCGCCTTCAACGTCGCTTCCAACTCGGCAAGCTTGTTATCCCTGTGCTCGAGGTCTACCGAAAGCAGCAATTTTGCCTTGCGGGCTTCCTCGACCGCGATTGCGGCACGCTCAAGCTTGATTTGCTCAGCGACCTGATTGCCTATGTCCTCTTTGGCGGCGTCGAGCGCGGCCTGCTCGCGTTTAAGCTCTTCCTCCCGAGCCGCCATTGACGCGTTGCTCTGCGCCAAGCGCCGTTCATAGTCCTCGCGGGTGGCGGCAATCAGCGGCGCCGCAAGCGACTCGTTGAGCTTGATCTCCGTTTTGCAGCTTGGGCAGCTGATTGTCGGTTCATTGAGAATCCTTGGCTGGACAGTCATTTGGCGCGCTGACTCACTGAGGGCTGATGTAGTCTCAGACTATATATTACCGCTCTCTTTTGTAAAAGAACAAAGAGCGAACAAGAGTGTTATCCCCAGCGCAAGGACGGAACGCCTATTTCGTCGCCAAATCCCCGCAAAACGGCACGGTGAATCCGCCGTCTTCCACGAATGACTGTTTCTCTTTTGCGATCGGATCGGCATCCCGCGGGAACTTGACCCGAGAATGAAATCAAACACGGGTTGAGGCTGACTCAGCGCTGTCGTCTGCTGGGCTGCCGGAATCCTTGCTGCGGCTTCGGCCTGCCCGGCCTTGTGACGGCAGCACCGACGCACGGTCCGGCTGGACCTCGCGGCAGCTTTCGAGTGGCGAGCTTCCACTAGCGCCCGCATTTCTCCGGTATTGCGGCGATACATTCCTCGAGCCGCTCCAGGCGGGATTTCGCAATGCCAAGGTCATTCCCGGCGTCGAAACGTCGATGGCGCCCCTGTGGTGTGGTCTCAATGAGGTTTCGCTCAAGTTCGGCAATGTGCGCACGCACCTGTCGGGCATCGTCCTGACGCAACGCCTTGATCCATCCCCGCCCGCGCATCAGTCTTCCTGACCACCCCGAAAGTCCTGCCCGAGTTATGCCACCGAGACCCTAATTTGCGGCAAGCCGAAACAGTCGAAATTTAACTTCCGCTAATGCGCATTCATCCGG
Organism: Mesorhizobium sp. CNPSo 4671; assembly: GCF_057784245.1. Lineage (NCBI taxonomy): Bacteria > Pseudomonadati > Pseudomonadota > Alphaproteobacteria > Hyphomicrobiales > Phyllobacteriaceae > Mesorhizobium > Mesorhizobium sp. CNPSo 4671. The sequence continues at coordinate 3,232 of NZ_JBWLUW010000013.1, read as the reverse complement.
TGGAGCGGGACTGGGATCGGGTGAAGAAGCTCTACCGGCCATGCTCGATTGAACTCGTGCCCTTGGGCGCGAAGAAACACGTCTATCTGAACCTCTGGTAGGCCTCAAACTTCGTATGCGGAATGATCGTTCGATAGAAGGTCATCAATCGCTCACAGAGATGGTAGCGATCATCGGGTGAGGCTTGGACGCGCTCCCTGGGGATAAACCACTCTGGCTCTTGTGGCTCATTCAGATAGGAAGGGCGAGGCAGCCTGACGAAATAGCCGTCTTTCGTCTCTCTGACATCGCGCGAGTCTATCGGATGGCAATCTTTGTTGCCGCAGCAATCATATTGCAGAACCGGATCAGTCTTGCCGGTGTACCAATCGTGAGCATCCGCATTGCCAGCCAAGACAATCCACGCCAGCGCGATACGTCATCGTGGCCGTCTCATGACATCCCCCCGCATACTTCATAGAATATATTAGCAAAGTCTAATTGTCATCCTGGAGCCGCATGCATGCGGTCGCAGCCGCCAATTGTTCAATCGCCTACGCCAATGCGTCGAAACAGTCCGGCAAGATACGGTGGCGACGGGATTGTCGCGGGCCTTGATGCGAGGGCATGTCGAGCAGTTCTTGTTCTCAGTCGCAAGCAAGACGATGCCTTCGCGCCGAGGCGTGCCCATGAAAAGGCGGGAGAGTTGGGCTGGTATGTGGATAATCAGAGCTGGCGTCTTGCCGATTGCGCGAGCCTGCGCTCACTCTCGCCGCCATGGTGGCGGAGCATGTTGAACTGGCCTTGTTTGAGCAGTCACTCGGCAATATCGAGGGCCTCAATCGACCATTCGGCGATCGTGTGGCTGACGCCGCGGAAAAAACTGGCGGTTCTGTTCTGTTTGATGTTCGCGTCGACGGCGACAACTGCGTTCAGCGGATGGCTGCGATTGGATATGGCGTGACCGGCACAGCAGTAATCGTGATGGGGAAGAACGGACAACTTGGATGCATCGGTAAGTAGGGACACCGCCCTTTTGGTCGCGGCATTGGCTGCCTGGAATGCGTCTGCGCTGAGCGAGCAAGCCAGGGTCGACCACCGCGAAACGGCCAGCATCCTGCTAGCCAGGCTTCAGCTCAGGTCACTTCGCCCGTTTCTAGCCGCTCCGAATGGCGTTGATTGTCGACCGGCGGCTGCGTCGCTGCGATTGAGGATAGCCCAATTTGGCTGGCGCCCGGATTCTTGCTTGTCGTTTGACGCGGCATGCTTCATCAACATGCGCTTTGCCGAGCGATGGCTTTTCGCGAGACGCGACTATGTTCTTTCGTTGAAAACTCACTCATCAGCGGCGTTCGATGCGTGCGTGTAGCTTGGGGGAGAGTGGGGACGCTTGCAGATCTTGGACAGAATCGATTCACTGATAGACGCAGACGATTGTCGAGCCGCGATCGAAGAAGCGCGCGCCTTGCTGCTGCAATTCCAACAAAGGTCTGATGCGCTCACACATGCGATCGACGACTTTCTGCTCGATCTGATGACGCTGGCTTTCATTGTTGAATGTTACGGGCGCGGCTTTGAACTTCTAGCGCGAACGCTTGCCCGTAGAAGATTGGCAAAGGTAAGGCTTTTGTCCGAAGGGATCGGTTCCGCCAGGGCGAAATGACACCCAAAGCCTTATGAACCAGGCGATCGGGCGGCCTGCCATTCAATGACGTTCGGATCCCCCAAAAAATAGGGCCATCGGAAAACCGAGGCCCTTTAGGTGTGAAGGTCAAAACCTTCAGAGGGGAACAGCTGATACGATGGAATGGGAGGAGACCATCGCGTGCATCAGCTATAGGCTTATTGGCTAAAAGTTGTGCGATACGCAAACACTATTTGTGCAATGCAGCTATGCTGGAACGCAGGAGTAGGACGCCTGCTACCGACGATTCTGAGCGTGAACGGGAGCGCTTGCGCCAGCGTTTTGACCATGGCGCGCTGGGGCTCGCGTCTTCCCTGTCGCATATGATGAATTTGCGTTCATACATCGATCGGGGCGAAGGCGATGTCCCTTGAAGTGGTGCGCTTCCGATCGCGTTTGCCCGTCAATGCACTGCCAGCTTGGACAAGGGAAGCGCTGTGAGCGTCTTGTTGACGACTTGCGGAGCTGGCGCCAGGTGGAGAGGTGTCGTTCGTCCACTCGCTCCTCAATGGCCGCCAGCATCCAGCCGACACAGGCAATGTCGCTCACCGCCCAAGATGCCAAGCATGGAAGCAGTAATCATCGCTGCCCTCGGCACAAGCCGAAGTCTTGGTCGCTGCAGCCCGGCCGCTTTTGCCGGATCCGGCAAGTCGCTTGTGTGCCCGCCGCCGTCCTGACCTCCCGACAGACAAAAGATCAAAGCCAGAACGGCGGCGACGGTGGCATAGAGGAACAGGGATCGTGACAGAACATGGCGGGAACTTTTTTGGCCCAGCGCATTAGTTAAGGTCGCATGCGCGATGTCATCACCATGCTGGTCGACGACAAAGTGGCGGCCGGGTGAATTGTCGAACGTCTCAACGGTTCGCCGAGAATTTCGTCGTGCTCCTGACAATCTTCGCTGTCAACTCCACCTAACCTATCGCCTGACAAGTGCCCGCCGACCTCTTGGTGCATAGCCTGACGCCCATATACCTCACAGAGACGGCCTCCTTTCTGGCCTCTTCGTCGAGGAGGGGCGAAGCCGTCACCATCGTAGCGTCAGTCAGCATCATGCTTGCGCAATAAATTGTTTCGGTCGGGCCAGAGTTAGTTCCCGAATGAAGGTAACGGTCCTGCGGAGCGTTTGTTCGAGCGACGGCTAAAGCAGGCCAAATTGGCGAATAGAAGCCGTTTCATGACAGGTTATGGGGCGGCAATGTCCGTGCGATTTCAGAACAAGCGAGCCGTTGACGCGGTCGCGATAGGATTCTGGACTTTCCGTTTGTTTTGGGCGCATTCTTGCGCCGGGGAGAAGGGGCTTGGACAAATCCCGCTACGATGATCGGTCGGGGCCGTGGCGCAAACGTAATGGCGCAGGACGCCCGCTCGCACGACGCTGGGCCAGCGTGCCGATGCGGCTGGTCTTCGTGACGGTGGCTGCGACTTCCGCGCTGGTGACGCAGTTTGTCATGCACAACAGCGGGGCGCTGCCGGAAATCAATCTGCAGAACTTGGTAACGTCGCGACCGGTAGCAATTGCTGGGGTCGCATCTGTCATCGACGGCGACACGATCGAGATCCATGGCC